>JBBAPO010000017.1:0-110377 GCA_040400795.1 Rhodoferax sp.
GGGGCCGACCCAGTGACCGCTATTTGATCAACCCGGCAGTATTCAAAGGCGGTGCAGCATGAGCTGGCTTGAAAGGCTGAAAACCGGCAAAACGCCCGAGAAGGACGCTTCAAAAACTACAGAAACCCTTTTTGTAGTTTCTGTAGCCCCCACTTTGGCACCTTTTCAGAAAAACGAAGGGCCAACGGCGGCGGCCAATGACCCGGCACCCACGCCCACGCCCACGCCCACGCCCACAACGGCAATGGTTGACATTGGCACAGTCCGACCGCCGGGCCTTTCGCCGTTGATGCTGGCCGCATCGCTGGCGCTGGATGCTTCAATCGTCGCGGCGGGCGCATTACCCGGTAGCGATCCTGATGCCCACTGCTGGCCGCATTCCACGGCTATGAACGGCGCAGAGATTGACCTGTTCACTGCGCGCCTGCACCGGTTCACCGACAAGGGCTTGACTATTGCCGACGGCGAATCCCTGGCCGATAAGCTGGTGATTCGGGACCGCGAAGCCGACGACCGGCGGTTTTGCCTGGAGTGCAGGCACTTGTCTGGTGTTGGTCAGACAAGCTGGCGCTGTGGCAACTGGCAGGCCGCTGGTATTGCCATTCGCGCGCGTGACTCGCAGTTGTCTGCTGATCTGGTTTTGCAACTCCAACGCTGCGACGGTTTCACACCCCACCTCACATCAACACCCCAAGGTAAAGACGATGACCACGCCCAACACTGATTTATCCGCCCTGACTGCGAGCGACACCCCTGCCCCGCTTGTTGCCGGACAAAATGCGCAGCCCTACGAAGCCGTCCGCTTCAACGCCCTGAAGCACGGCATCCTGAGCCGCTACACCGTCCTGAGCCACGAAAGCCATGCCGACTATGAAAGCCTGGTTAACTCGCTGATGGACGAACACCTGCCCGCTGGTGCGACCGAGCAGCATTTGATTGAAGAACTGGCCAGCGTGATTTGGCGAAAGCGCCGGGTGCTGCAAGCCGAGGGGGCCACCATCAACAAGGGCTTGAAGGAATCTGCCCGCAGTGCCAAGACCGTCATCCCGGCGGCGGCACCGTTTGAAATGGGACTGTCTGGTGAAGGCACGGATATTCGCGACCTGATGGATCTGAAACCTGAAGATGTGACCGAAAGCCAACACGCTGCCCGCCACGACCTCGATGCCACCAGCAAGGCCGCTGCTATCTTGCGCAAGGGTGGTGAACGCGCCTATGACAAAGCGTTGCGCGCTCTGTTGCCAGACTCGCGTGATTGGTGGGAGAGCCATTTAGATGACGAAGAGGACAAGGCAGATGCCGAAGGCTTGGCCAGTTTCATATCCGAGCACCTGTCACCCTATTGCCACAAGCAAGAAAAAGAATCTCGCCACCACGACGCTATCGTGAACCAAACCATTGGCGAAGGGCTGCAAGCCTTCAAGTTGGAGAAGCTTTCCCGCTACGAAACGCACCTAGATCGCAAGTTTGAGCGCACTTTGGCCATGCTGATCAAGCTGAAAGACCTCAGAAACAGCCGGACGGCGTGAATACATGCCTCATTTCCGACAACATGCAAAGCACCAAGAACCAAGCATTCATGCGGGTTACAGGCCGCCTTATGAATTTTCTGGCCATAGCACCTGTTCAACTTGCCAATTGATTTCGGCAAAAACCGGAGAATAAAAATGGGCGGACGCGGAAGTGGGCGGCGTAGTAGTTATGGCGGCAAAGCGGAGACCAGCGACTCCATGCCGTTGGACATCCGCAAGATCACCCGCAAGGGCTTGCTGGTGCCGGGCAGCGGCTTTAGCTGGCAGTGGCTGGTGAACGACCGCCAGGTGGCGGGCATCAGCGTCCGCGTGGACTTTGACCAAGGCATGGTGTTGTCCTACCGCATGAAGAGCACCGGCGAAGTGGTCGAGCAACGGGTACAGACGCAAACCTCACCCTGCCACCTGGGCGGACAGCGCCACTGGTTTACCTGCCCCCGGTGCAGCAAGCGGGTAGCGGTGCTCTACGCGGCGGGCCGATACTTCGCCTGCCGCCAATGTGGTGGCCTGGGCTACGCCACGCAGAAGGAAGGCGCTGGCGACCGGGCATCAACCAAGGCCGACAAGCTGCGCAAACGCATGGGTTGGGAGGCTGGCATTTTGAATGGTGACGGCGGCAAACCAAAAGGCATGCATTGGAAGACCTACCAGCGACTCAAAAGCCGCCACGATGTATTGGTTCAAGTTAGCTTCCATGACATTGGCCGCAAACTGGGCTTCCTGCACAAGTTGCTGGAGGGGTAAATCTGTTTCGCAAAAATGGTTAGCTGTGGTCGATAGCCCAGTTTGTGCGCCGCTCACCAAGTCAGCATCCAAGCTCCAATAGGCGTAGGACGACCGGTTAAACTAAATCAAGAAGAATATAGAAGGACGGGCGGCATGGCAGACATATCAAACATCTGGTTCGAGTATTGGCACATCGTCATAGTGGCGGCGCTGCTGATCCTTATCAGCATCGGTTTCTTTTTTCGATTTGTCATACCGGCCGTGCACTTGGCGGGTGAACTCAAAGCCGCCATCGCGGCGCTGTGGGACATCCGCTCCCGCCTCGATGGAAACGTCGTCGAGCTTGGAGAGATCGAGTCCAAAGCGATGTCCGGGCCTGCCTTGTCCCACTTGTGGACAGAATACGCCAAGACGCTGCACCCACAGAGCGAAGACGGAGACAACGGCCAAAGCAAGATCGTCCGTTGGCGTGCCACCGCCCTTGCCGACAACTTCTTTTCCGAGCAGTCGGTCGTCGATACACGGCTGAAAACCGAGTATTACAAGCACTTGCCCGGCATCTTGACCGGCCTCGGGATCATCGGCACCTTCACTGGCCTGATCATCGGACTTGGCCGTTTCAAAGTGCCCAAGGATTTAACCAAGGTTCAAGAGCAACTTGGGCAACTCATCGATTCGGTCGGCCACGCTTTTTATGTGTCGGCAGCCGCCATCGCGCTGGCGATGCTGTTCACTTGGGTCGAGAAGTCTTTGGTCGCCGCGCGGTATCGGCAGGTCGAGTCGTTGCGCGAACTCGTGGACAGCTTGTTCAAGGGCGGCGCGGGCGAGGAATACCTTGAACGGCTGGCCAATGCGGCGGAAACTTCGGCGACGCAGGCCGCGCACATAAAAAATGCACTGGTTGCCGATCTCAAGGAGATTCTGACGACGCTGGCGACCCAGCAGATTGCGGCCGAAGCCCAGCACACGGGTCAGATGTCGGTGGACGTTGGCAAGGCGATTTCCGAGAGCCTCGGCCCGCCAATGGAGGCCATAGCCAAGGCCGTCCAAGGGGTCAGCGCCAATCAAGGTGAAGCGGTCAACAAGATGCTGACCGACGTGCTGGCGAGCTTCTCGGCGCAGATGCGCGAAATGTTCGGCGGCCAGATGCAGGGCATGTCGGAGCTATTGCGCGAGACCAGCGAGTCGATGAAGGCCACGGCCCTGCAATTCGGACAGCTTGCCGCCAACATGGACGCCGCAGGGACAAATACCGTCGATGCGATGGGCGAGAAGCTGGCCAAGGCCCTTGATGGCATGGAAGCCCGGCAACAGGCCATGAATGCCCAAACAGCGGCCTTTGTCGAGCAGATCAGGGCTTTGGTGGGGGAGTCCCAGACCGAGTCCTCGCGCAAGCTCCAAGAGGTGCTCACCAATGTCGGCGATCAAGTCGCAGGTGTGGTGGCCGAGCTTCGCAGGCAGGCCGAGGCATCCGCCGAGTCGCAAGGCCAACGCCAAGAGCGATTCGAGAGCGCCACCGGAGCTGCCATCGGCTCGCTCTCCGAGCAGATGGAGCGCTTGCTCGCGCAGTCAGTTGAGACGAATCGGTCGCTGCAGGACACCGTCGCGCGCCTCGCAGGCGCTACAGACAAGGCCATCGCGGGCATGAACTCCGGCGCCGAGACGCTGTTTGTCGCCGCCAGCGACTTCGCCAAAGCAGGACAGGGCGTCTCGGACACCATGAAGGCGTCCACTGCGGCGGTCGAAGCCATCAAGGGCGCGTCGGGCCAGCTCACGCTTGCCACCGATGGCGCGCGCGGCTTGTTCGCCGACTATGGCAAGACCCGCGACACGTTCGCCCTGATGGTGACCGAGTTGAAGCAGACCGTCGAGAACGCCAAGCGGGAGGCGTCCATGACTTCCGAAATCATCAGCAAGTTCGAAGCCGCAGCCGCCCAGCTCGGAACCGCCCAGAAAGAGTCTGAGGAATACCTACGCGGAGTCAGCGAGGTGCTGGTGAAGGCCCACGATTCCTTCGCGGAGAACGTCGAACGAACAATGCGCGAGGGCAACCGGGCATTTCAAGGCGAGCTTTCGAGCGCAGTCCAGTTGCTGTCGGGAGCCATCAAGAATCTCGGTGACACGATTGACGACTTCTCGCCTCGGAAGTGATAGGCCATGATTGGGATAAAAGCTTCGAGGCGCAAGGCGGGGAAGGAAGAGGCTGAGAAGCCGTTTTGGATTTCCTTCTCCGACCTCATGACGGCGCTCATGGTTCTGTTTCTGGTGGCGATGGCAGTCGCGCTGATCGCCGTCACGCACGGACTAGCCACGATCAACAAGGACAAGGAGGAGCGCGACAAGACGATCCAGTCCTGCATTGCAGACGTGGACGCGCTCACCAAGCAATCCGAATTCAAAGGCGTGTCGGTCCATGGCTACTCCATCGACTTCGGAACGCTGGTGCTTTTTGGAAATGACAAGCACACCTTCGAGAGCCCAGCGCATGAGCACTTCGTTCGCAAGTTTGTCCCGCGAGTGCTTGACCTGGCCCGCAGCAAGAAGTGCGACAAGTGGTTGAAGCGCGTTGTCGTCGAGGGCTTCGCCAGCCAAACCGGTGACTACCTCTACAACCTGAATTTGAGCTACTTGCGATCACAGCGCGTGCTCTGCGCGCTGCTCGACTCCAAGGCAGGCGATGCCATCGCGTCGTCTGACCGCGAGTTGGTTCAGACGCTTTTTCTTGTTGGCGGATCATCATTCAACACGAGCGCGGGCGATCCGTCCCAAATGCGGCGCGTTGAGCTCAAATTGGAGTTCCGCGACCTCGGGACCGGCAAGGAAAAACACGCCAACATTCCGTTGGACCCCGGCCTGAAATGTCCGAATGATTTGAGATGAACGCGCCGCTCAACATGCTTCGGATGGGGCTGGGGCCTTTCGCTTCGGGGCTACGAGCGCCCGAGACGATCTCCGATCCATCGGCCATGGTCCGAGCCCGCCAGCAGGTTCATCGAGAGCATGGTGGCGCGGGCATCGTCGCCAACTCGCGGTCCATCCTGTCCGCCATGGCGAGCTTTCGCAGGGCAGGCAAGGTCGATGGCTTTCGCGATTTGAAATACGTGTGCCTTGGCATGGGAACCATAGACCAACAGGGCTGGTGCGCCATTGCCGAGGACAGGCTTCGCAACCGCGTCGCCGAGCTGGTCGAGGGGCAGTCGGAAATGCGGCGGCGCATCCGCTGCTTTCAAGCTTTGCTGTCGAGCTACTGGACTTTTCCCATCAACGGCAAGCAGGCCAGCGATGAAGCCAAGGCAGGTTGGCGCGAGTTGCGGTCTTGGCTTCGGGCCGAGCGCGAGCGTATCGTCAAATCTAAGGAGACCAAGCCCCCATGGTTCGCGGCGCTGACCAAGCACGTTGCCTTGCTCACCGATCAGCCATGTGAAAAGTTTGGCAAGGCGCTGCTGCGTGGCGATTCCACCGAGCTGCGCGACGCGATGGAGAGTCTGGCGATTCCATCGGACTCTTGGGTGCTCGAAGAAGCGGTCATTGCCCAAATGCGAGCGGGATGCGACCTGACCGACGAGCCTTTCAAGGACACGCTGCAAAACCTCATCAACATCGGAACTGGGCGCGGTGGCGTTGATCTCACCGAGTCGCTCCGTTTGCGCTGCGTCTCGCTGCTGGTGTCGAGGTATGCCAAGTGCCGCGAGCGCCCAGAACACATGGCCTTGCGGGACGCCGCCGTTTCCATCGTCGGCAATCCTTGGCTGCGTCGCGCCAATTGGGATGCTTGGGTGGTCGATGCAAGGGGCAAGCCCGATGACCAGAGCCGCGAGATGGTCAATGGCTGGCTCAAGCGTGAGTTGATCAAGAACTTCTTCGAGCTACTGAGCGTCGATGGCACGGGCGACAGTCGCCGCGTGGACTATTGGCTGCGTTTCGAGCCTTCGATTGATGAGATGTGGTTCGCACTGGGGACGGACGCTCAATATCGGCGAGGCGAAGCCTTCACGGATTTCAAGAGCCGGGCCAAGGGTCGGCTGCTCGACTTGGACGGCACGACCGCAGACAACAACGCGTTCGTGATGCGGGTCGGCCGATATTTGCTGGTGGAGTTCGGGGCCAAGGGCAACGCGATGTTCGTCTTCGAGTGGGACTCTCTGGGCAAGCCCTTGCTCGACACTCTGACCTCGGGCAAGGCGCGGGCGACGATTCACATACGAACCATCAGGGACACCGTCAACATCGAGCGGCTGATCCACCGCGACTCTGCCGCCCAGACCTGGGAGCAGAAATTCGACGCCTCGCTCGTGCCCCGTATCGGCCGCCGACCCAGCGACCCGCCGCGTCGCGTCGGCGCGGTCCGCCGCGTTCGCTCAGAGGCGTTTACGCAGGAAACATGGACATTCTTCGCGCGAACCCACGGCCTGCGCGTCGAGGACAACCGCATCAAGGGTGGCACACTCTGGGTGCTTGGTGTCGAGCAGCCCAATCATGTTGCCGTCCAGCTTGAAGCATGGGGATTCAGGTCCAGAGCGCCTCGCGGCTGGTTCAAGGAGTAAGCGATGCAGTGGCCATCATTTCGATCCAAAGGTTCCGCACCCACCAACTCCGACGGAGCGAAGGTCTCGACGATTGCCGTTTCATGGAATCGCGATGGCGCGCACTACCGGCCCGAGCCCGCCCGCGATAGTTGGCTATCCGATGCTGGCAGCTTCGGCGCCGATGCCGAACTCGCTATGCTGCTGGGGCAGTTGGAGGAGGAGGGTTTCGCCGAGCTGGGCGATGCAGGCATCAAGCTGGGCTGGCAAGACTTCTATCGCCTGGCCGCTTCTCCCGAGCACGGATCAAGCGTCGTCGTATTGAAGCTGCCGCCCGTGGAGCCGTGGCGCCCGGCCCTGTCGAGCAAGGAGACCTTGATCGACGAGGGCTTCGCCGTGTCCATCGCTGGATGGCTCGATCCCAGCGGGCAACGCCCGCAAGGCAACGTCGCCATTGACGGTGCTGTCATCAAGGCGGGCAACCGCGTTTCGCTCCTGCCGGAGAGCGCATGGCGCGTAGTCGAATCGGTGGCCCAGTTCTGGGCCAGGCCGCCGAGCGAGCGCGTCGCGGACTCGAATCGCCGAGCATGGTCAGCCATTCGTTCCCACGCCGCGAGTGCCAGCGCCGACATGACGGACTTTCTGCGAAAGACCGTCGTGCTGACGCCGGAGAGGCTGCGCATTGACATGCGCAAGGGCGATGTCGGCGGCGCCAACATGGTCGAAGTGCAACCAGGATTTGATGGCGCGCCGGAGCGCTGGCTCGAAATCTTCGACCGGCTCCATGAGGTGCCCGAACGCTACGACATCCCCGATGGCAATGGCATCGTGCATGTGATGCTCGCGCCGGAGGTCCGGACCGTCCTGCGCGAAATTCGCAAGATGCCGGGGCGCCGCATTGCAGGCGACCGCGCCGAGGCGTTCCTGCGAAACCCGTTCGCCACACTTGGCCCCGATGCGTCCAAAGTAATCGACCCGGCCCAGTTTGAGAAGGCCCGCGACGACGCTGGCGTTTCCTTCGCCCGCTTCACTGCCCGCGCCTTGCGTGACGAGAAGGGCTATCCCTACGACTGCGCGTTGCTAGTCGAGGAAACGATCCACGGTGAGGTTCGCTCTGACGAACTGCGCTTTGAAGGCCCGCAGGACTTGGAGAAATTCGTCGCCAAGATCGAGGCCCGTATCGCGGCCTCGGCGCAGTGCTGTCACTGGCAGGGCTACGACCTTGAAATCTTGGGCGACACGCCGGACCAGGCCAAATTGCTGCGCCAGGCTTTGCGCGACATGTCGGCCCCCGGTGGCGTGCGGGCCTCGGAGATTTTTGACCTCACGAGGTATTCCGAACGCGTCGAGGGCTTCGGCGTCGAAAAGCCCTATTACTCCCCATTCATTGCCCGCAAGAGCGACGACGAGGGGTGGTTCCCCGAGAACGTCGATTTCGGCCTTTGTTACACGCCCGAGGGGGGTGGAGAAACAGTCGCCGTGGTGCTTAATGACGATTCCATCGCGGAATTCCGCGAACAGGTCAGCAAGGCCCAGGAAGATAAGCGGGAGACCATCGATTTCCCAGGGTGTCCAAAGTCCATCCCGGTCGCTTGGGCCGCCGAGGCACTCGAGACACTGGGCAAGGCCCGTGAGGACGTGAGCAAGCGCGAATTCGATCCAACGAAGCCCGCGACCAAAGCCAAGGCCGCCGAGCGCAAGGGCTTGGTGGTCAAGCCCAACGTGGACACGCTCGACTACGAGGAGCGCCGAGGGGCTTTGGCCCCGACTGGAGCGCCGCCCAGGCTTCCCGCGTCGCTGCGGCCCGAGATCGCCCTGAAAGATCACCAATTGAGCGGCGTGGCCTGGCTTCAACACCTGTGGAGCCTTTCACCCGTGGCATGCCGTGGCGCACTGCTGGCCGACGACATGGGCTTGGGCAAGACGATCCAGCTCTTGACCTTCATTGCGGCGGCCATCGAAGAGCAGCCCAACATTGATCCGTTCCTGATCGTGGCGCCCGTCTCCCTATTAGAGAACTGGAAGGAAGAGATCGCCAAGTTCTTCGCGCCCGGCGCGATGCGCGTCCTGACGCTGTACGGGCCTTCGCTGGCCGAAAAGCGCGTGCCAAAGCGGTCGCTTGACGAGGAGCTTGTCCGGGGCGGCGCGACGCGGCTTTTAACGACGGGTTGGCTCGGCGGTGCCCAAGTTGTGCTGACCACTTACGAGACCTTGCGCGACCTCGAATTTTCACTGGCCGCGCAGCGCTGGTCGGCCATGATTTGCGACGAGGCGCAGAAGATCAAGAATCCCAATGCCTTGGTGACGCGCGCCGCCAAGAAGCAGAACGCCCGGCTAAAAATTGCCTGCACAGGCACGCCGGTCGAGAACACGCTGACCGACATTTGGTGTCTGTTCGACTTCGTGCAGCCGGGTTTGCTCGGGGCATTGAAAGAATTCGGTAACCGCTACCGCAGGCCCATAGAAGCCGAAAGCGACGAGGAGAAGGAGCGTGTCGCGGAGTTGCGAGCCTTGATCGAGCCTCAGAAGCTGCGCAGGACCAAGGCCGAGGTCGCCAAGGACTTGCCCAAGAAGATCGAGGCAGACGGATGCCGGGCGTTGCCCTTGTCGGATCGGCAGCGGGCGTACTATGCCGACGCTGTCGCGGCATTTCGCAAGCGCGAGAAGGGCGGCCCTGCCAGCGGCCTGCAATCACCCTTGGGTCTTTTGCAATACCTGCGCAGGCTGTGCTCTGACCCGAGGCCGCCAGGTCATATATCGACCGACTCTGAGCCCGTTGCTGAAATCGAGCGCCGCTCTCCCAAGATGGCGTGGCTGTTGACGCAGCTACGTGAGATTGAGGCCAAGGGCGAGAAGGTCATCGTCTTCTGCGAATTCAGGGATCTCCAGCGGACGTTGCAACGGGCCATTGGCGAACGCTTTGGAGTCGTGCCCGACGTGATTAATGGCGACACGTCGGCAGACTCGGCCAATGCAAACAACCGGCAGCGGCGGATCAAGAAATTTCAGGACAAGCCGGGCTTCGGCGTGATCGTCCTATCGCCGCTTGCCGTTGGCTTTGGCGTGAACATCCAAGCGGCCAACCACGTCGTCCATTTCACGCGGACATGGAACCCAGCCAAGGAAGACCAAGCGACTGACCGGGCCTACCGCATCGGGCAGACCAGAGATGTCTACGTCTATTACCCCGTGGTGGTGGCGCATGACTTCTTGACCTTCGATGCCAAGCTCGACAAGCTTTTGGATTGGAAGCGCGGACTGTCCACCGATATGCTGAACGGCGCGGGCGACGTGAGCCCCGCTGACTTCGGGGACTTGGAGGCGCCGGACGGTGGCAATGCCTTTGGCAACGAGCTGCTTGGTGGGGACGACATCAGGTCCATGGACCCGGATGCGTTCGAGGCCTTTTGCGCCTTGCTTTGGAGCAAGCGGGGGTATCCAAGGACGATAAAGACTCCGCGCTCGGGCGACGGCGGCGTCGATGTCGTGGCGATCCGCGGATCGGAAGGCGTCGTGATCCAGTGTAAGAGCTCCTCAGTGGAGGGACGTGAGCTTGGGTGGGAGGCCGTCAAGGATGTCGCAGCGGGCGTTGGCGCTTACGCCCAAAGGCATCCAGGCGTGGTGTTTTCCATGGTTGCCACCACGAATCAACGGTTCAACGGTGCAGCCAGGCAGCAAGCGGATATTCTCCGGGTCGAGCTGGTGGACGGCGACGATTTGGAGAGTCTGCTCGTCAAGCACCCGGTCAAGCGAGGTGAACTTGAGAGATTTTTGCTCGCCAATTGGATGGCAACAAGAGCGGGCCATTGAGCGTCAGGCCGTGACCACCCACAAAGACAGCGGCATCGTGAACGATGCCAATTTGTGGGCTACCGAAACTGTCGGGGATGCGGCCTACCCGCTCAAACTGTTTCAGCGAGTCATCACGGTGAGCCTGGAAACAATGAAGATTGTGCGGGCGCTGCCACGGCTGGATATTGTTGTCGGCGGCAAGTCGTAACGCCACCATGCGCAAAGCCCTTGCATGCCTGTTGCTAGCGCTATCCTGCGCTGCCCATACTGAGACGGTCACGGGCAGGGTTGTCGGCGTGGCCGATGGCGACACCATCACGGTGCTGGATGATGACAAAGTTCAGCACAAAATTCGGCTGGCCGGTATTGATGCGCCAGAGAAAAAGCAGGCGTTTGGCAACCGTTCCAAAGAGTCGCTGTCGGACATGGTTTTCGACAAGACTGTGAATGTCGAGACTGAGAAACGCGACCGATACGGGCGGCAAATTGGCAAGGTGCTGGTCAATGGGCAGGATATCAATCTGGTGCAGGTCGAACGCGGCATGGCCTGGTTCTATCGGCAGTATCAGCGTGAGCAGTCACCCAACGACCGCAGGCTGTATGAGGCGGCAGAAGACGCGGCCAAAGCTGGCAAGCGGGGCTTGTGGCGCGATACTGAACCTGTACCGCCGTGGGATTTCAGACATAACAAGTCGAAATCCTAAAGTTCACGCTACATAAGTAAGCCAGCGGTCACGCTGGCTTACAGGCCGTTTCGGCCTGTAGCCCCCGTATGCCGTGCGTGAGCAGCTACGAAACTTGTAGCAAAACCAAAGGCAAAGGCGCGCGGGCTGAGGGAGCCCCCACGGGGGGCGGACGGGCAGACCAGCGCGCAGGGCTGATGCCGCGCAGCGGCGAAGCACAAGGGTGGGCGGGGGCACACACCACATGACTGGCCGCAGGCCACTGACCAACCACACAGCGCGCAGCGCCTGACCAATGCCACGGTGCCACGACAACCACAAGGGCGCGCAGACGGCGGCGCGTAGGGCGTGCCAACGACCGGGAAGCGCCGACGGCTGTGCGACCGACTCCAGCGAAGGCCACTTTGCATAACGCCTGTTGCCTTCACCCGAAGGGCGCGAAGCGGTGACCGGCACCAAGCGGAGCTTTAGCGCAGCGACTGGCGGGCACTGAGGGCAATGCGGCGTTATGTAAAAGCGAAGCGGGTGGCCGTAGCGGGCGTGTGCCACAACTGCCACGCATACCGGGTGCCAGGCCGAGCCGCAGGCGATGGCTGATCCAGCACGATGCGCCAGCGAGCCGAGGCCATATCTGCGCCACAGCGCACTGACCAACACTTGCGAAGCACTGGCGATGTACCTCCCCGGCACCTGTGCGGGGCGCACCAGCGCCGCGCGCACTGACTGAGACTACAGCGCTGGCAAACCGAAAGCGGTGATGCTGGGTGGACTGGCCCACAGCGCGCAGCGCAGTTCAATCAAAAAACAGGCCGCCCAGCATGACCGCGCTGCTGGCCGAAGCTACGCGACAGCTTCGTGGTGCCTGGCCATTGCGGTACTCCGCATTGGCCACTGACCAAAGCTACAGACTCACGAAAATGGAAAGCGGTGATGTTGGGTGCGCTGCCACCAGCGCAAAGCGCCATTCAGCAGGCGGCGCGCCCGGCATGACCGCGCTGGTGGAGGTCACACGTCAATATCGAGCGCCGAAGGGTCGTCACCGCCTGCCGCCTTCGCGGTAGCTGATCAAACCCTTGCGCAGCACTTTTTATATGCCAAATAGGCCACTAGCCCTCGTAGAACGTGCGTAAGCAGCTATCAATTAAATAGCAAATTGCGAGTCTGTGTCATCAGATATGGAGGGTTTCCACGCTTCCTGTCCGCCGCTTCACACCCACATCGCCCAGCAAACAAGCCAAATCCCTCTGTTTGAGATTCCGACACGGCCGCCGAATTCGGAAAATCGTCTTACATCCGCCCTTACATCGAGCACCCAAGAAAAAAACCTGCTACTGATTAGATAGCAGGATTTCCTTGATTTATATGGGGTGGCTGATGGGGCTCGAACCCACGACAACAGGAATCACAATCCTGGACTCTACCAACTGAGCTACAGCCACCGCAGCTTCGGATTATATCGCTTGTTACCCCGATTTCGCAGCTTACTGCAAAGCGGCGGTAGCCGGTTCCGAAAGCGTACTGACCGGCTTCGGTGCACGCATTTCAACTTTGAACCGTTCCTTGAGAACGGCATAGTAGGCCAGTCCTTCAGCACTGGTCCACCATTGCCCGTATTGACCGCGGTCTTGCTTGGCGGCCGCCTCTGCAGGCACGGAACGCGCCGTGATTTTATTGATCCGCACCACTGCGTAGCCTTGGGGACCAAGGTCAACGCCAATGAAATTGGGCAGGACCTTTGTCTCCGCCCGCAAAACGGCTTTCAACATGGCCGGTGAGACCTTTTGCGCCTGGTCACGCGACACTTCCACCGGGGCTGGCATTGCGGCAGTGTCAGGAGCAGCCCTCCAAGCGGCCAGCTTGTCGGCCCCCTCTTTTTTGGCGAGTTCGTAGGCACGCGCCGCCACTAACCGCTCACGCACAGCAGGCGTGACGTCGGCCAGTGGCAACGTGCGGGCTGGCGTGTGTTTCACCACTCGTCCGGCAGCCAATTGGTTAGGGCCGATTTCAACGGCCTCAGTATTGCGCTTCTTCTCAACTGAATCAGGAGTGAAAACAGCCGTCAAAAATTTTGCATTCGCCAGCACACCCTTGGCTCCAGGCAAGGCTTGGCGGGCTAGCTTGTCCGCTAGCTTGATCTCAAGCTTCAGTTTATCTGCCACGGGCTTGAGGCTGTCCGATTGCTCGTACACCCCGTTGGTAAAGATTTCAGCGCTCTCAGCAAATTGACGTTGCGCCTGCTGGGCCTTGAGATCAGCCTCGATGCTGGCCCGCAACTCTACGAAGCTGCGTTGAACCGGCACTTTGATGTCTGTCAACTTAATGATGTGAAAGCCAAAATCCGACTCGACGACATCACTGATGTCTCCTTTTTTCAGTACAAAAACAGCTTCCTCAAAAGGCTTCACCATCGCACCTCTTGCAAAAAAATCGAGATCGCCACCGTTAGGAGCAGAGCCACTGTCTTGAGAATTTTTCTTGGCAAGTTCACCAAAGCTATCTGGCGCTTTTCTAACCATCAGGAGCATTTCCTGCGCACGGGCCTGGGCTTTTTGCCGAACTGCGCTGGGGGCATCCTTGGCTGCGTTAATCAAAATATGACTGGCTCGGCGCTCCTCAGAGCCACTGAGCCGGGCCACATTCTGGTCGTAATAAGACTTCAAGTCGGTCTCGCTAATGGTTATTCCTGTCTTCACGGCCTCAAGGTCAAGCAGCAAGTATTCAATGCTGGCCTGCTCGGCAGCCTGAAACTGCGTTGGGTTGGCCTTGTAGTAAGCCTCCAGCTCTGCCTCTGTCGGACTGACCTTGGAGGCGAAATCAGCAGAGGCAAAGTTCACGAACTGCACTTCGCGCCGTTCAAAAAATGCATTCAACGACACGTCAGCGATGGCGGCGGGAGCCAAGCCTGTTGCGGTGACAGCAGCTTCCACCTGTCGGATAGACAGATCTTGACGAACACGGGCTTCAAAGCCTTCGGGCGTCAGGCCCTGGCTGGCGACAAGTTGTTTGTACTTATCCATGTCCAGCGAACCGTCAGACCGGCGCAATGCGGCGATGGTTGGGTTTTCTTGGAGTTCACGTGCCAATCGGCTGTCGCTGGTCGTCAGCCTGATGGACTCCACCGCTTGCGCGAGCACGCGGTCACGTACCAACCGCTCGAGTGTGGCGTAGCGTGCTTCTGGCGAGTCAAACAGTTTGGCATCGAGATTCGGCATGGAAGCGCGCAATCGATCAGATTCAGCCTTGTGGGCAGCATCCCACTCACCCTGGCTGATGTCAGCGCCACCAACACGGGCAACAACCTCGCCCTTATCGCTCATGTTGTTATAGCCATCAATGCCAAACAAGACAAATGAAGGGATGATCAGCAAAAACATCACGAACATCATGATTTTCGTGTGCTTGCGGACAAATTCGAACATGCGTTCAGTCTCCAAAAGAAAAACAAAAAAAGGCGAACATCCTGTTCGCCTTTGCCTGGGTGGTGGGTGCTGACGGGCTCGAACCGCCGACCTACGCCTTGTAAGGGCGCCGCTCTACCAACTGAGCTAAGCACCCCACCTTAACCTGCTGTCAATTCAGGGCATCTTTCAACGCCTTACCCGGACGAAATTTGGGGATGTTGGCCTTCCCAATTTTAATCGCTACGCCAGTCCTGGGGTTGCGCCCCACGCGTGGGGCCCGTTTGCCCACCGCGAAGGTACCAAAACCAACCAATGACACCGATCCACCGCTTTTCAGGGTTGCCGTCACCGCGCCAATCGTCGACTCTAGAGCGCGTGTCGCTGCTGCCTTGGAGATATCAGCGTGCGCTGCGATGTGCTCGATCAGTTCGGTTTTATTCACAAAGGACCCTTGGGTGGAAACAATATCGCTTGATTCGATTCAAAAAAAGGTCAGTAAGCCCATAACCCGCTGTCAATTCAAGCCAAAGAGAAACATTCTAGACGGTTTTTTCACCAAATTCGCCGGCCCAAACCAGTGCTGGCGACGCGCTGCAAAATTTGTCAGCAACCTGCCCGAGCCTTGGTTTAGAGAGCCGCAGCAATGGCGCGACCTACATCGCTGGTACCAGCATGACCACCCAAATCCGGTGTGCGTGGCGCGCCGGTGCCAGGCTCTAGCACAGCTTCAATGGCACGAAGGATGGCGTCGTGTGCATCCCGATGCCCCAAAAAATCGAGCATCATGGCACCGCACCAGATTTGACCAATCGGGTTCGCAATGCCTTTGCCAGCGATATCCGGCGCCGAGCCGTGCACAGGCTCAAACAGCGAGGGAAATCGCCGCTCAGGATTCAAATTGGCACTGGGCGCAATACCAATGGTGCCGGTACAGGCGGGTCCAAGGTCGCTCAGAATGTCGCCGAACAAATTGCTGGCCACCACCACATCAAAGAAGTCGGGGCGTTGAACAAAGTGCGCCGTCAATATGTCAATGTGAAACTTATCCACAGCAACACCGGGGTACTGCTTAGCCATCTCGACCACACGCTCATCCCAGTAAGGCATGGTGATGGCAATTCCGTTTGATTTGGTGGCGCTGGTCAGGTGCTTTTTCGGGCGAGACTGCGCCAGCTCGAAGGCAAATTTCAACACGCGATCCACCCCGATGCGCGACATCACGGTTTCCTGCATCACGATCTCGCGCTCTGTGCCAGGGTACATCCGCCCACCAATGCTGGAGTACTCACCTTCCGTGTTTTCGCGCACGATGTACATGTCTATTTCACCGGGTTCTCGCCGACTTCCATCCCGCCGTACCACAGGCGCAATGATGCCTGGCATCAGCCGCGCCGGCCGTAGATTCACATACTGATCAAATTCTCGGCGGAACAACAACAATGAGCCCCACAGCGAAACGTGGTCGGCAATTTTTTCGGGCCAGCCAACCGCCCCAAAGTAGATGGCATCGTGGCCACCGATCAAGTCTTTCCAGTTGTCGGGCAGCATCTTGCCGTGACGCTCAAAATAGTCCCAGCTGGAAAAATCAAAATGGTCAAACTGCAATTTGATCCCGAACTTTCGGGAGACGGCCTCCAAGACGCGCAGGCCTTCGGGTATCACTTCCTTGCCGATGCCATCTCCGGCAATGACCGCAATTCTTTGGGTACTCATCAATTTTCCTTTCGAAGCAAACCATGGGGAGATGCGTTTGGAGGTTGTCGCACTACCAGAGCCACACCCAGGGCTGTGATGGCGGTGCCACCCAAGGTCATGGCCGTGATGGCTTCATTAAACAGTGAGAAGGCCAGCAGCGCGGTCATGGGCGGCACCAGATACATCAAGCTCGTCACTGACGTTGCAGCACCGCGCTGAATCAGCAGATACAACAAGGAACTTCCACCCAGCGTTAATGCCAGCACTGACCACACCATAGCCAAGGCCAATTCGACATTCCAACTGAAGGTGCCCGCTTCTGCAAAAGCCAGCGGGAGGGTCGCCAACAAGGCCGCAGCCAACTGAACCACGTTCGCGCTTCGGACATCGCAGGGCGCAACAAACCGCTTTTGGTAAAGCGTTCCCAGGGTAATGCCCAGCAAGGCACCGACCGCAAGCGACAGGTTCCACAGATCCGCCTCGCCGCCCTGCCCAAACTTGCGCGAGACCACCATCACCAGGCCGCTGAAGCCCAAAGCGAGTCCCAGCCATTGCCGGGTTGGGATGACACGACCGGTGGCAGAAAGCCATATCCCGGTCAACACCGGCTGCAAACCGACAATCAAGGCAGCAAGGCCGGGGCCCATTCCAGCTTTGACAGCAGCCCAAACGCCGCCCAAATAACAGGCGTGCATCAAGATACCCGTGACCGCCAGGTGGCCCCACTGGGCCCGAGACCGCGGCCAAGAAACTCCGGAGAACACAATCCAGGGCAAAAAACACAAAATCGACAAGGCGTAGCGCAAGGCAAGGAACTTCATGGGCGGCGCATAGGGCATGGCATACCTCGCCACGATAAAGCCAGTACTCCAGATCAGCACAAAAACCGCCGGCATGGCCCTGATCAAGGCCGCATCTCGGCGTTCAGTCACTTGGCGCGGGCCCGAATCTCAGGCAAGGCTTTCTTGAGGTAGTAGGCCATTGACCAGACTGTCATGATGGCCGCAATCCAGATTAGCCAGTGGCCCCAGGTTCGTGTGTCGATGAACCCGAAAAGCATGCCATCAAACAGCAAAAAAGGAATGGCAACCATTTGCATGACCGTTTTTAATTTGCCGATCATATGAACGGCCACGCTCCTGGACGCACCAATCTGAGCCATCCATTCCCGCAAAGCTGAAATGGCAATTTCACGCCCGATGATGATCAAGGCGACAAAGACATCAGCCCGCTGCAGATGTACCAGCACCAATACACAGGCACAAACCAGGAACTTATCCGCGACTGGGTCAAGAAACGCGCCAAATGATGACATTTGGTTAAGCTTGCGGGCCAGGTAGCCATCCAACCAATCTGTAGCCGCAAAGACCACAAACATCACCGTTGCGATTAGATTCCTGCTGGCCGGTTCGATGGGAAGATAAAACACCCCGACGATCAGGGGAATCGCCACAATGCGCGCCCAGGTCATCAGCGTTGGGATGGTGAGAAACATGAGCGGATTGTGGCACGTGGCCGACGCGCAGCCGCCACGACCCGGTCAGTGCAGCGCCCTGTAAATACTATCGGCCAGTTCCCTGGAAATGCCATCCACCGAGGCAATGTCTTTAGCGCTGGCTTGTGCGACACCACGAACCCCACCAAAGCGCTGCAAAAGACGGGCTCGCCGCCTGGCTCCCACCCCGGGGATTTCTTCCAGTTTCCCGCCGTCAAGCCGCACTTTCGCCCGCTGCGCGCGCATGCCGGTAATGGCGAAACGGTGCGCCTCGTCGCGGATCTGGGCCACCAACATCAGGGCGGCCGAGTCTTTACCCAGGTAGACCTTGTCACGTCCATCGGCAAACACCAGTTCTTCCAGGCCGACCTTGCGCCCTTCGCCCTTTTCGACGCCGATGATCAGGCTGAGGTCCAAGCCGAGTTGTTCAAACACCTCGCGCGCCATTGCCACTTGCCCCTTACCACCGTCTACCAGCACCAAGTCAGGCAAACGGCCCGTACCGGCTGCCAATTGACCCGATCGTTGTGCGTCCTGGAGGGCCTCGGCCAGCTTGCCATAGCGTCGCAGCAACACCTGACGCATGGCCGCGTAGTCGTCACCGGGCGTGATGTCATCGATCCGGTAGCGCCGGTATTCCGCGCTTTGCATCTTGTGGTGATGGAAGACCACGCAAGATGCTTGGGTCGCTTCGCCGGCAGTATGCGAGACGTCAAAGCACTCAATACGCAAGGCTTCAAGGGCATCCAGCGGCAAATCCAAGGCCTCGGCCAAGGCCCGGCTCCTGGCCTGCTGCGAGCCCTCTTCAGCCAACAGGCGAGCCAACTGAAGGCCAGCATTGGACTGCGCCATCTCCAACCATGTTCGGCGCTGCTCCCTTGGCTGGTGCACTGCCGTGATTTTGAACCCGGCCTGACTCGACAAGGCCTTGATCAAATGCTTGTCGATTGGGTCGCTGACGATCAGCGAGGCAGGAATGGGTTGGCTTAAGTAGTGTTGTGCAACGAAGGCCTCGAGAATCTGAGACTCGACCGTCGGGGCGCCTGCGGGGGCATCTTCCGCGTCCGGAAAATCATCGTCTAACGGGACAGTGAGCACATCCTCAACATGCACCGGAAAGTAAGGGCGGTCGCCCAAGTGCCTACCGCCGCGCACCATCGCCAGGTTGACGCAAGCGCGTCCACCGTGCACCTTGACCGCCAAAATATCCACGTCGCGATCTGACACGTTGTCAACCGATTGCTGGTGCAATACATTTGACAACGCCGCGACCTGGTTGCGCAACTCCGCCGCCTGCTCAAACTCCAGCCGCTCGGCGTGGGCCATCATTCGCGACTCCAGGCCTTGCATCACTTGTTGGGCGTCGCCCCGTAAAAACCTTTCGGCGTCGGCGCGGTCTTGCGCGTAATCCAAGGCAGAGATGTGGCCCACGCAGGGCGCCGAGCAACGCTTGATCTCGTACAGCAGGCATGGCCGGGTGCGGTTGTTAAACACGGTGTCTTCGCAAGTGCGCAGGCGAAACACCTTCTGCATCAACAGAATAGCCTCTTTCACCGCCCAGGCGCTGGGGTAAGGGCCAAAATAATGGTGCTTTTTTTCCACTGCGCCTCGGTAATAAGACACCCGCGGAAAGCCTGCTGCCGTACCGGCCGACGTGCCAACACCAGACATCTTGAGGAAGGGGTAGCTCTTATCGTCGCGAAACAGGATGTTGTAACGCGGGTTGAGCGTCTTGATCAGGTTGTTTTCCAACAGCAAGGCTTCGGCTTCGGACCGCACCACCGTGGTCTCCATGCGCGCAATCTTGCCCACCATGTGGCCAATACGGGTTGCGCCATGGTTTTTCTGGAAATAGCTGGATACCCGCTTCTTGAGATTGATGGCTTTGCCCACGTAAAGCACCGCGTCATGCTGGTCAAAATAGCGGTAAACGCCAGGCAGCGTGGGCAGGCTGGCCACTTCTCGCAGCAGGTCTTCCTGAAGTTTCACATTGGACTGGTCCGCTGCGGGATCGGAGGCGGTTGGCTGAAGAGAATCCGGCATAGGTGCGTATTGTGGACAATCCGAGGGTGCAATCAGGAAAACTTTGGGACATTTTCTGCCGGGTTATCGACAACTATGGTGATATCGGTGTGTGCTGGCGCCTGGCTGTCAATTTGTCGCAGCGGGGCCAACGCGTGCGGCTATGGACCGACGACGCCAGCGCGCTGTACTGGATGGCCCCCGCCGGGGACCCTCATGTGCAGGTGATCCCCTGGGCAGAGTCGCTACGGCCTGTCACTCTGCCGCCCGCAGATATCTGGCTGGAGGCCTTTGGTTGCGAAATTGCTCCTGAATTCATAGCTGATCAACAAGGCGCGACAAGGCCTGGAGGCCAAAATCTCATATGGATCAATCTTGAATACCTGAGTGCAGAAGGCTATGTGGCACGCAACCACGGGTTGCCCTCCCCGGTTATGACCGGACCAGGACGTGGCCTTGTCAAATATTTCTTTTATCCGGGCTTTATCCCGGAAAGCGGCGGCCTGTTGCGGGAGGCCGACCTGCTGACCAGACAGGCTGGCTTTGATCGCGACCATTGGTTGGAGCAGTTCGGGATCCCCGTGAACGGCGCACAACTGGTGTCCCTGTTTTGTTACGAACCCGCCGCATTGGTTGAACTGATGGGTCAACTAGCCGGTGGCGCAACACCGACGCGGCTGATGGTGACCGCCGGACGTGCCAATGCCGCCGTCGCCGCCGTGATTAACCATAAAAACCAGTCTGAACCCCCATGGAATAGGGGTTCATTGCTATCAATTTCATATCTTCCCGCCTTGACTCAGCGGGATTACGACCATTTGTTGTGGGCCTGCGACCTTAACTTTGTCAGGGGTGAGGACTCCCTGGTGCGGGCCTTGTGGGCAGGAAAGCCCTTGGTTTGGCAGATTTACCCCCAAAGCGACGGCATCCACCTTATCAAACTCCAGGCCTTTCTTGACCTGATTCAGGCGCCCGCCGCCCTTCGCGACCTTCATCAGCGTTGGAACGAGGCGCCTGGCACCGAGCAATTTGCACTTGCCCCATTTGAACTAAGGGAATGGCAGCAAACCGTCTTGACCGCGCGCAAGACTCAGCTTGAGGGCCAGGACTTGGTCGAAAGGCTGCTGCAGTTCGTCTCAAAAAGCCATTAAGATCGGGGGCTTTGCGGAGTCAGACTGGGTTTGCGTCCTGTCCATGCCGCGCCTGCCGTTAAACAAGCGGCCAACCTACATTCAATCGTTATGAAAATTGCTCAAGAAATCCGCGCCGGCAACGTCATCATGCACGGCAAGGACCCGATGGTCGTTCTGAAAACTGAGTACAGCCGCGGTGGCCGGAATTCCGCCACAGTCCGCATGAAGCTTAAAAGCCTGTTGAACAACTTCGGCACAGAGGTGGTATTCAAAGCCGACGACAAAATGGACCAGATCGTGCTGGACAAAAAGGAGTGCACTTACTCCTATTTCGCCGAGCCCATGTACATCTGCATGGACACCGAGTACAACCAGTATGAGGTGGAGGCGGAGAACATGGGCGATTCGCTCAGCTACCTCGAGGACGGCATGGCGCTTGAAGTGGTCTTTTACGATGGCAAGGCCATTTCGGTGGAAATGCCGACCAGCGTGGTTCGGGAAATCACCTGGACCGAGCCGGCCGTCAAGGGCGACACATCGGGTAAGGTGCTCAAACCCGCCAAGATCTCCACTGGCTTTGAGATTGGTGTACCAATTTTTGTGGCACAGGGCGATAAGGTGGAAATTGACACCCGCACCGGCGAGTATCGAAAACGGGTTTAGGTCGTCACCACAACATCCGTGGCAAAAAAGGGCTTCTTTGAAGCTCTTTTTTTTATTCTCAATCGCCTTCGATCAGTCGATGGAACACCATCTAGGCCATCCCACAGCAGCGCTGCGTATCGGCTGTGAATTTGAATAAGTTGTCGCGCACAATGGCAACATGACAGAACCCCAAAGACTCACTGAACGCCGCCAGGCTGACGTACGGGCAGAGCTAAACAACCAATCAGCCCCGGGCAGCGCTCTGGAGGCTGACGCGTATCGCCTTGCCTTTGCCGACCCGGAGTTCCTGATGCGCAGGGAGACCCGTGGCATTCGTTTGCAGTTGGAAATGCTCAAGCCAGACCTGGACCAGTCCGAACAGGGCATAGAAAACACGATCGTCGTTTTTGGCAGCGCCCGTTTTGTTTCTCCTGAACAAGCGCAAACCCTGCTGCGTGAAGCTTTGGCCAGTGGCGATGCTGCGGCCTTGCAAGTGGCCCATCGTCAGGTCCGCAATGCCAGGTATTACGACCAGGCACGCCGGTTTTCGCAGCGGGTGGCCGAATACAGTGAGCACCACCGCGGCAATGAGCGTCTGTTCATCGCAACTGGTGGTGGGCCTGGCATCATGGAGGCAGCTAACCGTGGGGCCCACGACATGGGCGCTCCCAGTGTCGGGCTGAACATAGCGCTCCCCCATGAGCAACAGCCAAATCCGTACGTCACGCCCAGCCTCAGCTTCAAATTTCACTACTTTGCGATGCGCAAAATGCATTTCATGATGCGCGCCAAAGCCTTGGTTGCCTTTCCTGGCGGCTTCGGTACCCTCGATGAACTGTTTGAAGTGATTACCTTGGTACAAACTGGCAAAGCTAAACCGGTACCCATTGTGCTGTTTGGCAGCGACTACTGGAAGCGCCTTCTCAATGTCGACCTGCTTATAGAAGAAGGTGTAATTTCACGGCAAGACCTTGCATTGTTCACCTATGTCGACGAACCGCTGGCTGCCTGGGAGGTCATCCGAGCTTTTTATTGCCTTTGATCGGGCCAGTGTCAGCAGTTGGCCGCAGCAACCAGGCGGGCCTGGCGCCCGCACCTACCAACACACCAACCGACCAAAACACCACCGAGACACCCACGACAGCGCCGACCGTACCAAACAGCATGGGCATCACGACGCTGGACGCGTTGATCGCCATCAATCGCAGACCCAAGGCTTCGCCCTGTCGGGCTTCTGGGGTAATTTGATGCAGGGTGCTCATGATCATGGGCTGAACCGAGCCGAGAGCCACGCCCAGCACCACTGAACACAAACCCATCGCCAACGGGGTCTGCATCGCCGGGTAGATGCCGAACAGAATCGCGGTCATGACCATCGCCCCGGAGACCACCACATGCTCGCGCAATCGCGAGGCAAACCATGGCATCAGAACCCGTACCGCAGCGGCGGCGATGGCGAAGGCACCCAGAATCGAGCCGATCACCGACGCGCTGAACCCCCGCTCATGCCCAATCACCGGCACCACAAAGGTGTGAACGTCCCAGCATGAGGACATGCACCAGTTCACCAACATCAATCGTTGCATTTGTGGCTCACGCAACAAGTCCCAAGTTCGATTTGATGTGCCTAGCAATGGGGCTGGTGCGGCGCCTAACTCAGGCATCAAACGAACCAGCAACCAGGCCCCTAAAGGCAGTATCGCCATGAGCAAGAAAGCCGTGCGGTAACCCAGGGTGTCGCCCGGAGCCGTACCGGCGTAATCAATCAACAGACCAGCCGCAAAGGGCCCAAGGAAATTGGCTATCGCTGGCCCAATAGCCAACCAACTGAACACGCGCTTGAGCTCTGTAGCGCCATCAGCGGCACGGCCTACATGGCGCTGCAGCGCGATCGAGGCTGCACCGGTCGCCCCCCCAGTCATCAAGGCACTGATGCACAGCACTGGAAATATTGGGAAAGCCGCTGCCAAACCGACGCCCAGCATGGAGCTTATGACCGCCCAACCCACTGGCCGCCTGAGTCCATGGCGGTCTGTAAAGCGCCCTGCAGGTAGCGCTAGAAATACCGAGGCCAAAGAAAAAAGCGCCAGTAACACGCCCACGGGCAAGGGACTGTACCCCTGGCTTAGGGCCAGCAAGGGTGCGGCCATACGGGTGCCTGCCATACAGGCATGCAGGCAGATATGACCGGCCACCAACCGACTCAGTACGTCAGCCCGCATCGGGCTCCTGATCGAAATCCTTATCAATCGGGATTAAAACCTGCGCCTGCACATCCGGTAAGGACTCGACCTTTTTTAAGGCACGGCCCATGGCCCGGCTGCGAGTTTCAGCACCGTCGATGGTTTTGAGCACAGTCTCGGTTTGGGACTTGACCTTGGCCAGTACATCGCCGAACTTGCCGAACTCGGTCTTGACTGCCCCCAGGACCTGCCATACCTCACTGGAGCGCTTCTCCAGGGCGAGTGTGCGAAAACCCATCTGCAGCGAGCTGAGCATGGCCAGCAGCGTCGTGGGGCCGGCCAAGGTTATGCGGTGATCGCGCTGCAGGCTCTCCATCAGCCCAGGACGGCGCAGAACCTCGGCGTACAGGCCCTCAGTGGGCAAAAACAATATGGCGAAGTCAGTGGTGTGCGGCGGCTCCACATATTTATCGGCGATGGAACGCGCCTCCAGTCTGATGCGTGACTCCAGCGCCTTGCCTGCCACTTCAGCGCCCAGCACATCGGCCCGGCCCTGCGCATCGAGGAGTCGCTCATAATCTTCGTTCGGGAACTTGGCGTCAATAGGAAGCCACAGCGGCTGGCCCCGGTCAGATTGGCCTGGCAGCTTGATTGCAAAATCAACCACATGCTTGCTGCCCGGCCGCGTCGCGACCTGTGCCGCGTATTGGTCGACCACAAACACCTGCTCGAGCAGCCCGGCCAGCTGCGCTTCACCGAAAATACCCCGGGTTTTGACGTTGGTCAACAGGTGTTTGAGGTCGCCCACGCCAGCAGCCAAGGTCTGCATCTCACCCAGGCCCTTGTGCACTTGCTCCAGACGGTCGGCGACCTGCTTGAAACTTTCGCCCAAACGGGCTTCCAGTGTGGCTTGCAGCTTTTCATCGACTGTGGCCCGCATTTGATCCAATTTTTTCTCATTACCTTCCTGCAGGGCTGTGAGACGTTGCTCCACCACCAAGCGCACCTCACCCAGCTTGCGCTCGCTAGCCTCCGACATCTGGCGCAATTGATCGTTCAGACCATCCGCAAAGCGCTTGAGCGCCATGTCCTGGGCCTCGCGCGCCAAAGCCAATGAGGCGGCAAGTTGCTGCTGAGTGACCCCGAGTTGGACCCGAAAAGAGTCGATCTGCTCGTTTTGCGTACGGGCCACGTCGCCAGACTGCGCCAGCAGGGCTTGCTGAAACACGGAGAGGTTTTGGGTCAATTCCGTCCGGATCTCGCGCGAGCCTCCCTGCACCTCCAGGCGAATTTCGCGCTCCATGCGTTCGTTGGCGGAAGCCAGGCCAGCAAGTGCCGCCAACAGCTGGGGCGCCCCCTCAGAGCGGGACCGGTCAGCCGAAAAGAACCACAAGGCCCAACAAACGACGTTGAGAATGGCCAGCGCCAGTAAACCCCATAGAAGCCAATCAAGCATCAGAAGTGGGCTCGATCAGATCCGACGGGCAGGCGCCACAGGCTGCGCGGTTAAAGCGGCGGTTAATACGCCTGGGTTCAGCGGCGTCAGCAGCGGTTGACCAGAAAAGAATGCGATTAGGTTGTCGGCGGCCAAATTGGCCATCGCCAGCCGCGTGGGGACGCTGGCGCTGGCAATGTGGGGCGTCAACACCACGTTGGAAGCCGTCAGCAACTCGGGGTGCAACTGGGGTTCGCCCTCAAACACATCAAGACCTGCTGCCGCGATCGTCTTGTTGCGCAAGGCCTGAGCCAGTGCCGCATCATCAACAATCCCGCCACGCGCAATATTCACCAGCGTCGCCGTAGGCTTCATACATGCCAACTCAGCGGCTCCAATCGCATGATGAGAGCTTGGCGTATACGGCAACACCAAGACAAGGTGGTCTGCGACTTCAAGCAGTTCCTGTTTACTGACATAGCGGGCATTCAGATCGGCTTCAAGATCGGGGGCAAGCTGCGAACGATTGTGGTAGGCCACCTTCATACCAAACCCATGGGCACCCCGCCGGGCAATGCCCTGGCCGATGCGCCCCATACCCAAAATGCCCAATGTGGCGCCGTGGATGTCGGCCCCAGCAAACAGGTCGAAACTCCACTTGGTCCACAGCCCGGCCCGCAGGTAATGCTCACTTTCGGTGATACGGCGTGCGGTGGCCATCAGCAAGGCAAAGCCAAAGTCAGCGGTGGTTTCGGTCAAGACATCGGGGGCATTGGTACCCAACACCCCGGCCCGGGTCATCGCTGCCAAATCAAAGTTGTTGTAGCCAACGGCCATATTGGCGCAGATTCGCAGCTCAGGCGAGGCCGCAAGCACTGCTGCGTCGATTTGGTCGCCGCCGGTGGTAAAGGCGCCTTGCTGCCCTTTAAGTTGCTCAATCAGTTGGGATTGGGTCCAGACAACGTCACTCTGGTTAGCAACAACATGGAAATGCCGGGTCAGCTTATCGATAATCTCAGGAAAAATGGCCCGTGCCAGCAGGATGTTGGGTTTGCTCATGGGTAGCAAGTCAACGGAACCAGATGAAAGTCATCAGGATAAACAAGGGCACAAGCACCGCACACGACCAAGCCATGTAGCCAAAAAAACCAGGCATTTGCACACCCCGCTCCTCGGCAATGGCTTTGACCATCAAGTTAGGGGCGTTGCCGATATAAGTATTGGCACCCATAAAGACTGACCCGGCCGATATGGCAGCCAGGGTTGGAGCCAGCGTGGTCATCAACAATTGCGGATCACCACCCGCAGTGTTGAAGAACACCAGATAGGTGGGCGCATTGTCCAGAAAAGAGCTGAGCAGCCCGCTTGCCCAAAAATACATCGCGGGGTCCTGCGTACCGTCAGCTCGGGTCACCGCCATCACCACGCCGCTGAACGGCCCGTCGGCACCAGCTTTGAGCATGGCAATCACTGGCACGATGGTCAAGAAAATCCCGGCAAACAACTTGGCCACCTCTTGCATCGGCCCCCAGGAAAACTGGTTCGCCTTATGCACCAGCGCCGGGGTCAGCTTGAGCGAGACGGCGGTGACTGCCAGCAAGCCGATGTCTCGCACCAAACCAGGCAAACCAATATCGATGCCCTGAATGTGAAGCACAACCGAAGACTTCCAGATACCGCTGAGTAACACCAGCCCAACAATACAGCCCAGTAGCAAGAAGTTGAAGCGGCCGTCAAAGCCGATGCGGCGGGTGCCAGGCGTCGGATCGACCGGCAATACCCCCTCCCGGCGGTACAACCATGCATCAATGGCGCAAAACAGTGCCAGCAGTGACCCCAGCAAAAATGCCGTCTCAGGAAAGATGTGTTTGACAGTCCAGAAGAAGTCAACGCCCTTCAAAAAGCCCAGGAACAGGGGCGGGTCGCCCAGCGGCGTTAGTGAGCCACCAGCATTGGCCACTATAAAAATGAAAAACACGACGATGTGGGTACGGTGAATGCGGTTGTCATTGGCCCGGATCAGAGGACGGATCATCAACATCGACGCGCCTGTGGTCCCCATGATGCTGGCCAATACAGCACCAATGGCGAGTAGGCCGGTATTAAGCATGGGGCTGCCATGCAAATTACCCCGGATATGAATACCGCCGGCCACCGTGTAAAGCGCGGTCAACAGCACAATGAAGGGTATGTACTCGGTCAGAGCAGCGTGCAACAGCGTGGCTCCTGCCATGCCAAAGCCAAAAACAAGCGCGAAGGGCACGATAAATGCCAAGGACCAAGCCAAGGTCACCTTGCCAAAATGGTGGTGCCAAAAGTCAGGCGCCTTCAGCGGGATCAGCGCCATCGACAACAGCACTCCTGCAAACGGCAGAGCCCACCAAGGAGACAGTTGGCTGCCGTTCAGATCGGCGGCCGAGGTTACACCCGGCAGCAGCGGCAGCAGGAGCAGTAAGACGGTCCGATAACGGTGTGAGATCAACAGAATATCTCCTGGTTAGCCAAACCGGCTCGAAAGCTCATGCTGTCTGCTCGATGTCAAAAACCTGACGCAAATAAGCCAGATATTTTTCGTCATCGCACATGTTCTTGCTCGGTGTATCAGACAACTTGGCCACGGGCTGGCCATTGCAGCGGACCATCTTGATCACAATTTGCAGCGGCTCATAGCCCAAGTCATTGGTCAGGTTGGTGCCGATGCCAAACGCCAACTGGCAGCGACCCTTAAAGCGATGGTACAGCTCAATGGTACGCGGTACGGTCAGTGCATCGCTAAAGATCAGCGTTTTTGTGCGCGGATCGACGCGATTGCGGCTGTAGTGAGCCAGCATGCGTTCACCCCATTCAAACGGGTCGCCGCTGTCGTGGCGGGCGCCGTCAAACAACTTGCAGAAAAAGAGGTCGAAGTCGCGCAAAAAAGCGCTCATGCCGTAGACATCGCTGAGTGCAATGCCGAGGTCACCCCGGTATTCCTTGGCCCATGATTCAAACGCATAGATCTGACTGTCGCGCAGTCGCGGCCCTAGGGCTTGGCAGGCCTGCAGATACTCATGGGCCATCGTCCCCAACGGCACAAGGCCCAGCTTCATGGCGTAAAGCACATTGCTGGTACCTGCCAATTGTCCGCCCACACCAGCGGCATGGCCCGGGCTGTGTCCTGTGCCCAACCGTACAGACAACACGCGCAACACTTCTTCGTGCCAGGCATTGGAGAACCTCCGCCGGGTACCGTAGTCGGCAATCTTCAGGTCGCTCAGGCCTTCGGCCCGCAGTTGCCCGATCTTCACATCCAGCCGGCGCCGACCCTCGAGCAAGTCTGGCAAGCTCTGCGTGTTGCGAAAGTAGACCTCGTTCACAATCGCCAGAACCGGGATTTCAAACAAAATGGTGTGCAACCAGGGTCCCCGGATCGTGATGTCAATCTCGCCCGAGGGGAGGGCTGACACGGCAACGTACTTCTCGTTGAGCCGGAACAGCCCCAGAAAATCAATAAAGTCGCTCTTGATGAAACGCATCGACCGCAAATAGGCCAACTCGGCATCCTGAAAATGCAGATTGCACAACAGCCGAATTTCATCGCGTATTTCGCTGGTGTAGGCTGCGAGTGGCCGCGCTGATTTGCCGGTTTCGGGGTCAAGGGCCGGGTTTCGGCACTTGAACCGGTATTCAACCTGAGCGCCAGGAAACTGATGCAGCACAACCTGCATCATGGTGAATTTGTAGAGATCGGTATCGAGCAGGCTGCTGATAATCATGAGTTGACTTTATCAGTCCAGCCAGTGGGTGAACTGTTCTACCGGTACCCGCGGGGTACTCAGCGTATTGACAATCGCACTTTGGTCAGCGTAGCCCAGGGCCATGCCACAGACCAGCAGTTCATCCGGTGTTGCGCCAATGCGCGGCAGGATGATTTTCGCAAAGCCGTTCCAGGCCGCCTGCGGACAGGTATCCAGTCCTCGGCCTCGCGCCGCCACCATGACGTTTTGCAAGAACATCCCGTAGTCCACCAGGGAACCCCGCCCCATCACCCGATCCATCGTGAACATCAACCCAACTGGCGCATCAAAAAATCGGTAGTTGCGCTGATGTTGGGCGTGCATTTTGTCTTTGTCGGCTTTGACAATACCCAGCAACCCGTAGAGACTCCAGCCATTTTCGCGGCGGCGGTCAATGTAGGGACTGACCCATTGCTGAGGGTAGTAGTCATACTCTTCCTGATAATCTGCGGCCAAGCTTGGGTTGGCGCGGATGGCATCGTGCGCCGCGCAGACCTTGTCAGCCAGCTCAGTCCGACTCGCACCCTGCAACACATAGACCTTCCAGGGTTGGGTATTCGTGCCAGACGGCGCGCGACTGGCCACTGCCAGCAACTCCGCCACGACCTCTTTGGCCACCGGTTGCGTGGTAAAGGCCCGAATCGACCTGCGTGAAAGAATAGCACCGTCGATTGCGGTGTGGTTCATACGAGTTTCTCCAGTACAGACTTCAAGGCCTTGGGTAAGGGCACCGGGCGCCGGCTTTGCCTGTCCACATAGACATGCACAAAGTGGCCTCTTGCAGCGGTCGATGACGCGCCAGCCGCAAACAATCCGATTTCATAGCGCACGCTGCTCGACCCCAGACGCGCCACGCGAAGGCCAGCCTCAACCGCCTGAGGGAAGGCCAGTCCCGAAAAATAATTACATTGGGTCTCCACCACCAAGCCAATCGTCTCGCCATGCTGAATGTCGAGCACGCCGTGCTCAATCAGATGGGCATTCACGACCGTATCAAACCAGCTGTAGTAAATCACGTTATTCACGTGCCCATAGGCATCGTTATCTGACCAGCGGGTGCCAATAGAGCGGAAAACCCGGTAGGCAGAACGCGCGTCAGGCTGTAATTTTTCAGAATCAACAGAAGTCATAGGTTAGATTTTGCCAGTCCGGCGCCCGCCAGCTGCAAGACCTGCCATTTCAGCCAGTAGTTCAGGGCGATGGCATAGGTGTTGAGTTGCACCTTAACGGTGTCCTCAAGATTGACGCCATACCCACCGGCCATCACAACAGCCAGAGGGATGCGCCGCTCAAAGCAAGCGTCAAAGGTGCGCCGATCACGCGCCTGCAGCCCCTCGAAACTGAGTGCCAGTCGGCCCAACCGGTCCCCGCTGTGGGCATCGGCACCCGCCAGATAGAACACCAGATCCGGGCTGAAGCATGCGAACAACTGCGCCAAAGCATCATCGAGGGCCTGCAGGTAGGCGGCATCGCCGCAACCATCCGGGAGCGCCACATCCAGATCACTGACCTCCTTGGCAAATGGGAAATTTTTGTCGCCATGCAGTGACAAGGTGAAAACCGTGTCGTCGGCCGCAAATATGCGGGCGGTGCCATTGCCCTGGTGAACGTCAAGATCAATCACCGCCACACGCATTGGCCGCCGTATTGAGGCATGACGCCCCCACTCAGCCTGCATTAAGCGAGCCGCCACGGCAACATCGTTGAATACACAAAAACCGCTGCCTCGGTTGGCGTAAGCGTGGTGGGTTCCCCCTGCAAGATTGGCCGCTACACCCTCGCACATCGCCTTACGCGCCGCGGCAATGGTCGCGCCGACCGACCGCCGAGAACGCTCAACCATGGCCTCACTCCAAGGGAAGCCAATGGCACGCACCATGGCTGGGTCAATCGTCCCGTCCTTCAAAGACGCCACATAGGCAGGCTCGTGAACCAAAGCGAGTTCGCCATCGCTGGCGCCGGGCGCTTCCGACAGGCAGACCAGGGGAAGGTTCGCCATCAATCGGTCACGAAGCAGCCGATATTTAGCCATTGGAAACCGATGCCCATCAGGCAGAGGCAAGACAAAATGGTCTGAATAAAAGGCTTTCATGACGCAATTGTGGCTGCACGTTCAGCACGTCTATTTTTAGGAACTCGACTCTAATTTGCTGCAGCGCAACAAAAATTACTTGCCAACCGGGCAGTCAACCCTATAATTCTTCACATGCTGCACTGCAACATAGATTCAAGATGACTTGATGTGTCTGCAGGCACGATTTTTTTACTTTACTTAATGGAGATTTTCATATGCTGACCGTCGAACAAGTCATGGCCTCCCACAAAGCAAACGTCGAAACCCTGATGGGTCTTACTTCTAAGGCATTTGAAGGCGTCGAGAAGATTGTTGAACTCAATCTGAGCGCCTCCAAAGCAGCCATGGCAGAAACCGCCGAGCACGCCAAAGCGGTTTTGAGCGTGAAAGATGCCCAGGAACTCATGGCTCTGCAATCCGGTCTGCTTCAGCCCTTGGCTGAAAAAACAGCAGCTTACAGCCGTCACCTGTATGACATCGCCTCCGGCTCGACCGCAGAATTCACCAAGGCCTTCGAAGGCCAAGCTGCCGATGCACAAAAGGGCTTCATGGGTTTGGTAGATAACGCCGCCAAGAATGCGCCAGCCGGCTCTGAAACTGCCGTTGCCGTGATGAAGAGCGCTGTTGCTGCCGCAAGCAACGCACTGGAATCTGTGCAAAAAGCTGTCAAGCAGGCAACAGATGTTGCAGAAGCCAACTTCAACGCTGTTGCTGCCACTGCCGTCAATGCGACCAAGCCAGTGAGCAAAAAACGCTAATCAGTCGAATCAATCGAAGTGAGTGGACAAATTTTTTGGCATGCTCAGTGCCAAATTAGCGCAAACCCTGATATGCTCAAGTTGACCCAAGATTTACGGGAAGCTTAGGCTCCAAAGGTTGTCTCCTCGGGTCCTTTCGAAACCTTTTGGTTCAGGGATCCCTTAAGGGCTGGTCGCAAGATCAGCCCTTTTTTTTGATCATTGCGGGGCCAATTACCGAGTCTTCATGCTGATCGCAGCACGGAGCTGCGGCAACAGTCGAGTCATCGCTGTGCGGCCGGCATCGATTGACTTTTGGCGGGACGCAAAGTCTGAACTCCCTATGGCATTGAGTTCCGGCCGCACGACCACGTCGGCATCGCGCAACTCGAAGTTATTAATGCTTTTGCCCATGATGGAAAAGGTCTGCAGCAGAATTTGCAAGCTGTCGCCGGCGGCATTGGCCTCTGGCGCGCTGGAGATGTCGACCGCCACAATAAGCTCGGCCCCCATTTGCCGCGCGAACCGCACCGGCACTGGTGACACCAGCCCCCCATCCACGTAGTCTCGCCCGGATATCCTCACCGGCTGAAACAGGGCAGGTACAGCGCTTGATGCTCGCACGGCGGTTGCGGTATCGCCACGCTGAAACATCACGCCGAGTCCATTGTTGAGATCGGTGGCGACAATGCCCAGAGGCATTGCCATGTTTTCAATCAGCCGCCCGTTGACCTGAAGGCTCACATAGCGTGCGAGCGCTTCACCACGCAGTAGGCCTCGACTAAAAATGGGCAGCGTCCAGTCGGCGAAGGTCGCCTCCTCCATGCTTTCCGCAATGTGCTGCAACTGTGCGCCGGTCTTGCCACTGGCATAAAACGCTGCCACTAAACTGCCCGCTGAAGTTCCCACCACCATGTCTGGCCGGATTCCCGCCTCTTCCAGGACCTGAATCACCCCTACATGTGCAAAACCGCGGGCGGCACCACCTCCCAAAACCAGTCCAATGCGCGGTGGCCGCTTGGGCGTCACGACTACCGCTGGCGATTCCGGTGGCGCAACCGGCGGTGGTGTAACAGCGCAGCCGGTCAAAAAGACAAAGCTTGCAACGCCGATAAGGCGAATCACTTGGTGTGTCATGGATGCTTCTTATTGATAATGATTCTTGTTTGTGTTAAAGTGCCACCCGTCAACCAGAAGCCCAATAGACAACATGTTTTTAAAAAAAATTCAACTGGCCTGCGTCCTGGTCTTGGGTGCCTCGGTAGTGGCAGCGTCCGAGCAGACACTCAATATTTATTCGGCCCGCCATTACCCAACGGATGAAGCGCTTTATGCCAACTTCACCAAAAGTACCGGCATTCGCATCAATCGGGTAGATTCTGATGATGCAGGCATTCTCGCTCGGCTCAAGGCTGAGGGTGGCGCATCCCCCGCCGATGTAATTTTGCTCGTCGATGCAGCGCGCTTGTGGAAGGGCGAAATCGAGGGCCTGTTTCAACCTGTCAAATCAAAAGCATTGGACATGGCCATTGCGTCCCAGTTCCGCGGCAAGGCCAGCCCAGACGGCGGAACACCCTGGTTTGGTTTCTCGACCCGGGCCCGCATTGTGGTCTACGACAAGGCCGCAGTCCAAAAATCAGATGTCGACACCTATGAAGCGCTGGCTGAGCCCGCAAACAAAGGCAAACTGTGCATTCGGTCAGGCTCACACCCGTACAACCTGTCGCTGTTTGGCGCAATCATGGAGCACTTAGGTGAAGCCAAGACGCAGACTTGGCTTAAGGGTCTGGTTGTCAACATGGCCCGAACACCCAAGGGGGGTGACACCGACCAGATCAAGGCCGTAGCCTCGGGGGAGTGTGCCATTGCTGTCACAAACACCTATTACCTGGCCCGCATCATGCGATCGGACAAGGCCGACGATAAGGCCACGATGAGCCGTCTGGGCATCGTCTTTCCGAATCAGTCAACTTGGGGCACACATGTCAATATCGCTGGGGGTGCAGTGGCACGCTATGCCAAAAATCCGGCGAATGCAGTCAAGTTTCTGGAGTATCTGGCCACGCCCGCGGCACAGGCCCATTTCGCTGATGGCAACAACGAGTGGCCAGTGGCCAAAGGCGTGACGTTCAACAACGAAGCGCTGCAAGCCATGAGTGGCGGCGGCTTCAAGAGCGAAACCATTCCAGTTGCAGTGATCGGGATGAACCAAGTCAAGGTCCAACAAATGTTGGACCGGGTCGGTTTCCGCTAGGGTCCAACCACCATTTTGCTATACATAAAATAGCTAGAAACCCATAGCCCACGGGGCCTGGGTTGCTTTTTCTTATAAATCAACCAGCAGTAGCTTCCTGCGGCTCTGGCTTGGACCGGCCTTCTTTCTTTGGCAGAGGTTGAATATCCAGCAAGACCTCCGTCTTGCTTTCATCCTTGTCGTCAAGGTCTACCGTCAACCGCCCACCATCGGTGAGCCGCCCAAACAGCAGTTCATCTGCCAAGGCACGGCGGATGGTGTCCTGAATCAAACGCTGCATGGGGCGCGCGCCCATCAAAGGGTCAAAGCCTTTTTTGGCCAGATGTTTACGCAGCTTGTCAGTGAAAGTGACGTCGACTTTCTTGTCGGCCAGTTGTGACTCCAGTTGCAGCAGGAACTTGTCCACCACCCGCAAAATCACCACTTCATCGAGGGCCTTGAAGCTGACCACTGCATCCAGCCGGTTACGGAACTCGGGCGTGAACAACCGTTTGATATCGGCCATTTCATCACCCGCTTCCCGTGGGTTGGTGAAGCCGATTGTGGCCTTGTTCATGGTCTCGGCACCGGCATTGGTCGTCATGACGATGATCACGTTACGGAAGTCGGCTTTACGGCCGTTGTTGTCTGTCAGGGTGCCGTGGTCCATCACCTGCAAGAGCACGTTGAAGATCGCGGGGTGGGCTTTCTCGATTTCGTCAAGTAGCAGCACGCAGTGCGGCTTCTTGGTAATGGCCTCGGTCAGCAGGCCGCCTTGGTCGAAACCAACGTATCCGGGGGGAGCGCCGATCAGGCGACTCACGGCGTGCTGCTCCATGTACTCGCTCATATCAAAGCGAATCAGGTCAATACCCATGATGTAGGCGAGCTGCTTGGCCGCTTCAGTTTTGCCGACGCCGGTCGGGCCACTGAAAAGAAACGAGCCGATCGGCTTATCGCCCTTGCCCAGACCAGACCGAGCCATCTTGACGGCCGAAGCCAGCATATCTAGCGCTTTGTCTTGCCCGAAGACCACGTTCTTGAGGTCGCGCTCCAGTGTCTTGAGCTTGCTTCGGTCATCGTTGGAGACGTTGGCTGGCGGAATGCGGGCAATCTTCGCCACAATTTCCTCAACCTCGGTCTTGCCAATGATTTTCTTGCGTTTGGACGGCGCCAGAATACGCTGCGCTGCGCCAGCCTCGTCGATCACGTCAATCGCCTTATCGGGCAAATGCCGGTCATTGATGTATTTGGCGCTGAGGTCAGCAGCAGCTTGCAGAGCAGCCACGGCGTATTTGACATTATGGTGCTCCTCAAACCTAGACTTGAGGCCCTTCAAAATGTCAACCGTCTGCTCAATCGTCGGCTCAACCACGTCAATTTTCTGGAAGCGCCGCGACAGCGCGGCATCCTTCTCAAATATTCCTCGGTACTCGGTGAAGGTTGTGGCCCCAATGCACTTGAGCGCGCCGGAGCTCAGGCCCGGCTTGAGCAGATTGGATGCGTCCAGCGTACCCCCAGAGGCTGCACCAGCGCCAATCAGGGTGTGGATTTCATCAATAAACAAAACCGCGTTGGGTTTGTCCTTGAGTGACTTCAAGACACCCTTGAGGCGCTGCTCAAAGTCACCACGGTATTTGGTCCCGGCCAGCAATGCGCCCATGTCCAGCGAGTACACCACCGAATCAGCCAAGATTTCTGGCACATCTTTTTGAGTGATACGCCAAGCCAAACCCTCAGCGATGGCGGTTTTACCCACGCCCGCCTCACCCACAAGAAGCGGGTTGTTCTTGCGCCGGCGGCACAAGATCTGGATAACGCGCTCCACCTCATATTCGCGCCCAATCAGTGGGTCAATCTTGCCGTCCTTGGCCATCTGGTTCAGGTTTTGGGTGTACTGCTCCAACGGCGAAGCTTTTTCATTCTTTTCAGCCGAGCCTTCTTCTGCCTCGCTCGGCGCTTCGCCGGACTTGGTAGGTTCGGGAGGATCACTTTTCTTGATGCCGTGTGCGATGAAATTCACCACGTCCAAGCGGGTTACCCCTTGCTGATGAAGGTAATAGACCGCATGAGAATCTTTTTCGCCAAAAATGGCAACCAGCACGTTGGCACCTGTCACTTCTTTTTTGCCACTACCTGTCGACTGCACATGCATGATGGCGCGCTGGATCACCCGCTGAAACCCCAGAGTGGGCTGCGTGTCAACGTCATCAGCGCCAGCCACCTGAGGCGTGTTGTCCTTGATGAAGTTGGCCAGTGACTTTCGCAAATCGTCGATATTGGCTGAACATGCTTTCAAAACCTCCGCCGCACTGGGGTTGTCAAGCAGGGCCTGCAACAAGTGCTCGACCGTGATGAACTCGTGGCGTTGTTGCCGAGCCTCTACAAATGCCATGTGGAGGCTGACTTCCAATTCCTGGGCAATCATGTAATTTCCTTTAACGCCGTACTTTGAGGTATGACTGTAATCCGTTTTACAGATCGATTGAGCGCAGGTGCTTCCATTTCCCTAGAAATCAACGGGCTCGCTCAGACATTTAAGTGGATGCCCGGCCTTTGCTGCGGCATCGAGCACCTGATCGACCTTGGTAGCTGCTACATCTCGGGAGTAAACGCCACAAACTGCCTTACCGTCCAGATGGATCTTGAGCATGATCTGGGTCGCGGTTTCCAAATCTTTGCCAAAAAATTCCTGAATCACGACCACCACAAATTCCATGGGGGTGTAGTCATCATTGAGCATCAGCACTTGGTACATCTGAGGCGGCTTCGCCTTCAGAGTCCGACGCTCCAAAACGACGGCGCCGCTGCTGTCGTGATCAGGCTCTGAATTCGGCCCGCGCGGGGGAATTTGGGGGGATTTTGTAGCCATGCATCCATTCTAGCCAGCGTACCCACCAGTTACCGATCACATGCCGGTCATGCCCGTTGAAGCAGAAAATTACAACTTCGTGTCAACCCATCTGAAGGGCGGACCGTTGTGGTGATACCTTCCATTGCATGGGAGGAATTCCTCCCAATAACGCTTTCTAAAGGAAATTGAACATGAACAAACTTATCTCTGCTCTGATCGCTGGTCTCTTCGTCGTTGCTGCTTCGGCCCAGACGGCTGCACCAGTCAAAGCTGCTGCTCCTGCTGCTCCTGCTGCTGCAACCGCTCCTGCCGCTGCCGCCCCCGCTGCTGCTGCACCTGCAAAGGCTGAAGCCAAGGTAGATGCCAAGGCTGAAAAAGCTGCTGCTGCCAAGAAGGCCAAGGAAGAAAAGGCTGCTGCAGCCCAAAAAGCCAAGGACGATAAAGCCGCTGCTGCCAAAAAAGCCAAAGAAGAAAAAGAAGCCGCCAAGAAAGCCAAGGCTGAAGCCAAGCCTGCTGCCAAAAAAGAAGAAGTCAAGAAGTAATTTCTGACTGATCGAAAGAAAGCCCGCAGCCGCGGGCTTTTTTTTGTCTGGCATGGTCTGCCCTTGGGGCAAAATCTAATTATGAACACTATCGCCATCGGATTGATCAGCTGGGCCGCCCTCTTCGGCCAGCTCAGCCATGCGCAGACCGCGCCCCAAACGGACCTGCCGCGGACCAAGTTATCGGCCGGCATGCACCTGATTGACGCTCAAGTGGCTGCGACGCCAGAGCAACGCTCAACCGGTCTGATGTTCCGCCGCGAGATGCCGGTGGCTGAGGGCATGTTGTTTGTGTTTGAGCAGGCCAGTCCGCAATGCTTCTGGATGAAAAACACCCTGCTGCCGCTGACGGCGGCATTTGTCGCCGACGACGGCACCATTGTCAACCTGGCCGACATGAAGCCGCAAACCACCGACTCCCACTGCTCCGCTCAACCCGTGCGCTATGTGCTTGAGATGAACCAGGGATGGTTTGCCAAGAAGGGCATCAAGGCTGGCTTCAAACTGGGCGGCAAACCGTTTGAAAGTCGCTAGCGCTATATTTTATGTAGCAAGAAAACCATATGCAGCAAGGGCTAGAACCCAAAATTACTCAAAAAAAACCGCCTTGTAGGCGGTTTTTTTACAGCTTAAGCTTCGCTCAGGCGAAGTTGGATTCCACAAATTCCCAGTTCACCAGTTTGTCCAAGTAAGTCTCGACAAATTTGGGACGCATGTTGCGGTAGTCAATGTAATAGGCGTGTTCCCACACGTCCACCGTCAGCAGGGCTTTATCAGCAGTGGTCAGCGGTGTCCCTGCCGCGCCCATGTTCACAATGTCAACGGCACCGTCAGATTTTTTCACCAGCCAGGTCCAGCCCGAGCCAAAGTTACCGACCGCCGACTTGACAAAGGCTTCGCGGAAGCCTGCATAAGAGCCCCACTTGGCATTGATGGCCGCTGCCAACGCGCCGCCGGGTTCGCCGCCGCCGTTGGGTTTCATGCAATTCCAGAAAAAAGTATGGTTCCAGATCTGGGCCGAGTTGTTGTAAACACCGCCGCTGGACTTCTTGATGATGTCTTCCAGAGCCATATTTTCAAAATCGGTGCCTTTTTGAAGGTTGTTCAGGTTCACCACATAAGCGTTGTGGTGCTTGCCGTGGTGGAACTCCAGGGTTTCGCGGGAGTAATGGGGTGCCAGGGCGTCGATGGCATAAGGCAGTGCGGGTAGGGTGTGTTCCATGAGATCCTCGTGAGGTGGGTTATTACAGGCAGTAATTGTAGAAACTTTGTTCAGGGCAAATTTGACACATTTAAATCAACCTCGCCATCCGCAAGGGTGGCCCGCACGGCTTGGCCCATCGTGATCTGCCGCACGCTGGTCACCGTTCGGCCCTGTGTGTCGGTCAACCAGGCGTAGCCGCGTCGCAACACCAGAGACGGATCGAGCAGCCCCAGGCGAAGCGCGGCGCGGTCCAACCGCTCCTGTTGCCGGCCAAACCGTCGGCTTACCGCCTCGGGCAATCGCGCCTGCAACGCATCCAGCGTCCGCTGCTTCTGGTCTAAAAAATGCATTGAAAAGACCTGCAGCCGCTGCCCGGCTGAGGCCAGCCACAAGCGCTGGCTTGCCACCCGCGCGGAGGGCCGGCCAAGACGGCCAGCCGTCAGGTCCAGTCGTTGGGCTTGCGCGTCGAGCCACCGAAAGGCGGCCGTCTGCAACCGGCGATCAAGTATGGCAAGCGCTCCCTGCCAGACCTCTTGCGGCTGCGCCACCAGTTCAGCGGCAGCGGTGGGAGTGGGGGCTCGCAGGTCAGCCACAAAGTCGGCAATACTGAAATCAGTCTCATGACCGACCCCGCTGACCACTGGCACTGGACTACGAATGATGGTCCGGGCCAGCTGTTCATCGTTAAATGCCCACAAGTCCTCAATCGATCCGCCGCCACGCACCAGCAAAATGACATCGACCATAGGGGTTGGGCGAACTTCGGCTTTGTCTGGCGAAACCGGACTCGGGCTTCGCCCGGTCTCGGTAAGCCGGTACAGGTTGGTGAGCGCGGCGATCAGCTCAGCTGGCGCACTGACCCCCTGCACTGATGACGGTGCCACGACCACTGGAATGTGCGGCACACGCCGCTGCAGGGCACTGACCACGTCATGCAGGGCGGCCGCACCCAGAGAAGTCACGACACCAATACTGCGTGGCATCAGGGGCAGCGGGCGTTTACGACCGGCATCAAACAGCCCTTCGGCCTCCAGCCTGGCACGTAATTTAAGAAACTGTTCGTACCAGGCACCCTGCCCTGCCCGGCTCATGCTCTCCACCACCAGTTGCAGGTCACCGCGCGGCTCATAGACACTTAGGCGGCCGCGCAGCTCAACGAGCTCGCCGTCACGCGGCGAAAAAGCCAGCAGGCCCGCCGCCCGGCGGAACATGGCACATCTGAGCTGGCCGCTGGCGTCCTTGAGCGAAAAATAGCAGTGGCCACTGGAGGCGCGCGAAAAACCCGATATCTCGCCACGGACGGTGACCGGGTTGAAACGGGCCTCCAGTGCGTCGGCGATGGCGTGGCAGAGCGCGCCCACCTCCCAGACCCGACCGACCGCGCCCAACTGACCGACCTCAGCCATGCCAACGCTCATGACCGTGCTGGCGCGTCACGCCTGACCGCCCGCTGGCGCGGCAGGTCCGCTGAAGTTGATGGTCCATAATTGAAGGGCATTTCATCGAACTGGGAGTCCTTTTGTTTTCCATCATACAAGCAGCTGGCTGGCCAATCTGGCCGCTGCTCGCCTGTTCCGTGTTGGCCCTGGCCTTGGTGATTGAGCGCTTCATCAGCCTGCGCACGGTCAAAATTGCACCGCCGCGGCTTCTCGCAGAAGTGCTGAGCGTCACGCGGACCTCGGTACCGCCGCCGGACGTGGTCAATCACCTGGAGCAAACATCGGCACTGGGCGAGGTACTGGCCAGCGGCCTGCGCGCCCTGAACAGCAACCCGCGCTGCACCGAGCAGGACCTGCGCGCTGTCATGGAGGGTACCGGCCGGCTGGTGGCCCACCGCCTGGAGCGCTACCTGAGCGCCTTGGCCACCATCGCCTCTGCCGCGCCGCTGATGGGCCTGTTCGGTACGGTGGTCGGCATGATCGAAATTTTTGGCGCCCAGACTCCCACGGGTGGCGCGACGGGCGGCAACCCTGCGCAACTGGCGCACGGCATATCGGTTGCCCTCTACAACACGGCTTTCGGGCTGATCGTAGCGATTCCATCGCTTATTTTCTGGCGGTATTTCAGAGCGCGGGTCGATGGCTTCCTGCTGACGCTGGAACTGGCGTCCGAGCGTTTGGTACGCCAACTCAACCATTTGCGGCGCTGATGGAGCGTCGCCCATGAATTTTCGACAACGGTCGCGCGATGAGCCCGAAATAAACCTGATTCCGTTCATCGATGTGCTGCTGGTCGTCCTTATTTTCTTGATGCTGTCCACCACCTACAGCAAATTCACTGAGCTTCAACTGACCCTCCCGGTGGCCGATGCCGACGCGCCGCGCGACCGCGCCAAAGAGGTGTTGGTCGGTGTGACGGCAGATGGCGCCTACACCGTGAACAAAGTGCCGGTGGCTGGGCGCAGTGTGGAATCTCTTGCGCGAGCTCTCACTGAAGGCGCCAATGCCGGGCGCGAGACTGTTCTGCTTATTTCTGCGGATGCCAGCGCTCGCCATCAGTCCGTCATCAGTGTGATGGAAGCCGCACGGCGCGCTGGCCTGATCCAAATTACCTTTGCCACACAGTCCTCCAGCACCAACAGGACACCATGAGGCCATGACCGCAGCAGCCCAAGGATTGCGATGGCAGCTGATTCTTACCCGCAGTTGGGCCCGCCGCGGTACTTTAGCCTGCTTGCTCTGGCCGCTCAGCCTGATTTACCGGACCCTCTTTACAGGCCGTCGCCTGCTCTACCGCCTGGGTTGTTTGACGACGCAACGCTTCAAGGTGCCCGTGGTGGTGGTGGGTAATGTGGTGGTCGGGGGCGCCGGCAAGACGCCGGTGGTGATGGCCCTGGTCCAGCATCTTCGTCAACGGGGCCTGCGCGTGGGCGTGATCTCGCGCGGCTACGGACGTCGCAGCCGCGGCTGCATGGAGGTGCTGCCCGACAGCCGGCCGGGGGACGTGGGTGATGAACCAGTTCTGATTAGGCGCAGCACCGGGGTGCCTGTCATGGTGGCCGAGCACCGCACACAAGCTGCCGCCGCATTGTTAGCCAATTACCCGGATACCGACTTGATCGTGGCCGACGATGGCTTGCAGCACGCCGCGCTGCACCGGGATTTTGAGATCTGCGTTTTTGATGACCGCGGTATCGGCAACGGGCTGCTATTGCCGGCCGGCCCGCTGCGGGAGCCTTGGCCACGCCCGGTGGACCTGATTCTGCACACTGGCCTAAAACCCACCTTTGCCGGCTTTCGTGCCCACCGACAACTGGCGCCACTGGCATGGCAACAGGATGGCTCGACCGTACCCCTGTATAAATTGGCCGAACCCGGTCAGCCGCCGCTGCTGGCGCTGGCGGCCATCGCCCGACCAGACGAGTTCTTCGACATGCTGCGCGCTCGCGGTTTGTCGTTGGCGCACACGATCATGCTGCCAGATCACTATGATTTCAATAGCTTAAACACCAATGAATTCAAGGGCTACAGCGTGATTTGTACCGAAAAAGATGCCGCCAAACTGTGGCCTAAGTGGCCGCGGGCCTTGGCGGTACCCCTGCTGCTGACGCTGGAGCCGGCCTGCCTGGCGCGGCTTGACCAATGGCTCAAGGCCAGTCTGCCAGCAAAGCTATCATCGCCCGATGGACACTCGACTACTTGAATTGCTGGTTTGCCCGGTCACCAAGGGCCCACTCACCTATGACCGCGACAAACAGGAACTGGCCTCGCGAAGTGCACGCCTGGCGTACCCGGTGCGCGACGGCATCCCGATCTTGCTGGAAAACGAAGCACGCACCTTGAGCGACGAGGAGCTTGGCCTGTGAGCTTCACGGTCCTTATACCGGCACGACTGGCCTCTACCCGGCTGCCCAACAAGCCCCTGGCCGACATTGGTGGTCTGCCCATGGTGGTGAGGGTGGCGCAGCGCGTGCTGCTCGGCCAACCCCTTGGCGGCCAGCCCCGCGTTGTGGTGGCTACTGACAGCGCAGACGTCATGGCGGCCTGCGCTGCCCATGGCGTCGAAGCTGTGATGACGCGCCATGACCATCCCTCCGGCAGTGATCGCCTGGCTGAAGCCAGTAGCTTGCTGGGCTTGGCCGATGAGCACATCGTGGTCAACGTGCAGGGGGACGAGCCGCTGATAGACCCGGATCTGGTTGGTGCCGTGGCAAAGCTGCTGACCGAGCAGCCCCAGGCCAGCATGAGTACAGCCGCCCACGCCATCGACAACGAGGCCGACTTTCGCAACCCTAATGTGGTGAAGGTGGTGCTCGACGTGCAGGGCCTGGCGCTTTATTTCAGCCGCGCACCCATTCCGCACTGGCGGGACAAACCACAGAACGCCGCTGGCGCTGAGGCGACAGGCCTGCCAACCCAGCCACAGGCACTGCGCCACATCGGCATCTATGGTTACCGAGCGGGCTTTCTGCGCCAGTTTCCCAAACTGGCGCAAGCACCCATTGAGACCACCGAGGCGCTGGAACAGCTGCGGGCCATGTGGCACGGCCACCGGATCGCCGTCCATGTAACCCTGAAGCCACCGGGCCTCGGCGTTGATACGCCTCAGGACCTGGCTCGGGTCAGGCGCCTGATCACCCGCTGAACCGTCGGGTCTTGACGGTGGCCTTGTCAGCCAGGCAAAAGCTGTGCGTGCTATTCTCCAAAAGGGGTGTAACCGTTTGACAGGAGGCCACCTTGGCCATGTGGCCTGACTCAAATTATTCCAAGGACAAGCATGAGACTCATTCTGTTGGGCGCTCCCGGCGCTGGAAAAGGCACACAAGCCACCTTCATCTGCCAAAAATACGCTATCCCCCAAATTTCAACTGGCGACATGCTGCGCGCTGCCGTCAAGGCGGGCACCCCACTTGGCCTGCAGGCCAAGCAAGTGATGGAGTCCGGTGGCTTGGTCGGTGACGACCTGATCGTCAATCTGGTGAAAGAGCGCCTGGCGCAAGCCGATTGCGCCGGTGGCTTTTTGTTTGATGGCTTCCCACGCACCCTACCGCAGGCCGATGCCATGAAGGCTGCTGGTGTGAATTTGGACTATGTGCTGGAAATCGACGTGCCTTTTGACGCCATTGTTGAACGCATGAGCGGTCGCCGCTCCCACCCGGCCTCCGGCAGAACCTACCACGTCAAATTCAACCCCCCCAAGGCTGCCGGACTGGATGACGCCACCGGCGAGCCCCTGATCCAACGTGCCGATGACCAGGAAGAGACCGTCAAGAAACGGCTCGAGGTCTACAACGCCCAAACCCGGCCCTTGGTCGATTACTACAGCGAATGGGCACGCACCGGCGCCAGTGACGCACCCCAGTACCGTGCCATCAGCGGCAGCGGCAGTGTGGACGAGATCAAGGCACACGCTTTCGCGGCGCTGGCCAGTTAAAGCTCAGTCCAGTAGCGCCAGCATCAGGGCAATTCGGGCCTTGACTGGTGACAAACCAGTCGAATCGGGTAAGCGCTGCCCTGGTATTGGCAGCACTCGCCCCAAGGCGCACCGGGTCGAGCGCAGGACACGCACCCCACCGGCTTGTGCACGCAGCAACGCGGCTTCCAAATCCTGGTGCAATGAGCCGTTACCGGTGCCCGCTACCACCAGCCCCCGCAGCGGCTCCAGCCCAGTGTGACCTGGAGCCAACAGTGCGTCCACCACTGCACTACTGGCCCCGGCATGGCTCAGAACCAGTTCCACCCTGGGCCAGCGACTGACACTTGCTATCGAATGCATAGCTCCTTCGCTTGATCCGACAAGGGCTGAAGGCCAATTTTTCACGAGGCGAATGACACCTTCTTCTACATAGCCAAGCGGCCCGGCATCCCCAGATCCGAACGCGTCGAGCCGATAGGGATGGACTTTTTGCACATCCAGCGCACGGTGCAACACGCCGGCACAGACTGCCAGCACACCAAGGGCGCCGGATACCCCGGCCACGGCGACCGCATCCAGCAGATTCTGTGGGCCATCCGGCGATAGCGCGGTGGCCGGTCGCATGGCGCAAGTCAGTACTACCGGTTTGCGTGCCAGAGCCGCCAAGGGCAAAACCGACAGCAGAAAGTAAGCGGTCTCTTCCAGTGTGTCAGTGCCATGGGTGATCACGATACCCCGGACATCATCCTGCGCAAGATGGTGGTCCACGCGCAACGCAAGTTGCTGCCAGACGGCAAACGTCATGTCCTTGCTGTCTAGCTGCGCCACCTGCTCCGAGACCAGAGAACAACCGGCCAACGCGTCAGCCATGCCTTGAACCCCTCGCAACAATTCGGCCACCGACAACTGCGCTGCAGCGTACGCCAAATTATCAGACCGATGACTGGCCACCCCGGCAATCGTGCCACCAGTGCCCAGCACCACGATCTTTTCAACTATTTTTGTGGCCATCTATTGCAAACTTTATAAAACTGGTTAAAAATACAGTTACTGGATATGAAACCAGTGCTTTACCGCCCAGCAACGCACATCACCGCCCAGGAGTCGCCATGCTTGAGAGCCCCAAACTGACCGCCCGCCAACAACAAATCCTGGATTTGATCCAGAGCGCCATTGCCCGCACCGGCGCACCACCCACGCGAGCCGAAATCGCGACCGAGTTGGGCTTCAAGTCAGCCAACGCCGCCGAAGAGCACTTGCAAGCCTTGGCCCGCAAAGGCGTCATCGAGTTGGTGAGCGGCACGTCACGCGGCATCCGGCTCAGAAGCGATGCCATGCGCTCCATCAATGCGTTACGCAGCAAGCAGTACTCGCAGCCCCTACCGGGCTTTGCCCAACTGGCCTTGCCACTGATTGGACGGGTTGCCGCCGGCTCGCCGATTCTCGCGCAAGAGCATGTCGACCAAACCTATTACCTGGAAAACAGCTTGTTCCAGCGCAAACCCGACTACCTGCTCAAGGTAAGGGGCATGTCTATGCGCGATGCCGGCATCATGGACGGCGACTTATTGGCTGTGCAAGCCACCAAAGACGCCAAAAATGGACAAATCGTGGTCGCCCGCCTTGGCGACGAAGTCACCGTCAAACGTTTCCGGCGCAACAAGGACCAAATTGAGTTGCATCCTGAAAACCCCGACTACCAAACCATCGTGGTCGAGCCAGGTGAGCCGTTTGAAATCGAAGGACTGGCCGTTGGCCTGATCCGCAACACCATGCTGATGTGATCAGCCAAGGACCCAACCCATGAGCATTGCCCTCCTCGCGTTTTCTGACTTGATGTCCCCTGTTCAAGCCTGGGCGCGCTTGCTTTTACCCCACCCAAGCCCAAGCCGCGCCCAACAAGCGCCAAGCGTCCAGGCCACACTCCGGCCGAAGACTCCTAATTCGATAGCATACAGACCAATGGCGACAAGGGCTAGAGGCATTTATCATGCTCAAACACACCGTGCACGGCCACTGCGCATAGAACGCATCGTCGAGTCTGGTCAGCCCGCCAGTCATGTGGGCCGAATGGTCATGTCTGGCCGCATGGCCGATGTCTGCGCCGAGCTTGACCGATTGGTCGCACGCGAATCTGCCTGCCAATAAACTGGCAACTCTCGGCTAGCCGGTTGGGTCAGCTTCCCAGCCACGGGGCACTTAATGCAAGAAATTGCACCGCAGCCTCGGGAGCCTGTCCTGCCAAGGCACAATCTCCCCCATGAACATTGTGATCCTTGATGACTACCAAGACGCCGTCAGAAAACTGGCATGCGCAGCCCGGCTTGAACCCTACCAGGCAAAGGTTTACACCAACACCGTCAAGGGCCTGGGTCAACTGTCCGTCCGCCTCAAGGACGCCGATGTGATTGTGCTGAATCGGGAGCGCACCCACCTGCCGCGGGCCTTGATTGAAAAGTTGCCCAAGCTGAAACTGGTGGTACAAACCGGCAAAATCGGACCCCATGTGGACGTGGCAGCCTGCACCGAGCGGGGCATAGCCGTAGCAGACGGCACTGGCTCGCCCACCGCACCGGCGGAGTTTACTTGGGCATTGATCATGGCCGCCATGCGCCGCTTACCTCACTACATTGCCAACCTTAAGCATGGGGTCTGGCAGCAGTCCGGCTTGAAGTCGGGCGCTATGCCCCCCAATTTTGGCGTCGGCACATTGCTCAAGGGCAAAACACTGGGCGTCTGGGGCTACGGGAAAATCGGGCAATTAGTGGCTGGCTATGGCGAGGCCTTTGGCATGAAGGTTGTGGTCTGGGGCCGTGACTCGTCGCGTGAACGCGCTGTCGTCGATGGCTTTGAAGCCGCCAGCAGCCGGGACGATTTCTTCGCGCAGTGTGATGTGCTCTCGCTCCACCTGCGACTGTCTGAAGACACCCGGGGCACGGTGCGGCTGGACGACCTGTCGAAGATGAAGCCCACCGCCGTTCTCGTCAACACTTCACGCGCCGAGTTGATTGAGCCCGATGCTCTGATGGCGGCACTCAACCGCGGCCGTCCGGGCATGGCCGCGGTCGACGTGTTTGAGTCCGAGCCCATCTTGCAGGGCCACGCCCTTCTGCGGCTAGAGAACTGCATTTGCACGCCCCACATCGGCTACGTCGAGCAAAACAGCTACGAGTTGTACTTCAGCGCAGCGTTTGACAACGTCATTAACTTCATCAAAGGCACGCCGACCAACATCGTCAACCCGGGCGCGCTGCAGGTTCGTCGCTGATTAACGCTGGGCGCCGGCGAGTCGTCCCCTATCTGCTCTGGCCCATATGCTTGCCACAATCTAAATGATGATCCCCCATTTTTCACAGGTCGGCATTATTGGCGCCGGGGCCATGGGCCGCGGTATAGCCCAGTTGGCGACCCAGGCGGGCAGCAGCGTCTTGCTGTTCGACACCCAATCCAGCGCCAGCGCGGCAGCGCAAACGGCGGTCTTTACACAATGGGACAAGCTTCAGGACAAGGGCCGGTTGGAACCGGCTCAGGTTGCAAGCTACAAGTCACGCCTGGGCACCGTGGCTTCCTTGGCCCAACTGGCCCACTGCCAACTGGTGATCGAAGCAATTGTGGAACGGCTTGACGCCAAGGCCGACCTTTTTTGTCAACTCGAGGAACTGCTGGCGCCCGATGCCGTGCTGGCCAGCAACACGTCTTCGCTGTCGATCACAGCGCTGGGCGCTCGGCTCAATCGGCCGCAACGGCTGGCGGGCTTTCACTTTTTCAATCCTGTGCCGCTGATGAAGGTGGTTGAGGTGATCGCCGGCCTGAAGACTGACGCAACGGTGTGCGACGCTTTGTCCGCGTTTGCCAAGCAGATGGGCCACACGCCAGTAAGGGCTCAAGATACCCCCGGCTTCATTGTCAACCATGCCGGGCGTGGTTACGGCACGGAGTCATTGCGACTGGTGAGCGAGGGCGTGGCCGACTTCGTGACGGTCGATCGCATCCTAAAAGACCAAATTGGCTTCAAGCTCGGTCCGTTTGAACTGATGGACCTCACCGCGCTTGACGTGTCCCACCCGGTGATGGAATCGGTTTACCACCAATACTACGAGGAGCCGAGGTACCGGCCGAGCGTGATCACGGCACAGCGGCTCGCAGGTGGCCTGCTCGGGAAAAAAGTGGGCGAGGGTTTTTACAGCTACCAACAGGGCGTCGCCCAGATCAGCCCCGAGGCCATTGCGCCAACGGTCGAAGATCTACCACCGGTCTGGGTGTCACCGCGCGCAGCACGACGGGCTGAGTTGCTGCTGCTGGTCAAAAACCTCGGTGCCCGCATAGAAACGGGCGCATCGCCGTCGCCGCAGGCACTGAGTCTGGTGGCACCGCTGGGTTTTGACATCACCACAGTGGCCGTGGTGGAGCGCCTCGACCCGGCTCGCACCGTCGGCATTGACATGCTGGTGGACGACGCCACAACACGTCGCCGAGTTCTGGCGACCAATCCGGCCACTCGGCTCGACATGCGTCAAGCCGCTCATGCCCTGTTTGCGCGCGATGGCAAGCCGGTCAGTGTGATCCGCGACAGTGGTGGCTTTGTGACGCAACGGGTGGTCGCAACCATTGTCAACATTGCCAGCGACATTTGTCAGCAGGGTATTTGTTCACCTAACGACCTTGAAACAGCGGTCACCCTTGGTCTGGGTTACCCCAGCGGGCCGCTGGCCCTGGGCAATCTGTTGGGGCCGACCAACGTGCTGGAAGTACTGTTCAACATGCAGACCGTTTACGGGGACCCTCGCTACCGACCCAGCCCCTGGTTACGGCGGCGCGGCGCAATTGGCCTAAGTTTGTTGCACGTCGAAGACTGACGTCCTCATGGCTGCCGAACTCCATCAAAGCCGCTCAGGCCAGACCCTGATCCTGACCATTTCAAACCCAGAGTACCGCAATGCACTCGCGCCAGAGATCTATGAAGCGGGGCAGGACGCTCTCACAATGGCCAGTGCGGATGCCGGCATCCGCTCGATCGTTATCACAGGAGCAGGTGGAGTCTTCAGCGCTGGGGGCAACTTGCAGCGCCTGCAGGCCAACCGAGCCGAAGCGCCTGCAGTCCAGGCCCAAAGCATCGACGGCCTGCACCAATGGATCAGGTCAATCGCTCACTGCCCAAAACCCGTGATCGCAGCGGTGGAAGGTGCGGCAGCCGGCGCAGGCTTTTCATTGGCACTGGCCTGCGACCTGCTGGTCGCAGCCGATGACGCAGTCCTGGTCATGGCCTACAGTTCAGTTGCCCTATCACCCGATGGCGGTGGCAGTTGGAACCTGGCGCAAGCCCTGCCCCGACAACTGGCGACTGAACTCCTGATGAGCGGCAGCCGAATCAGTGCCCAGCGGCTGCAAGAACTTGGCGTGGTCAATCAGGTCGGTCCGAGTGGGGCCGCGCTAAAGATGGCCATGGCGTTGGCTGAAAGGCTCAACGGCCGTGCCCCCAATGCCTTGGCCAGCATCAAGACCTTGACACGGCAGGCCTGCGGGCAAGACCTGAACCAGCAGTTAGACCAGGAGCGCGACCACTTTGTCAACAACCTCCATCATGCCAACGCCGGCATCGGCATCACTGCGTTTCTCAACAAGACAACGCCAAACTATCAGTAGACTTGGCCTCCAGCGTCCCGTTGGGAGCCTGGTCCCGCGCGCGACAATCAAGCAGTTTTAAGTCACCCACAAGACAGGCCATGGACGATCCCATTCTTACCATCGAAGAACGTGAAGCGATCAATTCCGGTCGCTGGTTTGCGTCCTTATCCCCATCCCTGCGTCACGACATACTCCGATGCGCCTACGTCAAACGTTTCAAGGACAGCGAGTTGATCGCCGCCCGAGGCGAGCCGCCAGAGGAATGGATCGCCTGTGCACGGGGTGCGGTTCGGGTCAGCTCAACCTCGATCTCAGGCAAGCAGATCACACTGACATACGTGGAGCCGGGCATCTGGTTCGGCGATGTGTCAATTTTCGACGGCGACCGGCGCACGCACGACGCCTACGCGCATGGCGACAGCACCATCCTTTGTGTGGCCAAGGCGGATTTCAAGAAAATTTTGGCCCTTCATGCAGAACTCTACGAGGCACTGCTGCGTCTGCATGCCAGACGCATACGCCAACTCTACGGTTTGGTCGAAGACTTGAACACCTTGCCGCTGCGGGCGCGTTTGGCCAAACAACTGCTGCATCTGGTTCGCAGCTATGGCGTGCCTTCACTGAGCGATGGCCGAGAGATACGCATTGGGCTGCAATTGGCACAGGAAGAATTGGCGCAACTGCTGGGCGCATCCCGCCAGCGTGTGAATCAGGAGCTCAAGTCCATGGAGCGCGAAGAGGCCATCCGCATAGAACCCGGCGGCTTGGTGATTCGCAACCGTGAGACCTTGATGCAAATCATTGACGCCGACAGGTAATAGCCTGTACACCAGAACTTATCTATGAGTGAATTTGAACATTTTGTTGGCACCCGGCCCGTGCCGACACAGCAGGCGTTTGACACTGATGCCCTCTGCGTGTGGCTGGAGGCTTCCCTGCCCGGGTTCAAAGGACCACTCTCTGTCGAATCCTTCAAGGGTGGTCAGTCCAACCCGACCTACAAGCTCATCGCAGCTTCTGGCACCTATGTGATGCGGGCCAAGCCGGGACCGGTGGCGAAGCTGCTGCCCTCTGCCCATGCCATTGAGCGCGAATTTGCAGTGATGAGCGGCTTGCAGGGTACCGATGTGCCCGTACCCCGCATGCACTGCCTGTGCGAAGACGAGTCAGTGATTGGCCGCGCCTTCTACATCATGGAGTTCATGCCCGGGCGAATCCTATGGGACCAGACCCTACCCGGAATGACCGTGACCGAACGTGGCGCCATCTACGCCGAAATGAATCGTGTCATCGCGGCATTGCACAAAGTTAAATTTACCGAGCGCGGACTGGCCGGCTTTGGCAAGCCCGGCAATTATTTTGAGCGGCAAATCGGCCGCTGGAGCCGGCAATATGTCGCATCGATCACCCAGCCGATCCCTGAAATGGATGAATTGATGGCTTGGTTGCCTCAGCATATCCCGGCCATGGCCCGGGCTGAGCATATGGTCAGCATCGTGCACGGCGACTTCCGCCTTGACAACTTGATGTTTCACCCCACACAGCCGCGCATCATCGCCGTGCTGGACTGGGAGCTGTCCACGCTGGGGCATCCAATGGCCGATTTCAGCTACCACTGCATGGCCTGGCATATCCCGCCCGGCGCATTCCGCGGCATTGGCGGGCTTGATGTGGGCAGCCTCGGTATCCCCACCGAAGACGCTTACATCCGCAGTTACTGCGAGCGCACCGGCCTCACGACACCGGATGCGCTCAAGGCCGACTGGAACTTTTACCTTGCCTACAACCTGTTTCGACTGGCCGCCATCCTGCAAGGCATTGCCAAGCGGGTTGAGGCCGGCACGGCAGCCAGTGCGCAGGCGGTCAACTCAGCTGCCGGTGCCAAGCCATTGGCGCAGATGGCCTGGCAGTTCGCCCAGCGGACCTGAAACCAAACGCAAAATTATTGTCAATCGACACTACTGGAGATTCCATGGACTTCGACTACTCACCCAAAACCAAAGAACTACAAGCCCAGCTACAGGCCTTCATGGACGAGCACATCTACCCGGCAGAAAGCGCCTACCACGCCGAGATTGCGGCCAACAGCGAAGCTGGCAAGCGCTGGACGCCACTGCAGACCATTGAAAAACTCAAGCTGAAGGCTCGCTCGGCCGGCCTGTGGAACCTATTTCTGCCAGTTGACAGTGCCGCTGCCTCGGGCTACGACGGCGCCGGCCTGACCAATCAAGAGTACGCGCCGCTAGCAGAAATCATGGGCCGTGTGATGTGGGCAAGCGAGGTGTTCAACTGCTCGGCGCCCGACACTGGCAACATGGAAACCATCGCGCGATATGGCTCAGAGCAGGACAAGGCGTGTTGGCTCAAGCCCCTGCTTGAGGGTCAGATCCGCTCGGCCTTTGCCATGACCGAGCCTGATGTCGCGTCCAGCGACGCTACCAACATTGCCACGCGGATCGAGCGCGATGGCGACGCGTATGTCATCAACGGCCGCAAGTGGTGGACATCGGGCGCCGGCGACCCGCGCTGTGCCATCTTTATCACCATGGGCAAGACCAACCCGGACGCTCCTCGCCACTCGCAGCAAAGCATGGTTCTGGTGCCGGCTAACACACCAGGCATGAAGGTGATCCGGCCACTCAATGTGATGGGCTACGACGATGCGCCTCATGGGCATATGGAGGTGGTTTTTGACAATGTGCGCGTGCCAGCCAGCAACATCTTGCTGGGCGAAGGCCGTGGCTTTGAAATCGCCCAAGGCCGGCTTGGGCCCGGACGAATCCACCACTGCATGCGCTTGATTGGTCTCGCTGAGCGGGCACTTGAGTTGATGTGCAAGCGCGCCTCATCACGCGTGGCATTTGGCAAAACAGTAGCATCGCAAACCGTGACGCAAGAGCGAATCGCCGAAGCCCGCTGCAAGATCGACATGGCCCGGCTACTGACCCTGAAAGCCGCCTGGATGATGGACGTAGGCGGCAACAAATTTGCCAAAAATGAAATTGCCATGATCAAGGTGGTTGCGCCAAACATGGCCTGTGAGGTGATCGACTGGGCCATTCAGGTGCACGGTGGCGGCGGCATGTGCGACGACTTCCCCCTGGCCTACAGTTATGTCAACGCCCGCACGCTGCGGTTTGCCGACGGCCCGGACGAAGTGCACCGCAATGCCATTGCGAAGATGGAGTTGGGCAAGTACGCCGTCAACCCGAAGCCTGTCGAAATGCCCATCACCCGGGGCTGCTGACGTGAGCGCTGGGGCGCGGTCAGCCAAGATTGGCGCCGCTGACCCTTCGCGCAAGCTCACGACTTCAGCGCTTCAACTGCGGTAAACCCGACCACAATTCGTCCAGATCAGGAAAACGCCATTTGGCTGGGTCTTCGCGACCCGCGATCTTGTCGGTACTGCCGCTTCTTGACAGGTCAAGAATTTCAGGCGTGATCCGCATGTGGCTTTTGGTTGAATAAAACACCTTGATCTGCGGTGTTATGAGCGACTTTGCGGATTGCGCCGTCACCACACCGATTCGGCCAGAGTTCATCAAAACCAGTGAGCCCACCGGGTAGATGCCCATGCTCTTGACAAAGGCCTGAAACACCTTTTGATCAAAATGCCCGTTCGACCACTCCGCCATTTTCCGCAGGGACTCGGCCGGATCCCATCCGATTTTGTAGGGCCGGTTGGAGGTGATCGCGTCGTAGACATCACAGACAGCGCCCATTTTGGCCATCAGACTGATACCGTCACCCTTGAGCCCCTCTGGATAACCTGAACCATCCACTTTTTCGTGGTGGTGGAGGCAAACGTCACGGGTTTCGGCGTCAAAGTTGTCACTCATGAGCAGCATCGCATGGCCTTTGACCGGGTGGCTTTTGATGATTTCAAACTCAGCCTCAGTCAATTTTCCAGGCTTGTTCAGGACCGAAGGCGGCATAGCGGCCTTACCCAGGTCGTGCATCAACCCGGCCAATCCCGCCAAACGGGTTTTTGCTTCGTCAAGACCCAGCTGTTTGGCCAGCACCACCATCATGGCGCACACGGCCACCGAATGCATATAGGTGTAGTCGTCCACCGACTTGAGCCGAGCCAGACTGATCAGGGCACCCGGGTTTCGCATGACCGAGTCAGAAATTTCCTCAACAAGTTCCTTCGCCCCACCAACGTCGACGCTGTTGCCCATACGCGCCTCTTCAAACATGGACACCATGGCTTGCTTAGATTGATTGCAAATCAGGGCTGCACGCTCAACTTCACGTTCAATAGACACAGGCGCCATGCTTCTGCCACCCAACGCCACCAGCTCCAATGTGGCATCGATTTCAATTTGGGCTTGCTTTTCAGAAACGGCGGGAACAGAGACGGGTACATCCAGTCCCTTGCTGCTGTCGATCCAGACCTCTTTGATACCACTGGTCAGAATGACGCCCATATCTTTCTCGTTAGACAACAAAAACGATGACCGAATAAAAGGATGCTCCATCCAGGAGCCACAAAACTCCTTGATATGCATTCCAATTGTCAACTGTTTAACGCTGATGCGTTTAAGCATGACGGGCAAAAATCCTGGTAATCGAACTCGGTCCACACGGCGCTTCGCCGTGTCAAGGCAAGCTCCGCGGTTTGAGTATAAACCCCAAGGCTCGACACACCTTGGCCGTCAGAGCGACCTGTACACTTCGATGATGTCAAGCCTGTACTTGGATCACTTCGGTCTCAAAAGACCCCCTTTTCAGATCACACCCGACCCTGATTTCTTCTTTTCTGGGGGGCGTCGGGGGGACATCCTGTCTGCGCTGCTCCATGTGGCCACACACGATGAAGGCATTACCACCATGGTGGCCGAGGTTGGTAGTGGCAAAACCTTGTTGGCTCGCCTCATGATCGGCAAACTCCCCTCTGACGTGTGCGCGGTTTACTTGGCCAACCCGTTTTTCAGCCGGGACGAGATCATCGAGGCCATATCACGCGATCTGGGCCTGACTGGCCTGGTGGCGTCCATGGAAGGCAAGCTTGCTGCCTTGCAACAGGAACTGTTGCGCCGGCATGCCAGCGGTCAGCGGGTGCTGCTCGTCATCGACGAGGCGCACACCATGCCCATCGAATCGCTTGAAGAGGTGCGCCTGCTTTCAAATATCGAAACCGGGCAGCACAAGCTGGTCAATATCATGCTGTTTGGGCAGCCTGAACTTGACGACTTGCTCGCCGAGCCCAAACTGCGGCAACTCAGAGACCGAGTGATTCACCGCTTCGACCTTGAGCGGCTGCACGCTGACGAAATCAGTGCCTACATTGATCACCGTCTGCGTGCCGCAGGCTGGACCAGCGCGCGCCTGTTTACGCCGCTCGCTCTCTCGCACTTGGTAAAGGTCTCGGATGGCCGAGCGCGCCGCATTAACCTGCTGTCAGACAAGGCACTGTTAGCGGCCTACGCGCAGGGTAAGGATGCGGTCGATGAGCAGCATGTCAACAGTGCCGCCAGGGAATTGCCTACGGGTCACCTGGGCACAGCCAAAAAGCATCAAAAACCTTGGCGCAGTCCCGCATGGCAAATAGCGGCGGCCAGTCTGACCGCTGCGGGCCTGTCCGGACTATTGGTATGGGCCAGCCTCAAAAAGCCCTGGGTCGGCACTGCAGCGGCAACGGCTGAAAAGATGCAACCTGCGGGCTCTCCCACGCTCCACTTCGATGGAAGCCTGACCCTAGGGCCAAGGAAGACAAATTGATCGACTCCTGATGGAGGATTTTCTTCTCCCCAACGGATAATTTTTTCAGATTCGGAAGCCCACCCTTACAATCATTTCCTCACGCCGCAAAAAATTGAGTAACAACAACTGATGCACGGGCATTTCAGCAACTCCAGTAGCACCGAAGCTTTGTTTGATTTTTGTCAGAGACTGGCTGGTTTCTGCTGCTGTATATGGCTGGCGGGATGCGCCGGCCCCACCCCGCTTGCGCCATCAAATCAGCACCTAACTCCCAGCCCGGTGGTAGCCGGGCGCCCACCAGACTTCGCATTGGCGCCGCCAATGCCCAAACCACCTCGCCCTAGTGAGCGCCAAGAGCTTTACAGCGTGGTGATGCGAGACGTCGCAGTCCAAGATTTGCTGTTTGCCCTTGCGCGTGACGCAAAGCTCAATATCGACATTCATCCAGCAATCACCGGCATGGTCACGATGAATGTGAGCGACCAGACTTTGGTGGAAATATTGGAGCGCATTGCGCGCCAGGTGGATCTGCGCTATGACATCAGTGGCAAGAACCTATCCATCCAGCCTGACTCCCCTTATTTGCGAAATTACCGGATCGACTACCCCAACATTCAGCGGGAATCCAAATCAGCGATCGGCTCCAGCAGTTCTGTGGGTGGCGGCAGCACCTCCACCACATCGATTGACAACACCTCGTCCAACCGATTTTGGGAGACCCTCAAGGCAAACCTGATTGACTTGCTCAGGGAAACCGACAAAATTATCCCCGAAGGTGGAGGGAGTGTTGTCGCCGCCAACCCACCTGCGCCGGTCGCAACACGTCCCGTCACGCCAGTCGCAGCTATGCCAGCCAATTCGCCGCTGGCTGCCGCATCCGCCATTGCCGCGGCAACCTCTAGCGCTGCTGCAACAGCTCCGACTCCTGCAGCCATAAGCAACGCCAATGTCACCCCGACGCCGGCCAGAAGCGTCTTCCGGGAAGCAGCCTCTGTGATCGCCAACCCTGAAACCGGCAATATCAGTGTCCGCGCCACCCAGAGCCAGCATGCCAGGGTGCGAGAATTTCTTGACCGAGTGCTGAGTTCGGCGCGGCGGCAGGTCCTGATCGAGGCCACCATCGTTGAGGTTGATCTGTCCAGCCAGTACCAGCAGGGAATCAACTGGTCCATACTGCAAACGGGTGGTGCCAACGCCGGGTCTGGTGTGTCGCTCACGCAAGCCAATTCTGTCAGTTCTTTGGCGGAGTTCACCTTCAAACAATTTCGCTTGTGGAATGGGGACGCCGATTTGACAGCCATGCTGCGCATGCTTGAATCGTTTGGCAGCCTCCGCGTGCTCTCAAGTCCCAAAATCTCGGTACTGAACAATCAAAGCAGTGTGCTCAAGGTGGTAGACAACAAGGTCTATTTCACCTTGACTGTCACGCCAGGCACAGCAGCGACCTCCACAACGCCTGCTACCGCGGCCACCTACACCACCACTGCAACCACGGTTCCGATTGGCTTCTTGATGTCGGTCGTGCCGCAAATCAGTGAGGGTAACGAGATAACCCTCAATCTGCGCCCCACCATCAGCCGGATCACCGGCTATGTGAACGACCCCAACCCTGACCTGGCCAAAGCTGGCGTCTCCAACCGGGTACCCGAGGTGCAGACGCGTGAAATGGAATCTATGATGCGTGTGCAGTCGGGCGACATCGCCATTTTGGGCGGCTTAATGCAAGACAGTCGCGACAAAACCTCGGACGAAATTCCCGGCTTGAATAACCTCCCATCCATCGGCAACCTGTTCAAGTACCGCAACGAAACAAGCAAAAAGTCGGAATTGGTGATTTTTTTGAAGCCCACGGTGCTGAGCGACGCCAGCCTGAGTGGCGATTTTCGGGATTACCGTGCCAATCTGCCATCCACTCTCGACGACGGACGCGGGAGCGGTGGCTTGATCACCTGGCCGCCGGCCAAAACGACGCCATGAGTCTGCTGCTCGACGCGCTGAACCGCGCCAGCAAGGATAAGACCGCCGCCGAGGCGGCAGCGCAACCCAAGGCCAATGGCGACTGGCCGTCCATTGGACTGGCGGAAATACCCAATGAATCCACGCGAGGCAACTCATCTCTGTCGCTTCAGCAAACCGAGCCCTCGACCCTTGCGGCAGAGAAGGCACCTTTGCAATTCCCGACGCTCGGCTTGAGCCTTGAGCCCGTACTGTCAGACCTGGCTACCAATGCCCTGCCTACCACCCAGGACACGCGCGGTTCGGGCCGTCCAATCGAGCCCACGTTGGACGAAGAGCCCCTTGGAGAGGATTTCGACCGGGCAAAACCAACTGAAGTCTCGGCTTCCCAGTTTATTGACTTGGCCCTCACGTCTCGCGTTGAGCTCTCACAGTCTCCAACAGAGCCCCAAAATGTACCGCCCCAAGCAGAAGCGCAACCTGCCCCTGAACCCACTTTGCCTTCAGCGGAAGAAAAAATACCCGGGCCATCAGTCAAACCGGCGCCAACCAAGAGCTCGGCCCATTCCAGCAAGGTAGCGCAAAGCATCATGCGCGCCAAGGAAGCCACCCGGGCCATCGGCATGCCACGGCCAAGGTTGTTGGCACTAGGCGCTGTGGCGAGCCTACTTAGCGTTAGCGCACTCACTGTGTTGATGGGTTGGGTAGACCCGTTGGCGCTGTTGGGCCAGGGGTCGAGCATCGGCACTGCCCCGACAACTGCTGTTCCGCCCCTACCTGAGCCCGCCACTGCAGCAATTGCCCCGACGGCCCAGCAAGCCGACGGGACGTCTATGCCAGAAAATAACGCCGCCGCAAGCACTCCGCCTCAGGGTCGCGCCCCTGCTGCGCCCGCCGCTCCGAAGTCTGGGCGAAAAGAGGGGGCGGGAACAGCCTTCGCCACCACGACCGCGGCGCCTTTGCCGTCTCAGACCAGCCCTGAGCCTGCAACGGCAACGGCAACGGCAACGGCAACCGCAACTTCAAATGCGACTGCGACTGCGACACCTACTGCACCGGCCCCATCCTCTTCAGCTGCGACCCCTCTTGCCATTGCGCCATCTGCTTCCACTGTTGCTGCTGCAACTGTTCCGGGGCCCGCTGTGGCTGTCGCGCCCGCTAAACTGGCGTCTGCTCCAACCATCGCCAGACCAACACCTCGCGCTCGTTCAGCGACACCACCCGCCAAGCTGTCTGATTTACCCCAAATGCTGGTCACGGCACCGCCGGGGGCAAGCAGATTGGAACTGGCCTATGTTTCCCTAACGCAAGGTCGCCTGGTAGAGGCTGCTTCGGGCTACAAAGAGATACTCAAGGTCAATCCGGAGGAACGCGACGCGCTGCTGGGCTTGGCCTATGTGTCACACCAGGAAGGGCGTGATGAGGAAGCGCGCGATTACTACAAACGGGTTTTGCGCCAAGAACCGGGCAACCCAACGGCGCGGGCCGGGCTATTGATCCAAAATCTGAGTAACGACGCGGAAGACGTGTCAGCCGGCTCGCGAGAAGTCGCCGAGCAGCACCCGGGCTCAGCGGCCGCGCAGTCTGTATTGGGACATAGCTTGGTCAGACAGGCACGCCTGGCCGACGCCCAAATGGCCTTCCAGCGAGCCCACGTGCTCGAACCCGGCGTGGCATTGCACGCCTTTAATCTGGCCGTGGCGCTAGACCGGCTAAAAAACCATGTTGTGGCCAGAACCTATTACGAGCGCGCCCTATCTCTGTCCAAGTTGGGCGGCGGCCAACAGGTTAGTGGACTTCCGCACGCCGTGGTGCAGCAACGTATTGATGAGTTGCGTCAGGCCACATTATCCAATCCGCCTGCAGTCAAGTAAACGTGGTAAAAATACCAGGATGAGTTGCCTGACCCCTGATTTTCCCGCCCCTTGTAAAGGCCTGGCCCGACCATGAGTGCAGTTCCGGCCCCCCCAGTTCGACCCACCACCCCGAACGCGCCCCCAGTTCGCCTAGGCGATCAACTCGTCGCACTGGGCTTGATCAGCAGCGATCAGCTCCGCATTGCGCTGATGGAGCAAAAGCAAACAGGCAAGCCACTCGGAGAGGCCCTGATGGCCTTGGGTTTCGCCACAGCGGAGGTGATGCGCAGTGCATTGGCGGAAAACCTGGGTGAGCAATCTATCAGCCTGAAAGGAATCGTAGCCGATGCCGAAGCTTTGGCACTCATTCCGAAAGCCGTGGCCAAGCGCCACTCCCTGTTCCCGGTCAGCCTGGTTAAGCGAACCAATGAACTGATCATCGCCACGGCCAACCCCAATGACATAGTGGCTGCCGATCAGATCAAGGCCATGCTCGGCAGTGGTCCACGGCCGAGTTGGCGCTTGGGCAATGGCGCAGAAATCCAGAGTGCTATCGAGCAATACTATGGCCACGAACTCTCGATCGACGGCATTCTGCACGAACTGGAAACCGGCAAAGTCGACATTGCCAGCATCGCGCAAGAGTCGGAGGGCTACAGTCACCCCGTCGTCCGGCTGATCGACTCCCTGTTAGCGGACGCCACGCTGCGTGGCGCCTCAGACATCCATTTTGAGCCCGAGTTGCAGTTTTTGCGGATTCGCTACCGAATTGACGGTGTGCTGCGGCAAGTACGGGTGCTGCACTTGCGCTACTGGTCTGCCATGGTCGTGCGGCTCAAGGTGATCGCCGGGATGAATATTGCCGAAACCCGCGCGCCCCAGGATGGTCACATTTCATTATCAATCTCAGGCCGACCTGTCGACTTCAGATCGGCAGCGCAACCGACCATCCACGGTGAGAATTTTGTGTTGCGGATTCTGGATCGCAAAAGCGGCATCATGCCCATTACCGGCCTGGGTTTGTCAGAGCCCAACTTCCACCTGTTGGAACTGATGCTCTCCCGGCCTGAAGGTATTTTGCTGGTCACCGGCCCCACTGGCTCTGGCAAAACCACCACGCTTTATTCGGTGCTAGGACATCTCAACAACGAAGGCGTCAATATCATGACGCTGGAAGACCCAGTGGAGTACCCCTTGCCCGTCATTCGGCAAACCTCCATTTCGGGTGCGGTGAAAATGGATTTTGCCGAGGGGATCCGCTCCATGATGCGCCAGGATCCTGACATTATTCTGGTGGGCGAAGTACGCGACCAGGAAACTGCTGAAATGGCCTTTCGTGCGGCCATGACCGGGCACCAGGTGTTCACCACCCTGCACACCAATTCAGCGATTCGCTCCATCCCTCGCCTGATCGATCTGGGTATCAAGCCCGATGTTGTGGCTGGTAACGTGATCGGTATCGTGGCCCAGCGGCTGATTCGTACACTGTGTACGGCCTGCAAAGTGCCTGATGCACCCACGCCGGGCGAGGCCCAGTTGCTGGGCTACGCCCAAGGCGCTGCCGCTACGGTATACCGCAAGGTGGGATGTGCCAAGTGTGACCAACAGGGCTACAAAGGTCGGCTCTCGATCATGGAACTGCTCAAATTCGACGCTGGCCTGGACGAGTTGGTGACCCAGCGCGCCAGCCTCAAAGCCATGGCAGACTACCTGCACAACAAGGGCTTTGTGCCCATGGCCCAGGACGGCCTGAGGCGCGTCCGAGAGGGACACACCACCATCGAGGAGGTCGGCCGCGTTGTGGACCTGACTGACATGGTGCTCTGATGCCACTGTACAAATACCGGGCCAGCACCGAAAGCGGTCAGATGAACAAGGGGCAGATTGAAGCTCTGAATGAATTCGACCTAGAGGCGCAGCTCAAAAACATCGGCTTGCTGCTGGTGTCAGCCCAAGCGCAAAAATCCAAGAAACGCATTGTCAAGAATCTGCCGCAACGAGAAATCATAGATTTCTTGTTCCAGCTTGAAATGCTGATTCGGGCAGGGGTGCCTTTGCTATCCTGCCTCAGTGACATGCGTGACGAAGCCGAAACCGACAACGGCCGGGAATTGGCAGGCGGTCTCACTGAAAAAATTGAAGCGGGCGCCACGTTTGGTGATGCGATTGAGTCCTACCCTGGCATTTTTTCACCAACCGTGGTCAGCTTGGTGCGCGCGGGCGAGGCAACGGGGCAACTTCCGGATGTCCTCAAAGAATTAGTCCGCTCGCTGAAGTGGCAAGACGAGATGGCAGCACAGACCAAAAAGATGCTGATGTACCCCAGCTTCATGATCGTCGTCATCAGCGGCGTGGTCTTCTTTCTCATGATTTACCTGGTCCCGCAACTGATCGGTTTCATGACCAGCACGGGCAAACCATTACCCTTACAAACTAAATTGCTGATTGGCCTGTCGGGTTTCATCATCAACTACTGGTGGGCGATTCTGGTGGTGCCGACCGTCCTGATTGGGGTTGTCAGCACACTCGCCGCGTCATCGCCCAAAGTGATGTTTCAGCTGCATCGGCTGCAGCTTGGCTTGCCCTATGTCGGAGAAGTCATCAAGAAAATGATCCTCGCGCGATTTGCCGACACCTTCGCCCTGATGTACCGCACCGGCGTGCCCATGATTGACGGGCTGGTTTACTGTCAAGATGTCTCGAGCAATCTGGTCATCAAGCAGGCGATCACACGCGCCCGCGAGCGGGTGATGACCGGCACGGCACTGTCCGAGAGCTTTGCCTTAGAGCGACTGTTCCCCAGCCTGGTGCTCCGGATGCTGAAAGTGGGTGAGTCCACCGGTGGCCTCGACACCGCCCTGAACAACATCAGTTACTACTACACCCGGGATATCAATGAATCTGTAGGCAAGGTACAAGCCATGATAGAACCCGCCTTGACGGTGGCGATGGGCCTTATCCTGGGATGGATCATGGTCGCTGTGCTGGGGCCGATCTACGACACGATCTCTACCATGAAGTAGGCGCATGAAAGCCGTACTGCACGTGAGCGCCTCAGGAACCCAGCTTTGGCAAAAGCAGGGGGTGACTTGGGCTGCCATCGACGGCCCGGCCAAAGCGTCGGTGTGGATTGTGGCCGACCTGGCCGAAGAGGCCTTCCATGAGGTCCCAGTGCCGCGGGTCTTTGGTCGTGACCGCGCCGGTTTTTTGAATCGTCAGCTGGCCACCCGTTTCCCGGATACGCCCTATAAAACCGCATTGCCCGCTGCTACTCAAACCGGGTTGATGAACCGCCTGGCGCCGCCGCGCCAAACCTTGCTGGGCCTAGATGCCGCAGAACGCGTGACCGCAGCCATCCGCAGCGTGACCGCGCCCGTGGCTGGCGTTTGGTCTACATCCATGCTGATGGCTCAGCTTGCAAGCCAAAAGCGCCTGCCGCCGGACCTGTTCATCGTGCTGCGTGACGCTGCTGGCCTGCGAATTGTTTACGTCAAAGGTGGCGTTCCCGTGATTAGCCGCTTGGTCCTGGATGCGCCCCTGCCCAGTGATCAGGTCACAGAAATTGTGCGCACTTTGCGGCACTTGGAGAACACCAAGGTACTGGAGCGCGCAGACAAGCCCCGCCCCATTGTGGTCATAGGCGATAGCAATGGGTTCGCTGACCTGCTGTCCAATGAAAAAATGCAGCTCTTGGCACTGCCGTCAGCAAAATCTGCGGCTGGATCTGACGACTGGCGTGGGGTTCTTTTTGACCTGGTGGTCAAGTCCCCCAGCGGTCAACTGGCACCTCTGTCAGCCAGGACGGCTTTTGTGGCCAGCCGTTGGCAGCGCGCAGCATTCATTGCAGGCGCACTGAGCTTTAGTCTTGCCGTGGCATTTGCTGGCAGTGTTCTGCTGAACATCACCGATGACCGAGCGGCCCTAACACTCAAGCAAAGCACTGTCCAACGGCAGCAAACGGCTTTAGACAACCTAGATCGGGAAATTGCGGCCATTGGCGTCAGCCCCGACTGGGTGCACCAAGCTGTCACCCTCGACCAACAAGAGATTCTGGCAGCGCCGTCTCTCGTCAAACACCTGGTGATGGTGGCTGAGTTGCTGGCCAAACAGGACAGCCTACGCCTTGAGCGATTTGACTGGCGCATCGCCCAGGCCGGGAAGGCGTCCTGTGATGGCAAAACATTAGCGTCCAATGTCCCAGAGGCGGCACCTGAGCCAGGCAAAGCGCCGGTGGCATCGATGGTGGTTGAACTAACGCTCCAGATCACCTTGCCGCAGGGGCTGAGTGACAAGGCCCGGCTGCAGAGCATGACGGCTATCGCCAATGCCATAGGCAAGTTGGAGGGAGTGAACGTCTTGTTGGACCCTGCCAAGGAGATCGCTCAGGCGACCCTTCGCGGTGGCGGCACCGCTCAGGGTGCAGGCGAGAAGCAAGCCGTCTGGTGCATGACGCTGGCTGGTCCATTGGCAGCGCCCCCAGGCGGGAAATCATGAGCGATCTGAAAGTCATCCTGCTGGAGTCCAAAGTGGGTCTGTCGGCCTTAGCTGCTGCCTTGCTGGTCGGCGTATCGGCCATCGCAGCGTCCTTAGCGTTTAGAGATCAAACGCTCGTCGCGCTGGCGGCAGCGCGACAGGCGGAGGAATCGACCAAGTCCGTCACCGAGCAAAAAGAACAGTCTTTGAAGCGGTTAACAAGTGAAATTGAGCACTACCGCGTGTTGGAAAAGAAGGGGTTGATCGGCGTCCCAGACCGCACCGGATGGACCGAACAGTTTCTGGCAAGCCAAAAACAATTGGCTATCCCAGACAGCTTGACGTACACACTGCAGCCTCCAAAGCCACTGGCGGATCAAGAAAACGCGGCCGCCAGCCCAGCCGAGCCCGCCAACCCCGACGCGCCAAAGCCAGCCGCACCACTTATCCATGACCTTGAATTTGCATTGACCGGCACTCACGAAGCAGAGGTTCTCAAACTAATTCAAGATTACCGGGGCCGAGTGAATGGTCGTTTTAGGGTCAACAGCTGTACATTCACAACGCCAACGCCGCAAGGTCTTTCTGCCAATTGCACTCTGCGCTTTTACACTTTGACAGAGGTCAAACCACCAGCAGCGAAGCCTTAGCCTAGGTAACTTGCTATCATTTTTGAAAAACGACGAGCGAAAAGTTATAATTAGGGCGTGCTTTTTAGATGTCCTTCCACCCAAACTCGGTTTTATACAGGGATTTTGCTTTGCTTAGCCGGGGCCAAGGCTTTCGCCAATGAGTCTCCGAGCCAGTCGCCTGACAACCTTGGAACGCTGTTTTACTCAAGCAGTGAGCGGGCTGCGGTCCAAAAGGCACGACTTGGGGAAGTCGATGCGCCAAGCGCCAACGCTCTTTTTAGCGTTGATGGCGTGGTCAAACGCGCCGGGGGGAAAAGCACCGTCTGGATTAATGGCAGGGCGATACCTGAAGGACAAAGCCCATTCCCAACACCTCTGCGCTTTGCCATTAATGCGGGTGCCATTACTGTCAAAGGCACCCGGGTGCGAATCGGTGAGACCGTGAACCTGGACAATCTTCAACGGACTGATTTCATTGCTCCAGGTTCTTTGATCAGTAGAGTGACAAAATGACAGTGAAAAATATCAGTGTCATCAAGCCCGCTAACCAAGTGGCGGTAATCCGCCTGACCGATGAGCGAATATAGGCAGGAACTGCGAAAACGTAAAAGCCGCCACATCATGCGGCAAAAAATTACGACATGGATTGGCCTGCTGATCCTGATCGGGGGCTACGCCCTGCTGGCGGTTAGCCCAGATACGCCAAGTGACTGGCTGATGATTCGGGTATTTGCAGGCTTTGGCGCCCTGATGGTGGGTTTTGTTGTTGCGATCTTGCCAATTTTGAAAAGAATCACCGGGGGTGACGATTATTGATGACCAGAAGGAGGCGCCGGCATACGGTGATGGAACGCAACGACGCGTGCTACTCGTCGAAGATGACCCAGCACTTAGCGGCTATCTGTCATCGGCTTTGACGGATCGTGGGTGGTCTGTGCGTGTAGTCGGGGATCGACTGCAAGCATTAGCCCTACTTTCTGCAGATGCACAAGACAGCCTGGTGGTTCTGGACCTTGGTCTGCCACCGCACAGCAGCTCCATGACCGAGGGCTTGCTACTGCTCGGCGAATGGCTTCAGAAATCTCCTGCCAGCAAGATCATTGTCCTGACAGGCCAAGATGAAAAGGCGGCGGCACTTGAAGCTGTGCGGCGCGGCGCTTTTGACTTCCTCATCAAGCCAGCCAGTGTGGCCAGTATTCATGCGGCCTTGCAACGCGCAGATCTGTTTAGGCGAACTGAATTGCAGCTCAGTGATGCCGGCGAGGCACGCTTGCACCTGACTGCACGGCTCTCCGAAGGCCCCAAGGAAGCGGCTGCCGGCGCCGAAGAGCAACTGCTGCGGAGAACTTTAGCCGCCACCGGCTACAACGTGGCAGAAGCGGCCCGCCAACTGGGCATGGCCAGAGAACACGTCTACTACTACCTGAACAAGTATGGATTACGGCGTCCTGAGTAGCCTGTCGCTGATTTGCCTGGCTGCCGGGTTTACCCTGTACGTCACCAGCAGGAGCCTGGCCCGAAGAGCCCGGAGCTACCAGGCGGGCATGCAAAGCCTACTGCAACTTGGTGCGCAGGGGCTCGACCCACTCGACATCCCGCCTACCGCTTGGCCACTGTTGGCCGCCGGCGGCTGGCAGCACCTGCAGCTCTCAGGCGACTGGTTTGGCTACTTGGTCGAGTCCGAGTGGGGCAAAAAATCAGACCAGCCACTTAAACGAGGCCAAAAAGCAAGTAAGCCATTGGCGTTCCGACTGAGCAGTGGTAACGATGTTCTGCTGGTGCTGACACTGACCCACAGCGCAGTCAGGGGCGAAGGCCGCATGTTCGCCGAGCAACTGGCCAAAGTGTTCGTCTTGCTTCTGGAATCAGCGCTACGCGTTCGTACCGAAGCCATTTCGGTGGCCATGTCAGAGCGGGCCAGGCTAACACTCTACCTGCAGCACGACATGCGTAATCTGGCCCAATGGGTCGGCTGGGTATGCGCTGACTTCAATGATTGTGACGAGTCCGAGAGCCTGCTCATCGCCGCGCGGCGCCTGCAACAGAATGCGCCGCTGGCACGGGAGCGTGCGAACCGGCTGGTGGCCCAGCTCGGCAATAACCCAGCCAATCAACAATCGACCCGGCTGGACTTGCGGCTCGCGGTAGAAAATGCTGCGCATCTTGCCGGGGTACAAGTCAGCATCTCGGGGCAAGCACAGGCCTGGATTGCACAAGCCTTGCTGGCTCGCGCCTTGGACAACCTGTTCTCTAACCTAGCGCCCAATTGGCGTAACCCTGGCGCCGACAAACCCGTGCTTCATTTACAGACCATTGCAGAAGGCCCCTTCAAACCGGCGATGGCCGAGTTACGTTTTTTCAGCCCTTGGCCCGACGCCCAGACACGGATTGCGCCAGTGCGACTGTTTGAGCCATTTGCCAGCGGACGCCCGGGGGGACTGGGACTCGGCCTTTACCAAGCTCGCAAAAGCCTTCAGGAAGCCAACGGGGACCTGAGAGCAGAAGTCGATTCTCTTGGGATTACCTTTGTCCTGACGATTCCAGACAGCACAATGCCAGTTGCAGTCACCGCCCTCTAGGCAAATCTTGCAGCTCTCTAAAAACCAGTAGCCGAGCGCCTTGCTTGCGTCAATGCAGGTGCCGCGGCTTGCGCCCACCACCATGGCTACCGCCATGCCCGCCGCCGGAGCCCCGTGGAGGCTTACCTAGCTGCATGGAATTCACCAGGTCATCAAATCGCTGCCCGAAAAGCTTGTCGATTTCAGCCACGACACCACCGAGTTCGGCGCCGTCAAAGTGGCGCTCCATCATGTTGACCACGTCCTGCACCAGCAGATCACGCTGCACCTGCATGATGGAAGCCGGGTCCGGCCCAACAAAAAGCATCATGAAATCGTCGCGTGATTCAGCCTCAGACTCTTCGTCTTCATCGTCAAATTCAGCGTCATAAAAAGTCACTTCAACCGCTGCACCCGTGGCGGCCAAGTCATTGAGGTTCATGCAGACCTCGTCCAAGACCTGACGAAAATCATCGTCACCGGCCACGGTCCAGCAGATTTGCAACAGGTGCTCTTCCAGCTCAAACTTGATGCCTGGCTCGTCCTCGTAGCTGCTTTCGGCGGCATCGGCCAAGGAGCGGGCGCCGGCATACTTCCAGAGCGGCTTGAGCGCATCTTGCAACTGCTCGAATGCGACTTCGGGGCGCAGAGTGATCTGCCCGTGCACATGGATTTCAAAAGGGGCGTTGTAGCGTGGCATGGCGCTTAGTGTAGTACGACCAAGTGCCTGGGCCAGCCTGCCTTGACGCGTCAGGACCGACGGGCCAGCGGCAAGTTAAGCAAGAGGTTTTGTGGTTTAAGTTTGAGCCGATGGTGTTCATCCATCGCCATGGCCAGGTAGACCGGCCGCCCAGCCACCGCGCTCAACATATCAGCTGGGTTGGCGAACTCCAGGCGAAACAGGCACAGGAGGCGGCGCATGCGCTCCGCATCCGGCTCATCGCCTTGGTAAAGATCATTCAGAATGCCACTGGCTTGGGCATCCAGACCCACGTGCCAGACCCAGTGTTCGTCAACGATCTCACGGTCTGTCTGCACACGCACTTCCACTTTGAGAAAATGGCTGACCCAGCTCTGCAGCAACTCTGCCAACGCCAGCAGTGCGGGTTGGCCATGGTTGAGATTGAGCACCAGGTCAAAGTGCTCGCTGCGCGGCCAGTACAGATCAGACTTATCGGCATCCAAGACGTCCAGGTCAACACTGCGCAACGCTACACCACCTTGGCGCAGTAATTCCCCCACGCTTCCAAAACCGGCCGACAAGGCATGCCGCTCCACCGTTTCATTGTCGGCAGCCATCACTGCGCCATCTTCAAGCACCGAAATTTTTTGGGTTCGAAACAACATCTCAGCGACCCGGGCCTGCATCGCTGTGGCCGTATCACCGAGCACATGGCGCAGCAAGATCTGGGTGAGTTGCTGCACCAGCACGGGCGCGACATCGACACCCTCACCCTGGAAAAGGGCCAGGTAAGCCGCCTCCAGCGTGGGCGCAGCCAACAGTCGATCACGAAAGCGCAGCCACACACCATAGTTGTCAGCGGCATCCCGATCCTGTAGAGCCAGCAGAGCATCGGCAGGCACCGCATGGCGAGGATCAGCGAGGAGTTGCTCGTGCAGGCTTAGTTCAGCAGCGCAGGAGGATGGGATGGGGGAGATTTCGGGGCGTTGCAACAGCACACGCAGAAAATCGTCGGTCAGGACCAAATGCCCCTCAGGACTGACGGTCACACACCGATAGCCACAGGATGGCCAGAAATCGCGATGGGTGGGCGCTACGGCCGCAGAAGAAGTGGTGCCCGGGACCGGAATCGAACCGGTATGCCCCTTATGCAGGAAGGCGGCGGATTTTAAGTCCGATGTGTCTACCAATTTCACCACCCGGGCACGGCAGCAAGCAGCCGGAGTTGTTGTGGAGGCGCGACCCGGAGTCGAACCGGGCTAGACGGATTTGCAATCCGTTGCATAACCGATTTGCTATCGCGCCATTCGTATGACAAAAAAGGGAAGCACTTGGCTTCCCTTTTATTCAATTTGGAGCGGGAAAAGAGTCTCGAACTCTCGACCTCAACCTTGGCAAGGTTGCGCTCTACCAACTGAGCTATTCCCGCGTTTCGAGCTTCAGATTATAGCGAACATTTTCTGCCTGTTTGGACCAGGCTGAAAAAATTTACGCCGCTGCGCCCTCAATGCTTGACCGAACCCAGTAGCTCTGCAGGCACCACCACCTCAGCGGGGGCGGCTACCACCAGGGGCTCGTCATCAGGCAGCGGGGTCGGCATGCGCTCCAGTGCCACTTCCAACACCTTGTCGATCCAACGCACGGGCACGATCTCCAAGCCATTTTTAACGTTTTCTGGTATGTCCTGCAGGTCTTTGGCGTTTTCTTCTGGAATCAGCACGGTCTTGATACCACCCCGCAGGGCCGCCAGCAACTTCTCTTTCAAGCCACCGATGGCGGTGACTTCACCACGCAGGGTGATCTCCCCCGTCATGGCCACATCGCTGCGCACCGGGATGCCAGTCATGGCCGACACAAAGGCGGTGGTCATGGCAGCACCGGCACTCGGCCCGTCTTTGGGTGTCGCACCGTCAGGCACGTGGATGTGAATGTCTTTCTTCTCAAAAAACTCATCCTTGATGCCCAATCGGCGTGATCGGCTACGCACCACGGTGCGGGCCGCCTCTACAGATTCTTTCATGACGTCGCCAAGCGAGCCGGTGCGTGTGATCACGCCCTTGCCCGGCATCATGGCGGCCTCGATGGTAAGCAAGTCACCACCGACCTCCGTCCAGGCCAGCCCGACCACCTGCCCCACCTGGTTCTGCTGCTCAGCGCGGCCATAGGAGTACTTGCGCACCCCCAGAAAATCGTTGAGGTTGTCCGCCGTGACCTTGACCTGGGGCAGCATCTTCTTGAGCTGCAGTCCCTTGACCACCTTGCGGCAGATCTTGGACAGCTCTCGCTCTAGCGATCGGACCCCGGCTTCACGGGTGTAGTAACGCACGATGTCGCGCACCGCATCCTCGCCCACCAACAGCTCGGCTTCTTTGACGCCGTTGTTCTTCAGTTGCTTGGGCAGCAGGTATTTGAGGGCGATGCTGGTTTTTTCGTCTTCGGTATAGCCTGACAGACGAATCACCTCCATGCGGTCCAGCAAGGCCGGCGGGATATTCATCGAGTTGGACGTGGCGACAAACATCACGTCGCTCAGGTCGAAGTCAACCTCGACATAATGGTCACCAAACTTGTGGTTTTGCTCGGGGTCGAGCACCTCCAGCAGCGCGCTGGAGGGGTCGCCACGAAAGTCTGTGCCGAGTTTGTCAATTTCGTCCAGCAAAAACAAAGGGTTGCGGGTACCGACCTTGGACAGGCTCTGCAACACCTTGCCTGGCATAGCGCCGATGTAGGTGCGGCGGTGGCCCCGAATCTCGGCTTCGTCGCGCATGCCGCCCAGGGCCATGCGCACGTATTTGCGTCCCGTGGCTTTGGCAATAGACTGACCCAGCGAGGTTTTGCCGACGCCCGGTGGGCCAACCAGGCACAAAATCGGCGCCTTCACCTTGTCAACCCGTTGCTGCACAGCAAGGTATTCCAGAATGCGGTCCTTGACCTTGTCCAGGCCATAGTGATCCTCGTTGAGCACGGTCTCTGCGTTGCCCAAGTTGTGCTTGATCTTGGTCTTGCTGGCCCAGGGCAGGCCAGTAAGCACATCAATGTAATTACGCACCACCGTGGCCTCAGCCGACATGGGCGACATCAGCTTGAGTTTTTTGAGTTCGCCCTCGGCCTTTTTCAGAGCTTCCTTGGGCATTTTGGCGGCCTTGATCTTTTTCTCGATCTCATCCACGTCGGCACCATCTTCACCCTCGCCCAGTTCCTTCTGGATGGCCTTGACCTGCTCATTCAGGTAAAAGTCGCGCTGGTTTTTTTCCATCTGGCGCTTGACGCGGCCACGGATTTTCTTGTCGACGTTGAGGATATCGACCTCACGCTCGATCTGCTCAAACAGGTTTTCCAGTCGCTCCTTGACACTAGCCAGGTCCAGCACAGCCTGCTTGTTCTCCAGCTTCAAGGGCAAGTGGGCGGCAATGGTGTCAGCCAGGCGACCGGCATCATCGATGCTGGAAATGGAAGTCAGAATTTCGGGCGGAATTTTTTTGTTGAGCTTGACGTATTGGTCAAACTGCTGCATCACCGCCCGGCGCAGGGCTTCAATCTCGCTGGCCTTGGCGCGGGCTGGGCCTTCTGACCCGTCCGCCACAGCCATAGGCGTCAGTTTCGCTGTGAAGTGCGACTCGCCCTCGTCAATCTTGTCCACACGGGCACGTTGTTGGCCTTCGACCAGTACTTTGACCGTGCCATCGGGCAACTTAAGCATCTGCAGGATGGTGGAAACGCAACCGACGTCAAACATGTCGGTGACCAGGGGATCATCTTTGGCGGCGGCTTTTTGCGCCACCAGCATGATGCGCCGGTCGGACTCCATCGCCGCCTCCAGCGCCTTGATGCTTTTGGGGCGGCCCACAAAGAGTGGGATCACCATGTGGGGGAAAACCACGACGTCCCGCAAGGGGAGCAGTGGCAGTTCAATCGGGGTGGCAGGTAAGGGAGTGTGACCGGACATGAATTAGCCTTTCGTTACCTGTTGAATATGAATCGAATGTGACAGTTTTCAACCCAGCCCCGATTATGACCGGCAGGTTTTGCACCAAACTGGCCTACTCCGCCACAAAAAGGTGCCTAATCAAGCCTTCCGGGCCGCCTCTCGGTACAGAAGCAGTGGCGGCTTGTTTTCTTCGATGGTGCTCTCGTCGACCACCACCTTTTCAACGTTGGAACTGCTGGGCAGCTCGTACATGGTGTCGATCAGCGCCTGTTCCAGAATGGAACGCAAGCCCCGTGCGCCGGTCTTGCGCGCCAGCGCCTTCTTGGCAATGGCCTTCAGCGCGGACGGCCGAATTTCGAGATCAACGCCTTCCATGGCCAGCAACTTGCCATATTGCTTGACCAAGGCGTTTTTCGGCTCGGTCAGGATCTGGATCAGGGCATCCTCCGACAGTTCGGCCAAGGTGGCCACCACCGGCATACGCCCAACCAGCTCAGGGATCAGGCCAAACTTGATCAGGTCTTCTGGCTCCACGTCCTTGAAGACCTCAGTCAGGGTACGGTCTGCCTTGCTTTTCACAGAAGCACCAAAACCGATACCCGACGATGCGGTGCGGTTCTCGATCACTTTCTCCAGCCCGGAAAAAGCCCCGCCACAAATGAACAGGATGTTGGTGGTGTCGATTTGCACGAAATCTTGGTTGGGGTGCTTGCGGCCCCCCTGCGGCGGCACGCTGGCCATGGTGCCTTCGATCAGCTTGAGCAGGGCCTGTTGCACGCCCTCGCCCGACACATCGCGCGTGATTGACGGGTTGTCAGACTTGCGCGAGATCTTGTCGATTTCGTCAATGTAGACGATGCCGCGCTGGGCTCGCTCCACCTCATAGTTGCAGCTTTGCAGCAGCTTGAGCACGATGTTTTCCACGTCCTCGCCCACATAACCGGCTTCGGTCAGGGTGGTGGCATCGGCCATGACGAAGGGCACGTCCAGCATGCGAGCCAGGGTTTGCGCCAGCAGGGTTTTGCCCGACCCCGTGGGGCCGATCAGCAGAATATTGCTTTTGGCCAGCTCCACATCGTCTTTTTTGGCCTTTTCTTTGTGGCGCAGGCGCTTGTAGTGGTTATAGACAGCTACCGCTAACGTGCGCTTGGCGGGCTCCTGCCCGATCACGTAATTGTCAAGATTTGACTTGATTTCAGCCGGTGTCGGCAGTTCATTGCCGCCCCCTCGGGCTTCGGTGGTGGCTGGCAGCTCGTCGCGAATAATCTCGTTACACAGCTCAATGCATTCGTCGCAGACAAAGACCGAAGGCCCTGCAATCAGCTTCTTGACCTCATGCTGGCTCTTGCCGCAAAAGGAGCAGTAAAGGGTCTTTTCACCCGTAGCGCCTTTTTTTTCCGCCATGGGGATCAGGCCCTCTTGGAGATGACTTGATCGATCAGGCCGTACTCGCGAGACTCTTCGGCTGACATGTAATAGTCACGCTCGGTGTCGCGCTCGATTCGCTCCAGCGGCTGGCCGGTCCGCTCAGCCAGGATTTTGTTGAGTTGCTCGCGGGTTTTCAGAATCTCGCGCGCCTGGATTTCAATCTCAGTGGCTTGCCCCTGGCTGCCACCCGAGGGCTGGTGGATCATGACCTTGGAGTTTGGCAGCGAAAAACGCTTGCCCTTGGCGCCCGCCGCCAGCAAAAAGGCGCCCATGCTGGCCGCCATGCCGGTGCACAGGGTGGACACGTCGGGCTTGATGAAGTTCATGGTGTCGTAAATCGCCATGCCAGCACTGACCGAACCACCCGGCGAGTTAATGTAGAACGAGATGTCCTTATCGGGGTTCTCGCTCTCCAAAAAGAGCAGCTGTGCCACCACCAGATTGGCGGTTTGGTCATTGACTGGACCCACCAGGAAAATGACACGTTCCTTGAGCAGGCGTGAGTAAATGTCGTAAGACCTCTCGCCCCGGCCAGACTGCTCAATGACCATGGGCACCATGCCCAGCCCCTGCGTTTCCATTGCACGATTGCGCACGTTCATGTTAGCTCCCAGAAGGCCTTAATGTACCGAAAAAAAGAAAAGCGAGCAGGCTCAGTTCTGGGCCATCAGTTCGTCAAAAGAAACACTCTTTTCTGTGACTTGCGTCTTGCTCAGCACAAACTCAGTGACGTTGTTTTCAATCACGATGGCTTCGACTTCAGCCATGCGCTGGTTGTCACCGTAATACCAGCGCAGCACATCGGCCGGTTTTTCATAGCTGCTGGCCAGCTCTTCAATATGCGCCTTGAGTTGCTCAGGCCGGGCCTGCAGGCTATTGGCACGCACCAACTCGGCCACCACCAGTCCCAGGCGCACACGGCGTTCGGCTTGCGGACGGAAGACATCGTCCGGGATAGGGGCTTTGTCAGCGTCCTTGATGCCGCGCTTCTTCAGGTCAGCGCGGGCGCCTTCAAGCAGGCGGCCAATTTCGGACTGAACACTGGCGTTGGGCAGATCAAGCTCGGCCTTGGCGACCAGTGCGTCCATGACGGCCTGTTTATTGCGGGACAACAGGCGGAATTTGACTTCGCGCTCGAGGTTCTTGCGGATGTCGGCGCGCAGACCTTCGATCGTGGCGTCGGCGATGCCGAGCGAGCGGGCCAGTGCCTCGTTCACCTCGGGCAGGTGTGCCGCTTCGATTTTCTTGACGGTGACCATGAAGTCGGCCGTCTTGCCAGCCACGTCTTTACCGTGGTAGTCGGCCGGGAAGGCCAGCTGGAAGGTCTTGCTCTGGCCGAGCTGCATGCCGCTGGTGGCGTCCTCAAACCCCTTCAACATCTGGCCGTCGCCCAGGATGAACTGGAAATCATCAGCCTTGCCGCCCTCAAAGGGCTCGCCATCGATCTTGCCTTCAAAATCAACGGTGGCGCGGTCGCCGGCTTGGGCGGCGGCATCTTGCGCGCGCTGGGCAAAGGTACGGCGCTGCTTGCGCAGGATCTCAAGCGTCTTGTCAATGGCGCTGTCGTCGACCTCGGCGCTGATTTTTTCGACCGCGGCGCTGCTGAGGTCGCCGATAAGCACTTCCGGGTAGACCTCGAACACGGCGTCAAACGTCAGCTCACCCTCCGGTGCGCCTTCTTTTTCAGTGATGCGGGGCTGGCCGGCCACGCGCAGCTTGGCTTCGTTGGCGGCGTCAGAAAAGGCCTGGCCGACTTTGTCGTTCATCACTTCGTAGTGCACCGAGTAGCCATAGCGCTGGGCCACCACATTCATGGGCACCTTGCCGGGCCGAAAACCGTCCATCTTGACGGTGCGGGCCATCTTCTTCAGACGGGTTTCAACTTCGGACTGGATGCTGCCCAAGGGCAAGCTCAGGGTGATCTTGCGTTCCAGTTTTTCCAGGGTTTCTACGGTCACAGCCATCAAGCTTCTCCAAAAAATGTACATGGTGCGCGGGGCGGGACTCGAACCCGCACATCCTTGCGGACGTCAGGACCTAAACCTGGTGCGTCTACCAATTTCGCCACCCGCGCAAGAAAACAAAAGGGGCGGCCTGTCAAACCACCCCCGGAAAATCGGTCACCTATAGATTTTAACCTGCTGTCACCGGTTCCCGTTTGACCCGGAACCAGGCTGCATACATGGCCGGTAGCGCCAGCAGGGTCAACACCGTGGCCACGATCAGCCCGCCCATGATGGCCACTGCCATCGGGCCCCAAAACACCGAGCGCGACAGCGGGATCATGGCCAGCACGGCGGCGGCGGCGGTCAGCACGATCGGGCGCAACCGGCGCACCGCCGACTCGACGATCGCGTCCCAGGCCGGGATGCCACTGGCACGGTCCTGCTCGATCTGGTCAATCAAAATCACCGAGTTGCGCTGGATCATGCCCATCAGCGCAATCACGCCCAGCAGCGCCACAAAGCCGAACGGCCGGCCCGACAACAACAGCGCCGAGGCCACGCCAAAAATACCGAGCGGCCCGGTCAGGAACACCAGCATCGCACGGCTAAAGCTTTGCAGCTGCAGCATCAGCAGGGTGAAAGTGACAAACAGCATGATGGGCACACCGGCGGCGATCGAGGCCGAGCCCTTGCTGCTCTCCTCCACCGCGCCCGCCACCTCGATGCGGTAGCCGCCCTGCCCCTGCGCACGCCAGCTGGCTTCGAGCTTGCGCAAGCCCGGCAACAACTGGGCGGTGACAGTGGCGCCCTGCAGGCCTTCCACAATGTCGCCCTGCACCGTGATGGCGTAATCACGGTTGTCGCGCCACAGCACGCCGGGTTCCCAGGCAAAGCTGGGCCGGGCGATTTGCGTCAGTGGAATGGACTTGCCACTGGCCGTGGTGAGGTAGGCGTTGGCGATGTCGGTGATGGCCTGGCGCTCGTCGGCAGGCTGGCGCAGCACAATGTCGATCAGCCGGTCGCCCTCGCGGAACTGGCCCACCGTGCTGCCGGCCAGCAGCACCTTGGAGGCCTGGGCGATTGACTGGCTGCTGACGCCCAGCGCGCGCGCCTTGGCCTGGTCCACATCCAAGCGCAGCACCTTGACGAATTCGTTCCAGTTGTCGTTGACGCCGCGCATGTTGGCGTTATCGCGCAGCAGCGCCTTGACCTCGTCCGCGCGCTGGCGCAACACCGCCGGCTCGCCCCCGACCACCCGGAACTGCACCGGGTAGGCTACCGGCGGGCCATTGGGCAGAATCTTGACCCGGGTACGCACCTCGGGGAATTCTTGCGCCATCAACGCCGGCAGGGCCACGCGCAGCGATTCCCGCGTTTTCAGGTCCTTGGGCAGGATGATGAACTGCGACACATTGCTTTGCGGAAAGATCGCGTCCATCGGCAAATAGAAGCGCGGCACGCCCGAGCCAACCCAGGTGCTGACGCTGCTGACACCCGGCTCCGCCATCAGGCGCGCCTCGATGCGCTGGGCGATCTGCTCGTTCAGTGCCAAAGAACTGCCCTCAGGCAGCCACGCATCCAGCAGCACCTCGGGCCGGCTGGAATCTGGGAAAAACTGCTGCTGCACCCGGCCCATGCCAGCCAGCCCGAGCGCAAAGGTCAGCAGCATCAGGCCGATGGTGATCCAGCGGTGGGTCACGCTCCAGTTCACGGCGCGGCGAAAGCCCCGGTAAAACGCGGTGTCGTAAGACTCATGCGGCTCGCCCGGCGTGTGCGGCTTGACCTTGAGCAGCACCGTGCCCAGGTACGGCACAAAATAGACTGACACCAGCCAGCTCAGAACCAGCGCCAGCACGGTCACGCCAAAAATGGCAAAGGTGTACTCGCCAGTGGCCGACTTGGCAATGCCGATCGGCAAGAAGCCCACGGCGGTGATCAGCGTGCCCGTCAGCATCGGCATGGCGGTGATCTCATAGGCAAAGGTGGCGGCGCGCACCTTGTCGTAGCCCTCCTCCAATTTACGCACCATCATTTCCACCGCAATGATGGCGTCATCGACCAGCAGCCCCAGCCCGATGATGAGCGAGCCCAGCGATATCTTGTGCAGGCCTATGCCCCAGTAGTACATACCCAGAAAGGTCAGCGCCAGCACCAGCGGGATGGTGATGCCCACCACCAGGCCAGGCCGCATGTCCAGGTAATAGCGTTTGAACCAGGGCTGGGCGCCGCTGCGTTTGTGCAGGCCCAGGCTGACAAAGCTGACCGCCAGCACGATCACGATGGCCTCGATCAGCACCGACACAAATTCATTAACCGACTTGGCCACCGACGTCGGCTGGTCCTGCACATTGACCAGGCGCACCCCGGCGGGCAGCGTGGCGCCAATGCGCGCAGTGGCGGACTCCAGCGCCTGACCCAGCGCAATGATGTCGCCGCCTTTGGTCATGGACACGCCTACCGCAATCACCTGGCGGCCTTGGTGGCGTACCTTGACGCTGGCCGGGTCCACATAGCCGCGCCGGATCTCGGCAATGTCGCCCAGGCGCAGCTGGTTGCCCGAGCTGCCGCGGATCGGCATGGCAGCCAGCTGCTCCACCGCCGTGAACTGGCCCGCCACCCGCACTTGCAACACGTCCAGCGGCGTCTGCAGGGTGCCGGCACCCTCCACCGCGTTTTGCTGGCCGAGCTGGGCCAGCACCTGGTTCATGTCCAGCCCCAGTTGTGCCAGGCGGCGTTGCGAGATCTCGATGTATAGCTTTTCGTCCTGCACGCCAAACAGCTCAACCTTGTTCACATCGGGCACGCGCAGCAGCTGCTGGCGCACCTCGTCGGCAAAGGCCTTGCTCTCGGCCAGGCTGAAGCCATCGGCCTCCAGCGCGTAGATCACGCCATAGACATCGCCAAACTCGTCATTGAAGAACGGCCCCTGCACGCCCGCAGGCAGGGTCTGACGCATGTCGCCCACTTTTTTGCGCACCAGGTACCACAGGTTGGCCACCTCGGAGGCCTTGGATGAGTCTTTCAGCTGGAACAGGATGGTGGTCTCGCCCGGCTTGGAGTAGCTGCGGATCTTGTCGGCGTAGGGCACCTCCTGCAGGGTGCGCTCGATCTTGTCGGTGACCTGCTCGGCCATCTGCTGCGCGGTGGCACCGGGCCAGACCGCCCGCACCACCATGATGCGGAAGGTGAACGGCGGGTCTTCGTCCTGGCCAAGCTGAAAGTAGGCGGCCAGGCCAAGCACCATCAGCACCAGCATCAGGTAGCGGGTGAGCGCGCCGTGTTCGAGCGCCCATTTGGAGAGGTTGAAGCGCTCTGGCTTGTGGGGCTGGGTCATCACAGCCTCACTTGGTGGCGCTGGCAGCGCCGACCGGGGATGGCGCCGAGGCCGGGCTTGCTACGGATCGTGTAGCTACAGACCCAATAACCACGGGGGCTACAGCCTGTTTTTCTTTATAAATCGTGACCTTCTGGCCGGGCGACAGCACGTGCACCCCGGCCACCACCACCTGCATGCCAGGCTGCAGGCCGGCAGCGACCACCACCTCGTTGCCGTCGGCGGTGGCAATCTGCACCGGTTGCAGCCGCACCGTCATGCTGGCGCTGTCCAGCACCCAGACCGCCGAGGTCTGGCCGTCCTGACGGAAGGCGCTGGTGGGCAGCTTGATCACCGACGCACTGCCGCGGGCAAAGGCCTGCGGCAATACCGACACTGTGCTGCCCAGCGGCGGCGCACTGCGGCTGTCGATGGCTACCTTGACGCCAAAAGTGCGCGTCACAGGGTCGGCCATGGCCGCCACCTCGCGCACCACGCCTTTGATGGCAGCGCCGCCCGACCAGCCGCGAACCTCGACACCGGAGCCGGTTTTAATTTGCAGCACCTTGTCTTCGGGCACGGCAAACACCACGTCGCGGGCCCCGTCTTGGGCAATGCGCAGCACCGGCGTGCCGGCCGCCACCACCTGGCCGACCTCGGCCTCCACAGCAGTCACCACGCCAGACACGTCGGCCAGCAGCCGGGTGTAGCCGGTCTGGTTGCCCTGCCCTGCCAGCTGAGCCTGAGCCTGCTCCAGCTGCGCCTGCGCTGCCTTGAGGCTGGCCTCACGGCGGTCCAGCTCGGCGCTGCTGATGAAATTTTGCTCACGGAGGTCTTTGAAGCGCTTGAAATCGGCCGCAGCCAGGTCACGGTTGGTGGTAGCAGCGCTCACCTGGGCGCGCCCCGCATCAGCGGCGAGCTGGTAATCCTGCGGGTCGAGTTGCGCCAGCACATCACCAACGCGCACACGCTGACCCGACTCGGCCTGCCGCCGCACCAATTTGCCGGCCACCCGAAAGCCCAGGCGCGACTCAACCCGGGCCCGCACTTCACCGGCAAACTCGGCGCTGGAGCCGATATTGCCCAAACTCACGGTCACCAGTTTGACCGCGCGCACCGGCTCTTCGGTGGGCACAGGCCGGGAGCAGGCAGACAGTATTAGGGTGGCGCAGATCAGGGCGGCGCCGCTTCGGATAGACGGGTTGAACATGGTCAGACAGGACGACGGGTTGGTAACAGATAGGTCAGACAGGTCAGACAGCAAGCTACTGACCAGCAGGTTAGTAATTTAGGTGAAAAGCTTAAGCTTGTCAAGTTTGGGGGCAAATCTTGGGGGCGAATCTGAGTGCAAAATCCTGTAATGTCCGCCATTGCCTCACCTGCTGCCCCCATCACGCATTACGAGAATTTTCCGGTCGCGTCCTGGCTTTGCCCGGCCCGGCTGCGGGCACCCATTGGGGCGATTTACCACTTTGCCCGCACTGCGGATGATCTGGCCGACGAGGGAGAGGCCAGCCCGGCCGAACGGCTAGAGGCGCTGACCGCCTACCGCCAGGCGCTGCAGGCTGCAGCGGACGGGCAGCCCGTAGCGCCAGACCAAGCCTGGGCCTGGGTGTTTGCGCCGCTGCAGCAAGTGATCAAGACCCATCAATTGCCAACCCAATTGCTGCATGACTTGCTCGACGCTTTTGTGCAAGATGTGGAAAAAACCCGCGTCGGCGCCGGCTATGCCGACCAGGCTGAGCTGCTGGCCTACTGCGCCCGGTCGGCCAACCCGGTCGGCCGCTTGCTGCTGCACCTGTATGGAGTGACCGAGCCGCAAGCCCTGCAGAACAGCGACCTGATTTGTACCGCGCTGCAACTGATCAACTTTTGGCAAGACCTGAGCGTGGACATCCCGCGCGGGCGCTTTTACCTGCCGCAGGCCGATTGCGTCCGCCATGGCGTGACACAGACCGAGCTGCTAGCACGCCAAGTAACGCAGAGCACTACCAATTTAATAGCAGAACAATCAGCAGCAGCAAGGGCTAGCATGCTAAAAGGCTCTAAACTGGTACACCGCATTCCAGGGCGGGCCGGCTGGGAGCTGCGCCTGGTGGTGCAAGGTGGGCTGCGTATTCTGGACCGCATTGAGGCGCTGGAATTTGCCACGCTGCAAACCCGCCCCACCCTGCGACGGCGCGACCTGGCCCTGATGGCTTGGCGAGCGCTGTGGATGTAGCACGCTGTGGATGTAACAATTAGGTCATGAGCCCAGAGCAGTACGTCCAGCAGAAAGCCGCCGCCTCAGGCAGCAGTTTTTACTACGCCTTCTTGTTTTTGCCACCGCCAAGGCGGGCGGCCATCACTGCTTTTTATGCCTTTTGCCGTGAGGTGGACGACGTGGTAGACGACACGCAGGACGCGGGCGTGGCCGCCACCAAGCTGGCGTGGTGGCAGACTGAAGTGGCCAAGGCCTTCGCCGGCAGCCCCAGCCACCCGGTGATGCGAGCCCTGCTGCCCCTGGCGCCAGACCATGGCATCGAGCAACGCCACTTGCAAGCCGTGATTGAAGGCTGCCAGATGGACCTGGCGCAAACCCGCTACCTCGACTACCCCGGTCTGCAGCGCTACTGCCATCTGGTGGCCGGCGTGGTGGGCGAGGTGGCGGCCAGCATCTTTGGCCAGACCCAGCCGCAGACCACAGCCTATGCCCACAAACTGGGGCAGGCACTACAGTTGACCAACATCATCCGCGACGTGGGCGAAGACGCGCAACGCGGCCGCATCTACCTGCCGGTGAACGAGCTGCAGCAGTTTGAGGTCAAGGCACAAGACATTTTGCAGCGCAGCTATTCGCCGCGCTTCACCGCACTGATGCAGTTTCAGGCCCGGCGTGCCCAAGGCCTGTACGACGAAGCACTGGCCCTGCTGCCCGCGGCCGACCGGCGCGCCCAAAAACCCGGCCTGATGATGGCCAGCATCTACCGCGCCCTGCTGCGCGAGATCGAACACGACCAGTTCCAGGTGCTGCACCAACGCATCAGCCTGACCCCACTGCGCAAACTCTGGCTGGCCTGGAGGGTCCAAGCTTTGGGCAGGTTGTGAGCCATCAGGCCCCTCCCTGCTCCTGCCTCGTCATGCACAGCCCCTGCCTCGTCATGCCCGGCTCCTGGGTCGTCATGCCCGGCTTGACCCGCCGGTCCGTCATGCCCGGCTTGACCGGGCATCCATGGATCCCCGTGTTCACGGGGATGACGACCAAGACAAGAAGACACGCTGCGACGCGAATCCCAGCACCCGTCATGCCCGGCTTGACCCGCCGAACCGTCATGCTCGGCTTGACCGGGCATCCATGGATCCCCGTGTTCACGGGGATGACAGCTCGGCGGAGGATGACGAGTCGGCGGAGGATGGCAGCATGACGAGCAGGCGGCTGGATGTTGCCATCATTGGCGCTGGCTGGGCCGGCATGGCGGCGGCGGTGGAGGCGACTCGTGCGGGGCACGTTGTCACGGTGTTTGAGGCCAACCGGCAAACCGGCGGGCGTGCGCGGGCCCTACCTGGGGTGATGTGCAACGGCCAGCCGATCACCGTAGACAACGGCCAGCATATTTTGATCGGGGCCTACACCGAGAGCCTGCGCCTGATGCGGTTGGTGGGCGTCAACCCTAGAAACACTTTGCTGCGCCTGCCCATGACGCTGCGTTTTGCCGATGGCAGCGGGTTGCGACTGCCCCGGCTGCCGGCACCTTTTAACCTGCTGCTGGGGGTGCTGGGCGCGCGGGGCTGGCAGCAGGCCGACAAAACCGCCCTGCTCAAAGCCGCCAATCAGTGGCGCAAAGACCGATTTCAATGCGACGCCCAACTCAGCGTGGCCACCCTGTGCCAGGACCTGCCGGCGCGGGTGCTGGTCGAACTGATCGAGCCGCTGTGCGTGTCGGCCCTGAACACCCCACCGGCGCGGGCCAGTGCCCAGGTGTTTTTGCGGGTGCTGGGCGACGCGCTGTTTGGCGTGTCGGGTGGCTCAAATCTGCTGCTGCCCCTCGTGGACCTGGGCGCACTGTTCCCCGAGGCGGCGGCGCGCTGGTTCGCGCAGCACGGCGGTCACCTGGCGCTGGAGACGCGGGTCAATTCAGTACTGGAGCAGGGTAAGCAATGGCGCGTGCAGGGCCAGCTGTTTGACGCCGCGATCTTTGCGACTACACCAACAAATGCGGCTCTAACCCTTGATGCCACTGCATTTGCAGCTCCTGAATCCATAGCAAAGCAGATTCACGCCTGGCGCCAAACCTGCCGAGCCCTGCAGTTTGAGCCCATCGCCACGGTTTACGCCTGGGGTGCGCGAGCGCGTCTGTCGCAACCCATGCTGGGGCTACGCAGCCAGCCGGGTGCGGACGACGGCGCCGCACCCGCCCAATTTGTATTTGACCGTGGCCAACTCGGCGGCCCGGCCGGCTTGCTGGCATTTGTGGCGAGCGCCAGCCGCTGGGATGCAGCCACGGTGCAGCGGCAGGTGTTGCAACAGGCGCAGGATCAGCTTGGGCTGCGGCTGCAAGCGGTTCAAACCGTGGTGGAAAAGCGCGCTACTTTTGCCTGCACGCCTGGTCTGCAGCGCCCGCCGATCCTGATCGCGCCCGGCTTGCTGGCCTGCGGCGACTACGTGGAGGGCCCCTACCCGGCCACGCTGGAAGGCGCCGTGCGCAGCGCCATCGTTGCTGTCAACGCCCTGAAAACTCTTTAAGGCCCTGGGCGCCGGCCAGCAGCGCGCACAGCTCCCCGAGATGGGTCACCGTGGCATGGGGCTGGGCCTCATGCGCCCACAATTTGCCGTCTCGGTTGACCCACACGGCCTGCATACCGGCGGCCAGTGCGCCCAGCACGTCCAGCGCTGGGTCATCGCCCACATGAAGCACCTGCTCTGGCGCCAGGCCAAGCCGGCTGGCCGCTGCGGCAAAAATTCGGCCATCGGGTTTGGCCACGCCGGCGTCGCGCGCGCTAACGCTGCCAGCAAACAAGTGGCTCACCCCCACGCGGACTAGGTCAGCATTGCCGTTTGAGACCGCCAGCACCGGAAAGCGCGCAGCCAGTTGCGCCAGCGCTGGCAGCGCGTCGTCATAAAAATCAACCCGGTTGCGCTCGGCAAAAAAGACCTCAAAGGCCTCTGGCGCATGGGCGGTGTCTTCGCCGCACTGGTGCAGCGCCAGCCGGATCAGCGCTTGGCGTTGGTGGCTTAAGTCGTGGTGCAGGTCTGGGTGGGCATCCATCACCCGCTGGCGCAGCGCGGCACGGGCCTGGCTGTCGGCCACCAACGCAGCAGCCCCCGGCGCCCGCGGTGTGAGCCAGCCTTGCAGGGCCAATTCGGCCCGGGCAATGGTGGGCCATACCGGCCACAAAGTGTCATCTAGATCAAGGCAGATCGCCCGTACCGCAGAAATATCAAGCATAGGTGAGAGAGAATAACGTATGCCCGCTAAACAGACCGCCCCCTTTGCCCAGGAGCCGCACTTCAGCCATGGCCAGGCGCCGCGCGCCGCATTGCTGTTTTGCAACCTGGGCACGCCGGCCAGCCCCACCCCGACCGATGTACGGCGCTTTTTGGCCGAGTTTTTGAGCGATGCCCGCGTGGTTGAGATCCCGCGGCTGCTGTGGCTGCTGATCCTGCACGGCATCATCTTGCGGGTGCGACCGGCCAAATCTGCCGCCAAATACGCCAGCATCTGGACGCCCGAAGGCTCACCCCTGAAGGTGTGGACGGAAAAACAGTCAAGCGGGCTGCAGCAATGGCTGACCCAGGCCGGTCACCACATTAGTGTGCGCTACGCCATGCGCTATGGCCAGACCAGCATTGCCGAGCAGTTAGACGCGCTCAAGGCCGAGGGCGTGACCCGGGTGCTGCTGCTGCCGGCCTACCCCCAGTACTCGGCCACCACCACCGCCAGCCTGTTTGACGCGGTCTACACCTGGGCCGCCAAGGTACGCAACGTGCCCGAGCTACGATTCATCAACCGATACCACGACCACCCGGCTTACATCAGCGCGCTGGCGGCAAGCATTCAGCGGCACTGGGCCACACACGGCCGGGCAGACCAGCTGGTGATGAGTTTTCATGGCGTGCCTGAACGCACCCTGCATCTGGGTGACCCCTACCATTGCGAGTGCCTCAAAACCGCGCGCCTGTTGGCCGAGGCGCTGGGCCTGCAGCGTGAGACCTTCAAGGTCACCTTTCAATCGCGCCTGGGCCGCGCCAAATGGCTGCAGCCCTACACCGAGCCCACCCTGATCGCGCTGGGCCAGGCCGGCGTCAAGCGCGTCGATGTGGTGTGCCCCGGCTTCACCAGCGACTGCCTGGAAACCCTGGAAGAGATCAATATGGAAGCGCGCGAAGCCTTTTTGCACGCCGGTGGCGAGGTGTTTCACTACATCCCCTGCCTGAACGACGACCCGCAGTGGATCAGCGCCCTGGGCGACCTGGCCCAACAACACCTGGCCGGCTGGCCCACCCTGGCCGCCCCAAATGCCCAGGCGCTAGCCATTTCACGCACTGAGGCACTGGCGCTGGGCGCAGCGGATTAAGACCCGCATACCCAGCCACCTTCCGTCATCCTCGCGCACGCGGGGATCCATGGCTTCTTGGATTCCCGGTCGCAGCCGGGAATGACGGCAGTTGGTCGTCATCCTCGCGAACGCGGGGATCCATGGCTTCCTGGATTCCCGGTCGTTGCCGGGAATGACAGTTTTCGGTTAATTAGAATTTGACCCCAATTTTTCACCAATTTTTCAGAAGACTGACCTAGTATTTTTACTAGACTAACCTTCCGAAATGGTATTATTTCGGCATGTCTTTGCCATATGAACGCGCCTTTGTCGGGCAGCTTGAACAGCGCCTCTGCGAGGCAAATCCACTCATCCAGGTGCTGGTGGGGCCGCGCCAAGTGGGTAAGACGACGGGTGTGCGGCAGTTGCTGACCCGTTTTTCCGGGCGCCACCACTACGCCAATGCGGATGACCAGTTGGTCAGCGACCGCACCTGGCTGCTGGCGCAGTGGCAGCAGGCGCTGCTGCTGGGGGATGGCAGCCTGCTGGTCATTGACGAGATTCAGAAAATCGCCAACTGGTCGGACACCATTAAGGCGCTGTGGGACCAGCAGCCAAACCGGCTGCGGGTCGTTTTGCTGGGGTCCAGCTCGCTGCAGATCCAGACAGGCCTGACGGAAAGCCTGGCCGGCCGCTTTGAATTGACGCGGATCCACCACTGGCGGTTCAGCGAACTGCAGACCGCCTTTGACTACGACCTGGAGCGCTACTTGCGCTTCGGCGGCTACCCCGGTGCGGTAGCTTTCGAACAGAACTGGGACCGCTGGTACGCCTACCTCAAAGACGCCATCGTCGAGGCCGTCATTGGCAAGGACATTCTGCAAAACCGCAAAGTCGCCAAGCAGGCCCTGTTTCGGCAGGCTTTCGAAATCATGTGCCGCTACCCGGCCCAGGAAATCAGCTACACCAAGCTGCTGGGCCAGTTGCAGGACTCGGGCAACACGGATCTGGTCAAGTACTACCTTGAGCTGTATGCGGGTGCCTTTCTGATTTTTTCCCTGGAGAAATACTCGGCCAAAGGCTGGCTCACGCGGACCTCCAGCCCCAAAATCCTGCCCGCCTGCCCCGCACTGCACACCATGACCGCCGGACCCAATGCGCTGGATGACACGGAACGCCGGGGCCGCGTGTTTGAACTGGCCGTGGGCGCCGAACTCCTTCAACTGCCTGGCGAGCTCTTCTACTGGCGCGAGAAAAATGCCGAAGTCGACTTTGTGTACCGGCACCAAAACCGGGTGTACGCCATTGAGGTTAAATCCGGCCGAAAAAAATCCGCCAAAGGTCTGGGGGCCTTCGCGCAACAGTTTGCAGATGCCCGCCCGGTCATCGTGACCCCGGACAATTTCGCGCTGCTCTCAGCCGACCCAGCCACGTTTCTGGCCGTGCTTTGAGCTCTATGCCATTGTTCCCGGCAGGTAATGAAAGACATCCGTCATCCTCGCGCATGCGGGGATCCATGACTTCCTGGATTCCCGGTCGCAGCCGGGAATGACGGGCACCTGTCATCCTCGCGCACGCGGGGATCCATTGCTAATTGGAATCCGCCTCCAAATCTTCATCACCTACACTGAATTTCCTTTCAATACTCCTATGAGAGAAGCCTATGGAAGTGGTGAATGTGAGTGGGCTCAAAAACAACCCTAGCGAAGCCCTGCGCATGGCGCGTAAGGATGTGGTGGTGGTCATGAACCGCGACACACCTGATGCGCTGTTGGTCGGCATTGAATCGGCGGGTTTGCTCGATGCCAGCGGAGTCAAGCCGGCCCTGGCGACTGCGCTGTTCCGTGACGGCCATTTGTCGCTGGTGCGATCCGCCAAATTGGCCGGAATGGGTGTGCCCGAGTTTGCGCAACACGTATCACGCCTGGGCATAGCCATCGTTCGTCTTGACGCCAAAGAGGCGGCGCGCGACATGGACACGCTGGACGAATGGCTGGCCGCGTCCTGAGCGATGCCAGCCCGCTGATCGGGCTGGGATATGTGGATGGTCTGCACTGGCTGCAACAACTGTTCGGCGCGGTCTGGATACCGCAAGAGGTCAACGCGGAACTGATCAACGGCCAGGGCTTTGCCGGCGAGGCTGCCCTGCTGCTGATGGATGAACGCGCCGGCCGCGCCGTGGCCATGGCCAAGGGCTTGAAAGTAGCAGGCACCGCCGCCGTCATCGGTATGGCCAAGCAACGCGGGCTGATTGCACTGGCCAAACCGGTGTTCGAGCGCCTGCACCGCTCCGACTTTCGCATCTCGGCCGAGGTGATCGCAGTGGTGCTGCGCAGGGTGGGGGAATGAAACACGGCATCCTCGGGCACGCGGGGACCCATGCAGCCCTGGATTCCCGGTCGCTGCCGGGAATGACGAAAGGTTAATTGGAATCTGACCCCAATTTTTTGGGGACAAAGCCGATTTTCAATCCGAAGATATCGGCGATTTTTTGCAGGGTGGCTACTGTGGGGTTGGCGGTGCCGGCTTCTATTTGTTTGAGTGCTTGCACACTGATGCCGCGGTGTTTGGCAAATTCGGCCTGGGTTAGTCGGCTGATTTTTCGCATGGCGGCCACGGCTTCTGCAATGGTGAGGGCGTTGGTGGCGATGTCGGCGTAAAACTGGTCGCGGCGTTGGGCGGCCAGCTCAGCAGGCAGCGGTTTTTTGATGCGCTTATCCATGGGCAATACCCGCCAGGTCTGCCAGCTGCCTGGCCTGGATTTCGATAGCCTTGAAGCAGGCGCTGATCACATCCAACTCAACACCGCAATCCAGTGCGATCACGTCCAGCCGGGCCACTACTTTGGCAAACTCGGCCAGTTCGGCCGCAATGGCAGTGCGCTCAGGATCGGGCACTTCCAGCTGCTCGATCACCTGGCGCCAATCCGCCTGCCTGACACCTGCCTTGTCGCGCCAATGGCAGCTGCGCGGCACGACCTCGGGGTCTTTGAACATGGGGGCAAAGTCAAACAGCGGTGTGAGCTGAACAATACCCTCCGGGGTGCGCTGGACGGCGGTGTTTCTGGCGTGGTTGTCGGTATTGCGCAGGGCGAGGTTGAGCACATCGCGCTTGATGAACTCCAGGGTTTCCCGCGCGGGGTCGGTCACCACACGCCGCAAGCCAGCCAGCAGAGCCTGCTGCGAATGCGCCACGCCAAAGCCGCGCTGGCCCACCAAGCTGGCCAGACTTTCCTGGTGCAGGCGCTGCACGCCGCCGCCGGGCACTAGCGCCCGGTCAAACCGGCGTAGAAACAGCATGTCGCCGTGCAACACAGGGGCATGGGCGCACCGCAGGCCAACGGCATCGGCCACGCGCAGGTAGGCCGCCTCGTTGCGCAATACGCTGCGGTCGTCGTCGCTTTTGCCACGCGGCAACTTGACCAGCCAATGCGTGTGGGCCGCCTCATCCGGCAGCGCCATGTCAGCGAACCAGCGGCCATGGAGGTCTGTGGTGAGCAAAAATTTAGGAGCTGCACCTTGCACGCCCGTGGTGCCGGTGGCCAGCATGGCGTGCAGTGCGATGTGGTTCAGAAACTCGTCGCTACGCTGGGTGATGTCGTCAAGGCTGACGCCATGCGCCCATTGCGAGTCAGGGTTTTTGCGAACCTCTTCGGCGAAAAAATGCATGGCCGTGTTGAGCCGCAAACACCCAATGGGGTTGAACGCCCCAGCCATCAGCAGCGGCATCACCATCTCGTCACTGTCTGGCAAATTCAGCGCCGAGAGCAAGAACTTGCGCCCTTGGCCCTGCGGCACCAGGTCATACACAAATGCCGGCGGCCTGTGGTCCGGCACCAGCCCGGTCAGGCCTTGCATCATCGGCTCTGGCCACAAGCCGACCGGCAGGGTCAATGACACCGGCCGATGGATGTCACCGAAGACATAACTGTCAAGGTAATTGAAACGCACACGGTTGTGGCTGAATGCCTGCAACTCTGCCGCCGGATGCCAAGCCCCGGCGTGATGCACTCCGATGATGGCTTTGGCGGGGTACATTATTTGGCTATTTTAAAGTCCAAATTACTGTAAATACTCCCTTAAATTGTCTATTTAATTAGCCAAAATATCAGGGCTAACAAGTATCCGTCATCCTCGCGCAGGCGGGGATCCATGACCTCCTGGATTCCCGGTCGCAGCCGGGAATGACAATCTAAAGTGACCGGTAATGACAAGTATCCGTCATCCTCGCGCATGCGGGGACCCATCCCCCTCAGGCAATACAAGTCAAGTAAGCCTGCTCCAGCGTGGCCGCGCCAAACTGTTCGCGGCAGCCGGCCGGGGAGCCGACGTATCGCAGCTCGCCCTGGTGAAGGATGGCCATACGGTCGCAGATTTCTTCTATATCCGCCAGCGCGTGCGAGCTGAAAAACAGGGTGCTGCCGGCTTCGCGTTGGCGCGTCAGCTGCGCTTTGAGCAGCGCGCGGGCCTTTGGGTCTAGCCCGCTCATGGGCTCGTCCAGCACGTAAATGGCCTTGTCGGCCAAGAAGCAGGAGGCCAGCCCGAGCTTTTGCGTCATGCCCTTGGAATAGGCCCGCACCGGCCGGCTGAGCGCGGCGGCGTCCAGGTCCAGCGCCGCCAACATCTCCAGCGCGCGCGCCTCGTTGTAGCTCAAGCTCTGAAGTTTCAGCATGTACTTCAGGAAATCGCGGCCGTTCAGGTAGTACGGCGGCATGAAGCTTTCGGGCAAAAAAGCCAGCGGCTTGCGAGACTCGGTCTGGCGGTGGCTGACACCGGCAATCTCGATGCTTCCGCCATCGGTGGCACAAAAGTCCAGCAGGCACTTGAGTAGTGTGGTTTTGCCTGCACCGTTCATGCCCACCAGGCCAAAAAACTCGCCCTTTCCGATCTGCAGGTCAATGCCGTACAGCACGGGGCGTTTGCCGTAGTTCTTGCGGAGTTGGGTTAAGCAGAAGGCGGGGGTGAGCATGGTAAGCGGGGCAGCTTGGGCAACACATAAAAAAACCTCGCTGACCAAGTGCAGCGAGGCTCTTAAGAGCTTATACCAGAATACGGACTTTACTTCAGAGGCTTAGCGACGACATATGCCGTGCCGTCAACATACGGAGCAGCCACCACATTGTAGCCGGCGCCACGCACGCTGCCTTGGTTCATCACACCATCATCAAGCATTGTGTCCAACAAGGCTGCTTCTTTCCCCTTGATTGCAGTCATATGTAGATTGTTTGCGGTAGGCAGGTTATGTGTTGCTACATACTGAACCGCAAAATAACCGCCCAACGAGTTTTTAGGTTGGATCGAAGGGTCGACTGAACCGTCCGTACCAATCAACTTCGAGGCACGCAGCTGCTGCCAAAACACCCTGGACTCAAGCGTGGAACCAATCGCACCGGCGGTTGCGCCAGTGGTTAAAGTGTTGTAAGCACCTTCAACTTGACCGTTGCCCAGGGTACCCCCGGTACCAACAGCGCAGGCCACCGCACCACCGCAATCCTGCAAGGTGAACCGCGCGACTGGAAGCGCCACACTCGGATCATCCCCTGGCATGACACGATAACGGTCTTGATAGGAGTTAAAGGCTGCTGCAATGCCGTCAGCACCACCTGCAAGGCTCTTGATTTTCGAGGAAGTGATCATCTCCTGCCCCTTAAGCACGCCACCCAGCAGCAGACCGATGATGACCAGCACGATGGCGATTTCCACCAAGGTGAAGCCTGATTGTTTTGACACTTTTGAATGCATGATTTTCCTCTTTGATAAGAGCCGACAGTCGACCCGTGGACGAATTTAATCAGGAAAACCCAAGGCAGGTCAGTCAAAAATCTTTACAAGCCTCACTTATTTTCGCCAGCACCGTTTTGGCCGGCTTGCGCGCTTTTGACTTTGAGTTCGTCAAGGCGGCGGCTCAGGAATGCGATCTCGTTCGGGTCGGTAATCTGACCACTCTGCAGCAGGCCGCCCAACAGGATACCCGCACCCTCGAATTCATTGAGGTCTTCCATCAGAAAAATCTCCATCTGCTGGGCCCAGGCGGGCACAGCGGGCCCGGTCGCTTGCAGGCGCAGCGCCTGTGCGTACTTGCGCGCCAGCGGTAAGTCGTGCAAGCGGTGTTTGGCCGTAAAGGCGGCGTGGGCTAGCCACGGCCAGCGCCGGTTAGGGTCCTCAGCAAACTGCTGGTACACAAACTCGGTCATTTGCCGCTGGCGGACCGGATCATTGACCTGGGCGTACAGCTGGCTGGCAGCCATCAAGGGGTATTGGCCGAGCGGGTCCAGCGCCAGTACCGCAGCCAGCCAGGCCTGCACCCGCGCGTAGTCGAGCTTGAGAAAAGGCACCTGGATACCCGGCTGGTTGTCATGGGCCTGCAGGTAAAGCATCAGCCCGCGCGCCAGCGCCACAGGCTCGCCCAGGCTCATCAAACTGATCACGGCGGGGGTTGGCGGTGGCGCCAAGTCTTCGGCCCGCGCCAGCGGCACGGGCTGGGTAGCTTGCCAAGCCAGTTGCAGGCCCAGCGCCAGGGCCAGCACAGCCCGGGCCGCTAGTGGTACATGCGAGATTGCCCGCTCGCTCATGCTACAGGTTTTTACGGTACAGGTCGAACAGGCCGGCGCCGGTCAACAAGGTCATATATAAAGCGGTCTGCACCAGCAGCGGCGTCAGCGTGGCCCAATCGCCGCCACCATAGGCGAGCCACTCAGTGCGGGTGAATTGGTCCAGCCGTGGCAGCATCAACGCGATGGCGTTGATCACACCAGCGACCACCTTTTGCGACAGGCTGTCTGACGAGATTCCGCCCTGGCCGATGAGTTGCAGTGCGGCGATCGACCTGGCCAACAGATAAAACGCCATCACCGCACTGAGCGCCGCCATGATCTGGTTAAAAGTCAGCACGCACAACAGGCTGAAGGCCGCCACGATCCAAAGCTCAGCCAGCAGCGATACGGTCCAGAGTGTGGCCTGCAGCGGCGGTGCAAAAAACGCCGTCAGGGCGCCAAACAGCACGGCCGGCACCACGGCCAAGGCCGCAAATCCCGCCAACTTGCCCAGCACGTAACCGGCCCGTGGCAGTGGCAATGCCAGCACCAGCTCCAGCCCCTTGTCGTTGAATTCACGCACCAAGCTGGTCACCACAAAGGTAGCCACCAAAAACACCGCCGCCAGGCGGAAAAAGGCCGCCAGCAGCGCCACCTGCACCTGGGCACTCTCGGTCACCGCCAATTCACCCAAAAAGCCGCTGATACCAATTCCCGCGACCAAAATCAGCCCCAGCAACCACATCAGCCGGTTGCGCAGGGCTTCTAACAGGGTGTAGTAGGCGATGGTGGACGCTTGGCGCAGCATGGGATTGGGGCTCGGACGGGGCGAGAGTTGTGTGACGCGTATGATAGCCAGGTTTTCTTTCTCTTCAGCTTTTTGCTTGACGAGGTAAGGAAAGCTCCTTACTATGCAGGCCTAATTGGAGGGAGTAATCGCCATGCCAACCGTTCACCAAGTCGCCACCATCACTTCGAAAGGGCAGATCACCCTGCCCAAACCGATTCGTCAAGCACTAGGCGTGGATTTTGGCGGCAAGGTGGCCTTCGATTTACGGGGCACTCAAGTCGTGGTGAGTCGGGTCGACAACGAGCGGCATGAAGACCCTGCCATTGGGAGTTTCTTAGCGCTGCTTGAAAAAGACATTGCGGCTGGCCAGCACATCTCCACCTTGCCAGATGAATTGGCCATCGCCCTGTTGTCGGCCATTAAACGGCCCGTCGACCCAGGCGAAGATATCCCGGGCGATGTCGCGCTGTGATGCAGCGCCACGGCTGGAAATTGCTCTTTCATGATGGTCTGATCGAGCAACTCCAGAAGCTACAGGCCGCCGCACAGCGAGCGCAGGCGCAAGACCCGCAGGGCTTTGAGTCAAACGCCAACGTCAAGCTCTTCAACGCCCTGGCGCAATTGGTGCTGGAAACCGTGCCAAGTGATCCCAACCGCGACGAGTATCGGCAGGGCAACACCATGGGCCCTGCGTACAGGCACTGGCGGCGTGCCAAGGTTGGGCGACGGTTTCGCTTGTTTTTCCGGTTTGACACCAAAACTAAAATCATCATTTTTGCCTGGGTCAATGATGAAAACACATTGAGATCATCCGGGAGCATGACTGATCCCTATGCCGTATTTCAAAAAATGCTCCAGCGCGGGAATCCACCCGACGACTGGGCTGCGCTAATGGCTGCGAGCAAGTTGTCATGGACACAAGCCTGAACTGAGATTCAGGGCAAAAACCGGCTGCAGGCCACGTATTCATTGATAAGTCTGCAATCATTTTGATAGCATTTCCGGCTGCAACAGCCAGGATGACCCAAGCCGGCTCAATACTCCAAAACACTTTGCAGGCAGTCCAACACTTCTTGCACGATGGTCTCGGGGGCGGTTTCTACAAAACTGGCTTGCCTCGCGGTCCAGTCCAGTGAATTGACCTGATGAGCGTGCACTTGCCCATCGGTGCGCAAGCCCTGACCCATCAGGGTGACGAGGAAGCCGGCGCTTCTGGCAGCGTCCGCCGCGCCACCTGAAATGGGGCAGACCATGGCCAAGCGAAACCGCGCATTGAACTCACGGGGTGACACCACCAGGCAGAAGTGATCACCCTTCATCTCGCGGCCACTGGCTGGGTCAAACGCCAAATGCAAAATGTCGCCGCGGTCGGGGGTCATAGCTCGCCCCCGGCCGGCGCCATTTCGTCCCAGCCCTCAGCCCTGCATGGGCCGGCGGGGGTGGCAAGCAGCAATTCGGCCAGGGATTTTCGGGCGCGCTGGGGTTTGATCTTGAGCTCGTCACCCAAGATCTCTATTGCCAGCCGTGAGCCGGCAACCAGGTGGTTTTGCTCCACGTAGCTGAGCGGAATCGTCATGATGTAAGAGCCACCAGACCGCCGCAGTGATGCATTCAACATGGGACGCCCTCTTTGCATATGTTTTACCTAAGTATAACAAATGCACCCCCCTCACGACCGCCTTGCCGCCCCCGCCCGAGGACGACCACACCTTGCCCACCCAAAGCAGCTAACCCAGACGCCCAGCCAGTTGCAACGACGCGCGCAAGGTGTCGTTGATGCGGGTTTGCCAGCCGTCGCCGCTGGCACGTAGGGCGGCCAGCACATCGGCATCAAGGCGAATTTTGATGGGCGTCTTGGTCACAGCGGCCTTGGGCCGGCCACGGCGCACCAGTGTCATGCCATCAAACAGATCGGCTTTTCGGAAGAACTCTTCTGTCAACGCGGGTGCGTCATCAGGATCAGTCCAGGTACTGGGCGTAGAAGCTTTTTTCGCGGTCATTGGCTTTCCTCATGCTGATGATGCGGCGCACCGAGCAGGCCTGCATCGGGTCTGAGTCGGCGAACCAAGACCCGCTACAGTAATTCCAAACCGGCTGTATGTCCCGTATTCACTGATAAGTTTGCCATCATTTTGATAGCATTTCAGATGCACAAGCCCCGGCCATCAGGCCGGTTCAATCATCAGGGGGACGAAGAATGCGGCCGTCAGCCCCCCGCCCTGCGCCGCTGCAGCCATCGCGGTACCACCAGCACCGCCACGATCACGACCAAAAGCGTCAGCGACATCGGGCGCTGCAAAAACACCATGGCGCTGCCCTCGCCAATCGAGATGGCGTTGCGCAGCTGGGCCTCAGCCAAGGGGCCCAAAATCATGCCCACCACCACGGGCGCGGTGGGAAAGCTAAAGCGCCGCATGATGAGCCCGAGCACGCCAATGGCGTACAGCAAAAACAAATCAAACGCGCTTTGCCGCATGCCATAGGCGCCCACGGTGGCAAAGATCAGGATGCCCGCATAGAGCTGGGGCTTGGGCACCTTGAGCAGCTTGACCCACAGGCCGACCAGCGGCAGGTTGAGCACCAACAGCATCACGTTGCCAATGTAGAGCGAGGCAATCAGCGCCCACACCAGCGCCGAGGCACTGCTGAACAGCTGCGGCCCGGGCTGGATACCGTAGTTCTGGAAGGCGCCGAGCAGAATGGCGGTGGTGTTGGAAGTGGGGATGCCCAGGGTCAGCAGCGGGATCAGCGCGGCGGTGACGGTGGCGTTGTTGGCCGCCTCGGGCCCGGCCACGCCCTCAATGGCACCACGGGTGCCAAACTCGGCCCGGTGCTCGGGTTTGGCCAGCTTTTTCTCCGTGGCGTAGCTCAAAAAGGTGGGTATCTCGGTGCCGCCAGCCGGAATGCAGCCAAACGGCGCGCCAATAGCCGTGCCACGCAGCCAGGCGGGAATAGAGCGTCGCCAGTCGCTGGCGCTCATGGTGACGCGGCTCATCTTGTTGGCGGTCTCGACCACTCGGCCCTCAAACAGCACCGCGTGCAGCGCCTCGGCCACGGCGAACAGGCCCACCGCCACCAGCACAATCTCCACCCCGTCCAGCAACTCGGGCACGCCGCCGGTGTAGCGGGCCTGGCCGGTGATCTGGTCCAGGCCAACCAGGCCGGCCGCCAGACCGACAAACAAGGCGGTCAGACCCCGCACCGTGCTCTGGCCCAGCACTGCGCTGACGGTGGTAAAGGCCAGCAGCATCAGCATGAAGTACTCGGGCGGACCGAGTTTGACGGCAAATTCAGCCACCACCGGCGCAAACAGCGTCACCAGCACGGTGGCAATGGTGCCGGCCACAAAGGAGCCGATGGCCGCGCTGGCCAGCGCAGCACCGGCGCGGCCGCTCTTGGCCATCTTGTTGCCCTCCATGGCGGTGACCATGCTGGCGGTCTCGCCCGGGGTGTTCAGCAAAATGGAGGTGGTGGAGCCGCCGTACATGGCACCGTAGTAGATGCCGGCAAAAAAGATCATGGAGGCGGTGGCCTCCACCTTGGCGGTGATGGGCAGCAGCATGGCCACCGCCGTGGCCGGGCCAATACCGGGCAGCACGCCCACGGCCGTGCCCAGCGCGCAGCCGACAAAGGCCCACAGCAGGTTGACCGGCGTGCCGGCCGTGACAAAACCCTGCATCAACTGCTGCCAGATGTCCATCAGAGCCACCCGCTTTGCGTCAGGCCCGGCAAATTGATGGCCAAGAACTTGGTGAACATCCAGTACACCGGCGCTGCAATCAGCAGGCCGGTAACCGTATCAGTGACCCAGCTGCGAGCGCCGCCGCCCTGCCCTGCCGCCAGACGCAGGCCGCGCGCGGCCAGCACAAAACACAGGGCGCAGCTCAAAATGAAACCGATGGTGGTGATCAGCGCGGCGTTGGCCAGCAGCCCGGCCGACATCCAGACAAAGCCCGGCCAATAAGGCCGGTCACCGCCAACAGCGTCCTCCATATTGCGAAAGCCGCCACTGCGCGCCTCGCGCACCATGAAGCCGCCGCACAGCATCAGTGCTGCTGCTACCACCCAAGGCAAAAAATTGGGCCCGATGCCGGCGTAACCCGAGGCCGAAGGAATGCTCAGCGCCCCCAGCGCCATGGCCAGCCCAACCAGGCCAACGCCGAGGCCGACCAGGGTCTGCAATGGATGCTTGTCAGTGTGAGGTTTCATGTGATTGTTCGCTCTGTTGCCCACCCGTCATTCCCGACTACGCGCCTTCGTCATTCCCGGCCAGGACCGGGAATCCAGGGGGCATGGATCCCCGCATGCGCGAGGATGACAAGCAAAAGCCGTCACTGCCGGCTAATCTTCTGTCATTCCCGACTAGGCGCCTTCGTCATTCCCGGCCACGACCGTCGTCATTCCCGGCCACGACCGGGAATCCAGGAGGCCATGGATCCCCGCATGCGCGAGGATGACACAAAGCGACAAGCCGGTCAGATCATCCCGGCTTTGACCATCGTGGCGCGCAGGGAGGCGAAGTCGTTGTCGACGAAGTCCTCGAACTCCTGGCCGGACATCACGGCAGCCGTCCAGTTGTTTTTCTCCGAATCAGCCGCCCATGACTTGGACTTGGCGGCCTTGAGCAGCATGTCGGTCAGGGCTTTGCGCTGGGCAGCAGTGATGCCGGGAGCGCCGTACACACCGCGCCAGTTGCCGATCTCGACGTTGTAGCCCAGCTCTTTGAGGGTGGGGATGTTGATGCCTTTGAGGCGGGCACCCGAGGTCAGCGCCAGGGCCGTCATCTTGCCGGCATTGATGTACTCAGAGAACTCGCTGTAGCCGCTGCCGCCCACGGTGACGTTACCGCCCAAAATGGCGGCAGTGGCCTCACCGCCGCCCCGGAAGGCCACGTAATTGATCTTGGATGGGTCCACACCCACTTCACGCGCGATCATGGCAGCGGCAATGTGCTCTGTAGAGCCGCGTGAACCGCCGCCCCATTTGACGCTGCCCGGGTCTTTTTTCAGCTGCTCGATCACTTCCTTCATGCTTTTGAAGGGTGAGTTGGCCGGCAGCACGAACACGTTGTACTCGCTGGTCAGGCGCACCAGCGGGGTGGCCACGCTCAAAGACACCGGCGGCTTGCCGGTGATGATGCCTCCCAGCATGACCGCGCCCATGATCATGATGGCGTTCGGGTCACCCTTGCTGGCATTGACGAACTGAGCCAGGCCCAGGGCACCGGCAGCACCACCCTTATTTTCGTAGGTGACGGTCTCGGCCACCTTGGCTTCAAGCAGGGCCTTGCCCAGGGCACGGCCAGTGCCGTCCCAACCGCCGCCGGGGTTGGCGGGAATCATCATCTTGACATTCATGCCAGCAGCCAAGGCGCTGATAGGCAGGCTGCTGCTGGCGGCCAAAGCGGCCATGGACTTGAGAAAAGTATCGCGACGCATCGAAGTCTCCTATGGTTTAAAGAACACTGCGATGATGGTCCCCGTAGCTGTCAAACGGCTGTCCAAACCACCCCTGCGACACTAGGGAAAACACCCATAAGGTACCGATGACCGATCAGACCCCCGCCGCTGGCAACACTCACTTGGCGGCTATCCACTGGCTGGAAGACGGCGCAGCCTGCACGGCACGATGGCGCTCCGAACGCGGCGCGAGCGCGCCCCAAAAAGTGGTGCTGGCCGACGACCGTACTGCCGCGGATGTTGCCTACCGGCTGGCCTGCGAGGGCACCGGCTTGCTTTGGCGCGGCGATTTTCAGAACGCTCGGCAGTTGCTGCAAGCGCTGACCCGGCGCGCCGACAAGTCTGCCGCACGGCCGCGCAAGGCGGGCCCTGAAGATGTAGCTGGCCGGGCTTTTCACCTGCACCGGCAGGCCAGGGCGCAGCGGGCACGCGTGCTGGGCATGCTGCTGCTGCCGTTTGGCGCAGACCACCAGATCACACTGCGCCGCGCCCCGGACGCGCGCGCGGCCTGCGCGCAGGCCTGGGGGGACGCAGACAGTGACGGTATGGCTTGCGTCGCGTCGCTGCGCGACCTGCTGGGCATGACCAGTGCCTTTGAGTGGCGCAAGAAGGGCGTAGAAATCAAGGCCCTGGGCCCGGCGCCCAACAACCGCGTGCACCCCCACTACGGCGTGTTTTCGCCGCTGCGGGGCGAGTACGTGGACCTGGTCGCCGGCACCGCCCTACCCCCAACGCCCGATGGCCAGCCCTTGCTGGCTTTTGACATTGGCACCGGCAGCGGCGTGCTGGCCGCGGTGCTGGCCAAGCGCGGCGTGCCCCGGGTGGTGGCGACCGACCAGGACACTCGGGCGCTCATCTGTGCCAGGGAGAACTTAGCGCAACTGGCCGTGGCGGCACAGGTTGAGGTGGTGCAGGCTGACCTGTTCCCCCCTGGCCAGGCGAACTTGGTGGTGTGCAACCCGCCCTGGCTGCCGGCACGCGCCAGCGCACCCATCGAACGCGCGGTGTACGACGAAGACAGCCGGATGCTGCTCGGCTTTTTGGCCGGGTTGGCTAATCACCTGCTGCCCGGCGGAGAGGGCTGGCTGATCATGTCTGATCTGGCCGAACATTTGGGCCTGCGCACCCGGGCCGAACTGCTGGCCGCCTTCGACCAGCACGGGTTGACCGTGCTCGGCCGCCTTGAGACCCAAGCCCAGCACCCCAAGGCCGCCGACCCCACCGACCCACTGCACGCCGCCCGCGCGGCAGAGCGCACATCACTTTGGCGGCTGGGGAACCGCATGGATTCCCGTTCGTAGCCGGGAATGACGGGCTTGCAGCCGGGGAAGGACGGTATTCGGTCGTCATCCTCGCGCATGCGGGGATCCACACACTGTCATCCTCGCGCATGCGGGGATCCATGGCCCCTGGATTCCCGATCGTGGCCGGGAATGACGGGGGGTGTGGATTCCCGATCGTGGCCGGGAATGACGGCAATCGGGCGTGGTATGGTTTGACGCCATGAAACTGCTGCTGGTAGAAGACGATCCCGCGATGCGCACCACGCTGTTGCGCGCTTTGACGCGGCTGGGGTGGGCGGTGGACCTGTGTGGCGATGGCAGCGCCGCGCTGGCGCAGTGGCGGCAGACCCGGCCTGACGTGGTGCTGCTGGACCTGAGCCTGCCCGGCCTGGACGGGCTCCACGTGTTGGCCCAGGCGCGCGCAAGCGGGCTGAGCACGCCGGTGCTGATCTTGACCGCGCGTAGCACGGTGGGCGACCGCATCCTGGGGCTGAATGCCGGCGCCGACGACTACCTGCCCAAACCCTTTGATCTGGACGAGCTCGAAGCCCGCGTCCGCGCTTTGCTGCGCCGCTCAGAAAATAGTGCCGAATTGGCCTCTAGCCCCCGTGGAATGGACCTCTTTAGCTATGATAAAGATAGCGGCGCCATTTACCACCAGGGCCAGGTGCTGGACTTGCCCCCGCGCGAGCTGGCCCTGCTGCGTGCGCTGCTGGCCCGCCCTGGCCACGCTGTCAGCAAGGAGCGGCTGTTTGAGCTGGTGTTTCCAGACGCGATTGACGTGCAGTTTGAGGCGGTGGAGGTGGTGGTGTACCGGCTGCGTAAAAAGCTGCTGCCCACCGGCGCCACCTTGATGACGCTGCGGGGTCTGGGCTACCTGCTGAAAACCAGCTGATGGCGATCTCGCTGCGCCGTTACCTCCTGATCGGCATTTTGGTGCCGATCGGGCTGTTTATTGTGGTGGACACGCTCAGCCTGTACCGCCAAGCGCTGGCGGCCGTCAACACAGCGTATGACCGCACCCTGCTGGCCTCGGCCAAATCGATCGGGGAGCGCATTGAAGCCGTGGGCGATGGGGCTGAGGCACAACTGCGCACCACGGTGCCCTATGCCGCCCTGGAGGCGTTTGAGGCCGACAACCGCAGCCGCATGGTTTACCGTATCTCCAGCACCCAGGGGGAGTTGATTGACGGCTTCGCCACCCTGCCGATGTGGCGTGGCCAGCTGCCCGACCGCGGGCCCTACGCCGCCCTGGTGGATTTTTATGACGACCTGCACGAGGGCGAAGCGGTGCGGGTAGCCGTGCTGCTGCAGCCCGTCGCCATGGCGCAGGCACGCGTGATGGCGGTGGTGCAGGTGGCCGAAACGCTGGAGCTGCGGCGCACGCTGGCGGGCCAGATCCTGCTCGACACGCTGTGGCGGCAGGCGGTGCTGGTCTCGGTGATCGCGCTGGTGGTGATCGTGGTGGTGCAGCGCGCCACCCGACCGGTGCGGCGCTTGAGCCAGCAGCTGCAGCAGCGCCCAGATGGCCAACTGGACCCCTTGCAAGCGGGTGACGCGCCGCGCGAGCTGCTGCCGCTGATTGACGCCACCAACAGCATCATGGGCCGGCTGCAGCACCTGCTGGACCACCAAAAACGCTTTGTGCGCGATGCCTCGCACCAGTTGCGCACGCCGCTGGCCGTGCTCAAGGTGCAAGTGCAGTCGGCCCTGCGTGGCGATGTGGCGCCCACCCAGGCATTGCAGGAGATCAGCGACACCGTGGACCGGGCGACCGTGCTGGCGAACCAAATGCTGTCTTTGGCGCGGGTGGCCCAGCTGCGCCAACAAACCCCAACGGCCAGTGCAGACTGGGCCCAAGTGCTGCGCGAGGTGGCGCTGGACCTGTCGCCCTTGCTGGCCGACCGGAACCTTGACTTTGAAATCAGCACCGCGGCAACACCGGTTCATACCCACGACTGGATGCTGCGTGAACTCTCGCGCAACCTGCTGCACAACGCCATCAAGCACTGCCCGCCGGGCGGCACCCTGCAAGTCACCCTGCACAGTGCAGACCAGCAGGCGCTGCTCTGCATCCGTGACAGCGGGCCCGGTATCAGCACTGAGCTGCGCGAGCGCCTGTTTCAGCCTTTTTCTGCTGGCGAGGCCCGCAGCGGCTCGGGCCTGGGGCTGGCGATTTGCCACGAGATCGTGCTGGCGCTGGGCGGCCGAATCAGTCTGGATAACCGGGTCAGCAATGGGCATATCTGCGGGCTAGACGCCACAGTGCGGCTGACGCTGGCGGACAATGTTGCCGTATGAACACCACGCTCTTAAATACCCTGCGCACCCTGCCACTGCCTCTTTCACTGGCCCTGGCCCTGACCTGCAGCCTGCCCGCCTGGGCAGTTGCCCCGGCTGCCCCAGTTGCACCAACCAAACCCATTGCCACACCCGCCACCAACTGCCCTGCCCTTTGGCAGCAACAGTTCAAACGGCTTCAGGACGAGTCGCCGCAAGCCCTGTGCCAATACGCGGGCAAAGTGGTGCTGGTGGTCAACACCGCCAGCTTCTGCGGCTTCACCGGCCAGTACCAGGGGCTCGAAGCCCTGTACGCCCGCTACCAAGCGCGCGGCCTGGTGGTGCTGGGCTTTCCGTCGAACGATTTTGGCCAGCAGGAGCCGGGCTCGGGCAAGGAGATTGCTGACTTTTGCTTTAACACCTATGGCGTCAAGTTCCCCATGTTCAGCAAGACCGTGGTGATCGGCACGGGCCGCAGCCCCCTCTATGCCGCCCTGGCCAAGGCCAGCGGCGAGGCACCGCAGTGGAACTTTCACAAGTACCTGGTGGACCGCCAGGGGCGCGTGGCTGGCAGCTTTGCCAGCAGCGTGAAGCCGGACGACAAGCGCCTGTTGGCGGCTATCGAGCGGGCGCTGTGATGGACCGTTTGCGTATCGACAAGTGGCTGTGGGCAGCCCGTTTTTACAAAACCCGCAGCCTGGCCTGCGACGAGATCGACAAGGGCCGGGTGCAGGTGAACGGCGTAGCCGTCAAGCCGGCGCGCGAGCTCAAGGCCGGCGACACAGTGCAACTGCGCCAGGGCGCCACCCTGCGCACCGTGCGGGTCGAAGGCATCAGTGACCGGCGCGGCGGCGCCCCCGAGGCGGCCCTGCTCTACACCGAGACCGCTGAATCGGTGCAGGCCCGGTTGGCGGCTGCCGAGCAGCGCCGCCTGGCGCCAGAGCCCGCGCTCAGTCTGGTACACGGCCGCCCGACCAAGCGCGACCGGCGCGAGGGCGAGCAGGCCCGTGGCTGGGGCGACCGCTGGAGCGCCTCGATCGAGCCGAACGGCTGAGCGCCGCCACAGCCCTAAAAACCGACCTCGCGCACCAGCACCGCTGCAGCCTGGCGCACATAGCGCCAGCCTGGTGCCTCCCAGCCCACATGTACCGTGACCGAACCGCGCCAAGACTGGGCTTGTAGTGGCGAGTCGGCCGGCAGGGCCGAGGCCAGCGCCAGGGTGACCCGGTAAATGGCGCGCTCTGGTACCAACTGGCCATTCTTGTCACGCGTGAGAATGTGGCCGCCGAGGTGGGCGGCAAGCTCCGGGCGCACCAGCACGCGCGAGGCGTCACGGTCAATGGCTGCCACCTGCAAGGGCAGCGTGGGGCCGCCGGTGCCATCGGTGATGAACAGCGCCCGGTCACCCACGCTGACCCGCTGCACCGACTCTTCGTCGAGCCAGGTCTCCACCAGCCAGCGACCGTCGTCGCGCACCAGCAAGGCGATCTTTTCCTTGCGTGGCAACCACTGGCCCACCCGCAAATCGGGGTCGACATCACGCAGGCGGCCGGCAAACGGCGCTTTGGGCGAATAGTTTTTGAGCTCGGTGTTCAGGCTGGCCAGCTCGGCCTGGGCCGTGGCCAGGTTGTCCTCATTGACCAGCATGCGGTTGCGTGATTCGGCGTCAAAACCCGAGGTAGCGGCTTGTTTGCGCAGGCTCTCAACCCGGGTCTGGGCTGCCTGCCGGCGCGATTTAAGCTCAGGCACGTGCAGCGAAATCAGCACGCCGCCCTCCGGCACGCGGTCGCCCTCGGCAAAGGGCAATGCCTCGATGCGCGCGCCAGCGGGCACGTAAACAGGCCAGACCTCGGCCGGCCGCATCATGGCGCTGGCCACCACCCGCCCCGGCCAGGGCACAAACAGCAGCGAGAACAGGGCCAGCACCACCAACAGGCTGATCAGGCTGCGCCCGCGGGTTCGAATCGTGCTCCAGCGCTTGGCCCAGGCCAGGCCCTCGCGCTGAATTGGCCACAGCACAAACCAGATGATCTCCACCGCGAACAAAAACACGCCCAGCACCTTGAAGAAATAGTGGTAGACCAGCAGCGCAATCCCCAAAAACAACACCAGCCGGTACAACCAGGTTGCCACTGCAAAGGCCACCAGCGCCGTCTGCTGCCGGGCAGAGAAATGTTCGGGCGGGTCTTCTCCCAGATTGAACAACCACTCGCGCAGACGCCAGCGCGCGATGGCAAAGCTGCGCTCATGCAGGTTGGGCATGTCCAGCCAATCAGACAGGATGAAATAACCGTCAAAGCGCATGAAAGGGCTGGCATTGATGGCCACCGTGCCCACCCAACTGATGGTGGCCAGCACAAAGGCCGACGAACGCATCGGGCCATCTGGCAACAGGGCCCAGGCCAGGGTGGCCCAGGCGGCCACGATCAGCTCGGTGGCTATGCCAGCGCTGGCCACCTGCAGCCGCTGCAACCGGTCGGTCAGGCGCCAGGTGTCGTTGGTGTCGGTGTAAGCCACCGGCCACATCACCAAGAACGCCAAGCCCATGGTGGGCACCCGACAGCCCAGGCGCTTGGCGGTAAAGGCATGGCCCAGCTCGTGCAGCAGCTTGACGACAAACAGCGCCACCCCGTAGGCCGCCAACCCTTCCCAATTGAAGGTGTCCACCAAAGAGGCGCTGAAGTTGTCCCAGCGGCGCAGCACCTGGGTCAAGCCCAGCAGCAGCGCTACCAACGTCATCCAGACAAACACGCGGGTGTAAAACAAACCGGCCAGGTCCTGCCAGCGGCCCAGCCAAGCGTCGGGGCGCAGCAAGGGAATGCGAAAAAACAGGTAATGGTGCAGCAGCCACTTCAGCGGGCTGCCCTGCAGCTTGTCCAGCCGCTGGGCGAACTCCTGGGCGCTGCCCGGGCCGGCGGGCTGGGTTAGCTGGTTACCCACCAGAAACTGCGCCACGCCCAACACGTCTTGCGCCTCCAGTTGCAGGGTGGTGGCATCGCTGATGTCTTGCGCAATCTGCTCGGGGTCGCCCAGGGCCCAGCGCTTCAAGACCTCAAAGCTGGGCCAGTCGATCCGGAAAAACAGGTTGCGGGTCGGGTCGTGCAGGGTCCAGCTGGCCTGGCCGTCGGCCAGGGTGGGGCCCGGCAAGAGCGCCAACTCTTCACGTAAAAACGGCAGCGGCATGACTCAGATCCCCAAGGCGCCGCGCACCGTGGCCAGCGGCCGGCGCATCATCCAGTACAGCAGGCTCACCTGCTCGCCCTGCAGCTTGGCGGTGCCCTTTAGGCCCACCCGGTGCTCGGTCGGCGCCACCAACACGGCGCGCACCCGATAGGCATAGCTGCCATCGGGTCGCTGGACGGCGTCATGCGCCATGTAACGCAGGCGGGCGGTCACCGGCGCCATCGGGCTGGCGTTCAGGTACAGCCGCACCTCAGACGCGTCGGCCAGGGCAATGGCGTCGGCCAGGGGCACCCAAGCCTCTACCTCCACATCACCCGGCGCGGCAATGCGCAATATGCGCTCGCCCACTGCCACCGGCCGGCCGATCCACTCGTTGGGGTCATCGAACAAAGCCACGCCGGCCTGGGGGGCCAGTACCCGGGCCCGCGTCAGCTGGTCGCGCAGGTACTCCAGCTCGGTGCGCTTTTCTTCAATTTTGCCGACCAGCGCAGACAACTGAGGCCGCACTTTCGGGTCAACCAGAGCCTGTTGCGAGGTCTGTCGGTAGTCGGTGCCGGCCGTGGCCAGGGTTTGCGCCGCCACCTGGATGCGGCTCTGGATCAGGGCCTCGTCAAAGCCAAACAGGGCCTCGTCTTTCTTAACAGTCTGGTTGGGCTGCACATGAAAGATGTCCACCACGCCGTCAATCGGTGCCCGCACTACCATCGGGCGGGTGGGTACCAGCTCGCCGGGCGCCAGCACGGTCATGTGCACCGGTACCGCCAGCACGCCCGCCAGCAGTGCGGCCCAAAGCAGCAGAGGGCGTTGCCACCAGCGCCGCACCGCACCGCGACGCATGCCAAACAAGCGGCCACGCCACCGCTGCCAAAAGCCCATGCCAGACTGGTACAGCGGCGCAAAGGCGTGCCACCAGGTGTCCACCCACTCGCGCAGCAGGGCCAGCTCTTCGGGGCTCCAGGCCTGGTCTCGCGCGAGCAGCAGGCCGCCGCCCTGCCGGGCCTGTGGCAAGGGCAGCCACAGGGCATGTACGGGCCACCATTCGGCCCAGCCCTGGGCCAGATTGGGCGGCAACGCGCCGGCGCTCAGGGCCTGGGCCGGCTCAATGGGCTGGCGCTGCAAGTGCAGGCACAGCTGCTTGAGCCACAGGGCGTAGGGGGCATTGGCCTCCACCTGCACCAGGCCAGACAGGGTATATACCCCCTCGTCCCCCAGCCACAAGGCCGCCTGTCGGTAGGGCCCTAGGGCATGGCTGTCATTAACCAGCAAAAAACCCAGTTCACGCGCGCTCTTGGCCAGCCGCGCTCGGCGCGACAGGTCCAGCAGCGTGACCAGCAACTGGGTCGGGTCATGGCCGCTGCCCTGCTGGCTCACAGTCACGCTTGTTCCTGCTCAACCGCCGGCTGCGGTGTGGCCATTGGTGCCTTACTCGGTACCAGGCGCTCGGTCTGGCGTTCACTCTGGCGCTCTGCCAACCGCTCGGCCAGCCGCTCTGCCGCCACCCGCTTGGCCTGCTGCTGGCGCATCAGCTCCAGCCAGGGCGTGGTGCGCATGGCCGCCAGATTGATCTGCTCGCTCAAGCTGTTGCGTCCCACCGGCTTCTTGGCCTCACCCACCGAGAACCGGAAGATCGAGCTGGCCTCGCGCCCCTCGTTGTCGGTGGCAATCACCTTGATCTGCATGTCGCCAGCAAAACCGGCTGGGGGGTTGACCTGGAAGGTACCCGAGCGCGCGTCAAACTGGATCCAAGACGGCATGTCTTGGCCGTCGCTCATCTTGGCCACTAATGCCACCGATGCGTCGGCCTTGGTGTGCACAAAAGCATCGGCCGGCAGAGCAAAACTACCGGGCTTGTTGCCATCCACAAACTGGTCGGTAATGCCGCGGAACACCGACAGATTAGGCGTGGCAGCCTCCACCACCGTCACCTGGAAGCCCGATGAACTGGTCAGCACCTCGCCAATCGGGGCCGGCGGCGCAGCCGGCAGGGTCGTGGGACCCGCCGTTTTAAGGGTCGAGTCAAAGGCCTGCACCGGCGTTGTGACGACAACGGCGGGCATGACAGTCGGCGTCGGGTCAGCCTTGGGCGGCACCACCACAGGTGCCACCACTTCCGGCACTACGGGTTTGGGCCGGTCGTCATCAGCGGTGGCCTGGGTGGGCACACCGGTGTTGTTGTCGGCGTTGAACACCTGAGGGCTGCTGCCGTCGTCAAACAGGGTGGCGGTGCCACTGGCTGTGCTGCCACCGGTGTTGGTGACGCGCAGCGAGAAGGTTTCGGCACCCTCCAGCAGCGCATCGTTCACCACCGCCACTCGCACCAGCAGGGTGGTACCGCCCGCCGGAACGCTAACCAGGCTACCCGGCACATAGCTCTGCCAGGCGCTGCCATCAAAATACTGTAAGGCCGTTGCACTGTCTACGCCCACTGTGGCGGTGCCTGAGGCCAGCGCCAGGCTGAGTTGCTGGCCGGGCTGGCCGGTGACGGTAAAGACGGCGAACGGCGACGATTCACTGAGCGAGATCTGGTTCACAGCCAGCGACCGGTCGTCGGTCGGTTTACCCGCCGGGTCTGCACTGCCGTCAGGCAAAAAGACCGTGCCGGCGCCGTCGTCCTTGATGGTGGCGGTGCCCTTGAAGACCGCACCACCGGTGGTGGTGGCGTTCAGTGTGAAGGTCTCATTGTTGTCAGCAATGTTGTCGTCTACGAGCGGCGTGCGCACCAGCAGTTTGCCGTCGGTGGGCAGGGTGATGGGGCCCGTGCTGGGGGTCCAGGTCAGGCCGCCGTCGGTCGAGTAGGTCAGCTGGGTCGGGCCGGTGTTGCCAAAGTCGACGCCATCGCGGGTAGCGGTACCCGACTCTGTGGCCAGCGTGACGATCTGGTTGACAGCGCCTTGTAGCGTGAAGTAGGCAAACGGCGATGTTTCATTCACCACCGGGCTACTGATGGTGACCGGACGGCTGTCATTCAGGTAGTTGATAAACACCGGGATACCTGGGTCGGTGAGCTTGCCCACCGTGGTGCCGCTGTCACCAAAACTGTTGTCGGTGATGATGTAGTCCAGCCGCAGCACCGCGTCACCCGCCAGGCTGATGGCCACACCATCGCCGCCGGCGGTCTTGCGGGTGAAGTCGTACCAACCCACCTGGGTAATGGCATTGCCGCTCAGGTCTTGCAGGGGTAAGCCCGCAGTCTGGTAGGCCGTGATCACGTCTTGATCGATCCACTTGTAAAACGCCACGAAGGTGTCGACTGTCTCGCCCGTGCGGGAGATGTCCACCGTAAAGCGCCACTGGTTACCTTCGCGGTTGGGGTCAACGTCGATGTTGTTGATGCCGGTAACGCCCGCTTTGATCTCGGCGCTGAAGCCCATTGGCGTCCAGGACGGTGTGAAATCCACCAAAGCGGCCAGTGCGGCGTCTTGCTGTGGGGTCAGCGCCAGAATGCGCACGTCTTTGAGTTGAATCAGCGGGCTGGCAATCTGGAATGACGTTGTGCTGGTCTCGGCCACCAGGTTCACGATCGACTTGATGGTGGGCAGGCTGGCCGGATTGGCGTTGGCCTGATCAAAGTTGAATTTGTTGATCCAGGCGTAGGTGGTGACAGCGTTTTGCTCGCCATCGCGTATGCCGTCCAGATTCAAGTCCCCGTCCAGATTGGCATCCACCCGCAGCCGGGCCTCGTTTGAGTTGGGCACGCCCACCAGATTGGCCAGGTTCAGCACATAAGCGCGGTCCTTCAGGCCCTCGATGCCAAGCGCGCGGCTGGCCAACACAGCCTCGACGTTGGTCTGGATGCCGTCAACGTCAGTGTCAGCCGCTGGCACGATCGAGGTGTTGTTGAGATTGAGCGGGTCGGTGATGGTGTAGGCCACTGTGGCCTGGTTCGACACCAAGGCGCCGTCGCTCACGCCATAAGCAAACGATTCAAGTGTGGTGTCGATTTCCACCACAGAGGCGACCTGTGCGCCAGCTTCGCCGATCTCATTGGCGCCCGGGGCGTAACGCAGGCGGCCCAGCTGGATCTCGGTGAAGGTGACCACCCGGGGCTGCGCCAAGGCCTGCCATTGCCCATCGGCCAATTGGTATTCCAGCGTGCCGGTCGATTGCAGTGGGGTGACCAGGAAGGCGCGGCCATCATGGCGGTACTGGGTGCTGCCATCTTGCTTGATGAACAGGGTGCCGTACGTTAGCTTGAGTTCCTTAAAGCCATCGACTGCGGTGTAGGTGGCGTCGGTGCTGGCTTTGAGGTCGGCGAAGGGGGTGGTGTTGACGTTGGCGATGGTGAGGGGGTCACCGTTGCTATCAGAATCATTAGGGGCAATGATGTTGGCCGCAACAGTGCCGCTGGTCGCGACAGTAAGGCTGTCATCAACGGCTGTCGGTGCGTCGTTGACCCCGGTGATGGTCACCACCACGTCCTTGGTGGTGCCGTCGAGTGCTTTGACCGTGAAGGTCTCCACTTTGGTCTCGCCAGCCTTGAGGTACTGCACGCTGGCGTTGGCAACGCTATAGCTCCACACGCCGGCACTGGTGATGCTCAAAGACCCCAGCGCACCTGCGCTGGCGGTGATGCCCGTGGTCTGGAAGCTGGCCTCGCCCGTGTCAGCGTCGCTGATACTCAGCGTGCCGGTGTCGGTGAGGTTGTTGGCGGTGACGTTGAGATCCTCCGTCACTGCACCAATGGCGTCGCCTGCGATCAGTGCGGCGTCGTTGACGCCGGTGATGGTCACCACCACGTCCTTGGTGGTGCCGTCGACTGCTTTGACGGTGAAGGTCTCCACTTTGGTCTCGCCAGCTTTGAGGTATTGCACGCTGGTGTTGGGGACGGTGTAGCTCCACACGCCGGCACTGGTGATGCTCAAAGAGCCCAGCGCATCTGGGCTGGCGGTGATGCCACTGATCTGGAAGCTGCCCTCGCCCGTGTCAGCGTCGCTGATGCTCAGCGTGCCGGTGTCGGTGAGGTTGTTGGCGGTGACGTTGAGGTCTTCCGTGACTGCGCCTATGGCGTCGCCAGCGATCACTGCGGCGTCGTTGACGCCGGTGATGGTCACCACCACGTCCTTGGTGGTGCCGTCGGCTGCTTTGACGGTGAAGGTCTCGGTCTTGGTCTCGCCAGCCTTGAGGTATTGCACGCTAGCGTTGGGAACGGTGTAGCTCCATACGCCCGCACTGGTGATGCTCAAAGACCCTAGGGCACCTGCGCTGGCGGTGATGTCGGCTGGGTCGGTCTGGAAGCTGCCCTCGCCGGTGTCAGCGTCGCTGATGCTCAGGGTGCCGGTATCGGTGAGGTTGGGCGTGCTGGCGTCTTCCGTCACCGCGCCAATGGCGTCGCCGGCGATCACAGCGGCGTCGTTGGTGCCGTTGATGGTGACGGTGAGGGTCTGGTCGACGTAGGCGCCCTTGTCATCAATGACGCGGGCGGTGTAGGTCTGGGTGACGCTCTGGCCTTCTTTGAGCGCCTGGGTGGCGGCCAAGGTGTTGCCCAGCGTGTAGGTCCACACGCCGGTGCTCGCATTGATGGCGATCGTGCCGTAGGTGGTGGACGGGGTGCCCTGCAGGCTCCAGGTCCGGGTGGCGTCGGTGTCGACGTCAGAGGCGCTGAGCGTGCCGCTGACCGTGGCCGTACCGGCCACCGTGGTGCCGTCGTCGTTGGCGCCAGCTTCAGTGACAGCGCCGGCCTGTGCCGTGCCGGCATTGCTCACCACCGGCACGTCGTTGGTGCCGTTGATGGTGACGGTGAGGGTCTGGTCAACGTAGGCGCCCTTGTCATCAATGACGCGGGCGGTGTAGGTCTGGGTGACGCTCTGGCCTTCTTTGAGCGCCTGGGTGGCGGCCAAGGTGTTGCCCAGCGTGTAGGTCCACACGCCGGTGCTCGCATTGATGGCGATCGTGCCGTAGGTGGTGGACGGGGTGCCCTGCAGGCTCCAGGTCCGGGTGGCGTCGGTGTCGACGTCAGAGGCGCTGAGCGTGCCGCTGACCGTGGCCGTACCGGCCACCGTGGTGCCGTCGTCGTTGGCGCCAGCTTCAGTGACAGCGCCGGCCTGTGCCGTGCCGGCATTGCTCACCACCGGCACGTCGTTGGTGCCGTTGATGGTGACGGTGAGGGTCTGGTCAACGTAGGCGCCCTTGTCATCAATGACGCGGGCGGTGTAGGTCTGGGTGACGCTCTGGCCTTCTTTGAGCGCCTGGGT
>JBBAPO010000018.1:0-109617 GCA_040400795.1 Rhodoferax sp.
CGTAATGCAGCTTGAAGCGTGCGTTGTCGACATGCGGGTCTTGGTAAATGTGGTCAACGCGCTGGGTGTTGAACGAGCTTGCGCGGCGCTTTATGCCGTGCACTGTGTAGCCTTTTTCCAGCAAAAACTCAGCCAGGTAGGAGCCGTCTTGGCCGGTGACGCCTGTGATGAGAGCGACTTTAGGTTGTTTCTTTTGTAGCATAGTGGGTAACAAAATCTTGGTAGGCCGTTGCCAAGCCTTGTTGCAGTTGAGTCTTGGCATTCCATCCCAGGGCGTTGAGTCTGGCGCTGTCCATCCATTTGCGTGGTGCACCATCAGGTTTGCTCGTATCAAATTCGATGTAGCCCGAGTAGCCAACGGCAATTGCAATGGACCGAGCCAGTTCTGCAATAGTTATATCTGAACCAAAGCCCACGTTGATGTGGCTTAGCATAGGCTTTGTAACTTGATCCAGGCTTTCTTTGGCTAAGTCCATCACAAAAACGCTGGCAGCCGCCATATCATCCACATACAAAAACTCGCGACGTGGCGTTCCAGTGCCCCAGATGAGCACGCTTGGTGCGCCGGTCAATTTGGCCTCATGAAAGCGCCGAATGAGCGCAGGGATGACATGGCTGTTTTCCGGGTGGTAGTTGTCGCCAGGGCCATACAGGTTAGTGGGCATGACGCTGCGGTAGTCCACGCCATGGCTTTGACCGTATTGCCGGTTGTAGCTTTCACAAAGTTTGATGCCTGCAATTTTGGCAATAGCGTAGGGCTCGTTGGTCGGCTCCAAGGCCCCTGAGAGTAGGGCGTCTTCTCGCATGGGTTGCTCCGCTGAACGCGGGTAAATGCAGCTGGACCCCAGAAACAGTAGCTTCTTCACGCCGCTCTGAAATGCAGCGTCAATCACATTGGCCTGGACCATCAGATTTTGGTAAATGAAGTCTGCTGGGTAGGTATTGTTGGCGTATATGCCCCCCACTTTGGCGGCGGCCATATAGACCTGCGAGGGCCGCTCCGTTGCAAAAAATCTGATGACAGCCGCTTGATTGGTCAACTCCAATTCGGCATGTGTTCGATAGAGCAGGTCTTTGTGGCCCTGTCGTTGCAGTGTTCGGACAATAGCGCTGCCCACCATGCCTCGATGGCCCGCAATATAGATTCTGTCAGGGGATTTAACTGCGGTCATAGGTGTTTTCAAAGCGAACAACGTCGTCCTCACCCAGGTAACTGCCTGACTGAACCTCAATCAACTCTAGGTCTGTCTTGCCTGGGTTGGTGAGGCTATGTCTAACACCCAACGGAATGTAAGTGCTTTGATTTTCTGTCAAAAACATGTCCTCTTCGCCCTTGGTGACCAAAGCCGTACCTTTGACCACGATCCAGTGCTCGGCCCGGTGCTGATGCATCTGAAGGCTGAGCTTCGCGCCAGGTCGCACGGTAATCCGCTTCACCTGGTGCCGATCGCCCATGTCCACACTGTCGTAGCTCCCCCAAGGACGGGCAACCTTACGGTGTTGGACTGCTTGAACAATATGATCGGCATCCAGCTGCGCAACCACCTGCTTGACAAGCTCTGCATGGGTGACCGCTGCAACCAGTAGGGCGTCAGGGGTGTCTACCACCAACAAGTCTTGGGTACCCAAGGTGACAACCGGTCGATGCGGCGCATGAATGAAAGTGTTTGACGAATGCAGCGTTATGCCGTGGCCATTGATGCGGTTTCCGTTGGCGTCGGCCGCAGTCAGGCTGGCAACAGCGTTCCAACTGCCAACATCACTCCACTGGCCAGCAAATTCAAGAACAGCAACGTTCCGATGATGCTCCAGTACCGCGTAGTCAATGCTGTCCGCGCGGCAAGCTTCGAACAATAGCCTATCCGGCCTCACGAAGTTGCCATCATGGTGGGCTGACTGCATGGCCTGCTGGCAAGATTGCAGTATGTCGAGCGCGTGTTGTCCAAGTGCGCTTAGCAAGGTCTGCGCACGGCACAAAAATATGCCCGCATTCCAATAAGCGCTGCCAGACAGTAGCAGACCTTCGGCCTTGTCTGAGGGTGGCTTCTCGATAAAGGCATCCACGTGATTGGTGCCATCGGACCGCACCAAACCTCGTTGAATATAGCCAAATGCAGTGCTGGGAAATGTTGGTGTAACCCCGAAGGTCACAATGGCACCCGCCTCAGCTGCTGTTATGCCCTGCCCGACCAATTGGGCAAAAGCGTGTGCGTCTGGTATGTGGTGATCGGACGGGCAAAATAGCAGCAGATCTTCCGGTTTAGCCATGAGTGCCGTTATGGCCATGGCGGCTGCAGTATTGCGAGCAACGGGCTCGAGGAGGATCGCGGCTTGGACCGCCGCAGCGCGCACTGCATCCGACACCAAAAATCGATGCTCTTCCGAAGCAACGCAAACGACCCTGTTATTAAGAAGAGAAAGCCGCTCCAGGGTCAATTGCAGAAGGCTTTTGTCATCGATCAAGGGTACAAATTGCTTTGGGAAGCTTTTTCGGCTCAGTGGCCAAAGCCGAGTTCCTGAGCCGCCGCAAAGAACAATTGGCGTGACAGATGGTGGCTGAGTCATGGATGCACAGATTTGGTGATGGCTATCGTCAGAAAGGAGAGGGTAGAAAAAACCGCCGGTTAGGCTACTGCAGCACTGAGAAGAGGGGAAGGTGCCTCAGACGTCGGTAGTCTAAAGTAACTCAGGCTTGTGCAAGTATCGTACCGCACATTCGCCGGGTGACGCCATTCGCGCAGGCCGGTGTCGAATTCCTATTTACGGACCTATTCCTGCAGCGTTTGGGGGGACGCAGCCGATCTTTGGTGCGATTGACTCAATGGCGGCCCACAGGGACGGATATTCACCGCGGTGGTCTTGCACCAAACGCACAGCCCGCTCGGGCACCCCAGGGGGAAAACGATTTAATTTTTTACTCATGACTCGATCTTCTCCAAGGTTAGAGCCTCCATGAAAATCGGGGCGATTCAGTTTTCCAGAGGCCTATCCATGTACGCAGTGACGCGGGATCGGCGATCAGGAGGCTCATGATGGTCAAAAAACATGTCACGCTTTAGATTGAGTATCATGGGCGCGGTGTAAGGATAGGTTGACAGTATATTAAGTCTAAAAATAATTAATGTCATGGGTTTACCAAAAAATGAAAGTACAGCAATGAGCAACTTGATTGATATCCAAAGCCAGATCGAAAAACTGCAAAAGCAGGCCAATGAAATCAAGACACGGGAATTTGACAAGACCGTGCAAGACATCTTGGACAAGATGCAGGCGTTTGGCATTACTGTGAAAGACCTGCAAGCCCCCAAAGGCCGAGGTGCCAAGGGCAAACCGAAGGCCAAGGCCCCTAAGACAGCGGGCGCGCCCAAAGTGGCTGCTGCAAAAAAGAAGGCGACGTCACCCGTGTTGGCCAAGTACCGCGGCTCTAATGGCGAAACGTGGAGTGGCCGTGGCCTGATGCCCAAGTGGATGTCGGCGTTGGTGGCGCAGGGCAAGACCAAGGAAGACTTCGCGATCAAGGCCTGAGCTTATATTCTGCAACGGCGCGGATCGCAGTATTCCAAGCCGCTGAAGTAATATGCGGGCATGACCGACCAAGCCCCCGACCCCAGCCCAATTTCCCCGCGCCAAAAGGCCGACATCCTGGCCCAAGCGCTGCCCTACATTCGCAAGTTCCATGGCAAGACCATGGTGATCAAGTATGGCGGCAACGCCATGACTGACCCCGAGCTGCAGGCCGACTTTGCAGAAGACGTGGTGCTGCTCAAACTGGTGGGTATCAACCCGGTGGTGGTGCATGGCGGCGGCCCGCAGATTGAGAATGCGCTGAACCGCCTGGGCAAGAAGGGCGAGTTCATCCAGGGCATGCGCGTGACCGACGCCGAAACCATGGAGGTGGTGGAGTGGGTGCTGGGCGGCGAGGTGCAGCAGGACATTGTGGGCCTGATCAACCAAGCTGGCGGCAAGGCGGTGGGCCTGACCGGTCGAGACGGCGGCCTGATCCGCGCTCAAAAGCTCAAGATGGTGGACAGCAAAGACCCGAGCAAAGAGCTGGATGTGGGTCAGGTCGGCGACATCGTCAGCATTGACCCGAGCGTGGTCAAGGCGCTGCAAGACGATGCCTTCATCCCGGTCATCAGCCCGATCGGTTTTGGCGAAAAAAATGAAAGTTACAACATTAACGCCGATGTGGTGGCCGCTCGGCTGGCCACGGTGCTCAAGGCTGAAAAGCTGATCATGCTGACCAACATCAGCGGCGTGCTGAACAAGGCCGGTGAATTGCTGACCGATCTGACCGCGCGCCGCATTGACGAGCTGTTTGCCGACGGCACGATTTCAGGCGGCATGTTGCCCAAGATCAGCGGCGCGCTGGATGCGGCCAAAAGCGGCGTCAACGCGGTGCACATTGTGGACGGCCGTGTGCCGCACGTGTTGCTGCTGGAGATTCTGACCGACCAGGCCTTTGGCACCATGATCCGCTCCCATTAAGACCAACGCTGCCCTAAGCCATGGCCCCGTCTGACCCCCAAGCTGACGCTCACCCCTCCGATCGGGCGGGCGAGGCACCAGCCCGTAAACGGCCCAAGCCAGGGGAACGCCGGGTTCAAATTTTGCAGGCGCTGGCCAGCATGTTGCAGCAACCCGGGCTTGAGCGCATCACCACGGCGGCGCTGGCAGCCCGGTTAGAGGTGAGCGAGGCTGCCCTGTACCGGCACTTTGCCAGCAAGGCCCAGATGTTTGAGGGCCTGATTGATTTCATTGAGCAGACCGTGTTTGCGCTGGTCAATCAGATCGCCCAGCAGGACAACGCTGGGGCCGGTTCGGCGCCCGGCGCCCGCCAGGCAGGTCGGGTGCTGGCCATGGTGATCCAGTTTGCCGAGAAAAACCCGGGCATGGCACGGGTCATGGTTGGCGATGCGCTGGTCTATGAGAACGAGCGCCTGCAACAACGCATGAACCATTTTTTTGACAAACTCGAAGCCAGCTTGCGCCAATGCTTGCGCGCCGGTGCGGCGACTGACGGCTCCGACACGCCTACGGTCGATGCGCAGGTTCTGGCGTCGGCTTTGACGGCTTTTCTGGTGGGCCGGCTGCAGCGCTTTGCCCGCTCCGGTTTCAAGCGGCTGCCCTCGGAACACCTCGAGGCTAGCCTGGCCTTACTGCTCGGTTGAACCACCGGCGGCCGCTTGGACCGCACTTGGTGCCAGCCGTACAAGCCATCTACTTTGATAAAAGTAAGCCTGAATTGTGCTGCGGCGAGCAAACAGCAGCAGAAATGCTGCAAAATAGCACGATCGTTCTATTTTTATGACCAGCTTGCTATCCCTCACCATCCCTGCCGACCCGTCGGGCCAGACACTGGCGCGCGTACGTAGCCTGCACAAAGGCCAGCAAACCAAGCAGGCCATTCTGGAGGCGGCACTGTTACTGGCCTCCCAAATCGGTCTCGAGGGCCTGAGCATTGGCGCGCTGGCCGATGTCACGCACATGAGCAAATCGGGCGTGTTTGCGCACTTTGGCTCGCGGGAAGAACTGCAGATTTCGGTGATCCGTGAGTACTACACCCGCTTTGCCGACGAGGTGTTTTACCCCGCCATGCAGCAGCCGCGCGGCTTGCCGCGTGTCAAGGCCTTGTTTGACAACTGGATGCAACGGGTAGCGGTGGAAATTCAGTCCGGCTGCATCTTCATCAGCGGCGCGGTAGAGTTTGACGACCGGCCCGGCCCGGTGCGTGACGCTTTGGCCAGCTCGGTGCAGGCCTGGCTGGCCGCCCTGTACCGCGCTGTGGTGCAGGCCAAGCAAGAGGGCCACCTGTTGCAAAGCGCCGACGAGGAGCAAATGGCCTTTGAGATTCACGCCCTGATTCTGGCCCTGCACTACGAGGCTCGGTTTCTGCAAAACCCGCGCTCGGTGGGTCGTGCGCACCGAGGTTTTGACAACATCCTGGCGCGCTACGGGCCAGCGGCCGCCAAATAGACAACGTTTTTTTCACATCCAACCCATCCCCCAAGGACCCAACCCATGCCCGCCTATACCCCGCCGCTGCGCGATATGCAGTTTGTCATGCACGAACTGCTCAAAGTTACCGATGCATTCAAAGCCATGCCCCGGCATGCCGACGTTGACGTGGACACCGTCAATGCCGTGCTGGAAGAGGGCGGCAAGTTTGCCTCCGAGGTGTTGTTCCCACTCAATGTCAGCGGCGACACCGAAGGTTGTAGCCTGGACCCGGCCAGCCACGCCGTGACCACGCCCAAGGGCTTCAAAGAGGCCTATGCCAGTTACGTGGCCGGTGGCTGGGCTGCATTAAGCTGCGACACCGCCTTTGGCGGCCAGGGCCTGCCGCTGGTGGTGAACCAGATGTTTTACGAGATGCTCAACAGCGCCAACCAGGCCTGGACCATGTACCCCGGCCTGACGCACGGCGCCTACGCCTCTTTGCACGCCCACGGCACCGATGCTCAAAAGCAGACCTACCTTGCCAAGATGACCAGTGGTGAGTGGACCGGCACCATGTGCCTGACCGAGTCGCACTGCGGCACTGACCTGGGCCTGATGCGCACCAAGGCCGAACCCCAGCCTGATGGCAGCTACCGGATCACTGGCAACAAGATATTCATCAGCGCCGGTGAGCACGACATGGCCGCCAACATCGTGCACCTGGTGCTGGCCCGCCTGCCCGATGCACCCCCCGGTATCAAGGGCGTGAGCCTGTTTGTGGTGCCCAAATTTTTGATCAATGCCGACGGCTCTTTGGGTGAGCGCAATGGCATTTACTGCGGCGGTATTGAGCACAAGATGGGCATCCGCGCCAGCGCCACCTGCCAGATGGTGCTGGACGGCGCAGTGGGCGCCATGGTGGGTCAGCCCAACAAGGGCATGCAGGGCATGTTTGTGATGATGAACGCTGCCCGCCTGGGCGTGGGCAACCAGTCGCTGGGCCTGACCGAGGTGGCCTACCAGAACGCCCTGGCCTATGCCAAAGACCGCATTCAGATGCGCTCGCTCTCGGGCACCAAGGCCAAAGACAAGCCGGCCGACCCCATCATCGTGCACCCCGATGTGCGCAAAATGCTGCTCACCGCCCGCGCCTATGCCGAGGGTGGCCGCGCCCTGACGGCCTACTGCTCGATGCTGCTGGAGCAGGAACTTCACCACCCCGAGGACAAGGTGCGCAAAGACGCCGGCGAAATGCTGGCCATGCTGACGCCCATCGTCAAGGCCTTCATCACCGACAACGGCTGGACCGCCACCTCCACCTGCCTGCAGGTGTTTGGCGGCCATGGTTACATCAAGGAATGGGGCATGGAGCAGTTTGTGCGCGATTCCCGCATCAACATGATTTACGAAGGCACCAACACCATCCAGTCGCTCGACCTGCTGGGCCGCAAAATTCTGGGCAACAACGGCGCAACCCTCAAGAAGTTTGGCAAGCTGGTGGCGCAGCTGGTGGAAGAAGAGGGCGTCAACGAAAAAATGTCTGAGTTCATTACCCCCATTGCCGTGCTGGGTGAGCAGATGACCAAGTTCACCACCGAGATAGGCTTTAAGGGCTTCCAGAACCCTGACGAGGTGGGCGCCGCAGCGGTGGATTACCTGCGCGTGGCCGGCCACATGGTTTTCGGCTACTTCTGGGCCCGCATGGCGCAGGTGGCGCTGCGCGAGATGGCCGCCGGCAACCCGGACCTGTTCTACTTGGCCAAGGTGCAAACCGCGCGCTTTTACTTTGCCAAGCTGTTCCCTGAGACCGCCACCCTGATGCGCACCGCGCGCAGTGGCGCGGCCGCCCTGATGGACACCGATGCGGTGTTTGCCTGAGCCCGGGCGTGTACTTGTTTAACCTTTGTAGGAGATTTCCATGATCCGTAACACTTTGGCCACTCTGCTGGCCCTGTCGTCCCTCTCTGCCCTGGCGCAGATGACCCCCGTCGGCCTGTGGCAAACCATCAGCGATGTGGATGGCAAAGCCACGTCCGAGGTGCGTGTGATAGACACCGCGGGCGTGGTGAGTGCCGTGGTTGAAAAAGCACTGACCCAGAGTGGTGAGCCCCTGTGCGACAAATGCACAGATGACCGCAAAGGCAAGCCCAAAGTAGGCATGCAAATCATTCGGGATGCCAAGAAGGCTGACGGCAAGCACGTCTGGGAGGGGGGCAATATTCTCGATCCCAACAACGGTACGGTCTACAAACTCAGGCTAACGCCGATTGAGGGCGGCAAAAAACTCGAAGTGCGCGGCTACGTTGGTACCCCCCTGCTGGGCCGCACCCAAACCTGGGTGCGCGTGCAGTAAGCCCGCGCAGAATTCACCATGTCGCATATCAATGTCAGACGAGTCGCGGTTCTGGGCGCCGGTGTGATGGGCGCACAAATTGCGGCGCACCTGGTCAACGTCGGGGTGCCGGTCATTCTTTTTGACCTGCCGGCCAAAGAGGGTCCCAAAAACGGCATCGTCAGCCGCGCGGTCGAAGGTTTGAAGAAGCTCAAGCCCTCGCCCCTGGGTGTGCCCGAAGACGCGGCGCTGATCGGCCAGGCCAACTACGAGGAGCACCTGGCGTTGCTGGCGGGCTGCGACCTGGTGATCGAAGCCATTGCCGAGCGCATGGACTGGAAGCTCGACCTGTACCGCAAAATCGCGCCCCAAGTGGCGCCGCATGCGCTGCTGGCCTCCAACACCTCGGGCCTGTCGATCACGGCTTTGAGCGAGGCCCTGCCTGAGGCTATGCGGCCGCGCTTTTGCGGCATCCATTTTTTCAACCCGCCGCGCTACATGGCGCTGGTGGAGCTGATCAACACCCCCGCCACTGAACCCGCCAACCTGGACGCGCTGGAGACCTTTGTCACCAGCACGCTCGGCAAGGGCGTGGTGCGGGCCAAGGACTCGCCCAACTTCATCGCCAACCGGGTCGGCATTGCCGGCATGCTGGCCACCATGAAAGAGGTGGCGAACTTTGGCCTGACCATCGACGTGGTGGACGACCTGACCGGCAAGAAAATGGGCCGTGCCAGCTCGGGCACCTTCCGCACCGCCGACGTGGTGGGCCTAGATACGATGGCCCATGTGATCAAGACGCTGCAGGACACGCTGAGCCTGGAGACCGACCCGTTTTACGCCAGCTTTGCCACGCCTGAGGTGCTGCAGCAACTGCTGGCGCTGGGCCACCTGGGGCAAAAAACCAAGGCGGGTTTTTACAAGAAGCAGGGCCGTGACGTGCTGCGCTTTGACGCTGAATCAGGCGAGTACGTGGCTGCCGGGCAAAAGGCCGACGAGGTTTACGCCCGCATGCTCAAAAAGCCGGCTGCCGAGCGCCTGCGCCTGCTGCGCAACAGCGAGGGTGCGCAGGGCCGGTTTTTGTGGGCCATTCTGCGCAACGGCTTTCACTATGCCGCCGTGCATCTGGCCACCATTGCCGACAACGCGCGCGATGTGGACCTGTGCCTGCGCTGGGGCTTTGGCATGAAGCAGGGCCCGTTCGAGCTGTGGCAAGAGGCTGGCTGGCTGGACGTGGCCCAGATGGTGCAAGAGGACATTGATGCCGGCCGCGCCCTGTGTAACACGCCCCTGCCAGACTGGGTGTTCAAGGGCCCGGTGGCCGAGGCCGGCGGTGTGCACACGCCGGCTGGCTCCTGGAACCCGAGCACCGGCCAGTTTGTACCGGTGCGCCAGCTGCCCGTGTATGCCCGCCAGCATTTCCCCGAGAGCGTGTTGGGCGCGCAGGCGCTCAAGACCGAGGCTGCCGGCACCACGCTGCATGAGGACGAGGCCATCCGGCTGTGGACGCTGGACCAGCAGGTGCTGATTGCCAGCATCAAGACCAAGATGCACGCGCTCAGCCCCGGCGTCATCGAGGGCCTGATGCAGGGGCTAGACATGGCCGAGGCCAATTACCAGGGCCTGGTGATCTGGTCACCCGACGACATGTTTTCGGCCGGTGCCGACCTGCAGGCCATGCTGCCGGCCTTCATGATGGTGGGGGTGTCGGCCATTGACGGTGCCGAGGCCGAGATGCAGCAGGCCATGCTGCGCCTGCGCTACGCCACCGTGCCGGTGATCTCGGCCGTGCGTGGCCTGGCACTGGGCGGCGGCTGCGAGCTGGCGGTGTATTCGTCACGCCGGGTGGTGGCGATGGAGAGCTACATCGGCCTGGTTGAGGTGGGAGTGGGCCTGGTGCCGGGTGCCGGCGGCCTGACTTACATTGCCCGGCGCGCGGCCGAAAACGCCGCTGCCTCTACCGGCAAAGACCTGCTGCCGTTTTTGACCGAGGGCTTTACCGCCGCCGCCATGGCCAAGGTGGGCACCAGTGCCATTGAGTCGCGCAAGCTGGGCTACCTGCTGGCCAGCGACCTGATCGTGCCGCACAAGGACGAGCTGCTGTTTGTGGCTATCAACGAGGCCCGCGCCATGTTTGCTGGCGGCTACCGGCCGCCGCACAAGCGCCAGTTTGCCGTAGCCGGGCGCAGCGGCATCGCCACCCTGAAGGGCTCGCTGGTGAACATGCGCGACGGTGGCTTCGTCAGCGCGCACGACTTCCACATTGCCAGCCTGATCGCCCATGTGGTGTGTGGTGGCGACGTGGACGCCGGCAGCCTGGTCGACGAAGACTACCTGATGACGCTGGAGCGGCAGGCCTTCTGCCAGCTGCTGGTGCACCCCAAAACCCAGGCGCGCATCATGGGCATGATGTCCACCGGCAAGCCGCTGCGCAACTGACCCGGAGCTATTCATGAAACAAGTTCAAGACGCCTACATCGTCGCGGCCACGCGTACGCCGATCGGCCGCTCGCACCGGGGCTCGTTGCGCAACCTGCGCCCGGACGATCTGCTGGTCAAGGCGCTGCAAGCCGTGCTGGCGCAAGCGCCCGGGCTGGACCCGGCCAGCATCGAAGACATCATTTGCGGCTGCGCCATCCCCGAAGCACAGCAGGGCCTGAACGTGGCCCGTGTGGCCGCCGTGCTGGCCGGCCTGCCGCACAGCGTGGGCGGCATCACGGTGAACCGCTTTTGTGCCTCGGGCCTGAGCGCGGTACAGATGGCGGCCGACCGCATCCGCGTGGGCGAGGCCGATGTGATGATTGCCGCCGGCGTAGAGAGCATGAGCATGGTGCCGATGATGGGCAACGCGCCCTCGCTCTCACCAGCCATGTTTGGCAATGACGACAACATTGGCATCGCTTACGGCATGGGCCTGACCGCCGAGAAAGTGGCCACTCAGTGGAAGGTGAGCCGACAGGCGCAGGACGAGTTCGCCCTGGCCTCGCACCAGCGGGCGCTGGCGGCCATGGCGGCAGGCCAGTTCAAGGACGAGATCACCCCGGTGGAGGTGGTGGACCGCGCCCCCGACCTGGCCACCGGTCAGGTGCTGGAAACCCGCTGGCTGGTGAGCCTGGACGAGGGCGCCCGGGCCGACACCTCCATCGAGGGCCTGGCGAAGCTGCGCACCGTGTTTTCCGCCCGTGGCTCGGTCACGGCGGGCAACAGCTCGCAAACCTCGGACGGCGCCGGTGCCCTGATTCTGGCCAGCGAGAGTGCGGTGAAGCGCTTTGGCCTGAAACCACTGGCCCGCTTTGTCAGCTACGCCGCGTGCGGCGTGCCGCCGCACATCATGGGCATCGGCCCGATCGAGGCGATTCCGGCCGCGCTGCGCCGTGCCGGCCTGCAGCAGGATGCCATCGACTGGTTTGAGCTGAACGAGGCCTTTGCCGCCCAGTCCTTGGCGGTCATCAACACCCTGGGGCTGGACCCGGCCAAGGTCAACCCCATGGGCGGCGCCATTGCCCTGGGCCACCCGCTGGGCGCGACCGGCGCCATCCGCTCGGCCACCGCCATCCACGCCCTGCACCGGCACCAGCTGCGCTACAGCATGGTCACCATGTGCGTGGGCATGGGGCAGGGCGCAGCGGGTATTTTTGAGCGCGTGTGATGACCAGCCCAGTGCCGACCCTGCACCCGTTTGACCAAGCCATCGCGCTTGAGTTGCAGCCGGACGGCCACTGGCTGGGCCACACCAGCCCGGCCTACGCCAACATGGTGGGGCCTTACGGCGGCATCACGGCGGCGCAAATGCTCAATGCCGTGCTGCTGCACCCCAATCGCCTGGGCGACCCGCTGGCGCTAACGGTGAATTACGCTGCTGGCGTGGCCGACGGCCCTTTTGTGCTGCAAGCGCGCCCGGCCCGCACCAACCGATCTACCCAGCACTGGGTGATCGAGCTGCTGCAGGACGGGCAATCGGTCATCACCGCCACCGCCATCACGGCGCAGCGGCGCGAGACCTGGGGCGTGGACGACGAGCCCATGCCGGCCTGCCCAGCGCCGGCGGACCTGCCCAGCCTGCGCGTGGCGGCGCCAGTGGTGTGGTTTGACCGCTACGAGACCAAGCCCATCACTGGCCCGCTCCCGGTGACCTGGGACGGCAGCAGCCAGAACAGCCTGAGCCAGCTCTGGGTGCGCGACCAGCCTGTGCGGTCGCTGGACTTTGCCTCGCTCACCGCGCTGGCCGATATTTTTTTCCCGCGCGTCTGGCGCCGCCGCGCCACCCATGTGCCGGCTGGCACGGTGTCGATGACGGTCTACTTTCATGCCGGTGCGGCGCAGCTGGCCGCCACCGGCACCGGCTTTGTGCTGGCCCAAGCCCGGGCTCAGGCCTTTCGCAACGGTTTCTTTGACCAGACGGCACAGCTCTGGAACGAGGCCGGCGAGATGCTGGTGAGCAGCCACCAGATCGTTTATTACAAGGCATGAATAAGGCATGAACCCGGTATGAGCGCCACCCCGGTTGCCCTGGTCATTGGCGCGGGGGACGCCACAGGCGGCGCCGTGGCACGGCGTTTTGCCCGCGAAGGCTACGCTGCCTGCGTGACCCGCCGCAGCCTGGACAAGCTGCAGCCGCTGTTGGCGCAGATTCGCGCCGAAGGCGGTCAGGCCCACGGCTTTGCCTCGGACGCGCGCCAAGAAGACGCGGTGGTGGCGCTGGTGGCTCAGATCGAGGCCGATATCGGCCCCATCGAGGTGCTGGTGTTCAACATCGGCGCCAACGCGCCCAGCAGCATCCTGGATGAGACCGCCCGCAAGTACTTCAAGATCTGGGAAATGTCCTGTTTTGGCGGCTTTCTGAATGGGCGAGAGGTGGCGCGGCGCATGGTGACGCGCAGCGGCCGGGCGCAGACCATCATCTTCACCGGCGCCACTGCCTCGCTGCGCGGGGCGGCGAATTTTGCTGCCTTTGCCGGCGCCAAGCATGCGCTGCGGGCCTTGGCGCAGAGCATGGCGCGCGAGCTTGGGCCCCGCGGCATCCATGTGGCGCATGTGGTGGTGGATGGCGCCATTGATACCGCCTTCATCCGCGACAATTTCCCTGAGCGCTATGCCCTGAAGGCGCAAGACGGTATCCTGAACCCCGAGCACATTGCCGACCAGTACTGGATGTTGCACGGTCAGCCGCGCGACGCCTGGACCCATGAGCTGGATTTACGCCCTTACCTGGAGAAATTTTGATGGCCAAGACCGTGGACTTTTATTTTGATTTTGGCAGCCTTGCCTCTTATCTTGCCTGGACCCAGCTGCCAAAGCTGTGTGCCGATGCTGGCGCCGCCCTGGTCTGGCAGCCCATGCTACTGGGAGGGGTTTTCCAGGCCACGGGCAATCGGGCGCCCATCAGTGTGCCGCTCAAGGGCAGCTACCTGTTTGTCGACATGGCACGCTTTGCCAAACGCTACGGCGTGCCGCTGGTGATGAACCCGCATTTCCCTATCAACACCCTGCAGCTGATGCGCGCGGCAGTGGGCCTACAGCTGCGCGGGGACGCGCGCTTTGAGATTTATTGCGCCGCCATGTTCCGTGCTATCTGGGTGGACGCGCTGAACCTGGGCGACCCAATGGTGCTGGCCCAGACCCTGAGCGCCGCCGGTTTTGACCCGGCCGCCCTGCTGGAGCTGTGTGCCGAGCCTGAGGTGAAAGAAGCCTTGAAGGCCCGCACTGACGCCGCCGTGCAGCGCGGCATATTTGGCGCGCCCACGATGTTTGTGGGCGACCAAATGTTCTGGGGCCAGGACCGGCTGGACTTTGTGCGCGAGGCCCTGGCCGCCTGAGGTTTTCCCCACCGACTTTATTTCCCCCACTGAACGGACACTTGCCATGAGCGACATCCTGACCGACACCAGCGCCGGTGTGCTGACCATCACCCTGAACCGGGTGGACAAGAAGAACTCCATCACCGCCGCCATGTTCGCCAGCATGGCGGACGCGCTGGCGCAGGCCGAAGCCGACCCGGCAGTACGTGCCGTGGTGTTCCAGGGCCATGAAACCATTTTCAGCGCCGGCAATGACATTGGCGATTTTCTGAACGCCAAACCCAGCACCATGGATTCGCCGGTGTTCCGATTTTTGCGCGCTATCAGCACCTTCCCCAAGCCAGTGCTGGCAGCGGTGTGCGGGCCGGCGGTGGGCATAGGCACCACGCTGCTGTTCCATTGCGATCTGGTCTATGCGGGCGACAACGCTGCGTTCTCCATGCCCTTTGTCAACCTGGGCCTGTGCCCCGAAGCGGCGTCGAGCTACCTGGCGCCGCAGCGCATGGGCTACGGCCGTGCGGCCGAAGCCTTGATGCTGGGCGAGCCCTTTATGGCCGAAGCGGCGCTGGAGATGGGGCTGATTAGCCGCATCGTGCCGCCGAGCGAGGCGGCCGCTCTGGCGCAGCGCCAGGCCCAAAAGCTGGCTGCCAAACCCATCGGCTCGCTGATCGAGACCAAGCGCCTGATGAAGCTGGGCCAGGTCGAGGTGGTGGCGCAGCGCATGGCGCAAGAGGCGCAGAGCTTTGGCCGCATGCTGGCCGAGCCGGCGGCGCGCGAGGCCTTCACCGCCTTCATGGAAAAGCGCAAGCCTGACTTCAGCAAAATTTAAGGAAAATCAGCCTCTAGCCCCGTGGTTATTGGGGTTGTAGCTATTTATTTAGTAGCAATTTCCTGGTTCTGCCACCGCCGGCTTTTGAAGGAGATCGGATGACTTATGCCTCGGTATTTGCCCCAAATCTGTTCGCCGGCCGGGTGGTGATCGTCACCGGCGGCGGCTCCGGCATCGGCCGCTGCACCGCGCACGAGTTGGCCGCCCTGGGGGCCAGGGTGGTGCTGGTGGGCCGCAAACTCGACAAGCTGCAGGCCGTGGCCAGCGAGATTGCACAGGACGGCGGCCAAGCCAGCCTGCAGGTGTGTGACATCCGGCAGGAAGAGCTGGTCAAGCAGACCGTGGCCGCTGTGCTGGCCGAGCACGGCCGCATTGACGGTTTGGTCAACAATGCCGGCGGCCAGTACATCACGCCGCTGCAGGCCATCAGCGCCAAGGGCTGGCAGGCGGTGCTCGACACCAACCTGACCGGCGGCTTTCTGATGGCGCGCGAGTGTTTTTTGCAGGCCATGCAGCACAGCGGCGGCGGCATCGTCAACATCGTGGCCGACATTTGGGGCTCGATGCCGGGCATGGGGCACAGCGGCGCGGCGCGCGCCGGCATGGTCAGCTTCACCGAGACCGCTGCGGTGGAGTGGGCCGGGCAGGGTGTGCGGGTGAACGCGGTGGCGCCGGGCTACATTGCCTCCAGCGGCATGGACCATTACCCGGCAGATGCGGGGCCGATGCTGCGCGCCATGGCCGGCACCGTACCGCTGGGGCGCTTTGGCACCGAGTCCGAGACGGCGGCCGGCATTGTGTTTCTGCTCAGCCCGGCGGCCAGCTTCATCAGCGGCAGCACCCTGCGCATCGACGGCGCGCGGCCGCAGGTGCGGCTGGGCTGGCCCATGGGCGAGCCTGCCGATGCGGCCCGCCAGCGCGATGCCGTCAAGCCCTTTAACGGCTTTCACCGGGCGCAGACGCCCAAGGTTTTTTCCTGATAAGTCACGGAGCCACCCATGCACTACACCCACGAGCACCTGGAAATCCAGAACACCCTCAAGCGCTTTATTGACGCCGAGATCAACCCCCATGTGGACGAGTGGGAGGCGGCCGAGATGTTTCCGGCGCACGAGGTGTTCAAAAAGCTGGGCAACCTGGGCCTGCTGGGACTGACCAAGCCGGAGGCTTATGGCGGCGCCGGGCTGGATTACTCGTATGCGTTGGCCATGGCCGAGGCGCTGGGCCACATTGACTGCGGCGCCATCCCGATGGCGATTGGCGTGCAGACCGACATGTGCTCGCCGGCGCTGGCCCGCTTTGGCAGCGACGAACTGCGGCGCGAATTTCTGGTGCCGGCGATTGCCGGCGACATGGTGGGCTGCATCGGCGTGAGCGAGCCCGGCGCGGGCAGCGACGTGGCCTCCATAAAAAGCCACGCGCGTAAGGATGGTGACGACTACGTCATCACCGGCCAGAAGATGTGGATCACCAACAGCCTGCAGGCCGACTGGATGTGCATGCTGGTTAACACCAGCGATGGCCCCCAGCACCGCAACAAAAGCCTGGTGATGGTGCCCATGAACCTGCCGGGCATCGAGAAAGCCCAAAAAATCCGCAAGATCGGCATGCACGCCAGCGACACCGGGCTGATTTACTTTGACGAGGTGCGGGTGCCGCAGCGCTACCGCATCGGTGAAGAAGGCCACGGTTTCATGTACCAGATGATGCAGTTTCAGGAGGAGCGGCTATGGGCCGCTGCCAGCTGCCTCCAAAGCCTAGCCAACTGCATCCAGTGGACGGTGGACTGGGCGCAAGAACGCCAGCTGTTTGGCGCCACCCTGGCCGACCAGCAGTGGGTTCAGTTCAAGCTGGCCGAGATGAAGACCGAGCTGGAATGCCTGCGCGCCCTCACGCACCAGGCATGCGCCCAGTACGTGCAGGGCAAGGACGTGCTGGAGCTGGCGTCCATGGCCAAACTCAAGGCCGGCCGGCTCAACCGGCTGATTCCGGACGGCTGCCTGCAGTTCTGGGGCGGCATGGGCTTTACCCTGGAAAACAAGGTGTCACGCATGTACCGCGACGGCCGCCTGGGCTCAATCGGCGGCGGCGCCGACGAGGTGATGCTGGGCATCATCGCCAAGACCATGGGCGTGGCCAAGCGGCCGTCCCGGGGCTGATTGCGCAGTCAATGCCAACTTTAGGCCGCAATGGCGACAGATTCACGGATCAGCACTTCAGCCGGGATATGCAGCCCCTCGCTCAGTCGCCGAATCATGCTCAGCGACAGTGAGCGTTTGTAAGACAACACCTCGTACACCCGATTAAGCGGGCCAATGTAAGGGACAAGGTCTTTCACCGTCATGCCGGCCTGCTCCATGCGGAACTTGATCGCCTCAATCGGGTCCGGTGGGTCAATGGGATAGTGCTTGGCTTCGTATGCCTGCACCAGCGTACCCAGCACATCAAGTCGCTCGCCTTCGGCAGAATCGGCTTCTGGGTCCAGGTCGATGAGTGCGGACACCTCGCCCAGTGCGGCGAAGTAATCTGCTTCGGTGCGGATCGCTTTGATTTCCATCATCAGACTCCTTTGAACTGGTCAACGACAGCGGCGTCAATTTTGTCGTACTCGGCATGGGTGCCAATGAACTTCACGTAAACGTATTGCATCCTGTAAGCAATGGCCACGATCAATCGGTGGTCGTTTCCCTTGATATTGAACACAACCCGGTTGTTTGCAATGATGCTGGCATTTGCGTACTGATTCTTCACATCCTGTGGGCATGTCCATTGCGCCGATTTGGCCTCGGCGAACCAGGCCTTTAGCGCGCCCTCTGCATCACTGCGGCTGGGTCGGTGCCAGTAGGATTCGAGATTGCGCAGCGCAACGATATGCATGGCTGAAGCATAGTCCCAAATTGGTACTGATGCAAGCGTCGTCATACAAGCCGATGCCCATCGAATCCTTGCACACGCGGTGTGAATGCCTTGTTGGCGGCGGCTCCGCGGAGGTCATGAAGGAGTTGGCCGCGCGCCAGCTCGGTCTGTGACAATTGGCGCATGACTGCAATCACCGCCAATGCCCCCCCCGTTGTGTTTGAGGACGAGTTCATCGAGGGCCTGCGTGAGCTGTGGGAGCACAAAATTGTCTTCAACCAGACGCTGGGCCTTCGTGTGGTGTCGCTGGCGCCAGGCCTGGTCACCGCACGCATCGACATGCGGCCCGAACTGGTGGGCCACTACAGTTACAACCGCATCCATGGCGGCGTCATCAGCGCTGGACTGGACGCCATGGGCGGCCTGGCCGTGATGACCGCCATCGGCGCCCGCCATATGGACGAAACCCCCACCCAGCGCCTGCATCGTTTCATGAAACTCGGCACCATCGACCTGCGCGTGGACTACCTGCGCCCCGGCATCGGCGAAACATTTGAGTTGCGCGGCGAAGTGCTGCGCCTGGGTTCACGCGTCGCCTCTACCCGCATGGAGTTTCTCGGTGCCGACGGCAAGCTGCTGTCCAGCGGTGCCGGGGCTTACATCGTGTCCTGAGCGGTTTTGACTTAGACTCTACCTGTTCAATAAACTGTACAGGTTGGAGTCACCATGCGCATTGTCAGTTACACCGAGGCTCGAAACAGCCTGAAAACCGTGCTCGACGGCGTGGAGGCCGACGCCGACATTGCCATCATCACCCGCCGTGATGGGGCTGACGCCGTGGTGATGTCCCTGGCGCAGTACCAGAGCATGGCTGAAACCCTGCATCTGTTGTCCAGCCCCGCCAATGCCGCGCATTTGGCCGAGTCCATCGCGCAGTACCGCACCGGCCAGGCTAGGCGCCGTGCGCTGGTGCCGGAATGAGCCGGGGCATCGCCTTTACCCCTGCCGCCTGGTCTGACTACCTGTATTGGCAGGGGCAGGACAAAAAGACGCTCAAGCGCACCAACACCCTGATCGACGCCAGCCGGCGTGACCCGTTTCAGGGCATTGGCAAACCCGAACCCCTGCTGGGCAGCCTGAGCGGCTTTTGGTCCCGGCGTATCGACGATGTGCACCGATTGGTCTATGCAGTAGACGATGCCGATCTGACGGTGATCGCCTGCAAGGGGCATTACCAGTAGGGTCCGACGGTAAGCTGCTCTCCGATGCTGTCCTTTGCTGTCCAGCGGGGCCGGTGCTTACATCGTGTCTTGAGCGGCGGCGGTGCCCGTTGCATCAAACGGGTTCAGCACCGGCACTTCAAAGACGGCAAAGTCGGCAACGTTGCGGGTCACCACCGTGAGTTGGTGGCTGGCGGCGGTGGCGGCGATCATGGCATCCTCATACAGCGTGTCGGACCGCCGATGCATCAGGCGCGCCCAGCGCCGGAATATGTCAGCGTCCATGGACAGCACGTTGTACGACTCGGCCACGGCATCCAGCCAGGCTTCGATCTCGCGGGCCTTGGCCGGGTCTTGGTCACGCGTCAGCTCAATGCCGGCCTGAATCTCGGCCAGCGTGACCACGGACACGTACAACTCTGCGTCGTCCCGGGCCTGCAACCAGGCCACAACCGCGCCGTGCGGCCGCGGCTTGCGAAGTTCGGAGATGATGTTGGTGTCGAGCAGGTACATCCGCCTCAACCCGCCGGCACCACCGGCCGCCGCTGAGCGCTGCCCCGTGCTGGCACCGGCAATTCGCCGCTCGCCGCATCGGCCAGCAACAGCGCTTTGAGCGATGGCCGGGCGGCAGCCTGCATGCGACGCCATTGCTCGATCGACACCAACACCGCGGCCTCGCTACCGCGCTTGGTCACCAGTTGCGGGCCATCGGCCATGCAGGCCTCCAAAAACTCGCTGAACCGCGCTTTGGCATCTTGAATGGCCCAGGTTTGCATGTTGAATCCCCATGTAACTAGTCAGCTGACTAGTTTAATGCCAAAGGTGGTTTGGCGCTTGCTGCTACCATCAAGAGCAAGCTTTCAATCAAAATCTGCGACATCGATGCACTGATCGAATGCTACGAAAATAGTAGCAAACTATCCAATATTGGAAAGGCTCAGAGGCACTTTTTACCCCTGTATGAGCTCGCCCAAACCCAAGCACAAAGACACGCAGACCGGAGCCAGTGCCGCCCCGGCGGCCCGGGCTGCACTGCTGACGCAGGTCGACGCCGCGCTGCGCCCGCTGGCTGATCCGGTGCAAGCCGTGCCCATGCGGGCCTACATGCTGGACCAGTTTGCGTTTTTGGGCATCCGCGCCACGCCGCGCCGGCAGGCTTTGCGCGGCTTGCCGCGGCTGAACACCTGGATGGCCGCCGACCTGCTGTCCGTGGCCGAAGCCCTGTGGGACCTGCCGGAGCGCGAATTCCAGTATGTGGCGGTGGACCTCTTGGCCAAGCACCACGGCCAGCTTGGCATGGAGAGCCTGCCCAGCCTGCTGCAGTTGGTGCAGCGCCATGCGTGGTGGGACACGGTCGATGCGCTGGCCGGTGTGGTGGGTGACATTCTGCTGCGCGAGCAGACCGGGCAAGCCGATGTGCAGCACCAGATGGATGACTGGCTGGGCCACCCGAGCCTGTGGGTGCGCCGCGTCGCCATGCTGCACCAACTGGGCTGGAAAGCGCAGACCGATCAGGCGCGCCTGTTTCGCTACGCCCTGGCCTTGGCGCCAGAGACCGAGTTCTTCATCCGCAAGGCCATCGGCTGGGCGCTGCGCGACCACGCCCGCACCCAGCCGATGGCGGTGCGCACTTTTTTGGCAGACCATGCGCAAGTTTTTTCCGGCTTGACGCGGAGGGAGGCCGGCAAACATTTGGGGTGATTGGCGGCGAGCTCACATCTGATCGGCGGCCTTCAGGCGCGCAAAGTGGTTAGCAGCGCGACCAATTCGTGCAGGGCGGTGAAAGGTTCGGGGGCGGTGTAGGCACTGAACTTCGTAGCCAAGGCCCGCGCCCGCTGGGTTGCCGTTGCCAGCCGGCCGCGGGTGATTGCGAACGAGCCCCCTGTGCCTTTGTCGTAGCCGGGCAGGTGCTGCTTCAATCGCGCCAATACCTCGTCGCGGTGAAGCGGGTGCTGTATGTCGTCGTAGTGCAGCAACAGCCACAGCTCGAAGCTGGGGATGGATGCAATAGCCTTGAAGCTGATGGGCTGCTTTTCGTCATTGCGCAGCTTGCCATCGAGCGACTTCACCAAACTCAGGGCGTCGAAATAGCTGTCGTGGTCGTCGCGGTCAAACACAGCATAGACCTGGTCAAAGCTCTTGTCGCGAATGCCTTTGTGCAAATCGCCTTCCTCAAACAGGCGTTGGGCATAACGCACCACCCGGATGGGCGCTGTACCCAGCTGACCAGACTGCACGGCGACATTGGCGGAATGCAGTTGATGCACGGCGCAAATTTCCTCCAGATACAGCGGTTCCGTTTTGCGGCCTTCTGTGACGATCAGGATGCGGGCGTAGCTCGCACGCCTCGCCTCCTTGGTCGCTTTGCGTCGCAACTGCCGGTCTTTGGCCTGGAAGTCGCGCCCCATCAGAGCGTCGATCCCAGGGCCAGGTTGCGCAGAAACGGCAGTGCACCATAGCGCCCTTGCAGGTAACCGCGTTCCAGAGCTTCATTTTTGCGGGGGCTGAAATCGAGTAACGGATACAGCGATGAGCTTTGATCCAGGTGCTTCTCTACAAACCAAATTTGATCGCGCCTGAACAGACCGTAAGCGTCGAGCAGCGACGTGTCGTGCGTGGTAAAGATCAGTTGTGCGCCGCCGGTGTTGACCTCCGGCCGATGGAACAAGCGGATCAGCGCCTGCACCAGCAGGGTGTGCAGGCTGGTGTCGAGTTCATCCACCACCAGCGTCAGACCCTTGTTAAGGATGTCCAGAATGGGCCCAGTGAGGAACAATAGTTGCTGGGTGCCGCTGGATTCGTCCTTCAGGTCGAAAACGGCCTTGCCGTTTTCGGTGATGTGATGAAACTTCACTTCGTCCACAGCCTGCTCGCCGACTGCCTCCTCGCGCTTGCCAGTTGCGAGATCGAATTGGATGGTGTGAACCATCGCCTGTTTGGTTGCGACCTCAATGTCGGCAATGCTGATGTCTGAGGCACGCAGGAACTCGCAAATGGCTTTACGGCGCGCCTCATGCTTGAGCATTTGCATTGAAAAATGAGGGGACAGCGGCGACTGCTCGTTAAAGATCACAAGTCGATTGGCGAACCAATCGAACACCGGGCGCAGGGCCTCGCTGTTCAGCTGCACCGCCACTGACAAGAACAAGGCGTTTGGTCGGGTCGCACCCTCCCATAGGTTTTTGGCACCCTTTAAGCTGGGGCCGAACTCATAGACGTCCTTGCCACTCTCGGCATCAAAGCGGCGTGCGAACCAGCGTTGCGGTTTGAACGCTTTGTACACCAGGAGTTGTTCGCTGACGATACGTTGCGCATTCATGGCAAAACCGTACTGGTAGCGCACGCCCCCGAGGATGAAGGTGACTTCGAACGCCGTGGGCTGGGTGCCCGAGGAGGCGTCTAGCTTGAAGGGCTGGAGTCGGTCAAAGGTCTGGCCCGGTTGGAAAGCGGCCGATTCCACCACCACGCCCCGCATGTACTGCAGGGCCTTGATGAGGTTGGATTTGCCGCTGGCGTTGGCCCCGTACACCACCGCGATCTTGAGCAAATGCGGCGCAGCCGTCAGCCCGGTAGCCAGTGCATGGGTGTCCAGCAAGGTCTTGTCGGTGGACGCCACCAAGCTGAGCACCTGCTCGTCGCGCAAGCTACGGAAGTTCTTGGCTCGGAATTCGACCAGCATGGCAACCACCCAAAATATTTAATAAACAATAAAAATGCAGCATATCAGCAAATTTTCTAATTATTTTAATTTTCAACATCATTTTTGCCGGCCTGTGCGATCCCACTGCCCCACTCGCAAACGTGCAGCCTTGGCGCCGATGCCGGGCGCTCAAGCTCAGGTGCGGTACCCGATCAAACCGCCCGCGACAGCAGCGCCTTCATCTCACTGTAGCTGTAGACCCCATGCCGGTCCGGGGCCAATCGAGCGGCGGCGACCATCGCCTGGGCAATCTCTGTGGTCCGGATCGGGCGGTATTTTGCCGGCATCAGTGGCGCCAGCAGCGAAAGCACGGCGGCGAGGGTGCCGGGGGTATGGGCCGAGCCGATGATCAGCGAGGGCCGAAAAATGCTCACCACTGCCAGGCCTTGGCTCAAAACGGCCTGCTCGGCCTCGCCCTTGACGCGGGCGTAGCGTGGCATGCCGGCGGCGCCCGAGCCGGTGGTCTTGGCCTGGGCGTCGGCACCCACGGCCGACATGAAGGCCAGGTGCTGGTCTCTGCCTGACTCTTTCAGGCCTTTGGCAAAGGCGGCGTTCAGGTCCACGTCGATGGCGCGGTGCTCAGCCAGCGACAGCTTGGCCGTGCCAGCGCCCACCCCCAGCACACTGAAGCCTACCGCGTTGGAGTCAGCATTTATCAGCGCGTTCACCACGGCCTGCTGCAGCGCCCGGGGCTGCATGTCGGGCACCAGGCATTCCACCAGCTTCGCGCCGTCTCCGGCTTGAGCGCCCAGGGAGCGCCGCGCGATGACGATCAACCGGGAGAACTGGGGGGTGCGCAGCAGCTCTGCCAGCAAGGCCTGCCCCACGGAGCCTGAGGCGCCAAGAATGATTGCGGTGGTGGCGGGCATGGTGGTTTGTGTCGGTGCAATACCGTAGGCGGGGGCTCGCACCTTGCTTGCCTGCATAGCGTCCGTTGCTTGCATTGATCGACCACTATAGCTCGCGAGCGATTGAGGCTGTCCGAAAACGGTATACATCCGCCCTTGTGCTGACATCAATCGCCTCGCCAAACGCCTTGGCCCCTTGCAAATCCATTTAAACATTCCATTTTTTTTGAAGTTTTTCAAAGCTATATTCAGTTAAAACGTGAGTTACATACTCGACCCACTCATCATTTCCACCTGCAAAGGCGATTCATGCAAACCATTGCTCCTCTCTGGCTCTGGGCTACTTTCGGCGGCATTGTGCTGGTGTCGCTGTTCATTGATTTTGTGGTGCTGAAAAAGCAGGGTGCGCAGGACATAGGCGTCAAGGCGGCGCTCAACTGGTCTCTGATCTGGATTGCGCTCAGCTTTGTGTTTAACGGCCTGTTTTGGTGGGCCGTCAAAGACGCCACCGGCTCGTTGGAGGTGGCCAACACCAAGTCGCTGGAGTTTTTGACCGGTTACCTGATTGAAAAGTCGCTGGCGGTGGACAACATCTTTGTCTTTTTGTTGATCTTCACCTACTTTGCGGTGCCCACGGCGTTCCAGAAGCGGGTGCTGATGATCGGCATCATTGGCGCCATCGTGTTGCGCACCGTCATGATCCTGGTGGGGGGCTGGCTGCTGGCCGAGTTCCACTGGGTGTTGTATGTGTTCGGCGCGTTTTTGGTGCTCACTGGTGTGAAGATGTGGTGGGCCGCCGGCAAGGAGCCCAACCTGGACGACAACCCCGCCTTGAAGTTGCTGCGCAAGCTGCTGCCGGTGAGCAAGGGCTACGACGGAGAGAACTTCTGGACCGTGGAAAACGGCAAAAAAATTGCCACGCCTCTGTTCATGGTCATCTGCCTGATTGCGCTCACCGATGTGATTTTTGCGGTGGACTCCATCCCCGCCATTTTCGCCATCACCAACGACCCTTTTATCGTGCTGACCAGCAATGTGTTCGCCATTTTGGGCTTGCGCGCCATGTACTTTCTGCTGGCTGCGGTGGCCGACAAGTTCCATCTGCTGAACTACGGGCTGGCCGTGATTTTGGTGTTCATTGGCACCAAGATGTGCCTGATTGATGTGTACAAAATCCCGGTGGGGGCGTCTTTGGGCGTGGTGGTGGGCATCCTGGCGGTGACCATGCTGCTGAGCGTGCGAAGCGCCAAGGTCTGATCGAAAAAATAGTTTTTACAAGAGTCTCGTTAATAAATTGTCTGCTTTTTTAATCTGTTCCGGGCCTCTATCGTTGAGGCCTTCGACCACCCAACAACCTCAAAAGGAACGACCACCATGAACAACCAGCCCTCACTCTTGCCTTCTGGCTCCGCTCAAACCTACCCGGGCGATCTGTCTGCTTCTGGACAGCACGAGGCATTGCATTCCAGCGACGTCAAACGGGTTCTGTGCAATACCTATGCGCTGCTGGCCATGACGCTGCTGTTCAGCGCTGGCGTGGCTGTGGCCACGCTCACGCTGAAATTGCCGGCGCCCGGGCTGGTACTGACGCTGGTGGGCTACTTTGGACTGCTCTACGCTGTGCACAAGCTGCAAAACAGCGGCTGGGCCTTGCCCGCCGTCTTTGCCTTGACTGGCTTCATGGGCTACACGCTGGGCCCACTGCTGACACATTCGCTGGCCTTGCCGGGCGGCGCCAACACCGTTACCCTGGCCTTGGCGGCCAGAGGCGCTACCTTTCTGGCGCTGTCAAGCTATGTGCTGCTGACGCGGCGTGACTTCAGCTTCATGGGTGGGTTTTTGTTTGTTGGCATGGTCATCGCACTGCTGGCTGGTCTGGCCAGTGTGTTTTTTGACATGCCGGCGCTGGGCCTGGCTGTGTCGGCCATGGTGGCTTTGTTGTCGGCCGGCTTGATTTTGTTTGAGACCAGCCGCATCGTGAACGGCGGCGAGACCAACTACGTCATGGCCACGGTCGGTTTGTATGTGTCGGTCTTCAATTTGTTCACCAGCCTGCTGAGCCTGTTCGGGCTGGGCGGGTCGAACGACTGAGCCACGACGCCAGGCCAATCCCATGAAATGCCCTAACTGCCCTGACACCACCTTGGTCATGACCGACCGTCAGGGGATCGAAATTGACTATTGCCCGGCCTGTCGTGGCATCTGGCTTGACCGGGGTGAACTTGACAAACTGTTGGAGCGCGCGTCCGCCGCTGCACCAGCCGTCGCCGCACCCGCGCCAAGGCCGCAGGCCAGACCCGACTTCGAGGATTCCGACTATCGGCGGGGTTCGCACAGCCAGCACAGGTATCGCAAGAAGTCCTGGCTGGATGAGATTTTTGACTGAGGCCGAACGGCCCGGCGTACACGGCGTTGATTTCGCCAAATTGCTACAGTAAATGTAGCTGTATCGCCATATTTGACGAAGGCTTCAGCTTGATTTGATGTCTGAATAAAGCGAGATCGGCAAGTGCGTCCGGTAGCGAAAAAAATTCAGGTCCAGTGTAAAGATGGGCAAGTGGTGAAGCACTCTGCGGCCAGAGGTACGCGGGCTAGGTCGCGCTGGGCTTTGGTGTCATTGCCTTCCATATAGTCCACAGTGCCAAACAGGGCCAGCACTTGGAGCTGCTTGGGCCGCTGGATGTATTCCACCAGCGCCTGGGTCACCGCGTGTTTTGCTGCAACCACGTCTCTCAGCCCACGACAGGTTGACGCCCGCCGTTGTCACCAAAAGCCTGTTCACGGTACAGGCCCAGCGCGCGCATCACCGGCAGGTCAGACAGGCAGAACAGGCAGACATCATCGCTGGCTGACGCATTGACATGCTCGTGCCAGGCCCAGCTGGGCACGCAAAAAATGTCGCGCTCTTGCCAGTCGTAGCGCTTGCCGTTGATGATGGAGTGGCCCCGACCCTTGGCCACGTGGTACAAAAAGCTGCCGGTGTGGCGATGCGCCTGTGTGTGCTCGCCCGGGCGCAGCAGCTGCATGGACGCACCCAGGGTGCGCATCACCGGGCCATTGGTGGCGGGGTTGACGTACTCCATCAGCACGCCGTCAAAGGGCGAGCCGTCGCTGCAACTGGCGTACTGGTTCAGCGCCTCATAGGTGCGCAGCCACTCGTACTTGAACATCGGGCTGTAGCCCTTGGTCCAATTGCCGCCGCCGGGCGTCAGGCCCGAGTTGCCCCAGGTCTTGGTCATGTCGTCCACCGGATAGGTCACGGCTTGCGACAACTCGGGGTGCACTTCAAAAAAGTTAGCCTCCATGGCATTGACGAAGGGGATGTCCAGCCCGTCTTGCCAGATGCAGGGACTGCCCTCGGGCGCCACAGCATGCTCATGCCAGGTGCCGATGGGGGTGAGCACAAAATCATTGGCGCCCAGCGTCATCTTGTGCCCGTCGACCACGGTGTAGGCGCCCGTGCCCTCCATAATGAAGCGGATGGCCGAGGCCGAGTGGCGGTGCGAATGGGCGATTTCTCCCGGGTTCATCACCTGCAGCCCAGCGTACAGCCAGCCCACCGCCGCCGACACATCGCGCCGGCCGGGGTTGTTCAGGTAGATGACGCGCCGACCGGCCTTCTCAGGGGTGACCAGTTCCAGCGAGCGCAGCACCTGGGCGCGCAGGGCCTGGTAGCGCCAGACCACCGGCACCGACTGCGACACCGGTTGCCAGGGCTCGATCTTGTTGGCCACGGTCCACAGGGCGCCAACATGGTGTTGGTCCAACTCGTCGTAGTAGGCCAGCAGCTCGGGTGTGTCTTCGACATTCGCTCGGCCCACCACGTCTTCGCGGTGGTTTTCATGCTGCCTGGCCATGGGTGAGTCCTAATGCTTTATTTCGCGGGCCGGTACAAGGCGCAAAGCTTGTTGCCGTCGGGGTCGCGCAGATAGGCCAGGTAAATCTTGCCGGTCGGACCTTCCCTAAAGCCCGGTGGGTCTTCGCAGGTGGTACCCCCGTTGGCTACGCCGGCCGCATGAAAAGCGTCACCCTGTTCGGCGCTTTGCACCGCGAAACCGATGGTGCTGCCATTGCCATGGGTGGCAGGGTCGCCATTGATGGGCGTGGTGATCGCGAACGTGCCGGTCGGGCTGCGGTAAAAATAACGGTTCTTGTTAGCGAACCCTGGGCCGAGGCCCAGGGTGCCCAAGAGCGCGTCGTAGAACTTCTTTGAGACTTCGAGGTCATTGACCCCCAGCATCACGTGACTGAACATGCAACTTCTCCGTTGGCGCCCAACACCGGGCTGATCGAGAATGGTAGCGCAAGGGGGGTCAGGGTATTCCCGTGTGGGCGTGGTGTTGGCTTGCGAACCGAAGCTTTCCCGCCAGCCCCGGCGTCGCCAGAACTCCTCGGAAATGGCGTAAGCTGAAGGAGGCTTTTTTACAGCCTCAAAGCCCAAGTTCAGGCAGCCTCATTACAGCCGAGCTACTTTTTAACCCTTTGAGTTGATGCCGGGAACTTGGCCAGCTTGGATTCCGGGCGACGAGGGCGAGTGACGAGTTCTCCGCCACAGTTCGGGCACTGGCCGGCTAGGGTGCCCTCGGCACAGGCTGCACAGAACGTGCATTCAAAAGAGCATATACGAGCTTCAATGGACTCTGGCGGAAGGTCCTTGTCGCAGCATTCGCAGTTCGGGCGTAAATCGAGCATATTGAAGTCCTCTTTTTATCACCTTGAATAGATCACGTCCCCAGCGGCAAACCGGTAGGGTCAAAAAAAGCCACCCTAAGGTGGCTTTGATTGGCGTGGCTGTTGCCACGCTCGCCTTGGCATTTACTTCTTGGCGGCTGGTTTGGCGGCCGGTTTGGCTGCATCAGGTTCCACGTCAGAGTAGTACTCTGAAATGGCTTTCCACCGACTGTCCTGGATTTGCGACAGGCGTGACGCGTTGCTGCCCAGGCGCTTGGTCGGCGAGAAGGTGGCGGGCGCGCTGCCAAAGATGTCGGTTGGCAAGACAAGGCTGTCCATCACCTTGATGAAGCTGTCTGTCGTCAGGTTCTTGCCGGCCTTGGTGGCAGCGTTGGCAAAGGTGTTGATGATGAGGTACCCGTAAACCGAGAACACGGTGGCGTCTTCATTGAACTTGGTCTTGTACTTGTTGGCCCAGAACTGCAGTTGTGGGCTCAGACCTTCGGTGTAGGGGTTTTGCACCGTCATGGTGGCGTAGAGGCCATCCATGGCTTTGCCGCCCAGCTTGTGGATCAGGTCGGTGTAGGCGGCACTGGAGCCAATGAAAATCGGGTTGTAGCCCAGCTTGCGTGCCGTGCCGATGGTGCCAATGGTCTCGCGGATGATGGTGCCCAGCACCACCATGTCGCAGCCGCTGGACTGCAGCTTGGCCACTTGTGACGAGAAGTCTGTGGCGCCACGCTTGTAGGTGGTTTTTTCGGCGTAGTCCATGCCGATGGTCTTCAGACCGGCTTCGCCGCCCTTGAACACCTCCAGCCCGAAATCATCATCTTGGTACAGGGTGCAGACCTTCTTTGCGCCTTTTTCCTTCGCCAGTTTGGGCACAGCTTGACGCATCTGATCATAGTAGGTGGCTGCAAACGCGTACTTCAGCCGGTCAAACGGGTCGTACATCTCACGCGCGGCCGTGATCGGGAAGAAGTTGACCACGTTTTTTTCAAACTGCACCGGCATCGCAGCCAGGTTCTGGGAGGTCCCGATGTGGCCCATCATCATAAAGATCTTGTCCTGGTTGACCAGCTTCTGGGCGGCCAGTACAGCCTTTTTCGGGTCGTAGCCTGAGTCTTCCACGATGATCTTGAGCTTGCGGCCATTGATGCCGCCCTGCTCGTTGATCTCGTCCACGGCCAGCAACATGCCCAGCCGGGCCTGCTTGCCAAAGCCGGCCAGCGGGCCGGACAAATCCTGGATCGAGCCCAGGGTGATCTCGTTGGCCGACACGCCTTGCAGCGGCACGGCCTTGGTTTGGGCCTGCGCCTGGCCGGCAAGCAATGCCAGCGTTGCCATCATCAGGGTGGTTTTCGTCATCAGTTTCATCTTCGGTCTCCTTAAAAAATCAACGGTACATGGCCTCGATTTGGGCCGCATATTTCTTCTCAACCAGTTTACGCTTGAGTTTCATGGTGGGGGTGAGTTCCTCGTCTTCTGCCGTGAGCTGGTTCTCCAGCAAGAAAAACTTCTTGATCTGTTCCACCCGCGCGAACTTTTTGTTGACCCGGTCCAGCTCAGCCTGGATCAGGGCCTGCACCTCAGGCGCGCGGGTCAGGCTGCTGTAGTTGCTGAAGGGCACGTCCTGATCTTGGGCAAATTTTTCCACGTTTTCCTGGTCAATCATGATGATCGATGTCAGGTAGGGCCGCTTATCGCCGATCACCACCGCATCGGTGATGTAGGGGGAGAATTTCAGGTCGTTCTCTAACTCGCTCGGTGTTACGTTTTTGCCGCCGGCGGTAATGATGATGTCCTTCATGCGGTCAGTGATGCGGTAGAAGCCGTCTGAATCCACCACGCCCACGTCACCGGTGTGCAGCCAGCCATCAGCGTCAATCGCTTCAGCGGTCTTCTCGGGCAGGTTCAGGTAGCCGGCAAACACGTTTTGGCCGCGTACCAGAAGCTCACCGGTGACTGGGTCGAGCCGCACCTCGTTAAAGGCCGCCGCCGGGCCGATGGAGCCCGGTTTGATGCGGTCGGCCGGCACGCCGGTGACAGCGCCACAGGTCTCGGTCATGCCCCACACCTCCAGCATGGGCACACCCAGCGCCAGGTACCAGCGCACCAGGTCGGGCGAAATCGGGGCTGCGCCGGTGACCAGAAAGCGCGCACGGTGGATGCCGATGAGCTTGCGAACGTTGTTCAGGGCCAGCCACTGCGCCAACTGAAACTTGAACTTGAGCCAGGTGCTCACCGACTGACCAGCAAGCACCCGCTCGGCAATGGCGGTCCCAACGCCAATGCTCCAGCCGTAGGCGGCCTGCTGCACAGCGCCGGCTTCTTTCAGCGAGATCATCACGCCAGAGTAGAACTTTTCCCAGACGCGCGGTACGGCGGTGAATACGGTGGGCGCTATTTCGCGCACGTTTTCGGGAATGGTCTCGGGGTTTTCTACAAAGTTGAGGATAGAGCCGGTGTAGAGCGAAAAATACTCTCCGCCCATGCGCTCGGCAATGTGGCACAGCGGCAGAAAGCACATGCGCTCGTCGCGCTCATCCTGCGCCACCAGGGTGTTGTAGCCGCGCACCGTGAACACCAGGCCGCGTTGCAAGTGCATGGCGCCCTTGGGTCGGCCCGTGGTGCCCGAGGTATAGACCAAAATAGCCAGGTCTTCGGGGCCGCAGGCGTCTATGCGTTGCTGCAGGGTCTCTGGGTGTTGCGCGAGGTGGGCCCGGCCGAGCACGCGCAGGGCGTCCAGGCCGATCACGCCAGGGTCGTCCAGGTCGCGCAGGCCTTCCATGTCAAACACCACGATTTTGCGCAGCCCGGGCAACTGCGCACGCACCTCAAGTGCCTTGTCGAGCTGTTCGTCGTCTTCCACAAACAGCACCGTGGTGCGCGAGTCTTCGCACAGGTACTGCACCTGCGAGGCCGCGTCAGTCGGGTAGATGCCGTTAGAGACGCCACCCGCAGAAAGCACCGCCAGGTCGGCCCAGACCCACTCCACCACCGTGTTACCCAGGATGGAGGCGCATTCGCCGCGCTCAAAGCCCAGGCTGAGTAGGCCGTAGGCGATCTCCCGCACCGCGTCGGCGGTCTGGTTCCAGGTCCAACTGCGCCACAGGCCCAAATGCTTTTGCCGCATCCAGACTTTGGGGCCGCGTTGCTTGACCGCATTCCAGAACATAGCGGGAATGGTTTCGCCTGCCAGCACGATGTCGTGACAGGGCTGGATGTGGCGGGTGTCCCACAGACCCGAGGCAGGCTTGATGTTTATCGCCATGTTTTCTTCTTTTTCCAGCGGCGTTCACCGCGCACGCCGTCTTCCTTGAGCCCCAGATAAAACTCCTTGATGTCGTCTTTCTCGCGCAAGCGGGCGCAGGTGTCTTCCATCACGATTCGGCCGTTTTCCAGCACGTAGCCGTAGTCTGAGGCGTTGAGCGCCATGTTGGCGTTTTGCTCCACCAGCAAGATGGTGGTGCCGCGCTCGCGGTTGATTCGAACCACAATCTCGAAGATCTCTTTGGTCAGCTTTGGCGACAGGCCCAGGCTAGGTTCGTCGAGCAGCATTAAATCGGGGTTAGCCATCAAGGCCCGCGAAATAGCGAGCATTTGCTGCTGCCCACCCGACAGTAGGCCAGCGTCCTGGGCAGCGCGTTCCCGCAGAATAGGGAAGTAGGCGTATACCGATTCAATGTCGTTGGCCACACCGTCGCGGTCCTGCCGGGTGTAGGCGCCCATCAGCAGGTTGTCGCGCACGCTCAGCAAAGGGAACACCTCTCGCCCTTCGGGCACATGGCTCAAGCCCTGCTGCACGATCAGGGCCGGGTCTTGCGCCGTGATGTCGTTGCCCTTGAACTCGATCGAGCCCTTACGCGGGTCGATGATGCCCGAGATGGTCTTGAGGATGGTGGTCTTGCCCGCACCATTGGAGCCGAGTACGGTGGCGATTTCACCGCGGCGCACCTGCAGGCTCACGCCGCGAATGGCCTTGATCGGGCCGTAGGCGCTCTCCACATTGAGCAGTTTGAGCACCGGCAGGTCGCTCACGGGCGGGGGGGTGCTGCTCATGCGACGTTCCTGCGCAGTGAAGAGACATCATCCACCGAGCCCAGATAGGCCTCGATCACCCCGGGGTCGGTCTGTACCTCGCGGGGTGTGCCCATGGCCAGCACCTCGCCCTGGTTCATGGCCAGTACCCGGTCTGACACCTTGGACACCAGGCTCATGTCGTGCTCCACCATCAGCACTGTGATGCCGAGCTCATTCTTGATGTCTTGAATCCAGAACGCCATGTCGTCGGTTTCTTCGACATTCAGGCCTGAGGAGGGTTCGTCCAGCAGCAGCAAGCGCGGCTCGGTGCAGAGTGCTCGGGCGAGCTCCACCACTTTGCGCACACCATAGGGCAGGCCGGCAACCATCGAGTCACGGTGGTGCTGCAGGTCCAGGAACTCAATCACTTCCTCGGCTTTTTGCCGCGCTTGTAGTTCGGCATCGCGCGTGGCAGTGGTGAACAACAGGTCTTGCCAGAAGCCGCTCTTGCGCTGGGTGTGCCGCCCGATCAGCAGGTTGTGCAGCACCGTAGCATGCTCAAACAGCTCGATATTCTGAAAGGTGCGGGCAATGCCCAGGCCGGCCACCGACTGCGGCGGCTGCTCTGTCAGTCGGAGTAAGCCCTGCGGACCCAGGTAGTCGATTTCGCCCGTGGTGGGCGTGTAAATGCGGCTGATCAGGTTGAACACCGTGGTCTTGCCCGCGCCATTGGGCCCGATCAGGGTGAAGACCTCGCCCGGCCGTACATCAAAGCTGACTTTGTTGACCGCCAGCACGCCACCAAAGCGCACGCTCAGGTTATTGGCTGACAAAACGGCATCAGACATGATTCATTACCCCATCCCGCCCCATCATTTCGGCCCCCTGCCTCGTCATTTCCGCCCCCTGCGCCGTCATTCCCGCGCACGCGGGAATCCATGGATCCCCGGTCCTCGCCGGGGATGACAGCACCTCCCCCTCGGGGGGCAGCGCCGTGCGCGCAGCGACAAGCGTGGGGGCAGTCATCTCAATCGGTCCGATTTCTGGAAGGATTTCTGCCGCTTGAACATGCCTTTGCGGTAGAACGGGAAGAGCTGTAGGTAGGTGCGCACCTTGAGCCAGCGGCCATAGAGGCCCATGGGTTCAAACAACACAAAGGCGATCAGCACCACGCCATAGACCAGCCCTTGCAAGCCCGGCGCCTGGCCCACCGCGGCGGGCAGGTAGTCTTTGAGCATGGCGATCGCCTGGGGCATGGAAATCAGGAAAATAGCACCCAAAAACGCCCCGTGGACCGAGCCCAAGCCGCCAATGACGATCATCAGCAGCAGGTCGATCGACTGCAGGATGTTGAACTGGTCGGGCGAAATGAACTGCAGCTTGTGCGCGTACAAGGCGCCGGCCACGCCCGCCAGCGCGGCCGAGATGGCAAACGACAGGGTTTTGTAGTGCGCTAGGTCGATGCCCATGCTCTGCGCCGAGATCTCGGAGTCACGTATGGCGACAAAAGCCCGTCCGGTCGGTGAACGCAACAGGTTCAAGATGCCCAGGGTGGCCACCACCGCGACCACCAGGCAGAGGAAGTAGAAGGACTCACCGCTGTCCAAGGTCCAACCCAGCATATTGGGCTTCTTGATGTGGATGCCGGCATTGCCCCCAGTGACCGACTCCCAGCGGGCCAGCACTTCTTCCACGATGAAGCCAAAGGACAGCGTGGCCATACCCAGGTAGATGCCCTTGACCCGCAGGGCCGGTAGGCCCACCACAAACCCGACCGCCGCCGACAACGCTGCGGCGCCAACCAGCGCCAGCGGAAATGGCACACCAGCGTTGGTCAGCACCGCCTGGGTATAAGCACCTACCCCCAGAAATGCGGCGTGCCCTAGCGAGAACAGCCCGGTGTAGCCCGCCAACAGCATCAGGCCCAGGCCGGCCACGGCATAAATCAGCACAAAGGTGAGCTGCGCCAACCAGTACTCGGCCACCAGCCAAGGCGCGCCCAGCAATAGCAGCAGCAGGGCGCCGTACCAGAACAGCTGACCGCCGTGTTTGGCCAGTTGGACGTCCTGGGCGTAGTCGGTCTTGAAAATGAAGCGCATGTCAGACCTTTTTGCGCAGCTTTTCGCCAAACAGGCCGGTGGGTTTGACCACCAGCATGATCAGCACCACGATGTAAGCGGCCGTGTCCTTGAAGCCATCCGGCAGGTAAAACCCCGACAGCGATTCCACCAGCCCGATGATCAGCCCGCCCACGATGGCGCCAGGCAGGCTGCCAAAGCCACCGACCACCGCCGCAGGGAAGGCCTTGAGGCCAATAAAGCCCATGTTGGCGTGGACAAACGTGATGGGTGCCAGCAGCAGGCCGGCAATGGCAGCGACCGCTGCGGCCAGACCCCAGGCAATGCCGTTGAGGCGCTTGACCGGGATGCCCATGTAATAGGCTGCCAGCTGGTTTTGCGAAGCCGCCTGCATGGCAATGCCCAGTTTGCTGTAACGAAACAGAGCGAACAGCAGCAGGCACAAAACGGCGGTTGCTGCGATGACGGCCATTTGTTCCACATTTAGGACGAGCCCTGACACTTTCCAGATCTCGTCCTTGTAAGGGACGGGCAGGGTGTGGGTATCGGTGCCAATATTGGGCACCATGGTGATCAGGCCGCGCGCCACATAGCCAATGCCAATGGTCAGCATCACGATGGAAAACGCCGGCTGTCCCAGGATGGGCCGAATCACCAGTCGCTCGAGCAGCATGCCAAACACCGCCATGGCCGAAATGGCGCAAAGCACAGACAGCCAGTAGGGGAAGCCTAGCATGGTCATGCCAGCGAGCCCGCCAAAGGCGCCCAGCATCATGAGCTCGCCCTGGGCGAAGCTCACGGTCTCTGTGGCCTTGTAAATGAGCACGAAGCCCAGAGCGATCAGCCCGTAAATGCACCCTTGCGCGATGCCGCTGATCACCAGTTGAACAAACTGCACTGTCTCTCCCTTGTGACGACCGTCCGTTTATAGCGGACATCGTCGGGAATGCCGACAGGGTTTTTACCGACAGATGGGCTCAGGAAAACCCTAGATAAAGCCCCTTCAATCTTTGGGTTTGGGTACTTCGCGCGGCTGTCCCTGGTCGTCAATAGCCACATAGGTGAGCGAGGCCTCAGTGACCTTGATGTACTTGCCCTGGGAGCGAAAGCGCTCTGCGTACACCTCGACCTTGACCGTGACCGAGGTACGGCCGATGCGGGTCAGTTGGGAGAAAAACGACAGAATATCGCCCACCCGCACCGGCTGCTTGAAGATGAATTCATTCACCGCCACCGTCACCATGCGCCCACCGGTGTAGCGCGCCGGGATCACCGAACCGGCCAAATCGACCTGGGCCATGACCCAGCCACCGAAAATATCGCCATTGGCGTTGCAGTCGGCGGGCATCGGTATGACCTTGAGCACCAGTTCCTGGTCGGTCGGCAGCGCGACGGATGGCGGCACCTTGGCGCTTGCATTTGCAGACATGGGCACAATCTGGGATTAAGTAACGTTCTGGATTGTCACTCATGCGCCGTTCTGGCGAACTCATCCCCACCCCCCCTAGCACTGCCGCATCGCCGGCCATCAACCCTGCGCGCTCCGACTGGGCCACGCTGCGCCGCCTGTTTCCCTACCTATGGCAGTACAAATGGCGCGTGATCGCGGCGCTGGCCTTCATGGTTGGCGCCAAGGTGGCCAACGTCGGTGTGCCGCTGCTGCTCAAAGATCTGGTGGATACCATGAACCCCAAGGGTGGCATTGATGCCTCGGCCCTGTTGGTGGTGCCGGCGGCGCTGCTGGTGGCCTACGGGCTGCTGCGCCTGTCCACCACCCTGTTTGCCGAGCTGCGTGACCTGGTTTTTGCCAAGGCCACAGAGGGCGCCTCGCGCAGCATTTCGCTGCAGGTGTTTAGGCATCTGCACGGTCTTAGCCTGCGTTTTCACCTGGAACGCCAGACCGGCGGCATGACGCGCGACATCGAGCGCGGCACCCGAGCCGTGCATTCGCTGATCTCCTATTCGCTGTACAGCATTATTCCGACATTGATCGAGGTGGCGATGGTTCTGACGCTGCTGGCCGTCAAGTTTGACGTCTGGTTTGCTTGGATCACCATCATTGCGCTGGTGTTCTACATCAGCTTTACCATCATCGTGACCGAGTGGCGCACCCAGTTTCGCAAAAAGATGAATGAGATGGATTCCACGGCGCACAGCCGGGCCATCGACTCACTGCTCAATTACGAAACCGTCAAATACTTCAACAATGAAGAGTTTGAGGCCAAGCGCTATGACGAGAATCTGGAGCGCTACCGCCGCGCCGCGATCAAGAGCCAGACCACGCTGAGCCTGCTCAATGCCGGCCAGCAACTGATCATCGCCGCCGGTTTGGTGGCCATGCTGTGGCGCGCCACCCAGGGCGTGGTTGACGGCCGCATGACGCTGGGCGACCTGGTGATGGTCAACGCCTTCATGATCCAGCTCTATATTCCCCTGGGTTTTCTGGGCGTGTTGTACCGCGAGATCAAGCAAAGCCTCACCGACCTGGAAAAAATGTTCACGCTGATGGAGCGTGAACGCGAAATTGCCGACCTGCCGGGCGCGTTGCCGCTGGCGGTGCGCGGCGCCGATCTGCGCTTTGACCACGTGAACTTTGCCTACGACCCAGACCGGCCCATCCTGCAAGACATCAGTTTTACGATTCCGGCCGGAAAGACGGTGGCAGTGGTGGGCCCGTCGGGCTCGGGCAAGTCCACACTGGCGCGACTTCTGTTCCGTTTTTACGACGCGCAGCAGGGCCGCATCCTGATCGACGGGCAGGACATCAAGCAGGTCACCCAATCGTCGGTGCGGCAGGCCATCGGTATCGTGCCGCAGGACACGGTGCTGTTCAATGACACGGTGGCCTACAACATCGCTTATGGCCAACCGGGCGCCAGCCAGGCCCAGGTGGAGGAGGCGGCGCGTGCAGCGCATATTCACGGCTTCATCAGCGCCACGCCCAAGGGCTACGACACCATGGTCGGTGAGCGCGGGCTTAAATTGTCGGGCGGGGAGAAGCAGCGGGTGGCGATCGCCCGCACCCTGCTCAAAAACCCGCCGATCCTGATTTTTGACGAGGCCACTTCGGCGCTGGATTCCGCCAATGAACGCGCCATCCAAGCTGAACTGCAGAGCGTGGCGCAAAACAAGACCACGCTGGTCATCGCTCACCGTCTGTCCACCGTGGTTGATGCGCATGAGATTTTGGTGATGGATGCCGGGCGCATCATCGAACGCGGCACCCATGCCGAGCTGTTGGCGGCCGATGGCCGCTATGCCGCCATGTGGGCGCTGCAGCAAAGCGCAGAGTAAGGCTCATGGACACCAAGTGGTTTGAGGATTTCGTCTCTTTGGCTGAAACCCGCAGCTTCAGCCGGTCGGCCCAACTGCGACATGTGACGCAACCGGCGTTTTCGCGCCGCATCCAATCACTCGAGGCTTGGGCCGGCACCGACCTTGTGGACCGCAGCTCGTACCCCACGCGCCTGACGCCAGCCGGCGAGACGTTGTACGACCAAGCGCTGGAAATGCTGCAGGCCTTGCAAAGCTCACGGGCCATGATGCGCGGCCACACGGCGGCGGGGCAGGACGTGATCGAATTTGCGGTGCCGCACACCTTGGCGTTCACTTTTTTTCCGGCCTGGGTTTCTGCTCTGCGCGAGAATTTTGGTCCCATCAAGAGCCGGCTGATCGCGCTTAATGTGCATGACGCCGTGATGCGTTTGGTGGAGGGCAGCTGTGACCTGCTGATCGCTTACCACCACCCGGCGCAGCCCAACCAGCTCGATACCGAGCGCTATGAAATGGTGAGCCTTGGCGAGGAGGTGGTGGCTGCCTATGTCAAGCCCGGGGCCGACGGCGAGCCGCTTTACGCGCTGCCCGGCAGCGCTGCGCGGCCGCTGCCTTACCTGGGCTATGCGCCCGGGGCCTACCTGGGTCAAATGGTGGAACTGATCCTCAAGCAAAGCAGCACACCGATTCACTTTGACCGGGTTTATGAAACCGATATGGCCGAGGGCCTCAAGGCCATGGCGCTGGAGGGGCATGGGGTGGCCTTTCTGCCGTTCAGCGCGGTCGAGCGAGATTTGCGGGCCAAAAAACTGGTCAACGCCGCGCCTGGTTTTTTGCAGGATATGCACATCACGATGGAGGTGCGTGCTTACCGTGAGCGCCCTCAGACCAAGGAAACAGTCAAACCAGCCGGGCAGTCAATGCGGAGTGCGGGGCCAGGGCCCAAGCGTCATGCCCAGGCCCTCTGGGACTATTTGCTGCGCCAGGCCGCGGCCTGAAGCCGGCGCCCTCAGGGCCCTGCGCCGTGCCCACCCCGGATTTGGGACAATGGCGGCATGGACACACTGACCTTGACCCAACCCGACGACTGGCACCTGCACGTGCGCGATGGCGACGCCTTGCGCACGGTGGTGCCGCACACGGCGGCCCAATTTGGCCGCGCCGTGATCATGCCCAATCTGAAGCCCCCCATCACCACGGCGGCGGCGGCCTTGGCTTACAAGGCGCGCATTCAGGCGGCACTGCTGCCTGGTCAGGTGTTTGAGCCGCTGATGACGCTCTATCTGACCGACCACTTGCCGGCGTCGGAGATTGCCCTGGCAGCCCAGGCCGGCATCGTGGCGCTCAAGCTTTACCCCGCGGGCGCCACCACCCACAGCGATGCTGGGGTGACCGACATCCGCAAGGTTTACCTGGTGCTGGCGGCGATGCAAAAGGCCGGCCTGCCGCTGCTGGTGCACGGCGAGGTGACCAACCCGGCGGTTGATATTTTTGACCGGGAGGCGGTGTTCATCGAGACCCAGCTCATCCCGCTGCGTCAGGATTTTCCTGAACTCAAGATCGTGCTGGAGCACATCACCACGCGGGAGGCGGCGCAGTATGTGGCGCAGGCGGACGGCTTTACTGCCGCCACCGTCACGGCGCACCACCTGCTGTACAACCGCAACGCCATCTTCACCGGGGGTATCCGCCCCCACTACTACTGCCTGCCTGTGCTCAAGCGCGAGCTACACCGCCGGGCGCTGCTGCAGGCGGTGGCCAGTGGCAGCCCAAGGTTTTTCCTGGGCACTGACAGCGCCCCCCATGCGGCGCACCTGAAGGAGCATGCCAGTGGTTGCGCTGGCTGTTACACCGCACACGCGGCGCTTGAGCTGTATGCCGAGGCCTTTGACGCGGTCGGTGCGCTGGACCGGCTTGAAGGCTTTGCCAGCTTTCATGGTGCCGATTTTTACGGTCTGCCGCGTAACACTGGTCGCATCACGCTGCAACGCCAGAACTGGACCCCGCCCGAATCGTTTGTCTTTGGCGAGGCTGAACTCAAGCCCCTGCGCGCCGGCGAAACCCTGCCGTGGCGCCTGGTTTAGCGCAGATCGACTGGCAGGCACCCTGGTTGGCGCCCGTGGCTGCGTTAGGCCAACAGGTGCTGGCCCACTGCCAAGCCGGCCTGCTGTTGCCCCAGGCGCTCAACGCCTGTGCCCCGCCAGCCGGCGACCTGCCAGTGCGCTTTGTTCCACAAAGTGCACTGCCCGCCGGTGAGGCCTATGAAAGCTACATTTTTCATAGCAAACAATGCCCTACCCGCGAGGGTTTGCACGACTTTTTTAATGGATTGATGTGGCACAGCTTTCCCCGCACCAAAGCCCGCCTGAACCAACTGCAGGCGGTGCAAATCAGGGCCGACGGCGTTGGTCAAATACGCGGTCCGGTACGCGACGCGCTGACGCTGTTTGACGAGAACATTGCTTTTTTGCGTGCCCCTGCGCCGCTGTGGGAGGCGCTGTTGGCCAAACGCTGGTCGGTGGTATTCACTGAGCTTCGACCACTGTGGGCGCAGTCACATCTGGTGTTGTTTGGCCACGCCTTGCTGGAAAAACTGGTGTTGCCCAGAAAGGGCATCACCGCCCATGTGCTGCTGGTACACCCGGCGACCGATGCCCTTGTGGATCTGGACGCCTGGGTGGCAGCCGCCTTGAACCCGGACCAACTGGCGGCCAAGCCATTTGCCAACTTGCCGGTGCTGGGTGTGCCGGGCTGGTGGCCGGCCAACGAGGCGCCCGGTTTTTACCAGGACCTGACGGTATTTCGTATCCGGCAATAACCAGATATTTTGTGGGATTAGTGGGCCAGAGCTTGATTTTCGCGCCCGCGCCCCTAACATCCGCGACATCGGCCGGCTGTCGCCCGCCGTTTATCAAGGATGACCATGAAGAGAATATTGTTGTTTGTGCTGACCAATGTGCTGGTGGTGACAGTGCTGGGCGTTGTGGCCAGTTTGCTGGGCGTCAACCGCTTTCTGACTTCAAATGGCCTCGACCTGGGGGCTTTGCTGGGCTTTGCCCTGGTGATGGGCTTTGGCGGCGCCATCATCTCGCTGCTGATTAGTAAGCCCATGGCCAAATGGACCTCTGGTGTGCGCGTTATCAACCAGCCTCAGAACGCCGACGAAGCCTGGATTGTGGAAACCGTGCGCAAGTTTGCCGACAAGGCGGGCATCGGCATGCCCGAGGTCGGTATCTTTGAAGGCGACCCCAACGCGTTTGCCACTGGGGCTTTCAAAAACTCGGCCCTGGTGGCGGTCAGCACCGGCCTGCTGCAGGGCATGACGCGCGACGAGATTGAGGCCGTGATCGGCCATGAAATCGCCCACATCGCCAACGGTGACATGATCACCATGACCCTGATCCAGGGCGTGATGAACACCTTTGTGGTGTTCCTCAGCCGGGTTATTGGTTATGCGGTTGACAGCTTCTTGCGCAAGGGTGACGACCGCAGCAGCGGCCCTGGCATTGGCTACTATGTAACGACCATCGTGCTTGACATCGTGCTCGGTTTTGCCGCGGCTATGGTGGTGGCCTGGTTTTCCCGCCAGCGTGAATTCCGCGCCGATGCCGGCGCCGCCCAGTTGATGAACCGCAAGCAACCCATGATCAACGCCCTGGCCCGCCTGGGCGGCATGGTTCCCGGTGAACTGCCCAAGAGCGTGGCCGCCATGGGCATTGCCGGCGGCATCGGCAAACTGTTCAGCACCCACCCGCCAATCGAAGAGCGCATCGCTGCCCTGCAGACAGCCTGATGCCGGGTATGGTCGACGTCGATCCCGGGGTTGCTGGGGACGGCGTACCTGCCGCCGCTCGTGTCCCCCGCCCTTCGGGCTCCTCCTTGACCGCGCCGCAGCAGGCACGCCATCCCCTCCCTGGTTGGGAGAGACTAAATACCTGAATACCTGAATGCGGGTTACCAGTGTTGGCGTGCGAGGGTCGTCAAGGTGGTGACGGGCTGAGCGGCGCAGCGGCATCAAGGAGGAGCCCTCAGGGCGGGGCACAGCCGCGGAGCCGCTCAGCCCGACGCCGCCTTGACCGGTGCGCAAAAAAACTCAGGCAAGAGGCCCTACACGACAGTCGGCCCTGTCCCCCTCAGACCAGCATCCGCCGTGCCACTGCTTCAGCCACCCGGATACCGTCCACGCCGGCCGACAGGATGCCGCCGGCGTAGCTGGCGCCTTCGCCGGCCGGGTAGAGGCCGGCTGTGTTGATGCTTTGCAGATCCTCGCCGCGGGTGATCTTGAGTGGTGAGGAGGTGCGGGTCTCGACCCCGGTCAGTACCGCATCGGCCATGTCAAAACCTTTGATCTTTTTGCCGAAAACCGGCAAGGCCTCACGGATAGCTTCAATCGCGTAGCCGGGCAGGGCCTGGCTCAGGTCCCCCAGGTGTACGCCAGGCTTGTAAGAGGGCACCACGTTGCCGAGCTGGCTCGAGGGGCGATTCACCAAAAAGTCACCTACCAATTGGCCGGGCGCCTCGTAATTGCTGCCGCCCAGCACATAGGCCTGCGATTCCAGCTGCCGTTGCAGCACGATGCCGGCCAGTGGGTGCAGCGCCTGCCCGGGCATGGGCAGCAGGCCTGTGCCGGCGCCCAGCGTGGCCTCAAAAGCGGCCGGGTCCGTCGGGTAGTCGCGCGGGTCAATACCGACCACGATGCCGGCGTTGGCATTGCGCTCGTTGCGCGAGTATTGGCTCATGCCATTGGTCACAACCCGGCCGGGTTCAGAGGTGGCTGCCACCACGGTGCCTCCCGGGCACATGCAAAAACTGTAGACCGCACGGTCATTGGCGGCGTGGTGCACCAGCTTGTACTCGGCCGCTCCCAGCAGCGGGTGACCGGCGTGCCGACCCCAGCGTGCGCGGTCAATCACGCCTTGCGGGTGCTCGATGCGAAAGCCAATCGAAAACGGTTTGGCTTCCATGAAGACGCCGCGCCCGTGCAGCATGGCAAAGGTGTCGCGCGCACTGTGCCCCAGCGCCAGCACCACCTGCTCGGCGGGGAGTTCGTAGCTTGACCCCCCAGCCACGTCGAGCACCGTCAGGGCGCACACACGCTGGGTGTGGCCGCTGGCATCTGGCGAGCAGGTGCGCAGCAGCACATCAGTGACGCGTTGCTCAAACCGGATCTCGCCGCCCAGCGCGATGATCTGCTCGCGCAGGTTTTCCACCACCTTGACCAACTTGAAGGTGCCAATGTGCGGGTGCGCATCGACCAAAATTTCGGGGGGCGCGCCGGCCTTGACGAACTCCTGCATCACCTGGCGACCCAGGTGGCGCGGGTCTTTGATTTGGCTCCACAGTTTGCCGTCTGAGAAAGTGCCGGCGCCACCTTCGCCAAACTGCACGTTGGACTCGGGGTTGAGCGTGTGTTTGCGCCACAGGCCCCAGGTGTCTTTGGTGCGTTGGCGGACGGTGCGACCTCGCTCCAGCACGATGGGGCACAGGCCCATTTGTGCCAGCAGCAGGGCCGCGAACATGCCGCAGGGACCAAAACCGACCACCACCGGGCGAACGGGTGGCGGCACATTGGCGTGGCCCACTGGCTGGTAGTGCATGTCTGGCGTGGCGTCAATGTGCGGGTGCCCCGCCCACTGGGTGATGAGTGCAGCCTCCTGGTCCGGTTCCCGCAGCGTCACATCGACAATGAAGACCGCCAGCAAGTCGGCCTTGCGGGCGTCAAAGCTGCGTTTGAACACCTGCAAGTCGGCAATTGCGTCGGGCTTGACGCCTAAGGCCTGCGCGCTTAGGCGGGTCAGTGTGCCCAGTGGATGGGCGGCAGGCGCTCGGTCGGCCTCGGTCTCAGAGGGTGCGTCGGCGGCGCGGCGGGACTCGACCGGCAGGTCCGAGAGGGGTAGCTTCAGTTCAGTCAGGCGAATCATAGGGGCGGCTCGTGGTGATCAAGCAGCCGAGCATGATAAAGCACACCATCCAGCGATGGGTGCCCGCCAGCACATCCCTCTCGCCGACGTGGATCAGCTCGGCAAAAAGCCTTCCACAGACAGGTAACGCTCACCGGTGTCGTAGTTGAAACCCAACACCCGCGCGCCGGCAGGCCAGTCGGGCAGCTTTTGCGCGATCGCAGCCAGGGTGGCGCCGCTGGAGATGCCAACCAGCATGCCTTCCTCACGGGCGCTGCGGCGGGCCATCTCGCGCGCGGCCTCGGCCTCGACCTGGATCACACCGTCGAGCAAGCTGGTGTCCAGGTTTTTCGGAATAAAGCCGGCGCCGATGCCCTGGATCGGGTGCGGCGCCGGCGCGCCGCCCGAGATCACCGGCGAGGCAGTGGGCTCCACCGCATAAACCTTGAGCTGTGGCCAGGCCGCTTTGAGTACTTTGGCACAGCCGCTGAGGTGGCCGCCGGTGCCAACGCCGGTGATGAGTGCGTCCAGGCCATCGGGGAAGTCAGCCAGGATTTCTTGCGCCGTGGTGCGCACATGCACGTCGATGTTGGCCGGGTTCTCGAACTGCTGCGGCATCCAGGCGCCAGGGCTCGCTGCGACCAGTTCCTGGGCCCGTGCAATCGCGCCCTTCATGCCCTTTTCGCGCGGCGTCAGGTCAAAGCTGGCGCCGTAGGCCAACATCAGGCGTCGCCGCTCGATCGACATGCTGTCGGGCATGACCAGCACCAGCTTGTAACCTTTGACCGCGGCCACCATGGCTAGGCCGACGCCGGTGTTGCCTGAGGTTGGTTCGATGATGGTACCGCCTGGCTTGAGAGCGCCACTGCGCTCAGCGTCTTCCACCATAGCCAGGGCAATGCGGTCCTTGATCGAGCCGCCGGGGTTACCGCGCTCGGACTTGATCCAGACCTTTGCCTCAGGGCCAAACAGCCGATTGATGCGGATATGTGGGGTGTTGCCGATGGTGTGCAGAATGCTGTCAGCCTTCATGGCGCGCTCCAGGAGTGGGTGGTGAAGCAGGTATTTTCGGCCGATTGATCGATCAGCTTTGACATATCGTTATGAAAGCTCGCGATAATGAGGCGGTGAAGCCGGCCAGACTGCCGCTGGTGCAATCCTGGAAACAGGGCACTGGAGGAACGTCCGGACTGCACAGGGCAGCGTAGCAGCTAACAGCTGTCCACTGAAAGTCGTGCGCGAAAGCGGGCGGTATAAGGTGAGGATCAGAGCAACAGAGACGAGTCGCGGCGGGGCAACCCGGTGCGGGTGAAACGGGCAATCTCTACGCGCAGCAATACCAAGTAGGCACACGTTGATGGGGCCCCCGGAGTGTGCGGGTAGGTAGCATTGAGCTGCTGGGCGACCAGCAGCCCAGATTAATGGCAGTCACACGGCGGGCAACTGCCGTGCACAGAATCCGGCTTATCGGCGGGCTTCACATTTTTTCAGTTTCAAAGTGGGCATGCATGTATTGAGACTCTCCGGCTGGGCTAGATTGGCTGCGGCCCTGGCTTGGTCGGTCGCCGGCGCCGCCAGCGGGCAGGGCAAGCCTGCGGGCATGGCCTCGGTAGCGCCATGCAGCGAACTGGTGGCAACCCTGCCCAATGTGCGCCGTGAGCTGTGTGAGGCGGCGCAGTTGGTGCCGGTGGCGCGCTCGGTCCGTAACAGGCTCATCTACGCCCGCGACATCGTGCCATCCCAGCCGGGTTTGCGTGTGCTGGTGGTGGGCGCTATCCATGGCGACGAATTGTCCTCGGCGGCGGTGGCGCTGCACTGGATCCGGCTGGCGGGGCAGCCCCCGGCCGACACGCCTCAATCCATTCACTGGCGCTTTGTGCCGGTGCTCAACCCCGACGGTGTGCTGGCTCGTCCGCCGACCCGAGTCAATGCCAATGGTGTGGACCTGAACCGCAATTTCCCCACACCAAATTGGCAGCGCGATGCCCGCATTTATTGGGAAAAGCGAACCTCGAGTGATCCACGGCGCTGGCCTGGGCCCCAGCCCCTGTCAGAACCCGAGTCGCGTTTTCTGCACGAGCAGATGCGCAGCTTTAACCCGCAACTGATTGTCAGCATCCACGCCCCGTATGGCGTGCTCGACTTCGACGGACCCTCGGTACCGCCATCCCGGCTGGGCCGCCTTTACCTGGACCAGGTGGGCATTTTTCCAGGCTCGCTGGGCAATTACGGCGGGGTCCACAAGGGTGTACCGGTGGTCACGGTAGAGCTGCCCAATTCGCTGCGCACGCCCTTGGACGCCGAGATGCGCCAGATGTGGTTTGATCTGCTGCGCTGGACCACTGAGCGGCTGGGGCCCGCGGCATCGGGGGGCAGAACTCCCTAGAACGGCATAGATAGTCAAAAACGCTCGTGTGGCGATAAAAACCGCCACTGACCGGGCGGCAAGGCCCCCAGCATGACCCGGCCAATGCGGATGCGCTTCATGCCGGTCATCTGCAAGCCCACTTGGTCGAACAGATCAGCCAGCAGACCAGGCTGAGCACCTTTGATGGCACAACGCAAGCGGCTGCTGCCCTCGTTGTTGCTGTTGAGGCTGATCTTGACGCTGGCGCGCGCTGCTGCAGCCCCCTCTGGTGCGCGGTTCAGCCGCCGCAGGGTTTCGGGGCTGACATCGCCGGCCACCTCCACCATCACCTCATGCTCGATCAAGGCCGCATCTTCTTGCAGTTTGCGTGCAACGCGCCAATCCTGGGTGAACACCAGCAAGCCGCTGGCGCCCGATTCCAGCGGCACCAGCGAGTCCAACCCAACCAGGTGGCGCTTGAGCAGGCGCTGGCCGGCTTCATCACCGACCAGTTGCCTGGCCTGGGTCAGTAACTGCCGCGCCGACGTTGGCCCGCCCGGTCGCGGGCGTTGGCCGTCTGGGGCCAGGCGGCCGTCGTCATGGCCGGCCGGCTTGTGCAACAGCAGGGTTGCCGACGTGGCATCCAGCAGACTGGCGTCGCGGTCCAGCTTGACCACCTGCTGCTGTACGCGGTACTGCGGCTCCTCAACCACCCTGCCATCGACACTCACCCAGCCTCCGGTGATGTATTGCTCGGCCTCGCGGCGCGAGCAAGGCACCAGCGCAGCCACCCGTTTGGCCAGGCGTTCACCTTCGTCCGTCATGACAGGTTGGCCTCGATGCGGGCCACATGGGCCAGCAGGGAACGCTTGGCGACCGGCCACATGCGGGGCGGGACATCGTCGTAGGCCCGCGTCACCCAGTCGTCGGGCGTCCCTCCAGGGTGCGCTTGCATCACCGCCAAAATCTTGGCCTCGCGCTTGAGCCGATGCGCCTTCAAATGGGCAATGGCCGCCCGGGCTTCTCCGTCATGGCCACCAATCACATACCCGTGCGCCGGCAAAATGAAATTGACGCCGTGCTGCTCCGAGGCTTCAGTCAAGCGGTCCAGCGAGTCCAGGTAAGCGCTCATGTCGCCGTCGGGCGGGTCAACCACGGTGGTACTGCCGTTGAGGATGTGGTCGCCACTGAACAGCAGACCGTCTTCCAGCAGCAGCAGGCACAGGTGGTTGGCGGCATGGCCGGGGGTGTGGATCACCATCAGGGTATGAGTCAAATCGGCCTCTAGCCCAGGTCCAGTAGGGGTTAGTAGCTCACTATTTTGTAGCGATCGGTCTGGGCTGAAGCGGCTGTTCTCGCGTGCGGTCGGCGCCGAGGGCAGGCCGAGAATCGGCGGCTGTGGCTGGCACATCGCTTGCAGGGGCCGGGCGCCGGGTGAGTGGTCGGGGTGCGAGTGGGTGCACACAATCAGGCGGATGTCGCCGCCAGCGGCACGCCACAGGCGCTCCAGGTGCGCCGGGTCGGCCGGGCCGGGGTCGATGGCCATGTAGCCAGTGTGCGGGTCGCCCACCAGGTAGCTGTTGGTGCCGGGGCCGGTCATCACACCCGGGTTGGGCGCGGTCAGGCGCTGCAGGTTTTTCAGGAGCGGCACCGGCTGTTCGCACTGCCAATCCAGGTTGTGCGCGATTTGGCCGTCCGGGCAGACCAGCGCCAGCTCGCCGTAAGGGTGCTCGTGCTCCATGTAGCGGGCTTCGCGCCCGGCCAGCAGCCCGGCGCGCGGGCAACTGGTCCAGAGTGGCTCTTCGGTGGCAGCGCATGCTTGCAGCGCATCATCTACGCTGGCATAGGCCTTTAGCCTCTCCAGCGTGCGGATGGTCGGGAAGATGATGAAAAACTGGCCGGCTCCGTGGCGCGCCAAGGCGTCAGCCGGTCGTACCCAGACCGGTTCGAACTGCTCCTGGCCGTCGGCCACGGGCGTTTGCCCGGCGGGCATGCGTGCCACCAAAAAAGGCACGTCAAAACGGCGCGGCAGGTCGCGGTCGGTGACCCAGTGCGCCAGCACATACACGGCGTGCGCCGCCAGCTGCAGGCCGCGCGCCTGGCACTGCGCGACAAAGGGCTGGCTGCGGTCCAGCGCGGCGATGTCCCGCTGGTCGGCCGCGTGGCCATCGCCGTGCTGCGCCAGCAACACGCCCAGCTCTTCAAAGCTCTCCCGAATGGCAGCAATGGCCTGCGTCAGGTGCAGGTCGCTCTGGCCGGGGCGGCGTGTCGCTAACGCGTGGCTAGAGGCATCGAGCGGGTCGACACCACCGCCAGGAAAAACATAGGCGCCCGGCGCAAAGCTGGCCGTCAGTGACCGGCGTGTCATCAGCACCTCCAGCCCGTCCGAGCCGTCGCGCAGCAGCAGCACGGTGGCGGCAGGGCGGGTGGGGGCGGGTTCGCGTTGCGGGTGCAGGAGTTGGGAGGTTCTGGTCATGGCTGGATTTTGCGGCCAAAATAGCTTGTGGCTCGTCGCAGGCTCTATGATGTGCCTTGACCCTCTCAAACTGCGGAGTATTCCGATGCATTTTTTACGCTGGCCGACCCGTGCCATTCCTGCACTGTGTGCTTTGGCCACCCTGGCGCTCACCGCTGCTTTGCCGGCATGGGCCCAGGCCTGGCCCACCAAGCAACCGATCAAGCTGGTGGCGGTGTTTCCGCCCGGCGGCTCGGTGGACCAGGTGGCGCGACTGCTGGCACCTGCCTTGTCACAGCAACTTGGCCAGTCTGTGGTCATTGAGAACAAAGGCGGCGCCTCGGGCTCGATTGGCGCTGCGGCCGTGGCAGCGGCGGCGCCTGACGGCTACACGTTTGCCGTGGTATTTGACAGCCATGGCGTCAACCCCAGCTTGATCCCAGGCCTGCCGTTTGATTCCAAGAAAGACCTTAGTCCTGTGGTACTGATCGGTACCGCGCCGATGGTCTTAGGCACACCCGCTGGTTCAGACTTCAAGACGCTGGCGGATGTTGTGGCGGCTGCGCGCAGCCCCAAGGGCGCCAGTTACGGCAGCATTGGCTCGGGTAGTCTGGGGCATTTGGCCATGGCGCTCCTGGGCAAGGCCAACGGGCTTGATTTTCAGCACATTCCCTACAAGGGCGGCGGTCCCTTGATGAATGATGCGGTGGCGGGCCACGTGCCGCTGGCGATCGGCTCGGTATTTTTACTCAAGCCCTTTATTGACAGCAAACGGCTGCGGCCGTTGGCAGTGACCACCAGCAAGCGTTCGCCTGATCTGCCAGAAGTGCCCACGCTGGCCGAGATGGGCTTTGCAGGCTTCGAGGCACCCGCCTGGTGGGCGGTGCTGGCCCCGGCCCGCACCTCGCCAGAGATCATGGCGCGCATGAACGACGCCTTGAATAAGGCCATGAAAACCCCCGAGCTGGCCAAGCGGCTGGATGCCCAGGGCATTGACGTGGTGGGAGGGGCGCCCGAAGCAGCAAAGGTGTTCATCGAGCGCCAGATGGACGTCTGGGGCAAAGTGGTCAAGGACAACAACATCAAGGCCGACTGACACGGGGCCCATGCCGCTGGCCAGTGGTCAGTGCCAACCGGCAGGTGCTGCTGGTGCTTCAGGCCTCCGGCGTGATGCCCAGCGCCACCAGAAAGCGCGCCACCATGTTGTAGGTGGCAATGGCACTGGTTAATTCCACGATCTGAGTCTCGTCAAAATGGTGGCGCAGTGCTTCGAACACTGTGTCGCTCACCGTCACGTCGAGGGTCATTTCTGCGGCGTAGCGCACCACCAGCGCCTCCTGCTCGCCCAGAGCCGGCTCAGGGGCGTTGCCGCGCCGATCGGTGTGCAGCAGACGATTCAGTGCGTCCAGCTCCGGCTGAGTACCCCCAGCGGCCAGAAAATCGGGCGCGTGGTGGTAGTATTCGTAATCGGCGCCGGTCAGCAGCGCCACCGTGCAGATCCCGAGTTCGCGCAGTTTGCGGCTGGTTGGCAATTCGGTACGCACCGCTTTGAGGTAGAAATTCCAACCGCGCGCAACCGGTTCGCTCCAGAGTAGGGCTTTGTCCAGGTTCAGCAGTGTGCCGCCGCGTCGCGCCAGGATAGCGTCCACCAGCGCCGGCGGTTGAGGTTTGAGTTCAGGGGTCCAGTCGGGGATTCGCATGAGTAGGCCTGTATTGCTGTCAAGAGTGACGAAGGATAAGCGGATAATTCCGTCATGCGAATCCCATTCACCAAAATGCAGGGGGCGGGCAACGACTTTGTCGTGCTGGATGAGACCCGGCAGCGCTTTGGCCTGTCGCGTGCGCAGTACCGGTGGTTGGCCGACCGGCACTTCGGCGTGGGCGCAGATCAGATTCTGAGCGTGCGCACTTCCTCAGGACCCGGCATTGATTTTGAGTACGTGATCCACAACGCCGATGGCGCCGAGGTCGAACAATGTGGCAATGGCGCGCGCTGCTTTGCCCGCTTTGTGCACGAGCGCGGCTTGAGCCCCAAGACGACTTTGCGAGTGCAGACCCTCGCTGGCGTGATCGAACCCCAGTTGCACCCGGACGGCCGCGTCACGGTTGACATGGGACCACCGGTGTTTGCGCCAGCCGAGGTGCCTTTTGACGCCAGCGGACTGCACGCGCAAGCCCGAGGCGACTGGCAGCAGTGGCCGATTGATCTGTCCGGCACGCCGGTCTGGTTGGCGGTGTTGTCCATGGGCAACCCGCATGCAGTGTTGCTGGTCGACGACGTCGACACCGCACCCGTGGCGCATCAGGGTCCCCTGATCGAGCACCACGCCCGTTTTCCGCGCCGCGTCAACGCCGGATTTTTGCAGGTACTCGACCGCCATCACGTGCGTTTGCGCGTGTACGAGCGCGGCGCCGGCGAGACTCTGGCCTGCGGCTCTGGTGCCTGCGCGGCGGTGGTGGCCGGGATCCGGCTGGGTTTGCTCGACCACAGCGTTGAGGTTCAAACACGGGGCGGCCAGCTGACCATTTCCTGGGCGGGTGATGCCGCACATGTGATGATGACTGGCCCTGCCACCACGGTTTTTCAAGGCGATATTGACCTCCCCGACCCCTTATGACCACACCCCTTACCCACCCCATCACTGAAGACGACATTGCCGACTACCTCGGCAGCAACCCGGAGTTTTTTGAGCGCCACGCCGAGTTGTTGGCTGCGGTGCACTTAAGCAGCCCGCACAACCAGCGTGCGGTCAGTTTGCAGGAGCGTCAGGCCGAGATGCTGCGCGAAAAAATAAAGGTGCTTGAACACCGCATGATGGACATGATTCGGCATGGCAATGAGAACGTGATGCTGTCTGGCCGCCTGCTTCGCTGGGCTGCCAGCCTGTTCGGCATCGCGGATGCTGCCGCTTTACCCGCCCAGATCACTGGTGACATTGCCAGTCGGTTTGCTGTGCCTCAGGTGGCGCTGCGGGTATGGGACGTCATGCCAGCAATGGCGCAAGCGGCATTCACACAAGGCGTGAGCGCTGAAGTCAAGCAGTTTGCCGAGTCACTCAGCGAACCTTTTTGTGGCCTCAACACGGGCTTTGAGGTGACCGAATGGCTGTCCGACCCAGCAGCTGCAGCCTCTTTGGCGATTTTGCCCTTGCGGGGGTTGGCCGATGGCGCTGGGTCAGGACCACTGATTGGGCTGTTGGTCTTGGCATCGCCCGATTCCCAGCGCTTCAACGGCGCGATGGGCACTGAGTTTCTGGAACGAATCGCCGAGCTCTGCGGCGCTGCTTTGGCGCGGCTGCGCCAGGTCTGACGCGGGCTCGGCCGTGGCCCACGACCAGGACCAGGACCAGGACGCCGCGCTGACCGATCGCTACTTGCGCCATGTGCGAGTGGAAAAACGGTTAGCCAGCCGCACTGTCACGCTCTACACGCTTGACCTGCTCAAACTTGCTGAATTCGCCAGCCAGGCTGAGCTCACGCTAACTCAGGTGCAAAACCACCACGTTCGGCGCTGGGTGGCGCAAATGCACGCTGGCGGTCGCGGGGGCCGTGGCATCGCGCTGATCCTGTCGGGTTGGCGCGGTTTCTACACCTGGCTGGGGCGCGAGGGCTTGGTTGGAGCCAATCCGGTGCAGGACGTGCGCGCACCCAAGGCGGGTAAGCCCCTGCCCAAGGCGTTGGGCGTGGACCAGGCCATGCAACTGGCTGACTACAAAGGCAGCCCCGACAACGCCTGGTTGGCAGCGCGAGACAGTGCCATGGTGGAGTTGCTCTATGGCAGCGGTCTGCGCGTGGGTGAATTGATCGGGTTGGATATGGTGGCAAGCGTGAAAGCACGCGGCTGGGTGGACTTGGCATCGGCCGAGGCTAATGTGCTTGGCAAGGGCGGCAAGCGGCGTACCGTGCCGGTCGGTGCGCAGGCCCTGACTGCCCTGCAGCATTGGTTGTTATTGCGGATGACCGCTCCATCGCTTCGGCAAACTGCTGACCAGTTTGCACTGTTTATCGGTCGAAATGGCACCCGTCTAACAGCCCAATCGATCTGGCTGCGGTTGCGTCGGCGTAGCTTGCAGGCTGGGTTGGCTGCGCCGGTGCATCCCCATATGCTGCGCCATTCTTTTGCCAGCCATCTGCTGCAGTCTAGCAGCGACCTGCGCGCCGTGCAGGAACTGCTGGGTCACGCCAACATTAGCACCACCCAGGTCTACACCCGTCTCGATTTTCAGCACCTGGCCCGGGCCTACGACGCGGCGCACCCCAGGGCCAAACTTAAGGGTGGTAGTCAAAATTAAGGGGTGCTGGCGCAAATCTCTTATACTATTTAGCTTCGCAGCGCTTTAGTGGCTCCGCGGCGAAGCCATTCATTGCACCTTCTCCTGAAGTGAATTGAGTGAACCCCACCTAAGAGATTCCCGCCAGAGGAACGCCGAACGTGGAAAAGAGCCCGCCAAACCCTCTTCCAAAGAGAAAACTCATGACCAAAACTTTCAGCGCCAAACCCGCTGATGTGGTGCACGAGTGGTTTGTGCTTGACGCGACCGACAAGGTCCTCGGACGAGTAGCCAGCGAAGTTGCTCTCCGTTTGCGCGGCAAACACAAGGCCATTTATACGCCCCACGTCGATACCGGTGACTTCATTGTCATCATCAACGCGGCACAGCTGCGTGTCACCGGTGCCAAGCCGATAGACAAGGTGTACTACCGTCACTCGGGCTACCCGGGCGGCATCACAGCCACCAATTTCCGTGACATGCAAGCCAAGCACCCCGGCCGCGCTTTGGAAAAAGCCGTCAAGGGCATGCTCCCCAAGGGGCCCCTGGGCTACGCCATGATCAAGAAGCTCAAGGTGTACGGCGGTGCAGAGCACCCGCACACTGCCCAGCAACCCAAAGTGTTGGAAATTTAAGGAGCCTTGACATGATTGGTGATTGGAACAATGGTACCGGCCGTCGCAAATCCAGCGTCGCCCGCGTTTTCCTGAAAAAAGGCTCTGGCCAGATTGTGGTGAACGGCAAAGACATCGAGAAATTCTTCGGTCGTCAAACCTCCATCATGATTTGCAAGCAGCCCCTGATGCTGACCAACCACGCCCAGACCTTTGACATCATGGTCAATGTGGCCGGTGGTGGCGAGTCTGGCCAAGCGGGCGCTGTGCGTCATGGCATTACCCGTGCATTGATCGATTACGACGCCACCCTCAAGCCCGAATTGAGCAAGGCTGGTTTCGTGACCCGTGATGCCCGCGAGGTTGAGCGTAAGAAGGTCGGCTTCCACGGCGCACGTCGCCGCAAGCAGTTCAGCAAGCGTTAATCTGCATCCAAGCTGCGCGGTCAACGCGTGGTTCTGCATCAGCCGCCTCGAAGCAGTTCCTGGCGGCTGTTGTCATTGTGGTGAGTCCTTGGCTAGGGGGGGCGCCTGCTAGACTCGCCGAACGATGCGAATTCGCCTATTCCTCCGCCGCCTGACCATCAGCGCGCCGCGCATGTCGGTGCGCAGCGCCATGCCGTGGCCCTTGCGTTGGGTCGTGCTGGCGATTGCCCTAGGCTTTTGCGCGGCCATTGCCTTGTGGGCGTTCGAATTTGGTCGCAATATTGCGGGTCTGGAGTCCTCCAGTCGGGAGCGGCTGCAAGTGGTCCGGATTGACGTGGCGGCCCTGCGCGCCGAACTAGAGGCCACCAAGGAGGCGCGCGACAAGGCGCAGTCCATCGCCAATACGGCGAGCACCTTGCTGACCTCCGAAAAAGTGGCGCAAGAACGGCTCCTGGCGCAGAACAAACAACTCGAAGCCGACAACCGGGCCCTGCGCGACGACCTTGGCTTTTTTGAAAAACTGATCCCCTCCGGAAGTGGTGAGAGCATGGCCATTCGCGGTCTTCAAGGCGAAGTCGTCAATGGGCGTGAGCTTAGATGGCAGGTACTGGTGATTCAACCACTGAAAAACCCGGGAGAGTTCAACGGCCGGCTCGAGTTAGGTTTTACCGGTCTGCAAAACGGCAAACCATGGGCCACGACTTTGCCGGGCGGCCCACAGTCGCTCAAATTGCGCCAGTACGGTCGAGTGGCCGGTACGCTCGAGTTGCCCCCACAGACTGTGGTCAAGGGCATCACCGCCAAGGTGCTGGATGGCACAGTGGTCAAGGCCGTGCAAACCATCAAGTTATAGTCCAGCGAGTTCGATGGTTTCCAACCTTTTCCAAACCTGAGTATCTATGTTTAACAAAAAAAAACAGCCGCCTATCAAAAGCTTGATCGCTCAAGGCACGAAGATTGATGGGAATGTGCACTTTGAGGAAGGCCTGCGTGTGGACGGTGCCGTGAATGGTAATGTCGGTGCCAGTCCGGAGGCCGCCTCAATGCTTGTGATTTCCGAGACCGCCGTGATAACCGGCGAAGTCCGGGCTGATCACATCATCATCAATGGCCATGTCAACGGCCCGGTCTACGCGGCCGCCTTGCTGGAGTTGCAACCCAAGGCCCGGATCCAGGGCGATGTGCATTACGCCGCGCTCGAAATGCACCAAGGGGCCTTGATCGACGGTCAGTTGCGTCCGCTGTTAGGCGGTGCCGACAAACCCACACTGGTATTGGCGGCAAATAATCAGGCAGTGAATTCCTGAGCGAATTGCTGTACTATTCATATCAGTCAATTCATTGGAGTCAGCCATGAGCGCCGTTGCAGAGAGTATTCAGACCGAAATGCCCACCCCTATTCTGTTCACCGACAGTGCCGCTGCCAAAGTGGCTGACCTGATCGCTGAAGAAGGGAACCCTGAGCTTAAATTGCGTGTGTTTGTTCAGGGCGGCGGCTGCTCTGGCTTTCAGTATGGTTTCACCTTTGATGAGATCACCAACGAAGATGACACCACAATGACCAAGAATGGCGTCTCCCTGCTGATTGACGCCATGAGTTATCAGTACCTGGTCGGCGCCGAGATTGATTACAAAGAAGACCTGCAAGGGGCGCAGTTTGTGATCAAGAATCCAAATGCCAGCACCACTTGCGGTTGCGGCTCGAGCTTCTCGGCCTGATCGCGTGCTGCCCGGCTTAGGCTGGGTATACCGCACCTAATACACGGGCGCCCACGGCGCCCGTCACTTTTTGTAGATTACCAGGTTCACGACGAACAGTCTGGCGCGCCAGCCAGGCGAAAGCGGCTGCCTCGACCTGTAAGGGCGGAAGCCCGCGAAGCAGGGTGTCGCTCACAATGCGTGTCGGCAGCAGCCCCTGCAGTCGACGCATGAGGTGCTGGTTATAGGCGCCGCCACCACACACCAGTAACTCGCTGCTGGCCGGCGCATAGGTCTGCACGGCGTCGGCGCAGCTGTATGCAGTCAACTCGGCCAGCGTCGCCTGGACATCGGCTGCTGACACTGTGGCTGACTTTGCCAGCGCTGCAGCCAGCCACGGCGGGTTGAAGAGGTCACGCCCGGTGCTTTTGGGCGGCCCTTGGGCAAAAAACGGCTCGGCCAGCATGCGCTTAAGCAACTCGGCATCGACGTGTCCGCTGGCGGCCCAAGTGCCGTCGCGATCGAAAGGTTCGCCCTTGTGCTGCGAGCACCACGCGTCGAGCAACACGTTGCCCGGCCCGCAGTCAAAGCCCAGAATGTCACTCTCATGTGCAGCGCCGAGCACCGTCAGGTTGGCCATACCACCCAGGTTCAGGACAGCAACTTCTGACCCAGAGCGGCCAAACACCGCGCGGTGGAAGGCTGGTACCAGTGGCGCGCCTTGGCCGCCGGCCGCCACATCGCGGCTGCGGAAATCGGCAATCACATCGATGCCGCACAACTCTGCCAACAGAGCAGGGTTATTCAACTGAAGCGTATAGCCCGTGCCATCGAAGGCCTGCGGCTGGTGCCGAACCGTTTGGCCATGTGCCCCGATCGCCCGTACCGCAGCTGGAAAAACGCTCGCCTGCTTCAACAGGGCGTCCACCACCCCGGCATAGGCACGCGCCAACGCATTGGCAGCCAATGCAGCGCGATGCAGTTCATTGTGGCCAGTTTGGTTGAGGTCAAGGAATTCCTGGCGTAAGGCGGGCGGCATTGGCGCACTTGCGCCGGCCAGCACCGTCAGTTGTGTCTTGGAAAAATCGACCAGCACGCCGTCGACACCGTCCAATGAGGTGCCGGACATCAGACCCAGGTAGAGCTCGGTCAAGGCCAAGCGCTGGGCTAGTCGGCCGTGCTGCGCTGCAGGGAGGCTGCGCCGGCCAGTGCCACGCGTGTCTTCGCCGCAGCCTGATTGAACATCGAGCGTGCGGCTGCGCTCACCGGTACCGATTCGCTTTGCCGTGCGATGGTCATGGGGTCATGGTGTTGGCCATTGACCCGGAACTCAAAATGCAGGTGCGGCCCGGTGGCCCAACCAGTGGCACCCACCGCGCCGACGTTTTGGCCCTGGCTCACGTTTTGGCCTTTGCGAACCGAAATACGGCTCAGGTGCGCATAGACGGTGGTGTGTTGGTTACGGTGCTTGACCATGACCACATTCCCAAAGCCATTTTGTACCCCCGCGAACTCGACAGTGCCATCACCAACGCTGCGCACCGGTGTGCCGGTTGGCGCGGCGTAATCTACGCCCAGGTGAGCACGCCAGGTTTGCAGGATGGGATGGAAACGCATCTTGAACCCACTGGTGACCCGGGAGAATTCCATCGGAGACGCCAAGTAGGCGCGGCGCAAGCTTTGCCCGCCCAGCGTGTAATAACCGCCTTTGCCAGTGGCGCCGGTTTCACTGAACCACATGGCCTGAAAGCTTTTGCCGCTGTTGACGAATTCTGCGCTCAACACCCGCCCGGCGCGCAGCGGTTCGCCGTCGCCTTCAAGCGTTTCGTAGACCACCGAGAAACGGTCGCCCTTACGTAGCGCGCGGTGAAAATCGATGTCACCGGCAAACATCTCGGCGACTTGGATAGCAATCGCATCGGGGATGCGTGCCTCGTCTGTGGCGGCAAACAGCGAGCTCTGGATGGTGCCGCTGGCGAGCCGGGTCGAGGCCGTCAGGGCAGCGGTTTCCAGGCGCGACACAAAGCCGCTGGGCGATGACTCCACCACCAAGCGCTTGAACTGTCCGTCATCTTCGGGGCTCCAGCGTGCGGTGAGCTTGCGTAGGGTGTTCTGCTCGGTCGTCTCGGCATTGATGTTGCGACCACTGCGGCCGAGCAAAAGGCGGGCGACCGGGTCAGTGCGAAGAAAGTTGGCCGCAGCTGTGTCGTCCACGCCCAAGCGGCGCAGCAGGCTGTCCGCCGTGTCGGTTGAACGGGTGATGTCCGACCGAAAAAGGGTGAATGCAGGCCCGGTTGGCGCCAGGTCGGTACGCTGCTCAGTCCGTTGCACGACCTCCAGGACTACTTGCACTGTCAGATCATCTGGATCCGGGGCCAGGGCGGCCAGTGCGTAAGTCGCCCCCCCAGCACCCAACAACGCGCTGGCCAAGACGGCGGCGACATGCTTGGGGTAGTGCTCCAACAACTGGCGGGACCACTGGATGACATCCTGGGCGGCGGTAACGAGGCGATAGGGCAAGAGGCAGGCTTTCGGACGGGACCATGGCGGCGGATATCACGGCAGAAGGGTAAACCGCGAGCTGACGACTAAAATCCAAGGTTGTATCAAAGCAAAGTATAACTACGCTGAACCCCTGTTACCCACTAATTCCCTTATGAATCAAGCTCTGGCCACCCAGTTTCCTGTTACGGATCGTGTCCGGGAGGCGCTCGCTGTGTCCCTGCGCGGCTGCGAAGAGCTGATCCCGCAGGACGACTGGGTCAAGAAACTCGCCCGCTCTGAAGCAACTGGCACGCCCTTGCGCATCAAGCTCGGACTCGACCCAACGGCACCTGATATCCACGTCGGGCATACCGTGGTGCTCAATAAAATGAGGCAGTTGCAGGACCTGGGTCACACCGTCATTTTTTTGATTGGCGATTTCACGACCCTGATTGGTGACCCCTCTGGTCGCAACAGCACACGTCCGCCACTCACCCGTGAGCAGATTGAAAGCAACGCGCAGACCTACTACCGTCAGGCCTCCATGGTGCTAGACCCGGCCAGGACTGAGATCCGCTACAACAGCGAATGGGGCGACGCCCTTGGTTCGCGCGGCATGATCCAACTGGCGGCCCGTTACACGGTGGCGCGAATGATGGAGCGCAATGATTTCCATGATCGCTTCAAGGCCGGTACCCCGATCAGCGTGCATGAATTTTTGTACCCGCTGATGCAAGGCTATGACAGTGTGGCGCTCAAAAGCGACCTCGAACTCGGCGGCACTGATCAAAAGTTCAACCTGCTGGTGGGGCGCCACTTGCAGGCGGAATACGGTCAGGAGCCGCAGTGCATCCTGACCATGCCGCTGCTCGAGGGGCTCGATGGCATCGAGAAAATGTCGAAGAGCAAGAACAACTTCATAGGTATCTCGGAAGACGCGAACACCATGTTTGCCAAGGTGCTAAGTATTTCCGACACCCTGATGTGGCGCTGGTACACCCTGCTGAGCTTTCGCAGTCTGGCAGACATCGAGGCGCTCAAGGCCGAGGTACAGGGCGGGCGCAACCCCAAAGATGCCAAGGTGGCTTTGGCACGCGAGATCACTGCGCGTTTTCATTCGCCCGCGGCTGCTGATCTGGCGGAGCAGGATTTCATCAACCGTAGCCAAGGCGGCGTGCCTGACGACATCACTGAACTGACGCTGCCTTTGGGCGTGGACGGCGCGGCGGTGGGCATTGGTGCGCTGCTCAAGTTAGCCGGGTTGGTGGCCTCGAGTGGCGAGGGCAACCGCCTGATTGATGGCGCCGGTGTGCGTGTCGATACCAGTCTGGTCAGCGACAAGGGCCTCAAGTTGGGCGCTGGCACCTACGTGCTGCAAGTGGGCAAACGCCGCTTTGCAAGGGTCACGCTGGCTTGAGTTTGTCTTGCCAACCTGCCTGATGGCGTAGCACCTGTACCATGTGGTTAAGTTCGAACGGTTTGGCTACATGCTGGTTCATACCGGCATCCAGGCATTCTTGCCGCTCGGCGGCCATGGCATTGGCGGTCATGGCCACGATAGGTAGATGTGTCAGACCCAGTACCTGCCGGATATGGCGTGTGGCGCTCAGGCCATCCATGACGGGCATCTGCATGTCCATCAGCACGACGTCATACATCGGGTCTGCGTCGGCTACCCGTGTTATCGCGTCCTGCCCGTCATTGGCCGTCTGCACAATAGCACCTTCTTTTTGAAGCAATTCGCGCGCCACCTGCTGATTGACCAAGTTATCCTCCACCACCAACAGCCTCATTCCAGCCAGGCGATGGCCTGTGACCTTCAATTCAGGGTTTTTGCGCGGGGCATGGTCGGCACGGGCGTCAACGATGGCGTCCAGCAACATGGAAGCGGTCACTGGCTTGATCAAAAAGCCATCGATCATCGCCCGATCTGACGGGCTTCGATCGGCCAGCATCTCTTTGCCGTGGGCGCTGACCATCACCACCACGGGTCGTTGTGCTAGCCCTGGCAGTGCGCGAATTCGCTGGCAGGTCTGCCAGCCATCGAGGCCCGGCATTTGCCAATCCAGCAGAACTGCTTCGTAGGGGATGCCCAAGCTGGCCTGCTGCTGCACCAGGCCAATCGCGGCTTCCCCGCTGTTGCAGACATTGACAGTCCAGCCCATTGATAGCCCCATGCGTTCAAGCACAGCGCGGGCAGTGGAGTTGTCATCGACCACGAGAACACGCCAGGCTTTCAAGGGGTCTTGGACCGGCACCAGTGCGCCTTCGACGACTGGCGCCACAGGCAAGGTGATACGGAAGTGAAACCGGCTGCCAACGCCGAGGCGGCTCTCCAGTTGGAGCGTCCCGCCCATCAAAGAGACGAGCGACTGACTGATGGCAACACCCAGACCCGTGCCGCCGAAGCGGCGCGAGGTGGAGGCCTCGGCCTGGGTAAAGCCTGTGAAGATGCGTGACTGGTTCTCTGGGGAGATGCCGATGCCGGTGTCGCGCACAGCGAACTCGAGAGTCGCCTCGTTGGCACCGGCCTGCAATTTCATGACACTCACCACCACCTCGCCTTTGGCCGTGAACTTAATGGCATTACCACCAAGGTTGATCAGAACTTGGCGCAGTCGAAGCGCATCGCCGACCAGGTGAGGCGGTATGGTTGGATCGATGTCAAACAGAACATCGACCTGATCATGGTTGATGCCGGCCGACAGGATCACCGACAGATCGCGCAGCAACTGATCAATGCGAAAAGGTTGCGGGTCCAGGCTGAGTTTGCCAGCTTCAACCTTGGCCAAATCTAAAATGTCATCGAGCAGGCCCAGTAGCGATCGGGCTGCGCGTTCGGTTTTGCTGACGTAGTCGGTCTGCTGGTTGTCGAGTGGGGTGTGCTGCAAGAGTGCAGACATGCCCAAGATGGCGTTCATGGGCGTACGGATTTCATGGCTCATGTTGGCCAGGAATCGGCTCTTGGCCAAAACGGCTTCTTCGGCCAGCTCCCGGGCTCGGATAATTTCGGTGATGTCGATCCGAAACCCAACCGTATGGCCATCCGCCATACGCCGGTCAACGATGCGCAGGGTGCGACCACTGTCAATTTTTTGAATCAGTGTGCTGTCGCCGCTAAGGTGGATTGCCAGGCGTTCGGCCACCCATGCCTCTTCTCTGCCTATGGCCGCTAGGTATTGCCCGCGCGCCGCGCCTTCGCGAGCCAAATACTCGAATGTGGCCCCAGGCACCATCAGGTCGGCCGAAGTCGCATACACCTGCCGATACCGGTCGTTGCAATAAACCATCCTATCTTCGGCATCAAACAGCACAAAGGCCTCGTCAATGGTGTCGATGGCGCCGCGCAGCAACTGCTCTTGTTGCGCAGCCCTGTTCTCGGCGTGATGACGAGCCGTCACATCGTTGCGGATGCAGACGTATTTTTCGATTTCGCCATCCACCCCTCGGAAAGGTGCGATCACGGTATCGGCCCAGAACAGGGTGCCGTCCTTAGCCCGATCACAAATCTCTCCGTGCCAGACCTGCCCCGAGCCTATCGTCTGCCACATACTGGCCCAGAAGCTCTCGGTCTGTTGGCCAGAGCTGATCAATTGGTGGCTTTGCCCCAGCAGTTCCTCCCGGCTGTAGCCGGTGGTCCGACAAAACCGGTCATTGACCAGGATGATGCGGCCGCTGGTGTCTGTCATGGAGACCAGGGAGTGCAGGTCCAGCGTTCGCAGAAGCACTTCGTTGTCGCGCAATGCGGTCTCTAGAAGTCTTTGAGTGCGCCTGCGTTCGGTCACGTCTATGGCGACGCCCAAAAAGCCCTGGTGCAAGCCGTCGGTGTCGTTCAGCGGCTGAAACTGGAATTCGACCCACCTTTCATCGCCGCTGCCCCTGGTGATGAGCAAGTCCTCCTGGATGGTGCGCCCCGCCAGCAAGGCCGTCGACAAGCGCTCCACGGCCTGTGGCGCCAGCTGTCGAGTCAGCCCGATTTCCACAGGCCGGCGCCCGATCACTGCGGCGGCCTTTAGGCCCGAAAGTCGCTCAAAGCCCGCGTTAACCCAGGTGATGTGCCGTTCGGTGTCCATGATCAGGACCGCGTTGGTAGTTTCCTGCGCCACCAAGCCAAGTTTCGCGACCTCGGCGCCCATGCGTTGCGCCAGTTGCTCTGCACGCCGTCGCAGCGCCACCTGCTGCCAAAGCAGCCCAGATAGCAACAGCGTCATCAGCATGAGCCCCAACAAACGGATCCACGGCATCCAGTAGGGAAAGAGGGCGTCAAAGGCAGCGGTGCTCCTGGCGCGCAGCGTGAACGGGTGCCCCACCAGCGTCACCGTATGGCTGGCCATTTGTTGCCGACTCGGCGTTAAGCCGGCGGCTGTTGTCGAGGCGCCCAGCCTAGGGCTGGACTCAAACAAAGGCGATCCGGTGGCCGCGGCACTGACGCCATCAAAAATCTCCAGGTCAATCCGCCGGTCGGAGGCATCGAACAGGCCTGTGAGCATTTTGGACAGGCTCACTGGCGAGAACACCAGTCCCAGCAGGCCGGCGCGTCGGTCTTGCGCAGTGCCCAAGGGGCTGTCGTTGGCGTAAACGGGCAGTACCAGCAGCAGCGTGGCAGACAGGCCCGCCGACCGGGCTGCCTCGGTCTGGCCGGCGAGGGTGGCTTCGCCGCTGTCCACGGCGCGCTCGATCGCCGTGCGCAGCAATGGGTTGGCACCCAAGTCATGGCCAAGCAGGTCGGCCTGGCCCGGCACGGGCTCAAAAAATCGGACGACGTAAAGATCGCTGTCAGGGCGAGCGTCGGCTGCGCGTAGCGCGAATTGAGGCGCGCCGTCGGCCCGCTGCGCTGCCACAAAGGCGTCCAGGTCTTTGGGCCGAACCTTCTCCAGCAGGCCAAAGCCTTGAGCACCAAACAGCTCGCTCACGCCGCCCGAGGCGACATGTTTCTGAAAATCTGCCCGCTTCATCTGGGGATTGGCTTGTACTGCCGCCCGCGCGCTCTTGAGGCTGTAGACCGGTAGGGTGCTGCGCCGCACCACTTCAGCCCTCAGCCGCTCGTCTTCGTGCTGGAATTCACGTTTCAAGTCGGTCTGTATATCGGATTGCAGGCGCCAGCCGGAGGCAGCCGCCAAGCACAACCCGACCAACAAGACCAGCGCAGGCAGCCAGGCCCCCTGGCGCTCAGCCAGGCCAAGTCGGGCGCTGACGGTGGGCCGTGGATCGGCCGGGCTGCCTGACGACACAGGGCGCATAGTTGAGGTGAAGGAATCTCGTTGTCAAGAAGGGCACAAGCGCTAATCACCCAGAGCACCAGCGATGGCTAAATTCGCCGCAGGGTGTCCGGGTTTCGGCACAATAGCCTCATGAATGTAACCGAGACCGCCGCATGATCGCCGTGCTGCAACGGGTCCTTCAGGCGCGTGTGGTTGTGGCTGATGAATTGGTCGGCCAGATTGCCGCTGGATTGTTGGTGCTGGTTTGTGTGGAGCGCACCGACAGCGAACTGCAGTGCGACCGCATGCTAACCAAGATTCTAAAGTTGCGGATTTTTAACGACGCCGCAGGCAAGATGAACCACAGCTTGCAGGATATGGACGGCAACGGCGCTGCCGGTGGGCTGTTGCTGGTGAGTCAGTTCACACTGGCGGCGGATGCCACTGGCGGCAACCGGCCCAGTTTCACGGCAGCGGCCCGGCCCGAGGACGGCCGGCGCCTGTTTGACTATTTTGTGGCGCAAGCGCGGTGTGCGCATGCCGTGGTCCAGACGGGCCGGTTTGCCACCGAGATGCAGGTTCATCTGGTTAACGATGGCCCAGTGACGATTCCTCTTCGCGTGGTGTAGGTGCCTTTGCCGTCTGGGCGCGAGGGCTGATCGCCAGACCTGACGGTTATGATGGTCTCGACCGAAGCGCTTGCTGGTCGAGTTTTCATTTCCTCCGGAGTAAAGCCATGAGTGTGATTGTGTCCCTCAAGTGGGCGATATCGGTTTTTGGCATTTTTATGTTGGGTCTCACCATGTTGGCGCCGGCTTCTGCCCAGCAAAGTACCGCCCCTTTCAGGATCGGCGTCCTCCCCAATGTCAGCGCCCGAGTGATCCTGACCAGTTACCAGCCCATGCGTGAGTATTTCGAGCGGGAGCTCAAACGCGGTGTTGACATCGCCACCGCGCCGGATTTCCGAGCTTTTGCCGAGAACACCCGGCGTGGCGATTACCACCTGATCGTGACGGCGGCCAACCTTGGGCGGGTCGCTCAAGTGGACAGCAACTGGCACCCGCTGGCCATCTACGACCCCAAAATACCAGCCATCCTGGTGACGTTGGCCGACAACCCCAACGCCTCAGTCACGCAGTTGCGTGGCAAATCTCTGGCCTTGGCCAACCCACAGTCACTGGTGGCGCTGGCTGGCTTGGAGTGGCTGGGTGGCCAGGGCCTACGCCACGGTGCTGATTTCAAAACCGTGACCGCCGCCAACGACGACAGTTTGGGTGCGGTACTGCGGACTGGCGAGGCGCCACTGGCCATCATGAGCATGGGCGAGTTCCGCGCTAAGCCAGAGGCCATGCGCAACACCCTGCGCATCGTCACCGAAATCGCCAAATTGCCAGGCTTTCTGGTGATGGCCAGCCCGGGGCTACCCGCGGCAGAACTTCAACGCCTCAAGACACTGATCCTGGCGTTCCCTCAAACAGAGGAGGGCAAAAAGTTTTTTGCCTTGTCGGGTTTTGCGAATATTCGTGAAGTGGCTGAGCCGGAACTCAAAACCTTGGATGCGTTCAATGACATCACGCGCAAGGGGTTGGGTGGCTAAAACACATGAGGGTACGTCTGAGTCTGAGGGGCAAACTGGTTATCGCCGGTGTGGCGGTCCAGTTGTGTGTACTGGCACTGGTTGGTGGCGGCACCTTCTGGTGGGTGGCCCGTTTTCTTGATGCCGATCAGCAGGCTCACGGGCGTCAGATCAAGCCACTTTTGGTCGCTGCGCTGGCGGTGCCTATGGCGCAGCGCGACTACGCCTCGGTGGCAGCCATCCTCAAAGAAAGCCGGGCGGCCAGTGAGTTGATGTTTCTGAGCGTGTGCGATGCGAGTGGGAATCTGATTGCCGAAGATGGGGCCGCACCACCTGCCAAAGCCGATGCGCCAGAGCCCACGGTGGCCAAACTGCTGTACGACGAATTTTCTGTCCCGCTGAGCCTGGGCGGCCAGGCATTGGGCGCCGTTAAGTTTGGTTTGTCGAGAACCAAAATCGAGCAGACCGCTCGCGGCGTGAGCGTCCACGCCCTGCAGGTGGGTACCTTGGCGTTGCTGGTGTTTTCATTGCTGCTATGGTGGATCAGCGTGACCCTGACTCGGCCGCTTCAAACGCTGGTGACGGCCACCCGCGATATTCGGGCCGGCAATTACGACATTGACCTCGTGAGTGGTGGTGGGGATGAGATCGGCACCCTGGAGTCGGCTTTCATTCTGATGAACATGGAGATCCGGCGCAAGGTCGCTGAGTTGATCGAAAGCGAGGCTTTGCAGCGCCGCTACTTTCGGGAGTCCCTGGCCAGGCAGGGGCAGGTCGAGCAAGCCTTGCAGCAGGCGGAGGACGCGACGACCGCCAAGTCGGAGTTTCTGGCCAACATGAGCCATGAAATTCGCACGCCGCTGAATGCTATTTTGGGTTTCTCGCAATTGCTGCAGTCAGCGCCTTTGGATGGCTTGCATCGGGAGTACATTGTCAACATCAGGCAGGCGGGGCAATCGCTGCTGCGCATACTGAACGATGTCCTGGATTATTCCAAGATGGAAGCTGGCCAATTGGAGTTGGTCAACGAGAGCTTTGACCTGAGAAAACTGTTGAGTCTGGTGGCTCAGTTATTTTCTTTCCAGTTACTCGAGAAAAATTTGGCCTCGCGGGTGCGGGTCGATGACGCCGTGCCGACGCACCTGCTGGGCGACGCGCTGCGCTTGCGTCAGATCCTGGTTAACTTGGTGAGTAATGCCATCAAATTCACAGAACGCGGTGCGATTGAGGTCACTGTGGATTGCCCGCAACATACCGACCAGGGCCTGGCTCTGAAATTTTCGGTGATTGATTCGGGCATTGGCATGGATGAACTGCAGGTCAGCCGCATCTTCGCCTCTTTTGCACAGGCAGACAGTTCCATCACCCGTCGCTTTGGCGGCACGGGTCTGGGCCTGTCCATTTGTCGCCAACTGGTCGGGTTAATGGGCGGCGTCATCAGCGTTGAGAGCGTGCCCGGTGTGGGCTCATCGTTCAGCTTCACGGTTAATCTGTCCGAGTCGCAGTCGCAGCCACAGTTGGGCACGGAGCCATTGGACGAGCCAGAAATGCCAGACGACGGGACATCGCTGCGTGACATGAAAGTGCTGCTGGTTGATGACAATCCGGTCAATGTCATTGTGGCGCGGGCCTTTTTGGATGGGCTTGGCATGCAGGTCACCACGGCAGTGGATGGGCTCCAGGCGGTCGAGCAGGCGCTGGGCGCAAACTTTGACGTGATTCTGATGGATCTGCAACTGCCAGGCATTGACGGCCTGGAAGCAACCCAGCGCATTCGGGCGCAATTGGGCAACGCTGCCCCGCCGATCATTGCCCTGTCTGCGTCCGACATGAAAACCGACCATGACGCCTGCCTGGCGGTCGGCATGGTGGATCATGTGTCGAAACCGATCATGCGGGACCAACTGATCCGAGTGTTGCTTAAGTGGGTCGGCCGACTCAGGGCGTCCGCTGTGGCGACCGGCGTCGGCCCTGCCGAACTAGAGCATGCCAGCATTGACCACAGCTTGCTGGCGCCGCAGCTGCAGGAACTCGAGCGCTTGCTGGCCAGCAACATGTTGGCGGCCAGGCGCCAACTCGACCAGATTGAGCCGCTACTGGCGCAAACGGCCTTTGAACTTCCGTTTGCGCCCGTCGCCCAGGCTACTCGCAAACTGAAATTCAAAGCCGCCTTGGCAGCGCTCAGTCAATTCTCGGCTATGCTGGCAGCCAAGTCCCATTGACCCCGACATGCCGAACGAAGCCCGAATTCTCATCATTGACGACATCATCGAGAACGTGGAGGTTCTCGGGGAGGTCCTGGCCAGCCGCTACGACGTTCAGTTCGCCACGTCAGGGGCTGAGGGCTTGGCGCTGGTACGACACGAGCGACCGGATCTGATTTTGCTCGACGTGATGATGCCCGGCATGAATGGGTATGCTGTGTGTGCCACGCTCAAAGCTGACCCGGACACGCGCAGTATCCCGGTAATTTTTGTCACGGCCAAGAACGATGCTGAAAGCGAGTCGCGCGCCTTGGCCGAAGGCGCAGTGGATTTCATCCACAAGCCCATTAACCAAGAGGTGGTGCGGGCTCGGGTAGGCCTGCACCTGGCCCTGAAAAATCGTGAAGACGAATTGAGTAGGCTCAATGGGGATCTGGAACAAAAGGTGGAGCAGCGCACGTTTGCCCTGCGCGACGCCCTGACCCAGGCCGAGGGTGCGACCCGCATGAAATCAGATTTTCTGGCCAACATGAGCCATGAGATTCGAACCCCCATGAACGCCATCATTGGCATGACGCACCTGATCCAGGGCACTGAGCTCACACCTCGGCAACGCAATTACTTGGGCAAGATCGAGGCCTCCAGCCACCATTTGCTGGGCATCATCAACGATATTCTCGACCTGTCGAAAATTCAGGCCGGCAAGATGAGCACAGAAGTGGTCGACTTCAAGCTGGAGCACATGCTGGACAACGTGGTCGGACTGGTGGCCGAAAAAGCAGCCGATAAGGGTCTGGAGTTGATTGTGAACATGGCGCCTGACGTGCCGTTAAACCTGCTTGGCGACCCGCTGCGTTTGGGGCAAATCCTGGTCAACTACGCCAATAATGCGGTCAAATTCACCGACCGAGGAGAGGTCGAGATCTCGGTGTCGGTGGTCAAGCTCCGTGATCACGAGGCTGTTTTGCGCTTTGCCGTGCGCGACACGGGTATCGGGATCGACGAGCACCAGCGCCTGAAATTATTCAAAGATTTTGAGCAGGGCGACAGCTCCACCACCCGAAAATATGGCGGAACCGGCCTTGGCCTGGCCATTGTCAGCCGGCTTGTCGATCTGATGGGAGGCCAGTACGGCTTGAACAGCCAGCCCGGCGTTGGCTCGACCTTCTGGTTTAACGTCCGCTTGGAAACACGTGGTGCGGCGCCAGCCCTTACGATTCCTTCAGACGTGCCTCACACTTGGCGGATCTTGGTGGTGGACGACAACGCCGGTGCACGAGCGCGCCTGAACGACATGCTGATCGGTATGAAGTTCAGCGTCGAAATGGCCGATGGTGGGACCGCCGCCTTGAAAGCTATTCGCCGTGCGCAGGAACGGGGTCAAGCCTATGACGTGGTTTTGCTGGATTGGAAAATGCCGGACATCACGGGCGTGGACGTTGCACGGCAGATTCGTGCCATGGCCCTGACCAAGCAGCCGCACCTGTGCCTGGTGATGGCTTTTGGGCGGGAGCATCTTTACGCGGCGGCAAAGCCCGAGGGGCTGGACAGCTTGTTGGTTAAGCCAGTTAGCCCCTCGGTGCTGTTTGATCACATGATGTGGGTGCTGGGGCGCGAAGCATTCCAGACCCAGCCTGGTCAGGCCACCACCGCGATGAACCTCGATGCGCTGCGAGGCGCCAATGTATTGCTGGTGGAAGACAATGAGATCAACCGCGAAGTCGCCAGTGAGATGCTGCAAGATGCCGGCATTCGCGTGACAACGGCTGAGCACGGGCAGCAAGCGCTTGACCGTTTGCTGGCAGGGGAACTCTTTGATATCGTCCTGATGGATATGCAAATGCCGGTACTCGATGGACTGGCGGCCACAGTGGCGATTCGAGCTCTTCCCGCGCATGAGGCCTTGCCGATCGTTGCCATGACGGCCAACGCCATGGAAACGGATCGGCAGCGTTGCCTGGATGCAGGCATGAATGATTTTGTTGCCAAACCGATTGACCCTAACCAGCTTTGGAGCGCCCTGTTGCGCTGGATGCCGCTACGTTCCGTGGGCAGCCGGGCGAGCGCGACAGCGACTGCGCCACTGCCGGCAAGCAAGGCCGGCTTACCCAATGAGGCGCTGTCGCCGCTGCCCTGGGCCATTGACGGGCTCGATGCCGCCCTGGGTCTGCGGCGGTGTCTGGGTAAGCCGGAGCTTTACCGCTCGCTGCTCAGGCAATTTATGGACCGGCAGGGCAATATCGGGCAGGAGTTGCAAATAGCCATCGACCGGGCCCAATGGGTCGCCGCCCAGCGTTTGGCCCATACCCTCAAAAGTGTCGCGGGCAACCTGGGTGCTGTGCGACTGCAGGACCAGGCCGAGGTGTTGGAGCGAAGCATCAGTGAGCACCAGGGCACTCCGGTTGACTTGCCGGCGTTGTTGTACCAGGTCCAGGCCATTGACCAAAGCATGCACATCCTGAGCAAGCAACTGGCTGCGGCTCTGGGCTTGACCCAGCCGCTCCCGGCGCCTGTCGAGCCAGCAGCGGGCGCGGGTGTCGGTAGTGACGATGCCGCCGCTTTGCAGGCCGTCCGCACGGATTTGGTCCGTTTGTTGACGCAGGGCGAGTTTGGTGCCGTTGAGCTGCTGGAGCGCCATAGGGCACAACTCGCGAAGGCCATGGGGGCTGACTTTGATCGGCTGCTGCGCGCGGTGGAGGCCTTTGACTTTGACAGCGCGCTCCTGATCCTGGGCAGCATGGCATTCACGGACCCATCAACGGTGCAATCGGACCTTGAATAACAGTGTCTTGCAGACCAAAGCCAAGGCGACGGTCATGGTGGTGGATGACACACCGCAGAACCTCGTGCTGATGACCGAGTTGCTGCGGCAAGATTACCGAATTCTTGTGGCCAATGGGGGTGAGCGCGCGCTCACGCTCTTGGGCAGCGAGTCTTTGCCAGACCTGATCCTGCTTGACATCATGATGCCTGATCTGGATGGCTATGAGGTGCTGCGGCGCGTCAAGGCAAACCCCGCCACCCGAGATATTCCGGTGATATTCCTGACGGCGAAGTCGGAGCTCGCAGACGAGATTCTGGGGCTGCAGCTGGGCGCAGTGGATTACATCACCAAGCCCATCAGTGCCCCGATCGTGCAGGCGCGGGTGCGCACCCACTTGGCACTCAAGGCCGCCGCTGACTTTTTGCGTGACAAGGCCGTTTACCTGGAAACCGAGGTGACCCGCAGGACCAAGCAGCTCAGCACCATTCAGGACGTGACGGTGTTGGCCATGTCGTCCATGGCAGAGACTCGGGACAATGAAACTGGCAACCATATCCTGCGCACGCAGCGCTATGTGAAGCGCCTGGCGCAGCAGTTACAGGGGCACCCCCGGTTCAGCCAGGTGATGAGCGACGCCTACATTGATCTCTTGTTCAAGTCGGCGCCGCTGCACGACATTGGCAAGGTCGGCATTCCCGACCATATTTTGCTCAAGCCGGGCCCGCTGACTGCCGCTGAATTTGAGGTCATGAAGACACACACCACCATCGGCTTTGATTCGATCGTGCGGGCTGAGAAAGCCCTGGGGGTGGAGGTGGACTTCCTGTTGCTGGCCAAGGAAATTGCCCTGTCGCATCAAGAAAAATGGGACGGCAGCGGCTACCCGCAGGGCCTGGCCGGCGACGCTATTCCTCTCTCGGCACGCCTGATGGCGGTGGCGGACGTCTACGATGCCCTGATCAGCAAGCGGGTCTACAAGGACGCGATGACGCATGAGCAGGCCATGGCCATCATGGGCAAAGGGCGCGGCGCGCATTTTGACCCGGACATCCTCGATGCATTTTTCGAGACACATGAGGATTTTCGCGCCATTGCCACGCAGTACACCGATGAAGGCCTATAAGGTCTGTGAGCAGTTATAAAAACAAGACCGTTGGAGACCTTGGCATGGAGACAATAAATCGCTCAGTGATCCTGGTGGTGGACGACACGCCAGAAAACCTGCAGCTTATGAGCACTTTGCTTCGCGACCATTACAAAGTGCAGGTGGCCGGCAGTGGCGAGAAGGCGCTCAAACTCATGGCTGGCGGGGTGTTGCCAGACCTGGTGCTGCTGGATATATTGATGCCGGGCATGGACGGCTACGAAGTGTGCCGGCGCATGCGGGCCGACGACCGCATGCAGCATGTGCCGGTGATCTTTGTCACCGCCAAGTCGGACAGCGAGGACGAGGAGCAGGGCCTCAACCTGGGCGCGGTCGACTACATCACCAAACCCATCAGTCCGGCCATCACGCTGGCCCGTATCCGTACTCACTTGTCGCTCAAACGTGCGGTCGATTTGCTGCAAGACCGCAACCAGACGCTGGAAGACGAGGTCAGGCTACGGACCCGTGAGCTGTCGAGCATTCAAGATGTGACCATCATGGCCATGAGCTCGCTGGCCGAGACGTGTGACAACGAAACAGGCAACCACATTCGCCGCACTCAAAATTACATCAAGGCCTTGGCGGTGCAATTGAAGCATCAGCCCAGATTCTCGGCCTACCTGAGCGCTGAGCAGATCGAGTTGCTCTACAAGTCGGCACCCTTACACGACATTGGTAAGGTCGGTATACCCGACAGTATTCTTCTCAAGCCAGGCCGACTAGAGCCGGCAGAGTTCGAGATCATGAAGACCCACACCACCTTGGGGCGCGACGCCATACTGGCGGCTGAAAATCTGCTGGACTCCCCGAATTCGTTTTTGCAATGTGCCCGCGAGATCGCGCTGTCGCACCAGGAAAAGTGGGACGGCAGCGGCTACCCGGAGGGCCTCTCGGGCGATGCCATTCCCGTGTCGGCCCGGTTGATGGCTGTGGCCGATGTGTATGATGCCCTGATCAGCCGCCGGGTGTACAAGGCGCCCATGTCTCATGAGCAGTCTGTAGAGATTATCTCGGAGGGACGGGGCGTCCATTTCGATCCTGATATCGTCGACGCGTTTCTGGTGATTGCAGAAGACTTCAGAGCGATCGCAAAGCGCTTTTCTGATGAGCACTGACGCTCAGCCGTCTCAGCCGTCTCAGGCAGTCCGCCTCCAACCTTAACCCATTCAAACCGGAGAACTCTGTGGCGATCAACAACGACCTGGACAACATCCTTTTTAAGTTCGACATCACCAGCACTGATGTTGCCATGGTGCGCCAAGCCGGCACGCTCATCGACGACACCTTGGGCGATATGGTCGGTGATTTTTATGCGTGGATGGCCCAGCACGAGGAGTACAAAACTTTTTTCGGCGGTAATTCGCACACCCTGCAGCGGGTGCAAGCTTTACAGATGGACCACTGGCGCACTTTCTTCAAAGCCAACCTGGACGAGCCCTACTTTGCCTCGAGGCGCCACATTGGTTCGGTGCATGCCCGCATCGATCTGCCCAATGACATTTACTGCGCCGGTATGTGCCTGTCTGACCGCTTGCTCAATGAGCGCCTGCGCGGCATGGCGCCACCGCCCCCCAACTTGGACAGCATGGCGGCCTCGGTCAGCAAAATGGTGTTCTTGGACAACTACCTGGTGCTCGATGAAATCTCCCGCATCCAGAAAGAAAAAATCCTGGCCAACAGCAAGTCTTTGCTGGAAATGTCGACCCCGGTGACGCCGATCTGGGAAGGCATTTTGTTGCTCCCGCTGGTCGGCATCATTGACTCGGTGCGGACCCAGGACATCATGAACAAGACTCTGTCCAAGATCGGGGAAACCCGGGCCAAGATCTTTGTGCTGGACATCAGCGGCGTTGGCGCCGTGGACACGGCAGTGGCCAACCAACTGATCAAGATCACCAAGGCCACGCTGCTGATGGGCTGTGAGTCGATCATTTCCGGCATTTCTCCTGCGATTGCGCGCACCTTGGTGGAGTTGGGCATTCAGGTGGGCGATGTGCGCACCACGGCCACTCTGCGCGATGCGCTGGAAATTGCCCTGCGGGCGATCGGCGCCGACCAGGAGCTCGGCGGCCGACTGCATGAGCGCCGCAAATAAGCAGGCGCTGCAGCCATGAGCTATTCGATGCAGCAGGGCGTCACGTCCACTTTGGTTCGTGGCTGCCTTGTCGTCACCCTGCCGCAGGAGCTGGCGGACCGCCTGGATCAAATTCAAGCTGCGGTGCTGGACGCGGTGCGTGAGACCGGAGCGCGGGTGGCGGTCATCGAAATGTCGGCCGTGAAGGTGCTCGATTGTGAGGAGCTCCTAGGCATCCGCGCCATGGTCGACATGCTGCGCCTGCTGGGCGCCAGGCCCATTCTGGTGGGCTTGAGCGCCGGGATTGTGGGCTATCTGGTGAGCAACGATGCCGATACCCGTGGGCTTGAAGTTGAACGAGATTTGCAAGACGCGCTTGACCGGGCCACAAGCGACCATGGGACGTCGGTGGCCAGATGAGTCAAGACGACGCGACCGCCTATTTCACCATCTCTGACAGCGCTGACCTGTCTGCAGCGGTGGTGACCACGGTGCGTCTGCCTCTGCTCAAGGAAGCGTCTGAGGTAGACCGGACCATGATCGCCACCATGGTGTCTGAGTTGGGCTCCAACATCGTCAAATATGCAAAACGAGGTGTCTTGCGGGTGTGCCGGACCGAATACCAGGGCGAGGTGGATATCGACATCTGGGCTGAGGACAACGGGCCGGGCATCCCTGACCTGGCCCTGGCCATGCAGGACCACTACAGCACGGGCAGCTCATTGGGGCTTGGCCTGCCGGGCGTGCGGCGGATGGCAGATCAGTTCTGGATTCGCTCCAGCGAAAACGCCGGCACGCTGGTGTTTGCCCGCAAGCGTGTGTGCGGCAAGCCCCTGCGCGCCGCGGCGATGCCGCCACGCCCCAGCGCGCCGGTGGCCATGCCGCTAACAGGTCTCGGCGTTGACCCACGCTGGGACACGAGTGGCTGGGTGCGACCCACCGACGGGCACACGGCCTGCGGTGATGCGACGGTGGTACACGATGTCGAGGGTGGTGTGCTGCTGGCCATCGTCGATGCGTCGGGCCATGGTGCTCGGGCCCAGGTCATTGCACAGCGGGTGCTCGACGTCATTGCCCGTGATGGCGGCCCTGATCTGGACCGACTCATGACCCGTATTCACCAGGACTTACAGGGCACCGTCGGGGCGGCTGTCGGGCTGGCCTTTGTCGACACCACGGCAGCCACGTTTCGCTATGTGGGTGTGGGAAACACCCGGGCCGCCAAATTTGGCGGCAAGGCCTGGTACGGCGTGTCACGCGACGGCGTGCTGGGCGATCGCATGCCGTCGCTGCTGGCGCAATCCAGCCCGCTGGCGCCCGGCGACATGCTGGTGATGTGGACAGACGGTATTCCGGAATACGCTTGCTCTAGATTGGCCGCCGCGAGCTCTTACCGCGATGCCTCAGACATTGCGAAAAAGCTGATCACTGATCTGGCCAAACCCTACGATGACGCAGGATGTCTGGTGTTTAAATGGCAGCGATGATCGAACTCGGCACCATGACACTGCACCGGTTGACGTCGGTGTTTGAGGCGCGCCGTCGTCTTTACGAGCTGATCATCGCGGTCGATGGCGGTGACGCGCTGGCGGCTCGCTTTGCTTGCCAGGTGTCAGATGTGGGTCGCTGGTTGGTGCGTTATGGCAGCTTGTCCAGCATGCGCGTTCGCATGCAAGAAGGGCCGGGCGAGAGCCTCTTGCTGTTGGAGTTCGCTAGCTCGGAGGCCCTGCCCACGGACGCCTGGGCGAACGCACCCCGAGGTAGTTATGAGCCGCGGCGCACGGATGGCTCGGGTACCGTCGTGGTAACCCGCTGCGCCATACCTACCCCTCAGATAGGCCCCCAACGATTGATGGCCTTGCAAGGCATCATCGGGCGTCAGACGGTCGATTATTTGATGGACAACCTGCGTACCAAGAACGATGCGCTGGCAATAGCCTCTGAAAAAGCGACCGAAGGCGCCCGCGTGAAGGCGGATTTCCTGGCCAACATGAGCCATGAAATACGCACCCCGATGAACGCCATCATTGGCATGAGCCACCTGACACTCAAAACCGAGTTGGCGCCGCGCCAGCGCGACTATGTGCAAAAAATCGAGGGTTCGGCACGACATTTGCTCGGGATCATCAACGACATCCTGGATTTTTCCAAGATCGAGGCCGGCAAACTTTCGGTGGAGGGGATCGAGTTCAGCCTGGACGCGATGCTGGAAAACGTCTCCAACCTGATTGCCGACAAATGCGTGGCCAAAGGCCTGGAACTCGTGTTTGACGTCGAGCGTGGAGTGCCCAAGCGGCTGGTTGGCGACCCAACCCGGGTCAGTCAGATCCTGATTAATTACGCCAACAATGCTGTGAAGTTCACCGACCGGGGTGAGGTGGCGGTTTTGGTGCGTGGTCGAGCAGAGTCTGATGACCAAGTGACCCTGTACCTGGCGGTGCGCGATACCGGCATCGGGCTCACGCAGGAACAACAGGGGCGCTTGTTCCAGAGCTTTCAGCAGGGGGACGCTTCCACCACGCGCAAATATGGTGGTACCGGGCTTGGCTTGGCCATCTCCAAGAGCATTGCCGGTTTAATGGGCGGCGAGGTTGGCGTTGACAGCGTGCCGGGGCAGGGGTCTACGTTCTGGTTCACCGCGAACTTCGGCCGCGCCGCACCCGAGCCTGATTTCAACTTGCTGTCGGCGGACCTGCACGGCCGGCCGGTCCTTGTGGTGGACGACAACGAGAATGCGCGCATCGTGCTGCGTGGCCTGCTGGAAGACATCGGTTTGGTGGTGGACGATGTCAGTTCCGGCTTTGACGCCTTGGCCCGCATCCATGCAAAAGAGCAGGAAGGGCAGGGTTATGCCATTGTCTTCCTGGATTGGCAGATGCCCGACATGGACGGTATTCAGACCGGTCGGCGTATTGTGGAAATGGCGCTGGCAGAGATGCCACGTCTGGTGATGGTGACGGGTTTTGGTCGCGATGACGTCATCAAAGAGGCGGTCGGCGCGGGCATGAGCGGTGTCCTGACCAAACCCTTGAATGCCGGCATGGTTTTTGATGTCGTTGCCCAGCAATTGAGTGGGGCGCCAGGTGTGGCCTACGGCCATGCCGTCGTGGCCGCTGCTGACCCGATGGCTCGGCTGGCCGACATTGCCGGCGCACGCGTGCTGCTGGTCGAAGACAACGAGCTCAACCAGGAGGTGGCCACTGTACTGTTGACCGACGCCGGTCTGGTCGTCGAGCTGGCTGAAAACGGTCAGATTGCGGTCGACATGGTCAGGGCCAAGGACTACGACATCGTGCTGATGGATATGCAGATGCCGGTGATGGATGGCCTCACCGCAACCCTTGAGATTCGCAAGTTACCCGAATTCAACACGCTGCCGATTGTCGCCATGACCGCCAATGTGATGGCCGGAGACCGTGACCGGTGCCTGGCCGCCGGCATGAACGACCACTTGGCCAAGCCCATCGAGCCGCAAGAGCTTTGCGATGCCCTGCTGAAATGGGTGCCGCCCCGAGAGGGCCTGGGCCAGGCGCCCCGTGCGCTGCTGCCCGAACCGACTGAGGTCGCGCCGGCCTTGCCCTTGGCCATAGACGGCCTTCAGGTGGACCGCGCCTTGCGGCGCATGCGGGGCAATGCAGAGCTCTACCAATCGCTGCTGCGAAAATTCGCCCTCGGGCAATGCGACTTCGCGGTGACATTCCTCAGTGCGCTGGAGGCCAACGACCCGGTAACCGCCAAGCGACTGGCCCACACGCTCAAGGGCCTGAGTGCCAGCATTGGCGCTGAAGCCCTGTCAAAACAGGTGGAGCATCTGGAGTCTTTGCTGACGGCCGCCTCTGATAGACAGGGAGTGATGGCGCAGTTGGACCTGGTGGCCCAGGGCCTTGCGGCGCTGATTAAGAGCATTGAGGCGAGTCTGACCCCGTCTGACAGTGCAGCTGCGTTGACCTCCTGGGACCCGGAAGAACTGGCCGCAGTGGGTGCCAAGCTAGAAGCCTTGCTGGAAGATTCTGACGCTCTGGCATTTCAGTGGTTTGAGCGCCACGCCACCCTGATCAGGGCCGCGTGGCCCGCGCATTCAGTGGCGATGCAGACCGCCGCAGACCAGTTTGACATCGACGACATGCTGGCCGCCCTGCGTCAAGCCTTGGCGCAATAGGGTTTCGCAAGTTCGAAACTTGCATCGCCCACCAAGTTTTGGTGACTGCGCATCTGTTGCAGATCCGACTTCAGCCAGTTTCAAAGGGTGCATCAATCTGCCATAATTACCCTATTAACTCCAAATAAGAAGCTAATATGGAAACTGCGGGGCGATTTTTGCAAGTGCATGCAGGAAGCTTCTTTCTGTTCGGGCCGCGTGGCACAGGGAAGTCAACTTGGCTGCGTGCGCTCCAGTCAAAGGCCCTTTGGATCGATATGCTCGATCCAGAAACCGTTCGCCTGTTCCAAGCCAGGCCTGAACGCCTTCTCGAGCGTATTGATGCACAGCCACTGACCACCGACGTTGTCATTGACGAGGTGCAGAAGGTCCCAGCTATCCTGGATGTGGTCCATAAACTGGTCGAAGACGATCGGCCTTTGCGCTTCATACTGACTGGCTCAAGCGCCAGAAAGCTGCGCCGAGGGGCTGCGAATTTACTGGCCGGAAGGTTGACCGAGTTGCATATGCATCCGTTCATGGCGGCCGAGCTGGGCGATGCGTTCGATTTGCAGCGCGCACTCGAGGTCGGTCTGGTGCCCTTGATATGGAGTGCGATAGAGCCGAAAAACACGCTGCGAGCCTACGCTTCACTGTATCTGCAGCAAGAGGTGCAGGCCGAAGCACTGGTGCGCAACGTGAGCGCCTTTGCACGCTTTCTGGAGGCCATCAGCTTTTCACACGGATCCCTACTGAACCTTGCAGAGGTGGCGCGGGAGTGCCAGGTGGGTCGCAAGACGGTGGAAGGCTACCTGGAGATTTTGGAAGACTTGCTGCTGTCGTTTCGCTTGCCCGTGTTCACCCGCAGGGCCAAACGTCATTTGGTTGCCCACGACAAGTTCTTCTATTTTGATGCCGGTGTGTACCGCTCCATTCGCCCCAAGGGGCCACTGGATCGTCCGGAAGAAATTGAGGGGATGGCCCTGGAGGGCCTCATCGCCCAGCACCTGCGAGCCTGGGCGAGTTACCGCAATGTACCTGCAGAACTTTCTTACTGGCGCACGAAGTCCGGCAGCGAAGTGGATTTTGTGGTGTACGGCGACGGCGTGTTTGTCGCCATCGAGGTTAAGCGTTCGCGCCATGTTCACAACACCGATTTGCACGCCCTCAAGGCTTTCAAGGAGGATTACCCGGAAGCACACGTATGTCTTCTCTATATGGGGCAGGAAGCCATCAAACTGGGTGACGTCTTGTGCTTACCCTGCGAAACATTTCTGAAGAAGCTGAATCCGGATGGCCCCATTCTTTAATGCCGATATCTTACGGACGGGCCTACTTGAATTCAATCGATCCACTTACCGTAGCACAGGAAATCCCTGACTGCAGACATCGCTACGCCTTCAGCTTGCAAAGCTTGATTTGCTATGTTTAAGAAACGCTGCTCATCAACTTCTATGGATGCCATCGACCAGTCACTGAAGTCACGGGCCACGACAGCATTGAATCTTAAAAGAAGGAAGTCCGAATGACGTGGGTCATCTTCAATGACTTTAAAGAGCGAATTGACATTGGCTGCAGAGCCTTCAAGCACTTGAAGAAACCAGCCTGAATGTGAGATCAGAACCCCCGTGATTCCGCGCGTAGGATTGTTGCGCAGACAGGTGGCCATTAATTTCTCGTAGTCAGCACCCTCTATCAGTGAACGGCTTCGGTACACCAATTGAATGAGTTGCTGATCAAGGGCTTGTATTGAATCGGTAAAAGAGGAAGTCATTTCTCAAACCTTTGCTGTTAAATCACCTTTGGGGCCATCGGTAAGATTCGTTCCAGTGAACCTGCCCCTGTTTGACGTACCGCTTAGCCGTTCCATTATGCGGTTTTCAATTGGCCCCATTCTTTAATGCCGATTGATAACAGGGGTTGGCTCAATAGGGGTTGTCAAAGCCAAGCCGCGCCAAGATGGCGGTTTCTTGTGCTTCCATGGCCAGGGCATCGGGCTCGCTCTTTTCATGGTCCCAGCCCTGCGCGTGCAAGGCGCCGTGTACCAGCAGGTGAGCGTAGTGGGCCCGCAGGGGTTTGCCTTGCAACAGCGCTTCACTCGCCACCACCGGTGCGCACAGCACCAGGTCGGCCATTACCAGTGGCGTCTGAGCGTAGTCAAAGGTCAGCACGTTGGTGGCGTAGTCCTTGTGCCGGTAGTCACGGTTCAGTGCCCGGCCTTCTTCGGCGTCCACGATGCGCACCGTGATTTCAGCATCGTGGCTAAGCGCATGCCGCAGCCAGCGTGTCACCTGGTGCCTCGGCATGGCGGCACGGTGCTGCGCCAGCGCGGTCAGCCGGCCAAACTGCAGTGACAGGGTCAAAGACTTGAGCATGAATTAAGGGTTAAAAGTGGCCCTAGGCCACGCCGTTATTGGGGTTTAAGCTATTTATTTCATAGCAAAATGGCTAAGCATCTTTTCGCCCGGCCGGCCGGCCGGGCGCATCGTAGGCGTCCACAATGCGGGCGACCAGCGGGTGGCGCACCACGTCGGCGCTGGTGAAGCGGCAAATGGCGATGCCTTGCACCCTTTTGAGCACCCGCTCAGCGTCGATCAGGCCGCTGAGTTGGGTCTTGGGCAGGTCGATCTGGCTCACATCGCCGGTCACCACCGCCCGGGACCCAAAGCCGATGCGGGTTAGAAACATCTTCATTTGCTCGGGTGTGGTGTTTTGGGCCTCGTCCAGAATCACAAAGGCATTGCTCAGCGTGCGCCCGCGCATGAACGCCAGCGGTGCGATCTCCAGCGCCTGGCGCTCAAACGCCTTGTGCACTGCGTCAAACCCCATCAGCTCGTACAAGGCGTCATACAGGGGGCGCAGGTAGGGGTCAACCTTCTGGCTCAAGTCGCCCGGCAAAAAGCCCAGCCGTTCGCCGGCTTCTACGGCGGGGCGTGTCAGGACGATGCGCTGCACTGCGCTGCGCTGCAGGGCGTCAACGGCCATGGCGACCGCCAGATAGGTCTTGCCGGTGCCGGCCGGGCCAATGCCAAAAGTGATGTCCTGGTTGGCGATGTTGTCCAGGTACAGCGCCTGGTTGGGAGTGCGTGCGCGCAGGTCACTGCGCCGGGTCTGCAGGGTGGGGTGGTCGGCGCTGTCCATGGCCCCATCGCCGGCCAGCATCAGTTGCACGGTGGCTGCCTCGATCGGGCGGGCGGCCAGCTCGTACAGCGCCTGCAGCAGTTCCATGCCGCGCTTGGCCTGGGCCTTGGTGCCGTCGACTTTGAACTGCTCGTGCCGGTGTGCAATCTTGACCTGCAATGCCGCCTCGATGCTGCGCAGATGGGCGTCGGTTGGGCCACACAGGTGTGACAGGCGGGTGTTGTTCAGAGGGGAAAACAGGTGGCGCAGGATCAAGCTGATAATTCCTTCAAAAGGCTTCAATGATAGGCATGAAATGATCGGCAAACTCACCGGCACGCTGGACGACAAGAATCCACCCCAGATCTTGCTGGATTGTCACGGCGTCGGCTACGAGGTGCAGGTGCCGATGAGTACCTTCTACAACCTGCCCGAGCGCGGCCAGACAGTTAGCTTGCTGACGCATTTTGTGGTGCGGGAAGACGCTCAATTGCTGTATGGCTTTGCTACCGCGGGTGAACGCGAGGCATTTCGCCAGCTGATCAAGATCGCCGGCGTGGGGCCGCGCACCGCGCTGTCGGTGTTGTCGGGCATGAGCGTGACCGAGCTGGCGCAGGCGGTGACCCTGCAAGAGGCAGGCCGACTGGTCAAGGTGCCCGGCATTGGCAAGAAAACCGCCGAGCGGCTGCTGCTGGAGCTCAAGGGCAAGCTCGGGCCTGACATTGGCCTGGCGGCCGGCCCCAGCAGCGATGCGCAATCTGACATCCTGCAGGCGCTGCTGGCCCTGGGCTACAACGACCGCGAAGCCGCCGCTGCTCTGAGGGCCCTGCCCGCCGACGTCGGCGTCAGCGACGGCATCAAAATCGCCCTCAAGGCCCTGGGCAAATAGGCTGGGGCAGAGGCACAACCCAGGCAGTCATGGATGCCCGGTCAAGCCGGGCATGACGGAGTGGGCCGCCCCAAGGCGAAACGGCCCCCTCGGGGGGCAGCGAACCACACGGCGTGGGGGAGCGTGGGGGCATGAAGTTTCGCCGCCGGGCCGCCCCAAGGCGAAACGCGCCCCCTTGGGGGGCAGCGACCCACACAAAGTGGGGGAGCGTGGGGGCTACTTCACTGCGCGCTGCGTACCGGCCGTCCATTGATGGCTTGGATCGGGCGGGCGTTGTTGGAGAACAGCTGGCTGAACAGTCGGATCTGATCACGGCCTAAGCTGATCGGCTGCTTGATGACATTCCAGAGCACCCCCTCGGTGCAGGGTGGCGTGGTGAGCGAGCCCATGAACTGGTAGTAGCGCTGGTCTTTGGGCAGCAACTCATTGAGGTCGAGCAGATTTGGCGGCATGCGCACCCGGTCACCGCTGTCCAGTGGCATGTAGGTCCAGACCTTGTTGATCAGGCTGTTTGCACTGCCGGGGTCCATCAACAGGGCCACCACCGCCAACTGGCCTTCAGCGTTGCGGTGAACCAGATGCGCCACCATCGCAAAGCCCCGGGAGTTGACGCGTTCTTCTGAGGGGGTATGAAAATGGAACTGCAGCAGTTTGTAGACTGAGCCACGCACCGTCAGGGTGTTGTCGCCCTGCACATCCACCTGGATGGTGTGGCCGTTATTTACCACGGACCCGTCGCTGGGCTGGTAGTTGAACAGTAAGGGCTCGGCCGGACCTTGCAGCGTGTCGCGCTCGTCGATGTGGATAGGCGATTGACGCTTGCCGATGGCGCAGAGGTTGAACTCTGGCTTCATTTGGCCCCAGGCCTGCGGGCCGGTCTCTCCCTCGTAGCTCCAGTGCTTCTCGCCACCATGTCCGGCCGCGCCCACCGCTGCCCTCGGGCTGCCGTGTCCGACCATGGCCGCTGCCTTGGCGCGGATGTACTGGCGGCTGGCCAGCGGGTTCACCACCGGGGTGGCCGTGCGGCGCGCTGGCGCAGAGGCTGGCGCTGGCGTGCCAGGGCTGGGAGGTGCCGCCTTGCTGGCGACTTTGCTGGCTGCCGGCACGTCTTCTTCGGCTGCCTGGACGGTGATGTACTTCTTCTCCTTGCCGTTGACGACCAGGGTCAGTCGCTTTTTGGCAGATGCGCCGGTCTCTGCCGCCTCCAGCACCTGCTCGGCCGCGCCTTTGGCGGCAGCGGCTTGCGTTGCTGCCGGCGCTGAGGCTGGTTTTTTGGCCGCAGCAGCAGGCGAATGCGTCTCGGCGGCGGCCGGCGCCGGGTCTGCAGCCCGCACTGGGCCCCAACCGCTGGCCGCCAGCAGGGCGCAAAGTGCGGCCGCAGGCCAAGTCACGCCGGGTGAGGGCGGGGCAGCGTCGGAGGGTGCTGGCAGCAGGGGTAAACGTAATTTCATGACAGGCGGGCCCCTTGAGCGTGCGGGCAGGTCTGGCCCTGGTTTCGGAATGACTTGTATCCTGGGTTCTTATCGGCAATTTTGGCGCAGAACTTAAATCCGGCCTTTGCCACGAAGGCTATAGTCAAGCTTGTTTCACCTCTCAGGCCCCTCGTGAGCATTCAGACCGACGATTTTGCCGCGCCGCCCAAGCGTATTTTGGCAGCTGCCCCGGCCTCTCCGAATGAAGAGGCGGTAGAGCGGGCGCTGCGCCCCAAGCTGCTCGACGAGTACGTGGGCCAGGCCAAGGTGCGCGAGCAACTTGAGATTTTCATCGGTGCGGCGCGCAAGCGCGACGAGGCGCTGGACCATGTGCTGCTGTTCGGCCCGCCCGGCCTGGGCAAGACCACGCTGTCGCACATCATTGCCCATGAACTCGGTGTCAACCTGCGCCAGACCAGCGGCCCGGTTCTGGAAAAACCCAAGGACCTGGCCGCGCTGCTGACCAACCTGGAAAAGAACGACGTCCTGTTCATTGATGAGATTCACCGTCTTTCGCCGGTGGTGGAAGAAATCTTGTACCCGGCGCTGGAAGACTACAAGATCGACATCATGATCGGCGAAGGCCCGGCGGCGCGCTCGATCAAGCTGGACCTGCAGCCCTTCACGCTGGTGGGTGCCACCACCCGGGCTGGCATGCTGACCAACCCGCTGCGTGACCGCTTTGGCATCGTGGCGCGGCTAGAGTTTTACACCGCCGACGAGCTGGCCCGCATCGTGCGCCGCAGCGCTGGTCTGCTCAATGTGCCCACCGATGACGCCGGTGGCTTTGAGATTGCGCGGCGGGCCCGGGGCACCCCCCGCATTGCCAACCGCTTGCTGCGCCGAGTGCGTGACTATGCCGACGTGAAGGGCTCGGGGGAGATCACGCTGGACATTGCCAACCGCGCGCTGGCCATGCTCGATGTTGACCCGCAGGGCTTCGATTTGATGGACCGCAAGCTGCTCGAAGCAGTGATCCACCGCTTTGACGGCGGCCCGGTCGGGCTGGACAACATTGCCGCCAGCATCGGCGAAGAGCGCGAAACCATCGAGGATGTGATCGAGCCTTACCTGATCCAGCAGGGCTACCTGCAGCGCACCCCACGCGGTCGCATCGCCACCCTGGCCGCCTACCGCCACCTCGGGGTGGCGCCGCCCAGCCGGGATGGCGACATGTTTGGGGTTTGATTCGACCGGGAGCATGGATGCCCGATCGGGTCGGGCATGACGCTTACCGGCCCGCTTACCGTCCCGTTTACCGGGTTGGTCGTGCGTTGTGCAGGATCAGTATCTGCGCCGCAAAGTAGCTGCCCAGCACCCACAGCGGTGCCAGGGGCACGGGCTGCACAAAGCGGTCGACGCCCAGCACCGCGTCGCTCAGCATGAAGATGGCCGCACCCCAGGCCGTGGCGCGGCTGGCGGCGTCGCCCAGCACGGCGGCTCGGCCCAGGGCCTGGGCGGTCATTAGGGCGATCACCAAGACATAGACCGCCACAGCCGACGTGAGCAGCGGCCCCTGCAGGCCGGGCCAGAGCACGGCCAGCATCAGGGCGCCGGCGAGCAGTGTGGCTGTGAGGGCGACCCGGCTCGGGAACCAGCCCATGCCCTGGCGAAACAGCGCCAGGTAGGCGCCGTGGGCCAGCAAAAACGCAGCCAGCCCGGCGATGAAGTGGTCGCCCGGCAGCATCAAGAGCAGGTCGCCCGCCAGCGAGGCCACCATGGCCAGCAATAAATACAAGTAAAAAGTGCCTCTAGACCTTGTCGCATATAGCTTTGCAGCTATCAATAATATAGCAATTGCCATCGGCAGCGGTTTGCTCAGCAGCGCCAGCCCGGTCCAGCCCAGCGCCGCAGCTGCGGTTGCCACGGCTGCCGCTTGCACCAGCAGCACTTCGCCCATGTTCAGCCGCCCCTGCAGCAGTGCGCCCAGTGCCCAGTAGTTCACCAGCAGCACCAAGCTGCAGACCGCGACTTGGCTGGCCGGCCATTGGCCTGCCTGCCACAGCACCGCCGCCACGCCCAGCAGCAGCGCCAGGAACTGCAGGCCTGCGAACCAGGCCACCGGCGGCTTCAGCGGCGGGTCATAGTTGTGTACCTCGGCCAGATTGAAGGCCGGTTGCGGCCAGCGGGCGGCCACATCGGCCGGGCGCCAACCCGGCGGCATCAGCCAGACCCGAAACTTGTCGGCCCAATCTTGCGCGCGCCAGCTGTCGGCCAGCAGCACCCAATACACCTGGGCATTGGCCCACAGCGGGTCCCAGCTGTTGAGCGGCGTACGCGTGCCATAGACGCAGGGCTCGGTATCGGCCTCGGTCTGGAAGGTGCCAAACAGCCGGTCCCACAGCACCAGCATGCCGCCGTAGTTCTTGTCCAGGTAGCGGTCATTGACGGCGTGGTGCACCCGGTGGTTGGACGGTGAGCAGAACACCCGGTCGAACCAGCCGAGTTTGCCGATCTGCTCGGTGTGCACCCAGAACTGGTAGAGCAGGTCGATCAGCGCCACGATGCCAAAAATCAGCGGCGGCACCCCGGCCACCGCCATGGGCAGGTAAAACACCCAGCCCAGCAGGGCGCCGCTGCTGGTCTGGCGCAGCGCGGTAGACAGGTTGTACTGCTGGCTTTGGTGGTGCACGCTGTGCGCCGCCCACAACACTGCCACCCGGTGCCCGCCGCGGTGCAGCCAGTAGTAGCAAAAGTCGTAAAACAGCAGCGCCAACAACACGCCGGGTAGGCTGTGCCAAAAGGCCTGGTCCGGAAACAGCGCCACCGAGGCATAGACCGCGCTGTAAATGCCAATGTTCAGCAGCTTGCTGAACACCCCACTGAGCTGGCTCAGCACACCCAGGCTGATGCTGTTGATGGCGTCATTCAGGCGGTAGGTGTTGCGCCCGGTACCACGCCGCTGGCGCGCCACCCCCCAGGCAAATTCCAGCCCGATCAGCAGCAGAAACACTGGCGTGGCCAGCACGATCACTTGAAATGGCGTCATGCGCTCATTGTGACGCAGGACGCGCAGCCCTTCTCGGATTGAATTGACATCGCTCAAGACCCTGGGCGGTCTTTTAAGTCCCAATGGCTGGGTGAGCTGCTATCCACAGCAGAGCGGCGTGCTGCGAAGGGCCCCATGAAAAATTACTTGAACCGCCACGGCAAAACCCTGGCCTTATCCGGCGTGTTGCTGGTGTTGGTGCTTTTGCTCGGCTACGTGGCCCTGCAGGCGGGCCCTCTGGCGCCGGTGCCCATCACGGTTGAAACGGTGCAAGTCAAGGCGCTGCAACCCGCTTTGTTTGGCATGGGCACGGTGGAGGCCCGCGCCACCCACAGAATTGGTCCCACGGTGGCCGGGCGCGTTAAACGGGTAGATGTCCAAACCGGCGACGTCGTCAAAGCCGGGCAGGTGCTGGGCGAGATGGACCCGGTTGATCTGGACGACAAAATCGCCGCGCAAGCAGCCACCATCAAGCGTGCGCAGGCCGGCGTGATGGCCGTTGAGGCGCAAGTTCAGGAACTCACCGCGCGCAAAGCCTTTGCCGACGTGCAGTCCAAGCGTTACGCCGCGCTGCTGGTCTCGCAGTCGGTCAGTGAAGAGGGGGCCTCAATCAAGCGCCAGGAACTGGCCGTGGCCAGCGCCAGTTTGGCGGCAGTGCTGGCGAATCTGGATGCCAGCGGCCAGGAGTTGACGCGTGCCCGGGCCGATCGTGATGGGCTGGTGCGCCAGCGCGCCAATCTGCGCCTGGTGTCGCCCGCCGCCGGCATTGTGTCGCGCCGCGACGCCGACGCCGGCACCACCGCTGTGGCCGGCCAGACGGTGGTGGAGGTGATCGAGCGCGGCAGCCTGTGGCTCAGTGTCCGGTTTGACCAGCAGCGTGCACAGGGTTTGGCGGCCCAATTGCCCGCGGAAATTGTCCTGCGTTCGCGGGCTGGCGAGGCGGTGGCCGGGCGTGTGGTGCGTCTGGAGCCCCATGCCGACGCGGTGACCGAAGAACTGCTGGCCAAGGTCGAGTTCAACGCCAGCCCCGCGGTGATGCCGCCTATCGGCGAGCTGGCTGAGGTGACCGTGGCGCTGCCGGCCCACGCGGCGCTGCCGGTGGTGCCCAACGCCAGCATCCAGCGCCTCGATGGCCGGTTGGGCGTCTGGCTTCTGGCGCAAGATACGCTGCGTTTTGCGCCCGTCAAGACCGGCGCCACCGACCTGCAAGGTCTGGTGCAGATCGTGCAGGGCCTGAGCGGAGGCGAACAACTCGTGGTCTACAGCCGCAAAGCGCTGACGGCCAATACCCGCGTCACGGTGGTGCAGCAGATCGCAGGCGTGGCCCCGTGATCAGCCTAGCCGGCCGCGACATCCTGCACGCCTGGGGCAAGTTCGTGTTCACCGGCCTGGGCCTGGGGCTACTGATTGGCGTGACCCTCACCATGGCGGGCGTCTACCGCGGCATGGTGGACGATGCCAATGTGCTGCTGGACAACAGCGGCGCCGACCTGTGGGTGGTGCAAAAAGGCACGCAAGGCCCCTACGCCGAAGCCTCCAGCCTGAGTGATGACACTTACCGCAGCATCCTGGGCATGCCGGGTGTGGCACGCGTGGCCAATGTCACCTACCTCACCATGCAGGTCGGTGCGCTGGGCGGCGGCCAAGCCCGCGATGTGCGCGCGATGGTGGTGGGCGTCACCCCGGATGGCGCCGGCCACCCGGGTCAGCCGGGCTACCTGGTGCAAGGCCGGCGCCTCACGCGCAGCCACTACGAAGCGGTGGCCGACATGGCGACTGGCTTTGAATTGGGCCAGAGCATCCGCATTCGCCGCAACGACTACACCGTGGTGGGCTTGACCCGGCGCATGGTGTCGTCTGGTGGCGACCCGATGGTGTTCATCCCCATCAAGGACGCGCAAGAGGCGCAGTTTTTGAAGGACAACGACGCCATCCTGGCGCAGCGCGCGCGCACCGCGCAAAGCCCGGCGCTCAACCGACCGGGGGCGCCCGGCCTGCTGGACGCGGTGATTGCCGCGCAAAGCACCAACACCTCGGTCAATGCGGTGCTGGTGCAAATCGAGCCCGGCGCAGACCCCGACGCCGTGGCCGAACCGATCCGGCGCTGGAAGCGGCTGAGCGTCTACACCCGGGCCCAGATGCAAAGTATCCTGATTGAAAAACTGATTGCCACAGCCGCCAAGCAAATTGCCATGTTTTTGGTGATTTTGGCCATCGTCAGCGCGGCCATCGTGGCCTTCATCATCTACACCCTGACGATGGGCAAGATTCGGGAGATCGCCGTGCTCAAGTTGATCGGCACCACCAACCGCACCATCGCCGCCATGATCATGCAGCAGGCGGTGGCCTTGGGGCTGATTGGCTTTGTGGTTGGCAAAGTGGCGGCCACCTTCTGGGCGCCGTTCTTCCCCAAGTACGTGCTGCTGGAGTCAGCCGACGCGCTGCGTGGCCTGGCCGCTGTCGTACTGATCTGCATCCTGGCCAGCCTGGTGGCGATACGCGCTGCGCTCAAGGTTGACCCGGCGGAGGCCATCGGTGGCTGAGGACGCATCACAGGCGGCTGGCCGAGGCATCCGCATAGAAGGCTTGACCAAGCGCTACGGCCAGGGCGACACCGCAGTGGACGCACTCAAAGGCGTCAACATGGTGGTCGGCCCGGGCGAAGTGGTCGGCCTGGTTGGCCCCTCGGGCTCGGGCAAGAGCACGCTGCTCAAATGCCTGGGCGCGGTGATCGAACCCACGTCCGGGCGCATGGTGCTGGGCCAGGAGGTGATCTATGACCAGGGCTGGCAGATTCCCGATTTGCGCGCCCTGCGGCGCGACAAGATTGGCTTTGTGTTTCAGGCGCCCTACCTGATCCCGTTTCTGGACGTGACCGACAACGTGGCCCTGCTGCCCATGCTGGCCGGTGTGCCCAACGCCGAGGCCCGCCAACGTGCCCGGGTGTTGCTGACTGCCCTGGATGTTCAACATCGCGCCAAGGCCATGCCCAGCCAACTCTCAGGCGGCGAGCAACAGCGGGTGTCGATCGCCCGGGGCCTGGTGAATCGGCCGCCGGTGATTCTGGCCGACGAGCCCACCGCCCCGCTGGACAGCGAGCGCGCCCTGGCGGTGATCCGCATCTTGAACCAAATGGCCCGGCAGTTTGACACCGCCATCATCGTGGTCACCCACGACGAAAAAATCATTCCTACCTTCAAAAGGATTTACCACATCCGCGATGGGGTGACGCACGAAGAGGTGGGCGAAGGTCGGGTTACTCCACCTTGATCTGGTTGTCTTTCACGATCCGGCTCCAGAGCTCGATCTCGCTGCGAATTTTTCGGCCGTAGTCGTCGGGGCTGCCACCCACAATGTCAAAGCCCATGTCAGCCAGTTTGGCCGCCAGTGCCGGTTGGCGCAAGGCGCGCACCAGGGTGTCATTGAGTTTGGCCACCACCGCCGGCGGCATGCCGGCCGGACCGACCACCCCATAAAACGGCGCTGCATCGGGCATGGCGATACCTAACTCCAGCAGCGTGGGCACGTCGGGCAACATGGGGGAGCGCTTGCTGCGAACAATGGCCAGGCCCTGCACCTTGCCGGCCTTGACCTGCACGCCGGTGGGCACGATGGCGTCCACCAGCACCGGCACCTGGCCACCCATCACATCACGCAGTGCTGGCGCCACACCCGTGTAGCCAATGTGCTGCCAGGCGATGCGCTGCTGCGCCCCCACCATCTCAAACCACAGGTGGCCGTAGCTGCCGGGCCCGCCACTGGTGTAAGACGGTGGCGCCGGCTGCTTGCGGGCCCAGTCCAGCAGGTCTTTGAAGGTCTTGGCTGGCACCGAGGGGTGGGACACCACCAGCAGCGGCTGCGTCACCACCTCGGCGATGGGCGCCAGGTCTTTCACCGGGTCATAGGGCAGCTTTTTGCCCAGCGCGGTATTAAAGGCAATCGGCACGCCCACGCCGGCCAGCGTGTAGCCGTCAGGTTTTGATTTGGCCACTGCGTCAATGCCGATCACCTGGCCCGCGCCGGGGCGGTTTTCCACCACCACCTGCTGGCCGAGCAATTCGCCCCAGTAGGGCGCGATGGTCCGAAAAGCGGTGTCCACACCGCCGCCCGCGGCCACCGGCACGATCAGCTTGACCGGCTTGTCAGGGAAGGCATCTTGCGCCAATGCCGCTAGCGGCATCTGGCCCAGGCCGGCAATGGTTGCCAGCAGGGCTAGGCGCGAGAGGGTTTGCCGGCGTGCGGCACGTTGGGACGCATGGTGCGTTGGGGCCGGGTTCATCCCCCGGTGCGGGTTCAGTTGCTTGAGCAGTGGCATCGCTGGTCTCCTTTTGACTTGTATACTAGCATGGCAATGAATCAAACTCAAGCCACTCCCTTATCTGTCGGCGTGACCGTGATGCCGGAATGGTTCCAGGGTGAAGGGGTCGACGCGGTGCTCGACCGGCTACAGGCCTTCGGCGCCAACGCCCTGGTGACCAGCCCCTATTTGCTCGAAATTGCGCCAACGGGCGAGGGCGCGCGCGAACCGCCGCCTGATGGCGACGCCGGCATCGTGCGGCCGCTGGACCGCGACCTGTGGGGCCAGCGCGAAGCCTGGGTGCGCACCGCGCCCTCGCTGGTGCATGACCTGTCCCGCTACCGTGGCCTGCGCTACCAGCCCTCGCCACCCGGCGCCCTGACGCTGGCACAACCCGACCTGATCGACCGCGTGGTGGCCGGTGCCCACGACCGCGGCATGGCCGTGTATTTGCAGGTCATGGCCGCCAGCCCGCCGGGCTACCGGGTGCAGTTCTCGGGCGCGGTCGATGAAGACCAGTGCCGTGGCCCTGATGGTCTGCTGCACCCGCAGCGGGTCGACCGCAACGCCAGCCTGGCCAGCCCGCATGTGCAGGCCTACGGTGCTGCGCTGTTGGCCGAGCTGGCCGGCCGCTACCCTGGTGTGCACGGCCTGCGCATCGACTGGCCCGAGTACCCGCCCTATGACTTGCGCAGCACCCTGTTCGATTTCAGCCTGCATGGCCAGCAGGCCTTGAAGCAGCAGGGGGTTGAGCCTATGGCCTACGGACGGCTGGTGACGGCGCAGTTGAAGGCGTGGCGCACCGCCGCACAGGCCGCAGCGCCGCAGGGCGCGCCAGTGGTGCGGGCGGCATTGCACGACGCCGGGTGGGACGCCTTCTTTGGCGCCCATGGCGATGGGCAGCCCCTGTGGGCCAGCAAACGCGCCAGCGTGGCGGCGCTGCTGCATGCTTATCGGGCTGCCTTGGACACGGTGCCCGGGCCGCGCCGCAGCCTGCAGCCCCAGGTGTTTCCCAGCCCCTGGAGCCAATGGTCGGGCTTTGCCTGGGACGCCCTGGCCGACACGGCCGATGCCGTGGGTGTCAAGCTCTACACCATGCACTGGCCCATGATGGCCCGCTATTGGGCGCGTGACCTGGTGGGCCCGGCCCCCGGCCCGGCGCTGGACGCGGTTACGGCGGCCATGGCCGATTTTCTGGGCTGTTGCGACGAGGCCTCACCGAACGGGGCGCTCTTGCATTACCCCCCGCCCGACCAGCCACACCCCGTGGGCGCACAGGCCCAGCGCAACAAGCTGCAGGAGGCCCAGGCCAAGGCGGGCGCGGTGCCGGTGATCGCCTATGCCCACAGCTATGGTCCGTTGGCCGATGTGCAGGCCCGCTTCGCGCTGGCCGTGGCGGCCAGCCAGCAGACCGGCGCCAGCGCTCAGGTCTGGATCAACCGCTACGGCTACCTGTCAGACGCCAAGCTGGCGGCGCTGGGCGCGGTGGTGCGGGCTGCACGGCAGTGACGAGCGCCGCAGCGCCAACCAGGGCCCGCGCGCTCAGCCAGCCGCTGGCGCCGCACCACAGCGCCGCCTCGCCCTTGGCGGCGCAGGTGCATGACCGGCTGCGTGCCGACATTTTGCTGGCCCGCTTGCGCCCCGGCGAGGTGTTGTCCGAAAACCAGCAGGCCCAGCGTTTGGGCGTCAGCCGTACCCCGGTGCGCGAGGCCATCCAGCGCCTGGTGCGAGAGGGCTGGGTGCAGGTCTGGCCGCAGCGTGGCAGCGTGGTGGCCCTGCTGAGCCTGCAGCGCATCCGCGACGCCCTGTTTGTGCGCGAGGCGGTGGAATGCCAGGTGGTGCGCCGGCTCATGGCCCAGTCCTCCACGCCCTCCCGCTGGGACCCGCTGGAGGCTTGCCTGCTGCGTCAACAACAGGCGCTGGCGCAGCAGGACCTGGAAGGCACCATGCGCGCTGACCAAGATTTTCATCGCACCCTGCTCAGTTTGTGCGGCATGGCCGGCGTGTGGCCGGTGGTGGCGCAAGCGCGCGACCTGCACCAGCGGGTGCGTGCCATGGCCGTGCCAGAGTTGCAGTCGGGGGACAAGGCGCTGCAGGACCACCATGCCATTCTGACTGCCTTGCGCACTGGCGACGCCGAAGCCGCATTGAGACTGGTCAGCGCTCATGTGCAACACAATGAGGCACTGACCCGGCGCATCGCCGCGCTGCACCCTGATTACTTTGAAGGAGACCCCGATGCTGACCCCAACCTTTGAGGTGCTGGACCCGCGCTTTGCGGCTTATGCCCCGGGCAATGTTCACCTGGAGAAGCTCTTCACGGGCTGCCGCTGGGCAGAAGGCCCGGTCTATGTGCCGGCCGGGCGCTACCTGCTGTGGTCCGACATCCCGAACGACCGCGTGATGCGCTGGGACGAGACCGACGGCTCGGTCTCGGTGTTTGAGCAGCCGGCCTGGAACCCCAACGGCCACACGCTGGACCGCCAGGGCCGGGTGCTGACTTGCGAACACCGGGGGCGCTGCGTCTCGCGCCGCGAGCACGACGGCCGGCGCACCGTGCTGGCCAGCCACTGGAACGGCAAACGCCTGAACTCGCCCAACGACCTGGTGGTCAAGTCGGACGACAGCATCTGGTTCACCGACCCCACCTATGGCATTGACTCCGACTACGAAGGCGACGCTGCTGAATCGGAAATCGGCGCCTCCTGGGTCTACCGCATTGACCCGCACAGCGGCGAGGTGCAGCCGGTGGTGCAGGACATGGTGCGCCCCAATGGCCTGGCGTTTTCGCCTGACGAGCGCTGGCTGTATGTGGTGGACACCGGCGCCAGCCATGTGCCCGACGGCCCGCGCCTGCTGCGCCGCTACGCCGTGGCGCCGGACGGCCGCAGCCCGCAGGATGGGCAGCACTTTGCCGACTGCAGCATCGGCTTGTTTGATGGCGTCCGCTTCGATGTGGATGGCAACCTGTGGGCCGGTGCTGGCGACGGCGTGCACTGCCTGGCGCCTGATGGCACCCTGATCGGCAAGGTGCGCGTGCCCGAGGTGGTGGCCAACGTTTGCTTTGGCGGCTCCAAACGCAACCGCCTGTTCATTTGCGGCACCACCTCGCTGTACGCGGTGTACCTGAAAGCCACCGGGGCGTGCTGAGCGCTAAACTGCCGCAAGCAAGCCGGCCCCTGCCGGCACTGGAGCCGACAAAGCCATGACCGAACTCGAGCAATTCCTGTCCTGCCGCGACCTGCTGCTGACGCACCGCACCGATTACGACGCCGCCATCCAGGCCTTCAAGTGGCCGGTGCTGGAGCACTTCAACTGGGGGCTGGACTACTTTGACAGCATCGCTCGAGACAACCCGGCGCCGGCGCTGCACATTGTGGAAGCCTCGGGCCAGCAGTTTTTGCTGAGTTATGCCGAACTGTCGCAGCGTTCCAACCAGGTGGCCAACTGGCTGGTGGCGCTGGGCGCGCGCAAGGGCGACCGCATCCTGCTGATGATGGGCACCGAGGTGCCGCTGTGGGAAACCATGCTGGCGGCGATCAAGCTCGGTGCCGTGCTGATCCCAGCCACCACGCTCTTGTCGGGCGACGACCTGGCCGACCGACTGCAACGGGGCCGGGTGCGCCATGTGATCACCAACGCCGCCGGCATGGCCAAAATCATCGAGTTGCCGCAGCAGGCCACGGCCGGCCTGTCGCTGGTGAGCGTGTCGGGCGAGTCGGCGCCGCTGCCGCCGGGCTGGACTGATTATTGGCAGTCTCGGCAAGCCAGTACTGCTTTCAGCCCGCCCGAGCCGACCCGCGTCACCGACCCGCTGCTCGAGTACTTCACCTCGGGCACCACGGCCAAGCCCAAGCTGGTCCAGCACACGCAGCAGAGCTACCCGGTAGGCCATCTGTCCACCCTGTACTGGCTGGGCCTGAAAAAAGGCGATGTCCACTGGACAATCAGTTCGCCCGGCTGGGCCAAGCACGCCTGGAGCTGCTTTTTTGCCCCGCTCAATGCCCAGGCCTGCGTCTTCATCTACAACTACCCGCGCTTCAACGGGCCGGATATTTTGGCCACGCTGGTCGAGCACCGGGTCAACACCCTGTGTGCGCCACCCACGGTTTGGCGCATGCTGATCCAGGAGGACCTGAAGGCCTGGCCGGTGCAACTGCGCGAGCTGATCTCGGCCGGTGAGCCGCTCAACCCCGAGGTGATCGAGCAGGTGCGCGCGGCCTGGCAGATCACCATTCGCGACGGCTACGGCCAAACCGAAACCACCGCCCAGATCGGCAACCCGCCCGGTGCGGCGCTCAAGCCCGGCTCGATGGGGCGCCCGCTACCTGGCTACCGCATGGTGCTGCTCGACGCTGAAGGCCAGCCGGCCGACGAAGGTGAGATCTGCATCGACCTGGCGCACCGGCCCACCGCACTGATGAACGGCTACGCCGACGACGCCGACAAGACGGCTGACGCCATGCGCGATGGCTATTACCACACTGGCGACGTCGGCCAGCGTGACGCCCAGGGCTACATCACCTATGTGGGCCGGGCCGACGATGTGTTCAAGGCCTCGGGTTACCGCATCAGCCCGTTCGAGCTGGAGAGTGCGCTGATTGAACACCCGGCGGTGGCCGAGGCCGCTGTGGTGCCCTCGCCCGACCCAGTGCGCGGCTTTGTGCCCAAGGCCTATGTGATCCTCGCACCTGGCCATGCCCCCGACGCTGCCACGGCAGCGGCGATCTTCCGCTTCATGCGCGAGCGGGTGTCGGCGTACAAGCTGGTGCGCCGCATCGAGTTCAGCGACCTGCCCAAGACCATCTCGGGCAAGATCCGCCGGGTTGACCTGCGCGGCCAGGAGAACGCGCGGCCGACCAATGGGGTGCGCAACACGCTTGAGTTTCTTGAATAGGCAGCGCACCATGAATCCGCAAGAAGTTGCACGCTTTGTTCGTCAGGTCGGTTTCGGCCTGGCGCCAGACGAGGCCACCCCCAGCGACGCCTTGGCCTGGGCGCAGGGCCAATTTGACGGAGCACCGCCCGTGGCGTTTTTGGCCGATCGGTCGGGGCAGCTCATGGACGGCCTGCCCCCTGATTTAAGGCTGCTGCACACCCAGGAAGAGGTGGCAGGCGGCTTGCTGGCCCACCAGCAGGCCGAGCTGCAAAGTTTTGCCGCGGCCAAAGACCGGCCGCGTGAGGCCTACGAGCGTTTCCGCTATGAGACGGTCGAGCTCCCCTACTGGCAGCTCGAACCCTGGAAGGAAATGCAGGCCCGCGCCGCCATGGCCGTCAACGGGCCGGCGCCGGCCTTTGAGCGTTTTTGGCATTTCTGGAGCAACCACTTCACGGTGTCTCCCACCAACAACAACATCAACACTGCCGTGGGGCCTTATATGCGCATGCTGCGGGCCCGCATGGGCGGCAGCTTTCGCGACATGCTGTTTGAGGCGGTCACCCACCCGGCCATGGTGCTGTACCTCGATAACGAACGGTCGACCGGCCCGAACTCCAAGGCCCGGCGCCAGCGCTGGACCACCGACGAGATCAACGAAAACCTGGGCCGTGAACTGCTGGAGCTGTTCACCGTCAGCCCGGCGGCGGGCTACAGCCAGGACGATGTGATGGCGGTCACCTACATCCTCACGGGCTGGGGTGTCAACCGCCCTGACCAATGGCGCAAGGCCGGCGTCCCACTGGGCAGCTACTTCAATTTTGACAAGCACGAGCCCGGCAGCCAAACGGTCATGGGCAAAAAGTACAGCGCCTTCATACACAACGACGGCAAGCTGCAGTCGCTGGTAGACGACCTGGCCGCGCACCCCGCCACGGCGCAGCATATGTGTCATAAGCTGGCAGTCGCCTTCATTGCCGACGAGCCCCCGGCTGACAGCGTGGCGCGACTGGTGGCGGTGTTTCAAAAAAGCAAGGGCCACTTGCCGGCAGTTCACAAGGCAGTGGTGGCAGAAGTTGCATTGGCCGGGGCGCAGGTCCGCAAATTCCAGGACCCGCAAACCTGGCTCTGGAGCATCTTTCGCGTCTCGGGCATGCCGCTGCGGGTGGCGCCGCCGGCCAGAGGTGTGCCGGGTGAGCGTTACCACTGGTTGCTGGGTGACTTGGGTCAGGCAGTGCACCAATGCCCGCAACCCAACGGCTGGTCGCTGTTCAGCCGCGACTGGATCTCCCGGGAAATGATGGACCGGCGCATTCGATTCGCCTTTGAATTTGCGCGCCGCATACCCGACGCCGAAGCGCGGCTGCAGGCGGTGCTGGCCCGTCAGCATGGCCCTGGCAGCGCCATCGCGCAAGCCTTGAACAGCGCTCGGGCCAAGGGCCTGGACCCCAGGGCGCGCTGGACGGCTTACATCACCTCCCCCGAGATGCTTTGGAGTTAGTCATGCAACGTAGACAATTTGTCGCTTTGGGGGCTACGCTGTCATTGGCGGGCCACCCGGCTGTGGCGGCCCAACAGGGGGCGGCCCCGGCAGCATCCCCAGCAGCGGGCCAGCGGCGGCTGCTGGTCTTACTGCTGCGTGGCGCCATGGACGGCCTGACTGCTGTTCCCCCCATCGGTGACCCGGCGCTGCGGCTCATCCGGGGCAATCTGGTGCCGACCAAACTGCTGCCCGGGACCCCATTTTTTGCAGTGCACCCGGCGCTCCCCACCTTTGCCAGCTTGCTGGCGCAGGGGCAGGCGCTGGCGGTGCACGCCACCGGCTTTGGCTACCGGGGTCGCTCCCACTTTGAGGGGCAGGACATCATGCAAACCGGCGTGGCCAAAGCCTACACCTCGGCCTCTGGCTGGCTGGGCCGGGCCATGGACCGGGCCAACCTGGGCAATGGCGTGGCGATCTCGATCCCCATGCCACTCATCCTGCGCGGCGACGCCAGATCAGAAACCCAGTTCCCCAACTGGATGCCCACCCCCTCAGACGCCACCTACGCGCTGGTGCGGGACCTGTGGCGTACCGACCCCGACCTTCACCCGCTCGGCCAACGCTGGGTCGAGGGCCGCCCAAAAGCCGATGCCATGCTGCCGGTCAGCGGCAACTTTGAGCAGCGCAAATCCCCCGCCGGCCTGGCCCGCGAAGCCGCCCTGCGCATGCTGCCCAGCGACGGGCCCATGGTGGGATTGATCGATTTTGATGGCTTTGACACCCACGCCAGCCAGGGTGCGGCTGAGGGCACCCACGCCACCAAGCTCAAAATGGTCGACGACGCGATCAAGGCCTTCCGCGAGACCCTGGGTGCCCGCTGGGCCGACGCGCTGGTTCTGACCGTGACCGAGTTCGGGCGCACCGCAGCTGAGAACGGCACCACCGGCACCGACCACGGCTGGGGCAGCTGCATCCTGGCAGCGGGCGGGTTGGTCAAGCCGGCCGGCGTTGTGGCCGATTGGCCCGGGCTGGACAAGGCCCAACTGTTTGAGGGCCGCGACCTGGCCGTCACGGTCGATGCCGCGGCGGTCTACGCCCAGGCTCTACAAACCATCTTCGGCCTCACGCCAGATCAAATCCAGGCCGGTGTGCTGGCCCATCGCCCCCATGCCTTGACATCGCGCTTGTTTGTAGCCTAGAGGCCCCGCTTTGAGTGCACTTGCCCGTTCTGACGCACCCTATCGCCGAGACGGCCCGGCAAGCCTGCAAACCTACCTGGTCGGCGGCGCGGTGCGGGATGCCCTGCTGGGCCTGCCGGTGAAAGACCGCGACTGGGTGGTGGTGGGCGCCACGCCCGAGCAATTACTGGCCCAGGGTTTTTTGCCGGTGGGGCGAGACTTTCCGGTGTTTTTGCACCCGCAGACCCATGAGGAATACGCGCTGGCCCGCACCGAGCGCAAGACCGGCCCGGGCTACCACGGCTTTGCGGTGCACGCCGCGCCCGATGTGACCCTGGAAGAAGACTTGGCGCGGCGTGATCTTACTATCAATTCTATAGCTATAGAGGCAAGCTGCATAAGGGCTGACGGCACTTTTGATGCTGAACTTGGTGCTGTGGTCGACCCCTGGGGCGGGCGGGCCGATCTGGCACGCCGGGTGTTTCGCCATGTCACCCTGGCGTTCCGGGAAGACCCGGTGCGCATCCTGCGCGTGGCACGGCTGGCAGCGCGCTTTGCCGACTTCACGGTGGCGCCCGACACCCTGGTGCTGATGCGCGAGATGGTGCAGGCCGGCGAGGTGGACCACCTGGTGCCCGAGCGGGTCTGGCAGGAACTGGCCACCGGACTGATGGCCGCTACACCGTCGCGCATGTTCACCGTGCTGCGTGACTGTGGCGCTCTGGTGCGGCTGTTGCCTGAGGTGGATACCGGGCAGCATGTGCTGCTGGTGCTGGACCAGTGTGCCCGCCTGGGCGCGTCGCTGCCGGTGCGCTTTGCAGCCCTGTGCCATGACCTGGTCTGGCTGCGCCGCCTGGCCGAACGTTGGCGCGTGCCGGTGGCCTGCCGGGAACTGGCCGAGGTGGTGGCGCGCGAGCACGGCAACATCCACCGCAGCGCCGAACTCAACGCCACCGACTTGATGGGGCTGCTAACGCGCTGCGATGCACTCCGCCAGCCGCAGCGCTTTGCCGATGTGCTGCTGGCCTGCGAATGCGATGCCCGTGGCCGGCTTGGCCTGCAGGATGCGGCCTATCCGCAGCGGCCACGCCTGCTGGCGGCGCTGGCTGCGGCGCTGGCCGTGCCCACCGCCTCGGTGGCGGCGACTGCGCAGGCCGCTGGCGCCAGCGGCAAGCAGATCGGCGAGGCCGTGTACCAGGCGCGGGTGGCGGCGGTGCAAACTGGCATGGATCCCCGATCAGGTCGGTGATGACGATTGCCCGTCATTCCCGGCCACCTGTCTCGTCATTCCCGGCTACGACCGGGAATCCAGGGGTGCATGGGTCCCCGATCAGGTCGGGGACGACGGGCTCTGAATGGCCGCCAACCGTTGTGTTCTTGGTATGCTTTGGCCATGGCCAGCTTACTGATTGTGGAAGACGATGATTTGCTGCGTGACGCGCTGGGGGCGCAGTTGGCGCAGGCCGGTCATGCGGTCACGCCGGCGGCGGACGGCGCATTGGCGCAGGGGCTGCTGGAGGAGCAGCGTTTTGACGGACTTATTCTGGACCTGGGCCTGCCACGTGTCAGTGGCATGGCGCTGCTGCACTGGGTGCGCCAGCGGCATAGTGCGCTGCCGGTGCTGGTGCTGACCGCGCGCGACGGGGTCGACGACCGCGTGCAGGGGCTCAACGCCGGCGCTGACGATTACTTGACCAAACCCTTCAGCATGGCCGAGTTGCAGGCCCGGCTGGGAGCATTGCTGCGCCGGGCCCGCTTACCCGCGTTTGGCGGCTCGCTGCCGATGCCGGCCCATCAGCTTGGGCGGCTGCGCGTCGATGCCAGCCAGCCGCTGGCCTGTGTAGGCGATGTGCCGCTGGAGCTGACCCGGCGCGAGTGGGTGTTGCTGTCGCGCCTGGTCACCCACGCCGGCCAAGTGGTCAGCCGTGAGGACGTGCTGGCCGCCTGGCAGGGCGAGCCGGGCGAGGGGCAGGTGGCCGGTGGCGCTCTGGCCTCCAACGCGCTGGAGGTTTACATTCACCGCTTGCGGCGCAAGTTGGAAGACTCTGGTCTGAGTATTCGCAATGTGCGCGGCCTGGGTTACCTGCTGGAACTTACCCGCCCATGACTGCGCTGGTCCCGGGCCAAGGCCTGTCGCTGCAACGCCAGTTGCTGCTGTGGCTGCTGCTGCCACAACTGGTGCTCTGGCTGGTGGGCGGTGTGCTGGCTTACCGCATTGCCCTGAGCTACGCTGAAAAAGGCATTGACCAATCACTCACGCAGTCGGTGCTGTCTTTGGCGCGGCAGGTTAAGCCAGTGGGCTCGGGCCTGCTGATTGACTTCCCGCGCGCGGCGCAAGACATCATCGAGCAGGATCCCAAGGACCGCGTCAGCTATACCGTCTCCTCCCCACCAGGCAAGTTTCTGCTCGGTAACGGCCTATTGCCCGGCCCGGCTGACCAGGCCGAGCCGGCCAGTGGTGTGCCGCGGCTCTACAACGCCACGGTCAACGGCAAGCCGATGCGGGTGGCCCTGCTGGACTTGAACTACGGTGAAACGCTGGCACCGCAGCGGATGCGGGTGCAGGTGGCCAAAGGCCTGGCGGTGCAGCAGCGTATTACCGAAGAGCTGGTGGCCGACATGCTGGTGCCGCTGTTGCTGCTGGGCGCTGTTTTGAGTGTGCTGGTGTACGGTGGCATTGCCCGTGGCCTGCAGCCGCTCAAGCGCTTGCAGGCGCAGCTGGGCGACCGGCATGCGCAAAGCCTGTCTGCACTGCGCCCGATCGAGATGACGCAGGCGCCGCAAGAGGTGCATGCCCTGGCTGGCGCCGTGAACCAGCTGCTGTCTGCAGTGCGGCGTAGCCTGGGCCAGGAGAAACGTTTTCTGAATGACGCGGCCCATCAGCTGCGCACGCCGCTGGCCGGTCTGATCAGCCAGACCGAGCTGGCGCTGGCCGAGCCCGACCCGCAGGCCCTGCGTGAGCGCCTGAGCAAGGTGTTGGACGGGGCCCAGCGCAGCGCCCACCTGGTGCAGCAACTGCTGTCATTGGCGCGCAATGAGGCCGAGGTGCGCCTGCAGTCGCTTGATTTGGCGGCCCTGGCCCGTGATGTGGCGCGCGACTGGACGCCGCGGGCCTTGGCCGCCGGGGTAGACCTGGGTTATGAAGGGGCCGACGCCCTGTCTATCCAGGGCGAGGCCCTGCTGCTGCGGGAAACCCTGAACAACCTGCTCGACAACGCCCTGAACTACGCTGGCACCGGCGCGGTAGTGACCCTGCGCGTGACCCGCCAGGCCGGTGCGGCGGTGCTGGAGGTCGAGGACAACGGCCCGGGGCTGGCGCCGGCTGACCTGGCCCATGTGTTTGAGCGCTTCTGGCGCGCCAGTGAACGCCCTGGTGGCTGTGGTCTTGGCCTGGCCATCGTGGCGGCCATCGCCCAGCGCCACGGGGGAGAGGCCGTCGCGCTGCCGGTGCAGCCACGCGGGCTGTGCATCCGCCTGACCCTGCCGCTGACGGCCGCAGGCGGCTAGCCGCTTATGATGCAGGAACCGCTTGCAAACCGCCCGGACGAGGCGAGGCACGCCAACTGCCGGAAGCATCCATGAAACGAGCCCAGACCGAACCTATCGCACCCGCCGCAAGCCCTTCTGCCCCGGGGACACTGGCGCCTTGGGACGGTGAGGTCACCAACCCCTGGCGGCAGGCGCTGGAGAGTTCAGGCGCGGGCGTCTGGGACTGGGACCTGGTGACCGGCGCGCAATCGCATTCGCCACGCTGGAAGGCCATGCTGGGCTATGCCGAGCATGAGATCGGCCATGACGTGCAGGCTTTCTTTGCCCATCTTCACCCCGACGACACGGAGCGGGTGCATGCGGCCAGGGCCGCTTATCTGGCAGGGCATACCGACCATTACGCGGTTGATGTGCGCATGCAGCGCAAAGACGGTGCTTGGATCTGGGTGATGGCCCACGGCATGGTGGTGAGCCGCGATGCCCAGGGCGTCCCGCTGCGAATGATAGGCACCCACACCGACATCACCGAGCGCAAGCAGGTGGAGGAGCGGCTGCAGGCCTTGAACCTGCAGCTGGAGGCAAAAGCCCAGCTGTTGCAGGCCATGCAGACCCTGAGCCGGATTGGCGGTTGGGAGTTCGACCTGGTGGCCCGCAAGGTGATCTGGACTGACGAGCTGCACCGCATTCTGGAGACCTCACCGCACAACTTTCAGCCGGTGCCTGGCGACACCAGCCGTTTTTTGACGCCGGAGTCGCAGGCCCGCCTGCGCACAGCCACCCACGAAGTCCGGCCGGGCGACCCGCCGCTGGACCTGGAAATCGAGGCACTCACTGCCAAGGGTCGCACAGTTTGGGTGCACATTGTGATGAACACGGTCTGGGACCAGGGCCAGCAGGTCCGGCGCCTGGCCATGGTGCACGACATCACCGAACGCCGCAACGCCGAAAAAGTGATCTGGGAACAGGCCCACTTTGACCCCCTCACCAGCCTGCCTAACCGCCGCATGCTGCGCGACCGGCTTGAGCAAGACATCCGCCAGAGCCGGCGTGGTCGTGGTGAGTTGGCGGTGTTGTTCATTGACCTGGACCACTTCAAGGAAGTCAATGACACCCTGGGCCATGATTTTGGCGACCTGCTGCTGGTGGAGGCAGCACGCCGAATCCAGACCTGCGTGCGCGAGACCGACACCGTGGCGCGCATGGGGGGCGACGAATTCACCGTGCTGCTGACTGAGCTCAAGAGCAACAGTCAGCTCGAACGCGTTTTGCAGAAAATACTGGACGCCCTGGCGGCTGTGTTCCAACTGCACGACGAGCAGGTGTTTGTTTCAGGCAGTGTGGGGGTCACCCTTTACCCGAACGACGCCACTGAGATCGAGGATTTGTACAAGAACGCCGATCAGGCCTTGTACGCGGCCAAGGGCGCCGGGCGCAACCGGTTCAGTTTCTACACACCGGCCTTGCAGGAGGCGGCGCTGTCGCGGGTGCGCATGGCCAATGAGCTGCGCACGGCCGTGGCTGAACAACAGTTCCGGCTGCTCTACCAGCCGATTGTCGAACTCGCCACCGGGCGCGTGCACAAGGCCGAGGCGCTGATCCGCTGGCAGCACCCGGTCCACGGCCTCGTCAGCCCGGCCACTTTCATTCCGGTGGCTGAAACCAGTGGGCTGATTGTTGAAATTGGAGCCTGGGTGTTTGCACAGGCGCTGGAGCAGGTGCGGCAATGGCGGTCCACGCTGGAGCCAGATTTTCAGATCAGCATCAACCAATCGCCGGTGCAATTCCATCACGTAGACCGCGCCAGCCGAAGCTGGGACAGTCAGCTGGACCAGCTTGGCTTACCCGGTGAGAGCATCGTGGCCGAGATCACCGAGGGCCTGCTGCAAGACACCAGTGCCCGCGTGACCACCAGGCTCAAGGCGCTGCGCGACGCCGGCATCCAGATGTCGCTGGACGATTTCGGCACCGGCTACGCCTCGCTGTCGCACCTGCACAAGTTCGACATTGACGTGATCAAGATTGACCACAGTTTTGTCCGCCACCTGGCGCCCGCCTCAACCGATCTGGCGCTGTGCAAGGCCATCATCGTGATGGCCCACGAGCTCGGCAAGGTGGTGGTGGCCGAGGGGGTGGAGACCCAGGCGCAGTGCGACCTGTTGTTGGCTGCCGGGTGCCACTATGCGCAGGGCTTTTTGTTTGCGCGCCCGATGGCGCCGATCGAGTTCGAGGCCTTTTTACGGCATCGGCTCTCCATCTGAGCACCTGTTTTTCATCAAAATATTGCAATATATGTAAAAAAAATAAAATTCGACAAATTGAACCGATGCCCTCTGCATCTTCGTCCAGGGCCTTCATGAAAGTCGAAAAAGTATTTTGCACCACCAGTGAGGCGGCCTCGATCCTCGCCATCTCGGTCGGTACCGTGCAACTCTGGGTTGACAGCGGCCTGCTGGTCGCCTGGAAGACTGCAGGCGGGCACCGGCGTGTGACGCGTGAGTCGATCAACAAGATCCTGCACGGTGGCCCGTTGGCCCTGCCTGAAAACCTTGCCATCGCGGCGCCCAAGACCGTGGCCGCAGAACGCTTGCGGATACTGGTGGTGGAAGACGACCGCGATTTGCTGCGCTTGTACCAGACCATGCTCGGCCGCTGGCCGATGGTCCCGCTGGTGGAAGCCAGTGACAACGGCATTGAAGCGCTGCTGGCCGTAGAGCGCCTGAAGCCCGACCTGCTGTTCATCGACCTCAATATTCCCGGGGTCGACGGCTTCCAGATGATCAGCATCCTGAACGGCAAGGCGGGTTATGAAGGCATGACCGTGGTGGTGGTCAGCGGCCTTAGCCCGGACGAGCTGGCCCAGCGCGGCAATGTGCCGCCCATTATCCTGGTCCTGCCCAAGCCGATTTCTTTTGACAAGTTGCTGGCCATTGCCGCTACCGTTTGGGCGCAAAAGCAAGGACGTCAGAATCCGGTGGTTTCATGAGTGTGGTGCTGCACCCGCGCGGCCAAGCCTTGGCTCAAGGCCTGTCTGGTCGGCGTCGGTGCAGGGAAACGACGGGATACCAGTCAAGCGTGGCTAGGGCGGTGGCCCTACAGGGCAACGCCAGTTGCCCGCTTTTAAAGAGAAAAATGCCTCCAGGCCCCGTGGTTATTGGGGCTTAAGCTATGAAATTTATAGTAATAAGCCCAGAAAAGATGACATAGCGCAAGGTTGGCCTGAGGCCTGAGTGCGATTCGCCCAGCACGTTCACTCAGGGCACATCAAAGCTCATGCTGCAAGTAGCCAGATTCCCGCTGATGGCGAATGCGTGCAACCAGCACCAGGTCGCGGGCCTCGTCGAACGCGTAGCGCGCCAAGTAGCCGCTGCGCCTGCGCGAAATAATCAGTTCTCTCAATCCCCCTTCAACCGGCCGACCGATGCCGGGCTGATGCGTCAAAACCTGCAGGGCATCCAGGATGAAATCCAGCAACTCACCCGCTATTGGGTCATCAGATTGGCATAGAAACTCTTCCAGCCTAAGCAGGTCGTCCAAGGCGGCCTGGCTCAGAAATAACCGAGGCACAGCCATCAACCCAATGAGGTTGGCGTAAGGTCGTCCGGCTTGGCTTGCAGCCCTTGGCGGTGACGGGTCAACTTGGAAAAGTAGGCGCGGACATCACCCAGTTCATGGCCAGAGCCGCTGGCTGCCATGTCGCTGAGAGCATGTAAGGAATCCTGCGCCCATGCGTCACGCAGCCGTGTGCGGCGTACCGAGTCGGCCAGGGTTTGAACCATGAAGGCGTGTAGGCTCAATCCCGCCCGCTGGGCCTCCTGCTCGAGCTGCGTCTTAAGTGCAGCGGGTAACTTTAAGCTGGTGGGTTTACTCGCTGTGCTTAAGGTGGCCATCTTTTGCTCCAAGGCTGAAGGTAGTCAAATATGACTACTTTCGTAATTTAGCACAAGTGCCTGTCTTCAAAGAAAAAAGCTATCAGTTTGGACGGTCGGCAGCTTGGACTTGCCAGCGGTCTTCGGCGTAATTACACTGTAGTTATGAGTGCCTTGCGTTTCGAGTGGGATCCCCTAAAGGCGGCCGCCAATGCAAAAAAGCACGGCGTCTCTTTTGACGAAGCTCGAACCGTCTTTTTTGATGAACGAGCTAAATTGATAGATGACCCTGATCATTCGGGGTCAGAAGACAGATTTGTTTTGTTAGGCATCAGTGGCAACTTGCGGCTTATTCTGGCTTGCCATTGCTATCGTGATGACGACCAAGTCATTCGTATCATTTCCGCCCGCAAGGCGACACCGCAAGAATCAAGGCAATATACGCAGAGGTGACCCTCATGAAAAAAGAATACGATTTCTCCAAGGCCCGACAAAATCCCTACGCGTCACAGCTCAAGAAGCAGATCACGATCCGTCTCGATGAGGATTCCATCGGCTACTTCAAGGCCATCTCGGACCAGGTGGGTATCCCGTACCAGAGCCTCATCAACCTCTATTTGCGGGATTGCGCTGCGCACGGCCGAAAGCTCGACTTGAGCTGGAAATGAGCGGATGACCAGGGCGCGGCTGGCCTCGCCGTGCCGCTCAAGCCAATCGCCGCCCGCTCTCGGTATCGAACCAGTTGGCGTGCGCCGCGCTCACCGCCAGGCCGATCAATTCACCCACCTGCACCGGGGTTTGCGGCGCCACCCGCACCGTGACCGGGCCGCTGGTGGTCTGGACCACGACAAAGGTGTCGGCGCCGGTGGGCTCCACCAGCAGCACCTGGCCGCGCCAGGGGGCGTCGGCCTGCAGCTGCAGGTGCTCGGGCCGCAGGCCTAGCGTGGCCCGGGCGGCGGCTGGGCAGGGCAGCGCGAGTTGCCCACCTTCAAAGAAAAAAAGGCCTCCAGCCCCCGTGGTTATTGGGGTTCCAGCTATGAAATTCATAGTGGGTGAGCCAATGAAGCCGCCCACATAGGTGTTGGCCGGGCGGCTGTAGATGTCGTCCGGCGTGCCGATCTGTTGGAGCACGCCGTCTTTCATTACAGCGATGCGGCTGCCCAGCGTCATGGCCTCGATCTGGTCGTGCGTCACATAGACGCTGGTGATGCCGCTGAGCTGGTGCAGGCGCTTGATCTCGGCGCGCATCTCCACGCGCAGCTTGGCGTCCAAGTTGGACAGGGGCTCGTCAAACAAAAACAGCTGGGGGTCGCGCGCCAGGGCCCGTCCCATGGCCACGCGCTGGCGTTGGCCGCCCGACAACTGCGCCGGCCGGCGCTCCAGCAGGTGCTCGATCTGCAGCATGGCGGCCACCTCGGCGATGCGTTTGGCGCGTGCCGCCTTTGGTACCTTGCGCATTTCCAGCGCAAAGCCGATGTTGTCGGCCACGCTCATGGTGGGGTAGAGCGCGTAGCTCTGGAACACCATGGCGATGTCGCGCTGGGCCGGGGCCACGCCCAGCACATTGCGCCCGGCGATGCGCAGCTCACCCTCGCTGGGCTCTTCCAGCCCGGCAATGATGTTGAGCAGGGTGGACTTGCCGCAACCCGAGGGCCCGACCAGGATCAGAAACTCACCCGGCGCCACGTCGATGTCGATGCGCTTGAGCACCTCCACCGCGCGCTCGCCCTTGCCAAATACTTTGCGGATGCCCGCGATCTGCACTGCTGCTGCCATTTTGACTATCCTTTCACGGCGCCGGCCGTGAGCCCTCTGACGAAATACTGGCCGGCCAGCACATAGACCAGCATGGTGGGCAGGCCGGCGATCACGGCTGCCGCCATGTCGACGTTGTAGCTTTTGACGCTGCTCGAGGTGTTGGCCATGTTGTTCAGGCCGACGGTGATGGGTTTGCTGTCAGCGCTGCTGAAGGCCACGCCGAACAGAAAGTCGTTCCAGATGTTGGTGAACTGCCAGATCAGCGTCACCATCAAAATGGGCGTGGACATGGGCAGCACGATGCGCCACAAAATGCGCCAAAAGCCGGCCCCGTCGATGCGCGCCGCATTGATAAGCTCTCTGGGGATGGCGGTGTAGTAATTGCGAAAAAACAGCGTGGTACCGGCCAGCCCGGCCAGGCAGTGCACCAGCACCAGGCCGGCGAGAGAGCTCGACAGCCCCAGAAAGCCCAGCACCTGGCTCATGGGCAGCAGCACCACCTGAAAGGGCATGAACACGCCAAACAGCATGAAGCCGAACAACAACTCGCTGCCGCGAAACTTCCACAGGCTCAGCACATAGCCATTGATGGCGCCCCAGGCGGTCGATATCAGCACCGCCGGCACGGCCATCAGCACCGAATTCCAAAAATAGGGCTGCAGGCCCCGGCAGTCCACGCCGGTGCAGGCGGTGGACCAGGCCAATTCCCAGGCCTCAAAATTGAGCGAGGTGGGCAGGTTGAGCAGGTTGCCCGAGCGGATTTGCGCTGCGTCTTTGAGCGAGGTGACCAGCATTACATACAGCGGCGCCAGGAAAAAGCCGGCCGCCAGCAGCAGCAGCGTGTACAGCATGAACCGGGACAGGTGCTTAGCGATCATGGGGCTTGGCGCGCAGTTCGCTGTACAGGTAGGGCACCACAATCGCCGCCACGGTGGCCAGCATCATGGTGGCACTGGCCGCGCCCAGCCCGATCTGGCCGCGGTTGAAGCTCATCACAAACATGAAAGTGGCCGGCACATCGGTGGCAAAGCCCGGGCCGCCGGCGGTCAGGGCCATCACAAGGTCAAAGCTCTTGATCGACAGGTGTGCCAATACCAAAATGGTGGAGAACACCACCGGGCGCAGGATCGGCAGGATGATGCGCCAGTAAATGCGTGGCAGCGAGGCGCCGTCGATCTGCGCCGCCTTGATGATGCTGTCGTCAATGCCGCGCAGGCCGGCCAGAAACAGCGCCATGGCAAAGCCGGCCGACTGCCAGATGCCGGCGATCACAATGCAATAAATGGCGGTGTCACTCTGCACCAGCCAGTCGAACTTAAAACTGGCCCAACCCAGATCGTGCATCAATTTTTCCAGCCCGAGGCTGGGGTTCAAAATCCATTTCCAGGCGGTGCCGGTCACAATGAACGACAGGGCCATCGGGTACAGGTAGATGGTGCGCAAAACGCCTTCGGCCCGCACCTTCTGGTCCAGCACTATCGCCAGCAGCAGGCCCAACAGCAGCGAGCCACCCACGTACAGCCCGCTGAAAATTCCCAGGTTCTTCAGCGCCACCCACCAGCGGTCCATTTCCCACAGCCGGCTGTACTGCTCCAGCCCCACGAACTCGTCGTAATTGGGTAGCATGCGCGAGCCGGTCACCGACAACACCCCGTTCCAGACCATGAAGCCGTAGATGAACGCAAAGCCCAGCACAAAGCCGGGTGCGACCACCAGTTTCGGAATCAGGGTTTCGAGGGATTTCATGGGCTGGTTGGCAAGCGGCAGGCAGGTAAGAAGGCATGGATCCCCGATCAGGTCGGGGATGACGGTGGCTTGTCACTCCCGGCCACGACCGGGAATCCATCCCCGATGGCCTTACTTGGTCGCAGCAGCCTTGGCGATGTTTTTCATGCCGTCGGCGACCGAGATCTTGTCGTCGTTCCAGAACTGGCTGACGGCGTCCTTGATGGCGCCTTCAGCGGCTGGCTTGATGGCCATGCCGTGGGCGACTGAGGGCACCAGACCGCCGGTTTTGGCGGTGTCGACAAAGTCTTTGCTGGAGGTCTTGGCACACTCGTCAAACTTGGCCATGCTCATGTTCAGGCGCACCGGGATCGAGCCCTTGTTCAGGTTAAACACTTCCTGGAACTCGGTGCCCATGATGGACGCGGCCAAGTCGCCCTGGGCTTTTTGCGCGCCGGCGTCTTTGAGCTTGAACATGGCAAACGAGTCAACGTTGAAGGTGTAGGCGTTGGCGGTGCCGGGGGCTGCTGCACACAGGAAGTCTTTGCCTGGTGCCTTGCCAGCGGCCAGGAACTCGCCCTTGGCCCAGTCGCCCATGAACTGGAAGGCGGCTTTCTCTTGCATCACCATGGCCGTGGCCAGGTTCCAGTCGCGGCCGGGGGCGGCGGCGTCGGTGTAGCTCTTGACCTTGCGGAAGGTCTCCAGCGATTTTTTCATGGTGTCGCTGCCCAGCGCCTTGGCGTCGAGCTTGATTAGCGCGTCGCTGTAAAACTTGGCGCCACCCACGCCCAGGACCACCGATTCAAAGGTGGTGAAGTCTTGCCAGTTCTGGCCGCCATGGGCGACCGGGATCAGGCCGGCGGCCTTGACCTTGTCGGCGGCTGCAAAAAACTCGTCCCAGGTCTTGGGCATGCCTGCCACGCCGGCTTTTTTCAGCACGGCGGCGTTGGCCCACATCCAGTTGACGCGGTGCACATTGACCGGTGCGGCCACGTAGTTGCCCTTGTACTTCATCACGTCGGCCACGACCTTGGGCAGCAGGCTGTCCCACTTTTCGGCCTTGGCGGTGGCGTCCAGATTGGCCAGCACGCCTTCGGCAGCCCATTCCTGGATGGCCGGGCCCTTGATCTGGGCGGCGGCCGGTGGGTTGCCTGACACCACGCGGCTTTTCAGCACGGTGGCTGCGTTGTCGCCGCCGCCGCCAGCCACAGCAAAGTCTTTCCAGACATGGCCCTTGGCCTGCATGATCTTCTTCAGCTCAGCCACGGATTTGGCTTCGCCACCCGAGGTCCAGTAGTGCAGAACTTCGACCTCACCGGCTTGCACCGCGGCCGCCGTGACCACCATCGCCACCGCAGCGGCCAGTTGGGATACCTTGAACATGTTGTTGTCTCCTGAAGTGGGCTCCGGCGGCGCGACTGGCCAGACGTAGAGCAGGGTTGCATCGCGCCATCACCCGATGGCTCGAATTAATTAATTGTTAATTAATTAATGCAGGGAAGCTACTAGGGCTAACCCTAGTGGTTGGTCATAGACCCCCTCCGTCATCCCCGACCTGATCGGGGATCCATGAATTCCTGGATTCCCGTACATGGACGCTCCCGGTATG
>JBBAPO010000019.1:0-108805 GCA_040400795.1 Rhodoferax sp.
GGGACGATGCCTGATCATCAGCATCGATTCAATATGGGGTGCCCAGCCGCTTACATTTTTTCGACATGTTCAACCAGAATATCGACCTGATCATGGAGACTGCACGTGCTTTTTCCGAGATGGTGGCCAACTACAACGATGTGCCCCTGCGCGAAAAATACGACCGTGATGTTGACAATGCAGAACACGCGGCCGATCGGGTCACGCACGAGGTCAACAAGGCTCTTCACAAGACTTTCATCACGCCTATCGACCGTGAGTAGATTCATGGCCTGATTAACACGATGGATGACGTCGCCGATCTGATCCAAGACTCGGCAGAAACCATGGCGCTTTACGGTCCTGGCTGCATGGGGACTCCGAAAGACCCGACCCGCCAAGGTTGACAAGTGGTTTCGCGGAATGCAGTTACTCTCGACTGGCGCCTACAGCCCCGGTCATGGCGGTAACGATGCGCAAAAAACCATCGGTATTATCTGGATGTTGCTGATCGCTACCGGGTATGCAACTGCTGGCGACAAGTCGCCACCCACCTAGACGATCATCACCTGTTACTTTGCAATTGGCGCTGGCACTATGTTTGGGGGTTGGCGCATCGTCAAAACCATGGGCAACGGATTACGAAGCTCAAGCCAGTCGGCGGGTTTTGTGCGGAGACCGGGGGCGCCGTAACGCTTTTTCTTGCTACAGCGCTGGGCATTCCGGTGTCGACCACCCGTACCATCACGGGAGCAATTGTCGGCGTGGGCTCAGTTCAGCGTGCCAGTGCCGCCCGTTGGGGTGTGGCTGCGAACATTTTAGGGGCCTGGATTTTGACCATTCCTGCCAGTGGCTTGGTTGCATCACTGGCTTACTGACTGAGCAATCAACTTTTCTAAGTGCTATAAGAAATATAGCTGTAACCCTAATGAATTATTGACTTGAGCACTGATTTCATTGTGAAATTTTGCGGGCTTCCTCGATTTGAAACTCAAAATAATGCTGGAAACTGAACACAATGCTGCTCATCAGCACGGTGGCGCCAATAAGCAAGGACAGCACGACGGCGCCGATGGTGACCCACTGGGTTTGACCGGCTGCTGCGTTTGGCAAGGCTGTCGGATTGAATTGGGCATTCCATTTTTCTGTCGGAGTCAGGGCATACACAATGGCTGTCAACGCGCAGCCCGAGATGGTGAACCCCAGCAAGGGGATGAATACCCAACTCAGAGGGTCGTCTAGACCGTATTTTTGTGCTCGCTCCAAACCGTAGAGCCCCAGCGCCGTCGGAATAGGCAGCAGCCACGCCAGCATATCGCTTCTTCCGTACAAATAAAACCGGTGTAGGCCAAACGGGCCGCCTAGTAAGGCCAGCCAAGCGGCGAGTGTTTTATTCTTCATCGGCTCCCATTATGGACCGGGCGGGCAGCCGTCCCCCCATCCCAGCGCCTTGTCCATCAAGACGACGTCCAACCAACGGTCAAATTTCCAGCCGCAGGATTTTAGTATGCCCACATGACTGAATCCCACTGAGCGGTGGACCCCGATTGATCCTGAATTGGCTGAGTCGCCAATCACTGCGATCAGTTTACGCACCCCAGCTTTTTCTGCTTGTGCCGCCAACTCCGCGAGCAGCGCGCGGCCCAAGCCTCGGCCATGGGCATCTGCAGCCAGATAAATGGAGTTCTCGGCTGAAAACCGATAGGCTGGCCGTGGTTTGAACCAATTGCAATAAGCAAATCCCAGAACCTTGTCACCTTCGGCGACAACTAGGTAGGGCAAACCTTTCGCGCGGACATCGTCGCGTCTGCTCGCCATGTCGGCGTCGGAGGGCGGATCGATCTCAAAGGTGCCGGTCCCATGGCGCACGTGGTGCGAGTAGATGGCGGTGATTGCCTCGATATCGGCGTCATGGGTGGATCGAATGATGGGCATAAGAGGAGCTCGCGTTATAATGGAAGGCTATTCAGTGTGTCGCTGGCCGGGTGGCCATGTCGCGTGTCTCAAACGCTGGATTAAGTGTTGAAGTAAATCGCGGAATTCAATCTCCGCATCCCGAAGGATAAATCATGGTCGTCATTCGACTCGCCCGTGGTGGAGCAAAAGCCCGCCCGTTTTTCAATATTGTGGTTGCTGACAAGCGTACCCGCCGAGATGGCCGGTTCATCGAGCGGATTGGGTTTTACAACCCCATCGCCACAGCCAGTGAAGAAAGCATTCGCATCGCACAGGATCGTCTTACCTACTGGAGGAGCGTTGGTGCTCAGGCATCACCCACGGTCGAACGCCTGATCAACCAATCCGCCAGCAAGGCGGCCTAACAGCTCTGTGATGTTGCCTGGCCTCGAAACTGCCGAATTGCCGGCGGACGCGATCGAAGTCGGGCGCATCGCTGATGCCTGGGGAGTTAAGGGATGGTTCAAAGCTCTCCCCCATAGCGCCGATCCCGAGGCGCTTTTTTCTTCCAAACGCTGGTATTTGCTACCGGCCGAAAAAGGGCCAAAAACGTTTGCTGGTGCCGGCTGTCTTGCCATATCAGCTGTTAAGCAACATGCCGATACCGTCGTTGCTTCTGCCCAAGGCGTCGATGATCGTACTGGTGCAGAGGCACTGCGTGGCGCCCGTATCTTTGTAGCTCGTTCCAGCTTTCCCATTCCGGGCGTTGATGAGTATTACTGGGTGGATTTGATCGGGCTTGAAGTGGTCAATCGTGAAGGGATCGGCTTGGGCGTCGTTCGCGAGCTATTGGCCACTGGGCTTCAGACCGTGTTGGTCTTGTCGTTCCAGCTCGAGGGTAAGTCCATGGAGCGGATGATTCCGTTTGTGTCCGTCTACATTGATAAAGTCGATCTGATCGCTCGGCGAATTGCGGTCGATTGGCAGGCTGACTACTGAGGCTGGCAGGTGCGGTTTGACCTCATCACTTTGTTCCCTGAACTTTTTGCCTCTTTCTTGACCAGCGGCATCAATCGCCGTGCTTTTGAGGCGGGCCAAGTTGATGTCCGTTTGAACAATCCTCGCGATTTTTCAGAGGGTAACTACAAACGTGTCGACGACCGGCCCTATGGGGGCGGTCCTGGTATGGTCATGATGGCTGAGCCCCTCGCCCGTTGTATCGAAAGTATTCGCCTCCAGCGACCTGAGCCGTTTCCTGTGATTCTCTTTTCTCCATCAGGCCGATTGTTGGACCAAGCAATGGTTGAAAGTTGGGCCAACAGTGACGGCGCCGTCTTGATTTGCGGCCGCTATGAGGGTCTAGACCAGCGTTTCATCGACCAGAATGTTACCCACCAAATAAGCTTAGGCGACTTCGTAATGTCCGGGGGCGAAATCGCGGCGATGGCCCTTCTTGACGCGGTAGCTCGTCTGCAGCCCGGTGTGCTGAACACTGCGGCTAGTCACCAGCAGGACAGCTTTAGCCCTGAATTAGATGGTCTGCTGGACTGCCCGCATTACACCCGCCCTCAGCACTGGGCCGGGCAGGCAGTACCCGATGTTTTGATATCGGGAAATCATCTTGACATTGCGCATTGGCGTCGTCAACAGCGACTGTCGATAACACTGCGGCTACGGCCAGACCTTATCGCCCGCGCTCGCTCATGTGGCAGGCTCAGCTCGGAGGATGAGGCGTTTTTGCTGGCAAGTGGCTCGGACAACGCCGTCGCAGCGGCGCGGTGCGGGTGAGTCCTATTGTCCCCCCGTCGCTCTTGGCGACAGGGGTTATACTAGAAGGCTTTACAGATCCTCTGGGCGGCCGCCTGATTGCTTCGGCAGTTTGGCACTTGCATCATTCCGACGCTGGCGCGACCAAGATCAATTGAGGACACTATGAATCTCATTCAGACCCTTGAGCAGGAAGAAATCGCTCGTCTCGGGAAAACTATCCCTGAATTTGCACCTGGTGACACGGTCATCGTCAATGTCAACGTGGTTGAAGGCAGCCGTAAACGGGTCCAGGCCTATGAAGGTGTCGTGATTGCCAAGCGCAATCGCGGCCTTAACAGTGGATTTATTGTCCGCAAAATTTCCAGTGGCGAAGGGGTTGAGCGAACCTTCCAGACCTATAGCCCATTGATTGCAAGTATTGAAGTCAAGCGTCGCGGCGATGTTCGTCGTGCCAAACTCTACTACTTGCGTGACCGCAGCGGTAAGTCGGCTCGTATCAAAGAGAAATTGCCAGCCAAGAAGACTGTCAACGCCTGATTGGTTTTTGAATAAATAAGCCGCCCTGGCAAATGCCTGTGGCGGCTTTATTTATTTTGCGCCAGGAATTTCAGGCTGTGCTGCCCCTATGACGACATTGTCTAACTCCCCCGTTTTTGATCCGCGGCTTGTCCCGATTGAGGGTGTTGACAGCCACTTACCGCCGATAGCTTCCGCCGTGTTGGCACCAAGCGCTCTGCGACTGCGCTTCGCTGAGCCACCAGCGTGGGAGCCGGAGCTGATCGCCGAGCCGGCCTGGTCTGCGCGCCAACCCCGCCATGCCTCCGTGTTGATCCCGATTGTGATGCGGCGGCGCCCGACGGTGTTGCTGACCGAAAGGACCCTGCACTTGCCGACCCATTCAGGCCAAATTGCTTTTCCCGGTGGCAAAGCCGAAGACTTTGATTCGGATGCCATCGCCACAGCCTTGCGCGAGGCGCAAGAGGAAGTTGGTCTGGAGCCGGCATTCATCCAGGTCTTGGGCCAGCTACCTCATTACCGGACAGGATCTGGTTTCATCATCACCCCCGTTGTCGCATTGGTGGAGCCGGGCTTCACCTTGAACCCTGACTTCAATGAGGTTGCCGATGTGTTCGAGGTTCCATTGGCTTTCCTGATGAATCCGGCACATCATCAGCGCCACGCCTACGAGTGGGACGGTCGGCGGCGCGAGTGGTTTGCCATCCCTTATCAGGACAAGCAGGCACTCAGATTCATTTGGGGTGCAACAGCGGGCATGTTGCGTAACTTCTACCGGATGCTGTCAGCCTGAACTGGGCTGCCGCTATCATGTGTCTATGAGCTTCATCTCTGTGCTGTTCGCTCTGCTGATCGAGCAGGCTCGGCCTCTTGGGCCAAGGAATCGCATCCACGCCATGTTACGCGCTTGGGTGCGTTGGAGCGCACGCAATTTTGATGCCGGAAAATCGGTTCATGGGTGGCTAACTTGGGCCTTTTCGGTGGGCGTGCCTTCATCGGCTGCGCTGATCGTTTATTGGCTTTTGGACCTCGCTCTCGGCTGGGCTGTTGCTTCGCTTTGGAGTGTGGCGGTGCTGTATGTCACGCTCGGATTTCGCCAATTCAGCTTTCACTTTACCCAGATCAGGGATGCTTTGGCCGACGGGGACGAGGGGCTCGCTCGGGAACTACTGGCCACTTGGCAGCGCATAGACGCACGCGAACTGCCTCAGAGTGAGATCGTACGCCATGTGATTGAGCACTCTGTGATCGCGGCGCATCGGCATGTTTTTGGTGTGCTGGCCTGGTTTTCCGTGTTGGCGGCCTTTGGCTTTGGTCCGGCCGGCGCGGTTTTGTACAGGGTTAGTGAGTTTGTCGCGCGCTATTGGTTGCAAGACAGCAAAACGCATCATCAGCCGGTCAGTGAAGCGCTTAAGACGACAGCGGGCAATGCATGGCGTTTGATTGACTGGATTCCTGCACGTATCACGTCCGTCAGTTTTGCCGTTGTTGGAAGCTTTGAGGAAGCCATGGATGGTTGGCGGCAGCATGAGCGTCAATTCGATGGCGACAACGATGCCCTGATCTTGGCGGCCACCGCCGGCGCAGTAAATATTCGGCTTGGAAATGGCGACGTGAGTTTCACCAAGGCGGACAATGCAAGCCCTGCTGAGCCTGATTCCGCGTTTGTATCGGTTCACCCCAGCGGGCAAAGCCCGGAGTTGGCCCATATGGCCGTGATTGTGGGTTTGGTTTGGCGGACGGTGGTGATGTGGATCTTGCTGTTGGCCTTATTGACACTAGCCCGCCTGCTGGGCTAATTCCAGGGGCTCAGTAACGGGACAGGCCGCAAAGTTCAGCGTGGAGTTCGCTATAAATTTTATAGCGATTGATGCTTATTCCATACGGATTAGAGCTTGATTCCAGGGCAGAAATGACACTGCAGCCGGGTTCATGCAGGTGGCTGCAGTTGTAAAACTTACAGTCGCTGGCATGCGATTGCAGATCGGGCATATAGTGCGCCAGTTTCGCTGGCTCAATGTGGTTCAAGCCGAATTCTTGGAAGCCAGGTGAATCGATCAGTGCTGTTGTGTGTTGGTCATCGACCCAGTACCAAGTGGTCCGCGTGGTGGTGTGCTTGCCAGAGTTCAGAGCTTGTGAAATTTCACCTGTTTGCGCTAGAGCACCGGGCTTAAGCAGGTTGATCAAAGTGCTTTTACCCGATCCCGATGGCCCAAGTACAAGCGTAGTCTTGCCGTCGAAGATGTTTAATAGAGCCGCTCGTTCTGCTTCACCGGTCAGCCGAAGGGTCAAACTTAGGACCCGATAGTTCATGCGGCGGTAGGGCTCCAGCCAGCCCCAAGCTTGCGCGAATGGTTGAGCTAAATCACTTTTATTGAGCGCAATGACGGGCGTAATGCCGGCGGCCTCGGCTGCAACCAAAGCGCGTGAGAGTTGGCTGCTGGAAAAAGCCGGTTCGGCTGCAATTAGGATCAGTATTTGGTCCAAGTTCGACGCGAACGATTTGGTTCGCATGTCGTCCTGCCGGAAAAATAGGTTACGCCTGGCCTCAATCTTTTCAATCGTACCTTCGTCACCAGTGGCTTGCCAGAGCACTCTGTCCCCTACAACGCCCAGGCTTTTCTTGCCGCGTGAGTGGCAGATCAGTCGGTCACCGTCAGACTTTTCGACCATAAAATGCCTGCCATGGTTGGCAACAATCAATCCCTCGGACAAGGGCTCAGACGCCATCAGCGTACAGACGCCAGGTGCATGCTCATGTCAGCAAGGCGTCTATTTGTGCGGCGCAATCAAAGTCGGTGCTTGAGATGCCCAGCACATCATGGGTGTTGAAGCACACTTTACATTGCCCGTATTGCACCGATAACTCAGGGTGGTGGTCTTGAATGTGGGCTACCAAGGCCACTGCATTCACAAATGCCATGGTCTCGTAATAGTTGACAAATGAAAACGTCTTCTCTATGGAGAGTGTTGGTCCGTCGCCCGTCAGGCGCCATCCTTCCAGCTTCGCTAAATGGGTCACGAGCTCAGTGGCCGTCATGCTGCGCCGACGTTCACTAGACCAGTCTTTTTTCTTGAGCGGGACCTTCATGATGCATTCGTCGCGGAGGGTTGGGAGAGGTGGGCCAGGCGCTCTGACGCCGGTGGATGTGAGTAATAAAACCGCGCGTAAATTGGGTCAGGCGTTAGTGTTGAAGCATTGTCGTCATAGAGCTTGAGCAGCGCGGCAGCAAGGTCTTCGCCGCTGGTATGCGCAACTGCATAGGCATCTGCCTGGAATTCGTGCCGGCGTGACATCCAGGACAGGAGTGGCGTGATGAAAAAACTAATTACCGGGACAGTCAACATGAACAAAAGCACGGCCAGTCCATCGTTAGGGCTACCTAGATTGGGTTGTACCCCGAGTCCAGCATAGAACCAGAGGTGGCTGGCGAGCGAGCCCAGCAGTGCGAAACCTGCCAGGCTGAGTGCAAAAAGAAAAAGCATGCGCTGACGTATGTGGCGATGATTGAAATGTCCAAGCTCGTGTGCCAGCACAGCAGCAACTTCTTTTGTTGACAACTTGGCCAACAAAGTGTCGAAAAACACCACTCGTTTGGCAGAGCCGAATCCCGTGAAATAGGCGTTCCCATGGGCGCTGCGCTTGCTACCGTCCATGACGAAAAGGCCTTTGCTCGCAAAGCCGCACTGTGTCATCAAGCGCGTTACCGTCTCTCGGAGCGCCTGGTCTTCCAGGGGCGTGAAACGATTGAACATAGGTGCAATAAAAGTCGGGAACAGCCACATCAGCAGTAGGTTTAACCCCACCCAAGCGCCCCAAGCCCAGACCCACCACTGCGCGCCCGCTGCGCCCATCAACCACAGAATCAAAAAAGCGATTGGCAGACCGATCGCCATGCCAACCATGCTCGACTTCACGAGATCGATCAGCCACAGTTTGGGCGTCGTCTTGTTGAAGCCAAAGTGAGCCTCCAGAACAAAAGTCTGGTACAGGCCAAGCGGCAGATCAATTGCACTGTTAATCAGGACGAATGCACCGAGAAGTGCCAACTGCTGACCCAAACCGCTGGCGCCGAACCAACCCAACAAGAACTGATTCAGTGCCGACAGACCGCCCAGCAAGGTCCAGCCCAGCAAGACCGCAGCGCCCAGCGCCAGTTCCACCAGACCTAATCGTAATTTGGAGATGGTGTAGTCGGCGGCCCTCTGGTGTGAGGTCAGAGTAACGATGTTTGAAAAGGCGGATGGAACTTCATAGCGGTGGTAGGCAACATGACGGATTTGCCGCGACAGCAGCCAGAATTTCAACAACAAGTTGACCAACAGCATGGCTGCGAAAGCATAGGTCAGGTTCAGAGCCAAATTGGGGGCGTTGGTTACAGCGAGCATGAGCACGGAGTTTAGGGCATCGGTGACAATTCAGACTATGGATTCAAATACCGACGGCCTCCAGCGGGCAGTGCTAGCCAAGTCAGACCAAAATCTTGTTTGGCTGGATTGTGAGATGACTGGCCTCAATCCTGAACATGACAGGATCATTGAAATCGCTGTCGTCGTTACAGGGCCCAGGCTCGAGCCCCGCATTGAGGGGCCAGTGCTTGTGATTCATCAAAGTGACGAACAACTTGCCAGCATGGATGCCTGGAATCGGGGCACCCACGGAAAAAGTGGACTGATCGACAAAGTAAAAGCTTCCAGCTTGTCTGAGCAAGCAGCGCAGAAAATCATCTTGGACTTCTTGAGCCGGTACCTTCCCAAAAAGACAAGTCCGATGTGTGGCAACAGCATTGGCCAGGACCGGCGATTTCTGGCCAAGTACATGGCAGAGCTGGAGGCATTTTTCCATTATCGAAATCTGGATGTCAGCACGCTCAAGGAGTTGGCCAAGCGCTGGCGGCCCGAGGTTTACAACGCATTCAAAAAGCAGCAGCGGCACACGGCTTTGGCTGATGTGCAGGAGTCCATCGATGAGCTGGTGCACTACCGAGAGTACTTTCTCAAGCTCGCGGCCTAGCCTCGTTGGATTGTGTGCCATAATCTAGGGCTGCGTTGTAATCAGCGACGCGTATTTGCGCATCTCCCTTCATTCACACGGCCTACGCCAAGTTTGCTTCAGCAAAACGGCTCTAAAAGGCCCCCGCTTCGACCTAGTTTTTTATCGGTCAAAGCAGGTTTCGTTTGATGGTTGATGTTTTTTAACCATTGACGGAGCCATTGCCTAACGGGCGGTGCTCGCGTGTGAGTAAATTTATGACTGACGCTTTTAAAGCGGCTGACGATTCCTTGTCGGTCGAAGACTTTCCCATTAATTCTTCTGATGCAAGCACAGGCGCCTTGGAGCCTGCGGAGCTTATCGAAGCGATCCCCAACGGCTTTTTGGCCTTCGGGCTGGCTCCGGAGTTGATCCGTGCGGTGCAGGACCTGGGCTTTACCCAGCCGACGACTGTCCAGCATAAGACCATCCCACTTGCTATGGAGGGGGTCGATGGTGTTCAGCCAGGTACGCGCTTTGTGGACCTTATGGTCTCCAGCCAGACGGGTAGTGGCAAAACGGCCGCATTTTTACTGCCGGTTTTGCACACTCTATTGACCCAGCAGGTGCAGGCCGAAGCTAAGGAACGTGCTGATTTCGAATCGGCAGTGGCTGACGCGCTTGCCAAGGGCGAGGCGCCACCGAAGCGTGGTAAGCGCAAGGATCCGACCAACCCCCGTAATTTTTCGACTGTTGCCCCGGGCGCATTGATTGTGTGTCCGACACGCGAGCTTGCGCAGCAAGTGGCGCATGATGCCATCGATCTGGTGCAACATTGCCGGGGCTTGCGCATCGCCAACATTGTGGGTGGCATGCCCTACCAATTGCAGATTGCTAAACTGCAAAACGCTAACCTCGTGGTTGCTACGCCTGGGCGACTGCTCGATCTGCAGCGGTCGATGCAAATAAAGCTGGATCAAGTTCAGTTTCTGGTGGTTGATGAAGCCGACCGTATGCTTGACCTCGGTTTTTCTGATGATTTGGCTGAGATCAACCAACTTACGATTCAGCGTCAGCAGACCATGATGTTCAGTGCAACGTTTGCCCCCCGTATTCAGCAGTTGGCTGCACGGGTCATGCGGGAGCCACAGCGGATCACGATTGACTCACCCCAAGACAAACACGTGAATATCAAGCAGGTCTTGTTTTGGGCCGACAACGCCCAGCACAAGCGCAAGTTGCTGGATCACTGGCTGCGCGACACGACGATCAATCAAGCCATTGTTTTCGCCAGTACCCAGATTGAATGCGACGGTTTGGCCAACGATTTGCAGCAAGATGGTTTTTCTGCGGTGGCTTTGCACGGCGCGCTCAGCCAGGGCTTGCGTAACCGCCGGCTCATGGCCTTACGGCAGGGACAAGTGCAAATTCTTGTTGCTACCGATGTCGCTGCACGTGGCATTGACGTGCCGACCATCAGCCATGTGTTTAATTTCGGCTTGCCGATGAAGGCCGAGGATTACACGCACCGAATTGGACGTACCGGTCGTGCCGGGCGCGACGGACTGGCCGTGACGTTTGCCGAATTCCGTGACCGTCGCAAAATTTTTGATATTGAAGCCTACAGCCGACAGCAGTTCAAGGCCGAAGTTATTCCTGGCCTTGAGCCGCAACAGCGTTTTCCGGATTCGCGCCCCAACTCGAATTTTGGCGGGCGTGACAGCCGTGGCAGCAGTGACCATCACTCGCGCGATCGCAAGTTCGGGGCTGGTCGCCCTGCTGGCTTTGGTGGTAATCGGCATGGACCCTCTGACCGCAGCGCCAACGCTCCGCGTGATTTTGGTGCACCTGGATTCCCGGGGCAAGCTGCGGCCAGTTTTGGTCAGCGTGATGCTCGCCCGGCAGCTCCCCGCGAAGGCTTCAGCTACGAGCGCAAAGGTGGATTTAACGATCGCTTTGCGGGCGACCGGGCTCCGTCGGCCGCACCGCGTGATGATTTTGGCGCGCGCAAGCCGACGTTTGGCAAGCCAATGGGCGTCAAGCCCGGGAATGGCGGAGGCAAGGTTTTTGTGCCGAGAGATGCAAAAAAGCGTCTGACACGCAGCGCGTGACCTTGGCAACTCCAACACCATAGAGGGTTCCGACTTTCCAGTTGCAAAAGGCCCGATGATGACAACGTTTGCAAGAGATTTAAAAAATCCGTTGCTAAAACGCCGTTTTGTCTTTCTGACCCTGCCAAACTATTCGCTGATTGCGCTCTCGACTGCTGTCGAGGCGCTGCGAATGGCGAATCGGGTCACCCAAGAAGATGTTTACCACTGGAGCATTGCCAGTCTGGATGGTTCCCCGCAGCGGGCCAGCAGTGGTCTGTCCATTTCACCGACGCAGCTAATTGAGACCGTCGGGGCAGTCGATATTGTTTTTGTGTGCGGTGGGGTGGACGTTGAGCAGGCCGTGACATTGGAGCTTCTGTCTGTGTTGCGGCGCTTGGCGCAACGCCATGTGGCGCTGGGCTCCCTGTGTACGGGCGGCTATGCGCTGGCAAAGGCTGGCTTGCTGGACAAGTACAAAGCGGTCATCCATTGGGAAAACATGTCCGCCCTGCAAGAGCAGTTTCCGCGGGTGATTTTCTCTGATCAACTCTTCGCCATTGACCGGGATCGTTACACGTGTTCCGGGGGCATTGCACCACTGGACCTGATGCTCAACATCATCAAAGACCAGTTGGGACGCGATATCGCCCCGATGATTTCTGAACAGTTCATCCTCGACCGGATCCGCAATGATCAGGACCGCCAGCATGTGCCTCTGCAGGCCAGAGTAGGGCTCTTCCATGAAAACCTGATCGAGGCTGCTGCCTTGATGGAAAGCAACATTGAGGAGCCCCTGTCGCTCGATGAGATTGCCGCCTTGGTCGGGGTGTCGCGCCGTCAGATCGAACGCCTCTTCAAGCGTTACGTGGGCGAGGTTCCAACCAAATATTACCTAGATATGCGGCTTCGTCGAGCGCGAACCCTGCTGTTGCAGACAGCCATGTCCATCATGGACATCGCTGTGGCTTGCGGGTTCCAGTCGCCACCCCACTTTTCCAAGTGCTATCGGAATTTGTTTGGCCACACGCCCAGCGCCGAGCGTCAACTAAGTCGACGTACCACGTTCAGTGGCGGTAAGGCCTAATGTCTTTGGCCGTTTTCGGCCGTCACTGCTTTAGCGGAAAACCACTGTCTTGCTGCCATTCAGGAAGACACGGCGTTCGATATGAAACTTCACTGCTGCTGCCAACGCTCGGCACTCCGAGTCGCGCCCTGCCGCTGCCAGTTTCTCAGGCGTAAAGGTGTGATCGACGCGTTCGACGATTTGTTCAATGATCGGCCCTTCATCCAGATCAGCAGTGACATAGTGGGCAGTGGCGCCCGTCAACTTGACTCCGCGCGCATGGGCTTGGTGGTAGGGCTTGGCACCTTTAAAACCGGGCAGGAACGAGTGGTGGATATTTATCGCTCGCCCACGCAGGCTTCGGCACAGGTCGTCAGAGAGCACCTGCATATAGCGCGCCAGAACAACCAATTCGCTTTTGGTGGCAGACACAACGTCTAACAATTGTTGTTCTTGGGCAGCCTTGGTTTCGGGCGTAACAGGTAAGCAGAGAAACGGGATGTTGTGCCCCTCAGCCATATGCCGCAGATTAGAGTGGTTCGAGATCACTGTGGTGATGTCCATCTTGAGTTCGCCGGTGCGATGGCGGTAAAGCAAGTCGTTAAGGCAATGGTCAAATTTAGACACCATGATCAGGACCCTGGGCTTTTTCTCATCGTCGTGGATGGCCCATTCCATGTCTTCCCGCTCTGCGACTTCCAGGAACTCAGCTTTCAGTTCACTTAGCTCTGGCGTCTGAGCGGGATCTCCGTAAAAGCTAACCCGGACGAAAAAGCGACCTGTCAACACATCGTCAAACTGCTGCATATCAGTGATATAGCATTTTCGCGAGGCCAAGAAGCCAGAAACTGCCGCGACTGTACCCATGCGACTGTCGCAGGTGGCATTCAAAATGTAGTGAGGCTTGCCTTCGAGAGGAACATTCATGTGGTGTCAGCGCTGTGTTGATTGGATAAAGTCGGTGATGTGGCGTAGACACCAATCTGGGGATCGCAGTTTAGGTAAAGAAAGTCGGCGAGGTTGTCTCGGTACGACGGTAGCTTGGACTGCGGCGACTAACCCGGCTTCTGTTGCATGTCGCGCATGAGCCATTGTCATGTCGCTGCACGATAATGGAAAGTCGCTAATCTATTAGCTGGTCTCACTGTGGGCCCGTAACATTTTCTTTATTCGAAAACGCTGGCCAGGCCGGGCAGTTTCACCATGACACAAGAGGAGTAAACCGTGGCAGAAGACTTTGATGATGATCTTGACCTGAATACTCTGAACGACGAGGAACTGACAGAGCAGGTACACGACGACCTCTACAACGGCTTGCGTGATGAGGTCATAGACGCTACAAATATTCTTTTGAAGCGGGGTTGGTCGGCTGACCGGGTCTTGAACGACGCTTTGGTTGAGGGCATGCGAATTGTTGGCGTTGATTTCCGCGATGGCATTCTGTTCGTCCCGGAAGTGCTGTTGGCTGCCAACGCCATGAAGGGCGGTATGGAAATACTGCGTCCGCTGTTGGCGGAGACCGGTGTGGAGCCAATTGGCAAGATGGTTATTGGCACGGTCAAGGGCGATATCCATGACATTGGCAAGAACCTCGTCGGCATGATGATGGAAGGTGCAGGGTTTGAAGTGATTGACTTGGGCATCAACAACCCGGTAGAGAAATACCTGGCAGCTCTGGAACTGCACAAGCCGGACATTCTCGGCTTGTCGGCCCTGCTGACGACCACCATGCCCTACATGAAGGTTGTGATCGACACCTTAAAAGAAAAAGGCCTGCGTGACGACTTCATCGTGCTGGTCGGAGGCGCTCCGCTCAACGAAGAGTTCGGGCGGGCAGTGGGTGCGGATGCTTACTGCCGCGATGCCGGCATTGCGGTTGAAACCGCCAAGACTTTGATTGCCGCCCGTCGCGCTGCTGCGCGCGCCTGAGGCGATCAGGTCGTGCCTCGCTGCTTGATCATTGCCTGCGGCGCACTGGCCAGGGAGATCGTGGCGCTGCGCAAACTCAACGACTGGCCGTACATGGATGTGCAGTGCCTGCCCGCCGAGTTGCACAACCGTCCGGAGAAAATTCCAGCTGCGGTCAAAGCCAAGATACAGGCTAACCGTAGCCACTACTCCAGTATCTTTGTCGCCTATGGCGACTGTGGCACGGGTGGCTTGCTGGATAAGGTGTTGCAGGATGAGCAGGTCGAGCGTATTTCTGGAGCGCACTGCTATGAATTTTTTGCCGGCAGCGAAGCGTTTGATGCCTTGTCGGAAAAAGAGCTCGGTACCTTTTACTTGACGGACTTCCTGCTGGAACATTTCGAGCGCTTGGTGGTGCGCGGCCTGGGGCTGGATCGGCACCCGTCCTTGTTGGCAACGCTATTTGGCAACTACCGAAAGTTGGTGTACTTGGCTCAGGTGCCTGATAACGAAAGAATGACGGCCGCTCGCGCGGCGGCCAAGAGATTGGGTTTGACGTTTGATTACCTGGTGACGGGTTATGGCGGGCTGGAACGCAGCCTGAAGGTCGTGAATCAAGGAGTAATGGTGTGGCGAAGCTGATTGTGATTTCGTGGCGCGATGTGCCGGCGCAGGTACTCGTCAAGTTGGGACGGGAGACTGCAAAGGTGCAACTCTCTCATCGTTTCCAGGAAGCCGTTGACCGAGCCGCCATGCGTGCCGGGAAAGCCAGCTCTGGCGACTATCTGGCGGACTGGAAGCGCAGTGAACCGCGGCGATGTGGTGATGACATTCAAGCTGAAGCCGAGGCTGAAGCGCAGCGCATTGAGGCTCGCTACTCGGACGTCGACCTTTTGCGGCTAATCCGGGCGCATGGGCTTGAGGCACCCGTGGATGTGCCTACGGTTGCTCCTGAGGTTACCCCAGGGGACGCCTGATGTACTCGGTGCGTCGGTGGTCGGTGCGTCATGCTGGCGCCTTGGAGCAGTTCTACCAAGCGTTTGAACACGTTGTCGTGGCTCTGGATCCGTTGTGGCGCAGGATTGGCTATGAGCGCTTGGAAAAACCCGTGGCAGCCCTGGAGAAAGTCGTCAAAGGCTTTTTGTTTGATTGTCAAATGTGCGGCCAGTGTGCCTTGAGCTCCACCGGCATGTCATGCTCCATGAACTGCCCAAAGAGTCTGCGCAATGGTCCGTGTGGTGGGGTTCGGGCCAACGGCAATTGCGAAGTCAAACCTGAGATGCGCTGTGTTTGGGTTGAGGCGTATGAAGGCAGCCAGCGCATGCGCGAAGGTCAGGCGGCAATTCGGGTCGTGCAGATTGCAGTGGACCGCCGGTTGGAAGGCCGCTCGTCCTGGCTCAAGGTGGCGCGTGACAAGGCCGCGCTCAAAACCGGGGCTGCGCGATGAAATTCGAGGACGAACCAGTTCCGGGTTACCCGCTGCCCATCCTGCCTGGACATACCTCGCCGGGCCGGTTGGAGCGTGTGTTGCGCAGTGGTGCATTTGCGATTACCTCGGAGCTGGACCCACCTGATTCCGCCGATCCGGAAGACGTCTACCGGCGTGCTCGTGTGTTCGACGGCTATGTCGACGCAATCAACGCCACCGATGGCAGCGGTGCCAATTGCCATATGTCCAGCTTGGCGGTCTGCGCCTTGTTGACCCGTGTCGGTTATGCGCCTGTGATGCAAATTTCCTGCCGTGACAAGAACCGCATCGCCATTCAAGGCGATATTTTGGGTGGTGCGGCTATGGGCGTGGCCAACATGCTGTGCCTGACCGGCGATGGCGTCCAGTCTGGCGACCACCCACAGGCTAAACCAGTATTTGATCTGGACTGCATGTCGCTGCTCGAAATTGGTAGAACGATGCGGGACGAGCACCGTTTTCAAAGCGGGCGCAAGGTCACGTTCGCGCCGCGTGTTTTTTTTGGCGCGGCGGCCAACCCCTTCGGACTGCCTTTTGAATGGCGCGCCCAGCGCCTGGCCAAAAAGGTCGCCGCTGGCGCTCAGTTCATCCAGACGCAGTATTGTTACGACGTTCCTCGGCTTAGGAGCTTCATGCAGATGGTGGAGGACCTCGGATTGGCCGGCAAGGTCTTTATTCTGGTCGGTGTCGGGCCTTTGCGTACCGCGAAGGCGGCCGAATGGATGCGCACCAACGTGCCAGGCATACACATCCCGGACTCGGTCATCAAGCGCATGGCCGGTGCAGAAAAGCCGGCCCTGGAGGGCCGGCAAATTTGCGTCGACATCATTCAGGAAGTGCGCGAGATCACAGGCGTTTCCGGCGTGCACATTATGGCTTATCGGCAGGAAGACACTGTGCCGGAAATCGTCGACCGGTCCGGCGTACTGGCGGGGCGTGTGCCCTGGTACCCAGGCCGAGACGTCCCCCTATCAAACTCAAAGGAAACAGCATGACAGACACCGTGATCAGTTCTGCGACCCGGGAGGTCGTGATCGGCTTTGACCGGCCCTTCGTCATCATCGGCGAACGCATTAACCCGACGGGACGCAAAATTTTGGCAGCCGAGATGGTCGCTGGTGATTACAGCCGGGTGATCGCGGACGCTCTGGCCCAAGTCGAGGCGGGTGCCCACATGCTCGACGTCAATGCCGGTATCCCCTTGGCCGATGAACCTGCTTTGCTGGCTCGTGCCATCGAGTTGGTCCAGTCGGTTACTGATGTGCCGTTGTCGATCGACTCGTCCATCGTGGCGGCTCTGGAAGCAGGGTTGGCGGTTTACAAAGGCAAGGCGCTGGTCAACTCCGTCACAGGCGAAGAGGATAGGCTCGAAACCGTGCTGCCCTTGGTTAAGAAGTACGGTGCGGCGGTGGTCGCCATATCGAACGACGAAACCGGGATCTCCCAGGACCCGGACGTGCGATTTGCTGTGGCCAAGAAAATCGTTGAACGAGCATCAGACTATGGCATTCCGGCGTGTGACATCGTGGTCGATCCGCTGGTGATGCCGATCGGCGCTATCAATCAGGCAGGCGTACAAGTGATGCGGCTGGTGCATCGTCTGCGCACTGAACTCAAGGTCAACACCACCTGTGGCGCGTCCAACGTCAGTTTCGGACTGCCGGAACGCAATGGCATCAACGCCGGTTTCTTGACCATGGCGATTGCCTCTGGCATGACCTCGGCCATCACCAACCCGCTGCACGCGGAAGTCGTCAAGGCCTGCATGGCCGCCGACGTCATGATGGGCCATGACCCCGACTGCATGCGCTGGATTCGCAAGTTCCGCGAAGCACCCACCATGGGTGCTGACGGTGAGATGGGACGTGGACGCCGCGAGGGCGGCAGCAGAAGGCGCCGCGAATGAACGGGTTACCAATCGCATGGGAGGCGCGGTGATGAGTGTTAAGGATGCGCTGGTCGTATTCACGCCGTCGGGTCGTCGGGGCCGTTTCCCGTTGGGTACTCCGGTCTTGCAAGCAGCGCGTTCACTCGGTGTGGACATTGACTCGGTCTGTGGTGGCCGTGGCATTTGCGGCCGTTGCCAGGTCTTGGTTTCCGAAGGTGAATTTGCCAAACATGGCTTGGTGTCCCGCGTTGAAAACCTCTCCCCCTTCGGTGCGGTAGAGCAGGAGTATTGCGCGACACAGTCCCTTGACGCTGGCCGGCGCCTCTCGTGCTCGGCCCAGTTGCTCGGAGATGTGGTGATCGATGTGCCTTCGAGCAGCCAGGTTCACAAACAAGTGGTGCGCAAACAGGCCGAGGCGCATGACGTTGAGCTCGACCCCTTGATCCGCCTGCATTATGTGGAGGTTCAGCAGCCCGACATGCACGACCCGTCAGGTGACTTGCGCCGTCTCGAAGACGCCCTTGAATTCGAGTGGCGGCTGACCGACCTGGCCTGTGACGTTATTGTGTTGCAGCAGTTGCAGGTCGCGTTACGTCAGGGTCAATGGAAGGTCACGGTCGCAGTGCATGCGGGTCGACAGATCGTGGCGGTGTGGCCCGGCTTCAAAGAGCATGTGTATGGACTGGCGGTGGATGTCGGATCGACCACCATCGCCGCGCATTTGTGTGACCTGGCCTCCGGTGAGGTGGTCGCCTCGGCCGGCGTGATGAACCCGCAAATTCGCTTTGGCGAAGACCTGATGAGTCGGGTGTCTTACGTCATGATGAATCCCGGCGGTGAAAAAGAGATGACCACTGCGGTTCGGGCTGCCTTGAATGAACTCGCGCAGGATGTGGCCACACAGGCCGGAATATCGACAGAGGATATTTTGGAGGCGACCTTCGTCGGGAATCCCATCATGCACCACCTGTTGCTGGGCATCAACCCTGTGGAGTTGGGCGGTGCTCCTTTTGCGCTAGCCACTGACCGAGCCATCACGCTGTGGGCGGTTGAGATTGATTTCCTGATTCACCGCAATGCCCGGATTTATGTGCTGCCCTGCATTGCCGGGCATGTTGGCGCTGATACTGCCGGCGTGATATTGGCCGAGCGCCCCGACCTGTCCGATAAGGTCAGCCTGCTGGTGGACGTTGGTACCAACGCCGAGATCGTTCTAGGCAACAACCAACGCATGCTGGCCTGTTCCAGCCCGACCGGGCCGGCCTTCGAAGGCGCCCAAATCAGCTGCGGTCAACGTGCCGCTCCAGGCGCTATTGAGCGGGTTCGTATAGACCCGGTGACCCTGGAGCCCCGGTTCAAGGTGATCGGTTGCGAGTTGTGGTCCGACGAGCCGGGTTTTGATGCAGCGGTGGCGGGTTCTGGGGTGACCGGTGTGTGCGGGTCAGGCATTATTGAGGTGTTGGCTGAGATGTACCTGGCCGGCATCATTCGTCACGACGGCACGATCAGTGGTGACCTTGCCATGCGCAATCCCCGCATTCAGGCAGACGGGCGTACCTTTTCTTACGAGCTATACCGGGCGACGGCCAACGCGCCTGCTTTGAAGGTGATGCAAAACGATGTCCGGGCCATCCAACTCGGCAAGGCGGCTCTCTATGCCGGGGTTCGTTTGCTGATGGAGCGCATGGGCATCGACAAGGTTGACAGGATCCGTCTCGCGGGTGCCTTTGGCAGCCACATCGATGTCAAATACGCGATGGTTCTGGGCATGATTCCAGATTGCGAGCTTGAGCAGGTCAGTTCAGCCGGCAATGCAGCGGGTACCGGCGCGCGGATCGCCTTGTTGGACCAACGCTCACGACGCGAGATTGAGCAACTGGTGCGCAGGGTCGAAAAGATTGAAACAGCGGTTGAACCCAGGTTCCAAGAGTTTTTCGTGGAAGCCATGGCGATTCCGCATCTGACGGCTCCCTTTGATTGTCTGCGCCGTATGGTGACTTTGCCGGAACGCATGGTTGTCGAGTCTGACAGCAGCGCACGTGGTCGGCGCGCTGCGAGGCGTACGGCCAAAGCCGACTGAACACGCGCATCAAAGCATGAGCGAATCAGTGGTTCCAAGTTTTGTTGGCGGCATGCCGATGCAAGGCGGTGGCGAACGTTTTGAGACCTTCAACCCGGCTACCGGTCAAGTAATAGCCACGGTTTGGGATGCTGTAGCGGCCGACGTCGAGGCCGCAGTGGCCAGCGCCCAGCGGGGATTTGAGCAGTGGTCGACTTTCACAGCCACGGAGCGCGGCCGCATCCTGCGCCGCGCTGCGGATTTGCTACGCCTGCGCAACCGCGAACTGGCTGAACTAGAGGTTCGTGATTGCGGCAAGCCGATCCAGGAGGCCTTGGTGGTCGATGTTCAGAGCGGCGCCGACTGCCTTGAATTTTTCGCTGGCGCCGCAGCCACCCTGGCCGGGGCGCAGTACCCTTTGAAAAATGCATTCGCCTACACCCGGCGTGAGCCGCTGGGTGTCTGCGTCGGTATTGGCGCATGGAACTACCCCCTCCAGATTGCCTGCTGGAAATCAGCCCCGGCGCTGGCAGCCGGCAACGCCATGATCTTCAAGCCGTCCGAACTCACACCGATGACGGCTGTGAAATTGGCCGAGATCTACCTCGAGGCCGGGGTGCCGCCAGGCGTGTTCAATGTCTTGCAGGGCCGTGGTCATACCGGGGCCCTGTTGGCAGCCCATCCGGGTGTGGCGAAGGTCTCGGTCACGGGCTCAGTGCCAACTGGCAAGCAGGTGATGCAGACCGCCTCGGGCACACTCAAGCGCGTCACCATGGAGCTTGGTGGCAAGTCACCGCTGATCGTGTTCGACGACGCTGATCTGGAGCAGGCGGTGTCTGCTGCCATGATGGGCAATTTTTATACTCAGGGCGAGGTCTGCACCAACTGCACCCGCGTTTTTGTACAGCGGGGCTTGGCTGAGCGGTTTTTGGCCAGGCTCAAAGAGCGTACCGCCTTGCTCCGGGTCGGCGATCCAATGGACGAACTTACCGAGCTTGGCGCCCTGATTTCCAATGCCCATGCCGAGAAGGTTATGGCTTACATTGCCAGCGGGCAAGCAGAGGGCGCCACGCTCAGTTTTGGGGGGCAGCGTCTGGAGATACCCGGCTGCGCGGGCGGCAATTTTGTAGCTCCGACGATTTTTTCAGATTGCCATGACGGAATGCGCATTGTGCGAGAAGAAATTTTTGGCCCGGTGCTGGCCATGCTGGTGTTCGACGATGAAGATGAAGTCATCGCCCGCGCTAACAACACACGGTTCGGCTTGGCTGCCGGGGTGTTCACCACAGACATCTCCCGGGCGCACCGGGTCGTGGCCCGCCTAAAGGCCGGCATTTGCTGGATCAACAATTACAACATCACGCCTATCGAGATGCCCTTTGGTGGTGCCGCGGAGTCTGGTATTGGCCATGAAAACAGCATGGTGGCAATGGATCACTACACGCAATTGAAAACGGTCTATGTTGAGTTGGGTCAGGTAGCGTGTAGCTACCGTTGAACGGCTGATTCACGTTGATGACAACCTTCGACTACATCATTGTCGGCGCCGGCTCGGCGGGTTGCGTGCTGGCCAATCGGCTCAGTGAGGACGGTGCCGCCAGCGTACTTCTGTTGGAGGCGGGCGCGCTGGACCACAGCCTATTTATTCATATGCCCTCGGCCTTGTCCTACCCGATGGCGAACCAGAAGTACACCTGGTTGTATGAGTCCGAACCCGAACCCTACATGAATGGCCGTCGGATTCACTGTCCGCGGGGCCGTGTGATCGGCGGTTCTTCATCCATCAACGGCATGGTCTACATTCGAGGGCACGCCCTTGACTACGATGCTTGGGCGAATGGTGCGGGTCTGGAGAATTGGTCTTATGCCCATTGCCTGCCCTATTTCCGCAAGGCGGAGACCCGGGCTCAGGGCGGTGACCCCTACCGCGGCCATACGGGGCCCTTGCATGTGAGCACGGGTGCCTGCCGCAACCCGCTCTACGGCGCCTTTATTGAGGCCGGCAAGCAAGCGGGCTATCCCTATACCGGTGATATGAATGGCTACCAGCAAGAAGGGCTGGGGCCGATGGACATGACGGTCCACAGAGGTCGGCGCTGGAGTACGGCGATGGCCTATTTACGTCCTGCCTGGAAACGCAAAAATCTGAGGGTGCAAATGCGCAGCCTGGTGACCCGGGTGATGTTTGAGGGCGAGGCATCGCGGCGAGCGGTTGGCGTTGAAGTGGTTTGCGATGGTCAATTACAGCAACTTCGGGCGGCCAAAGAAGTAATACTGTCGGGTGGGGCCATCAATTCGCCGCAGTTGCTCAAATTGTCAGGGATCGGCCAACCCAAGGAGCTGCAGCCGCTCGGCATTGCCCTGACGGCGCCTTTAGCTGGGGTGGGTGAGAACCTGCAGGATCATCTGGAGACCTATGTCCAGTTCGAGTGCACCCAGCCGATCACCTTGTTTTCTGCACTCAACCCGCTCAACAAACTCAAGATTGGTTTGGAGTGGTTGTTGTTCAGCTCTGGTCTTGGTGCCACCAACCATTTTGAGTCGGGTGGCTTCATTCGCAGCGAAGCTGGTGTGCGGCACCCCGACCTCCAGTACCATTTTTTACCGATGGCGGTCCGTTATGACGGCAAGTCGCCGGCCACCTGTCACGGGTTTCAGGCCCATGTTGGCCCGATGCGGCCGACCAGCAGTGGCCATGTTCGCTTGCGTGACGCCAAGGCAACCACGGCGCCTAGTATCCTGTTCAATTACATGAGCACGGATCAGGATCGCAAGGAGATGCGGGCTGCCGTGCGCCTGACACGTGAAATCTTTCAGCAATCGGCCTTTGACGCTTACCGCGGCGCCGAGTTGTCGCCCGGCATCCAGGTGCAAAGCGACGACGAGATCGATGCGCACATCCGCGCCAATGCCGAGACCGCCTACCACCCTTCGGGCACTTGCCGTATGGGGACGGACGACATGGCGGTTACCGATGGTGAAGGGCGGGTTCATGGCGTCGAGCGCCTGCGCGTCGTCGACGCGTCCCTGATGCCGCGTGTCGTTAGCGGCAATCTCAACGCCCCCACCATCATGATGGCTGAGAAACTCTCCGATGCGATCCGTGGCCGCGCACCGATGCCGACGGCGGTCGTGCCTGTGTTCGAGCATCCGAATTACATGGCTACCCAGCGCTGACCGGCTCTGCTATGGCGAACAATCAGTCGGACCCTTCTGAGCGCCAAGTGATCGAGCAACTGCTCGCCCGCTGGCCGCTGGCGGCGCGGTCCCGTTTGGTGGCATTGATCGAGAGGCATGCGCACCAGGGTGCTTTTGCCATCTTTGACGCTGACAACACCAGCTACCAGCATGACCTGCTGGGCGCCTTGCTGCCTTTCATGGAAAACAAGGGCATCTTGACGCGCGACACCATGCAACCGTCTCTGGCCTTAATCCCTTTTCAAGACCTTCCAGGTCGTCGCGAGACCTTACATGCTTACTACCAGCGCCTGTGCGAGCTGGACGATCAGATCTCTTACCCCTGGGCTTCCCAGATTTTTTCTGGGTTTACCTTACGTGAACTGAAAATCGAGCTCGACGATCTGCTGTCCGGCACACCGCCCATTCCGGTCAAGTTATTGGTTAAGGGCGAGCTTCAAGACGCATTCGTACAGCGGCCCCGCGTGCTACCCGGGCAGCAAGCCTTGTACCAGGCTTTGATGCAGCATGGCATTGAGGTGTTCGTGGTCAGCGCTGCCAGCGAAGAACTGGTGCGCATGGTGCTGGCGGATCCGCGCTATGGTTATGGTGTCAAACCCGAAAATGTCATCGGGGTGTCCCTGCTGCTGAAGGACCGGCAGACCGGTCAATTGACAACGGCCCGCAAACAGATCAGGGACGGCTGCTATCAGCCCGTTGACTTGCTCGATCATGAGTTGACACCGACCCTGTGGGCTCCTTTGCCCTGGTATGAAGGCAAGCAGGCCGCCATTCACACCTATGTGCACCGCTGGAAGCGCCCCATTCTGGTGGCAGGAGATACACCGGCCAGCGACGGGCCGATGTTGTTCCGCAGCGCCCATGTAGAGCAGGGCGCATTGAGGCTTTTCGTGTCACGAACAGACCGTCATTTTGAAACCATGGCGGCATTGCGTGACGACCATGCTGCGGAGCAATTGGCGCACGGCCTGAGCGTGACCGCCCACGACAACTGGCTCGTGGTCCAGCCGCATGAGATCGGGTAAAGTCGGTACGGCGGGCCATTGGCCCTGTCTCCTACCGAATTCCCATGACGATTGCGCACATGACCGAACCCTTCAATAACCGGTTTTCCAGCCTGCTGGCCTCCCGCCCCTGGCTGCTGGCAGATGGCGCCACGGGCAGTAACCTGTTTGACGTGGGCCTCATGTCCGGCGATGCCCCCGAGCTTTGGAACATAGATCACCCTGACCGCATCATGGCCTTGCACCAAGGCTTTGTTGAGGCCGGTGCCGACATTATTCTTACCAACAGCTTTGGCGGCACCACCTACCGACTGAAGCTGCACAACGCTCAAGCCCGGGTGGCAGAGATCAATCTAGCGGCTGCCCGCCTGGCAAGACAAGTCGCTGATGCCAGTGGTCGCGTGGTGGCGGTGGCCGGCAGCATGGGCCCTACGGGTGAAATCATGGAACCCATCGGCCTATTGAGCTTCGAGTTGGCCAAAGAGGCCTTCGCCGAACAAGCCAGAAGTCTGGCCGAAGGTGGGGCTGACGTCTTGTGGCTGGAAACCATGTCCTCCAAAGAGGAGGTCGAGGCGGCCGTGGCTGGGGCGGCCACCGTGGGCCTGCCCATTGTGTGCACCCTGAGTTTCGACACCAATGGTCGCACCATGATGGGTATTTCGCCCAGCGACTTTGCCGGGTTAGAGAAAACCTTCACGCCCCGCCTGGCCGCCTGCGGTACCAATTGCGGGACTGGCGCCTCTGAGTTGGTGGCCTGCATACATAACCTGGCCGAGGCCATGGGACCGGAGGTGGTGTTGGTGGCCAAAGGCAATTGCGGCATTCCCCAGTATGTAGACGGCGCGATTTGCTACAACGGCACGCCCGAGTTGATGTCCGTGTACGCAAAAATGGCGCTTGATGCAGGTGCTCGCATCATCGGCGGCTGCTGTGGAACCACTGCTAAACATCTGCGTGCGATGCGCGAAGCGCTTGAAGGCCATACGCGCGGCAGCAGCCCAGCGCTGGAAGCCATTGTGAGCCAGTTGGGTGATGTTTCGACCGGCGCGCGAGCGCAATGGGGCGGTGAGCAAAGTCGCCTGGGTGGCGCGGCGCCGGGCGCCAACCTCGCCCGCGGGCGTGGTCGACGATCAGGCGGCGCTTGAGCTAAAGCAAGTTGCGCCTGATTTTTTTGTCCCATTCGCGGACCAGGACTTTGGTGTCGCCTTCGTAGGCTTCAAGCCGTCCCGTGACATGCCAATGGGTGGCCGTGGCGGTCATGGTGGAGTAAGTTTCTGTGCGCACCTTCCAATCACCACGTGAGGTCTCGGTGGACCAATGGCAGTCCTGCCGAGCAGACAAAGGATCAGCGGGCAGTATGCTGTACGTCTCACGTCCACAGCCCCAGGTGCACAGACCGTGCTCGTCGATCACGCTTCGGCCAAAGTCATCAACAATGCTCATGCGGCGCTCGCCGGTGCGCTGGTCCACCAGCAATTCCCGCTTGTTCCACGGCTTGTCCAGCACGGTCAGCTTGACGGCCGGTGCCGCCTCGGCTGGGGCAAAAACGGGCGCTACTTCATTGCGATCGAGTTTTCTGATTGGCACATCGATGTGGCTCGCCCCAGTCTGTACGGTCAGCGTCACCGGTTCGGGGGCTGGCCAGATCAACGGCCAGTAACTGGTTGAAATCGAGACCCGCAGGCGGTGGCCCTTGGGGATGCGGTAGGCCACGTCATCGAGTTGGATTTTCAGCGTGTAGGTTTTGCCTGGCTCGAGGGCTTCAGGGTGTTCGTGGCTGTTGCGATGGCACAGATTGGCCACGGCGTAGGTCAGTCGGGACACCGCGCCATCTGGCCATACCGCGTTCAGTCTCACGGCTGCCACTGCCACTGGCCGGTTGGCACTGACCCGCAGGTTCAAGACGGGCGCCCCGACCAAGTCCATATCCCGTGTCAATGGCGCCGAATCAAAAGTCAGCGAGCCAGCGTCGTCCTGCCGCTGGTCCCCCGGGAACTCCGGGCCCATCCAGATGATGCAGTACTCACCGCTGTCAGCGCCGGTATGTTGCGGCGAGCTGATGGGGCGTTTGTTTTTGGCGCCGGCGTCGCGGCTCAGACCGTCTGGGTTCAGGTGCCAGCGCTGCAACTCATGCCGGTCGGCTGGCCACGCCTGGTCGCTGACCCAGCGTCCGGGGATATGTGCCACAGAGGCGCCGGGCCGGCCCAGGTCCATGATGTAGGTGCGAAAGGCTGGGTCCTGTTCGACCCCGGTGGGCTGCTCTTTGAGCCAGCGGTCCCACCAGCGTAGCGCTTCTTGCAAAAAGCCGATGCGCGGCTCAGGCACAGCGAAATGTGGGTACTTGTGCGCCCAGGGACCAATGATGCCTTTGACGGGCGCCTGAATGCTGCTCACCAGGCGCGGTACGGCATTGGTATAGGCGTCGTTCCAGCCGCCAATGGCCAGCACGGCGGCATCAATGGCGCCAATGTCTTCGCACACCGAGCCATGCTTCCAGTAGGCATCACGGTGCGGGTGTTCCAGCCAGGGGATGGCCAGCAAGGGCTCGGCCTGCAGTCGAGCCAGCCACATGTCGCGCCAGCGGTCGCCGACCAGCGCTGGGTCTGGCGGGCGCGAGGAGTAGGCGAACATGGTGGCCGACCAGCCCAGGTTCTCGTTGAGCAGGCACCCGCCTTTGTAGTGGATGTCGTCACTGTAGCGGTCGTCGGTGGAGCACAGGGTGATGATGGCCTTGAGGCCAGGCGGTCGGCGTGCCGCAACCTGCAGGCCGTTAAAGCCGCCCCAAGAGATGCCCATCATGCCTATCTTGCCCGTGCACCAGGGTTGCTGCACCAGCCAGGCGATCACGGCCTCGGCGTCGGCCAGTTCCTGTTCGGCGTACTCGTCCAGCATGATGCCGTCTGAGTCGCCGTTGCCGCGCATGTCTACCCGCACGCAGGCATAGCCATGTCCTGCCAAGTACGGGTGGGTCAAGGCATCGCGCACGATGGTGCCGTCTCGCTTGCGATAGGGCAGGTACTCCAGCACCGCGGGCACTGGTTTTTTGTCGCTATCGGTCGGCAGCCATAGTCGCGCCGCGAGTTGTGTCCCGTCTGGCAGTGGAATCAGCGTGTGGGGAATCTCGCGGACCTTGCGCGGAAACGATTTGACTGTCTTCATGGTGCCAGTGCCTTTGTTTTTGTGTCTCTCACCAGACTGAGCATAAGTGAATCGCAGGTCTGAATCAATATGTGTCCGGTGGCTGTGAATCGCCACGCGGGCATTTGCAGCATGACATTGGTGGCAAACTCTCTGCTGACTAAATTGGCTCTCATTTCACTCCCTACAAACCCCTACGCCCCTCTATGACCGATCTCTCAAGTGCCCCATCCCCGTCGTCGACCTATTTGGTGGGGGTGGACACTGGCGGCACTTACACAGACGCGGCCATCATTGAAGCTGCCAGCCACCGCGTCATCGCGTCTGCCAAGGCCATCACAACCAAGGGCGACCTGGCTATTGGCGTTGCCGAGGCGATCACCCGGGCTGTCGGCTTGTTGCCGCAAGGCCTGCAGCCGCAAGATATCTCGCTGGTGTCGGTATCGACCACCCTGGCCACCAATGCGGTGGTGGAAGGTCATGGCAGTGCCGTCGGCGTGGTGTTGATCGGTTTTGACCCAGCCATGGTCGCGCGTACCGGTATTGCCCAAGCCTTCCCTGGCATGCCAATTGAGTCGGTGGCTGGAGGGCACGACCACAATGGCGACGCCCGTGTGCCGCTGGATCTGGAGGCACTGGAGGCCGCGCTTTCACGAATGTCTGACAAAGTGGACGCCTTCGCCGTGGCTGGGGCCTTTGCCGTGCGCAATGCGGCACATGAGCACGCAGCACGTGAGCTGATTGTGGCGCGCACGGGCAAGCCGGTGACTTTATCCACCGAGCTGTCTTCCTCGCTCGATGCGCCGCGCCGAGCCCTGACGGCGGCCCTCAATGCCCGGTTGATCTCCCGGGTGAGTAATCTGATTGAGGCTGTGCAAAGGGCCATGGCGCAGCTGCAAATTCGTTGCCCGTTGATGATCGTTAAGGGAGACGGCACCCTGGCGCTGGCCGAATCCGTGGTGACCCGACCGATCGAAACCGTGTTGTCTGGGCCCGCAGCCAGTCTGGTCGGCGCCCAATGGCTGTCGGGTTTGGACAGCTTCATCATGTCAGACATGGGGGGCACCACCACGGACCTGGGTGTGCTGCTCAATGGCAGACCACGCGTCGCATTGGATGGTGCCGAGGTAGGAGGCTGGCGCACCATGGTGCGGGCCATCGACGTGCGCACCATCGGCTTGGGCGGCGACAGCGAGGTGCTGCTTGGGCCACAGGGCAAGCTCAGCATCAGCACACAGCGGATCGTGCCGGTGGCGCTGATAGGCCAGCGCTACCCCGAGGTGCTGGCCATGCTAGAGGCGGACTTGGCCGACGTCGATGGCGGCAATTCCATGCAGGGGCGGTTCGTGCTGCTGCCTTTCGGCGCCCGTGCTGATTCACCCACAGGTGAGTTGACCGCACGCGAGCGAGAGGTTCTTGACCAGATTGGCGAACGTCCGCAAGCTTTGCGCAAGGTGGCATCTTCTTTGTCTGCGCAGCGTGCGATCAGCTCGCTCAGGCGTAAAGGTTTGGTCCAGCTCAGTGGCTTCACGCCATCGGATGCGGCGCATGTGCTGGCTTTGCAAGCCAACTGGTCCAGTGAGGCGGCCAAGCTGGCGGGCCAGCTTGGAGCCCGCTTGCGCGAAATGAAGTTCCCGACGCCCGAGCGCACCGAGCAATTTGCGCGAGATGTCTGGAACGAAACCGTGCGATTGACCGGGCGCGCTATTTTGGACACTGCGTTGGGTGTCAAGCTGGCCGATGATCAGCTGGTCGATGCCGTCTGCCGTGGCCAAACTTTACTTGGCTTGGCCATGGTTAGTTTGAAACCGAGCGTGCCGGTGGTGGCGGTGGGCGGACCGGTCAAGGTGTACTACCCTGAGGTGGCACGGCGCTTGGGCTGCGATATGGTGTTTCCTGATTACTGTGATGTGGCCAATGCCGTCGGCGCTGCCACCGGCGTGGTGGCCCAGACCGTGGTGGTCCGCGTTGCCGGCGACGGCAGTGGCGTGTTTGTTGTGCATTCAACCGTGGGCACCCAGCAGTATCGCGACCCGGCCGAAGCACTGGGCCGGGCCACCGAGTTGGCGCGCGATGCGGCCCGGACCGCGGTGCTGGCCATGGGCGCGCAGGCGCCCGAGGTGAAGCTCACCCTGCAAAAGACCATGCTGCCTAACGCCACCAGTGATACCGGACTGCTGGAGGCCGTGATTACCGCAGAGGCGATCGGGCGGCCCAATGCTGCCGCCTGAGCCGCAGGGTCAGGTTGTCTCAGTGCGGCAAAGTGTCCGTGTCACGGCGTGCCAATAGCGAGAGCACCTTGGTCAGCCCCTGGGTCAGCTGATCCAGCGTGCCTGCGCTGTTCAGGCTGATCCGGATGGCCTGGGGCGCCGGCGTACGGCCTGCGGCAAACTGGTCTGCGGTTCTAACCAGCACGCCCACCTGTCGCAGGGCCGCCGCAAAGCTGGATGACGTCCATGGCTCGTGTAAGGGCAGCCATAGGTGCGGGTGGTCCGGGCGCCAGCGGTAGTCGAGCCCCGACAGTATGTGGTGTGCCAATTCTTGCCTCTCGGCAATGTGAGCACGCTGCAAGGCGATCAGACGCTGGGCCTCGCCGTTGGCCAGCCATTGCGTGGCGATCTCAGGCATCAAGGGCGCGACCATCCAGCAATCGGCCCGTATGCTCGCGGCTACTTTGTCCAGCCAGGCCGGTGAGGCTTCCAGAAAACCGACGCGCAAACCAGGGGCAAAGACCTTGCTCATGCTCGCCATCAAAAAGCTATGGTCTGGCAGCAAGGTCGAAATTGCCGGTGGCGGATTCGTCAGAACGGCGGCGTGCACCACGTCCTCCATCAGCAGCAGGTTACGGCGCCGGACCACGGCCGCAATCGCCTCGCGACGCGCGCTACCCATGGTACTCGTCGTTGGGTTATGCAGCGTGGGCGAACAGAAAAGCAGTTTGCCTTGGAAGGTCTGTGCGGCGCGATCCAAGGCATCGGGCAGCAGTCCTTCATCATCCATGGTCACGCCGATCACCTGCAAGCGCAGTGAGCGCGCCAGTGACAGCAGGCCGGGGTAGGTGAGTGACTCGGCCAGCAAGGTGTCACCCGGCCGGGCTATGGTTCGCAACACGCCCGCCAGCCCGTGTTGGGCACCGTGGGTGACCATCACGCGGTTCCAGTCACCGCTGGTGCCAAAGGCGCGCAGCCAGTCCGCCCCGATCATGCGGTGCCGCTTGATACCGGCCTCCGGTTGATACAGTAACAATTCAGCCAAGCGGTTCGGGTCCAGCCGTAGCTGATCGAAAACGCCTAGCAAAGCCGCGCTCTCTTCGGTAGGGATCGCGACGTTGTAGGCCAGGTCAATCGGGGCGCTTGCGCTTGCTGAGCCATCCAGATTGGTCGCGACATTGAGATGGCGCACATAGGTGCCATCACCGACCCGCGCTGTGGCCAGGCCACGCCGCTCCAGGCTGGCATAAGCTCGGCTCACCGTGCCGGTGGTCACCCCCAGCCGTTTGGCCAGCACCCGGTGCGGCGGCAGCTTGTCGCCAGCGGCCAACTGACCGGTCAGAATGGTCTGCGACAGGTCGGATGCAATGGCGTGGTACTTGGGCGTCGTCACAGCAGGGGCTGTTGTGTGGGCACGGCAACGCGAGACGCGTTCAATAGTGCGGCGGGGTGATGACCCACAGCACGCGGGTAGGGATGTCGGCCGGGTTGGCACAACGATGAACCTCGGCACTCTTGAATGAGAAACTGTCTCCCTCCTGCAGCCGGAAGTGACGGTCTGAGACCCACAGGTCCAGGGTGCCCGCCAGCACAACCCCGGCTTCGGCACCGTCGTGGCTGTAGTTTTCACTGTCGGCACCGGGCTCGATGGTGCTGATCAGCAGTTCCAGCGGGCCGCTCAAGTTGGGTGAAAGTAATTCTTCGGTGATCCCCAGCCCGGTAAACGACAGGCGCCGACGGTGCTGGGCCCGGACCACAATGTCGCGCTCATGGGCGGCGCCTTGTGGCCCATCCTGGAAAAACCAGTTCATGTGCACGCCAAGGGCGTCGCTGATTTTTTTCAAAACGCCAATTGGCAGGCGTGACTGGTTGCGTTCAAGCTGGCTCAGGTAGCCCACAGAGATGCCGGCCAATTGCGCAACTTCCTTGAGCGTCATGGCCTTGATCTGGCGCAGTTCACGCAACTGCTCGCCGATGGCGGCCTCTGGGTCAAGCTGCTGCGGGCTAGCCTCGACCCGCGCCGACACGTCGGGCAGTGGCAGGCTCAGCGCTTGAATGGCCATGTCACTGGCCCGAGGCTGGGGCGATGGTCGTGGCGGTAGGGGCAGCCCCCTTGATGCGAGCGCTGCTCGGGTCGTAGAAAGGCGCCAGAGACGCTGTAGCGGCAACCTTGACGCCAGCCACTTCGATCTCGTAGCGGCCCGCCATGACAAAGTCTTTGTCGGCCAGCCCAGCCGAATTTTCGACGTAGCCCATGCCCAGCGATTGCCCGAGGGCATGGCCGAACATGCCAGATGAAATGCGGCCAACGATCACCCCGTTGCGCCAGATCGGCTCGTTGTGGTACAGCAAATGGGCTGGTTCGCTCAGCGCAAACTGCACCAGTCGCCGGTTCACGCCCTGCTGGCGTTGGCTGAGCAGCGCATCCCGGCCGATGAAACCGCCCGGCTTGTCCCAGGCCACAGCAAAGCCCAGGCCCGATTGAACCGGCGTGTCTTCGTCGCTGATGTCGTGTCCCCAGTGACGATAGGCTTTTTCCATGCGCAGCGAGTTCAGGGCGTGGTAACCGGCCAACCGCAGGCCAAAGGGTTCACCCGCTGCCATCAAGGCATCGAACACCGCTGGTGCGCACTCGGTCGGGATATAGATCTCCCAGCCCAGTTCACCGACATAGGTGATGCGGCTGGCTCGCACCCGGGCATAGGCCAGGTCGATGGTTTGCGATGTGCCAAAGGGAAAGGCGGCGTTGGACAGGTCTGCATCGGTCAGCGTTGCGAGCAATTCACGAGAGCGCGGCCCCATCAGGCTCAGTACGGCCATGCCAGCGCTGACATCTGTCGCCGTGGCCCGCGCGTCCTGCGGAATCTGGCGTTGCAGCCAGGTGAAGTCACGCACCTGGGTGGCGGCAGCCGTCACCACCATAAATCGGTCAGGTGCTTCGCGCGTCACGGTCAAGTCGGCCTCGATACCGCCTCGCACATTCAGCCACTGGGTGTAGACAATCTTGCCCACCGGCACGGCCATGTTATTGGCGCAGATCTGGTTGAGTACACGCTCGGCGTCGGGCCCTTGCACTAAAAATTTGGCGAATGAGGATTGGTCAAATAGCCCAACCGCCTCACGCACGGCCATGTGTTCCTGGGCCGAGTAGTCAAACCAGTTTTGCCGGCCGTAACTGTAGGCGTACTCGGCCTTGACGCCTTTGGGTGCAAACCAGTTTGCCCGTTCCCAGCCCGCCACCTCGCCGAAGCAGGCGCCATGCGCCAGCAGCCGGTCATGCAGGATGGAGCGCCGCACGCCGCGGGCCGTCTCGGGCTGCCGGAACGGCCAGTGCATGGCGTACAGCAGGCCCAGGGTCTCCACCGTTCGGTCTCTCAGGTAGCGCCGGTTGCGTTGAAACGGCATGCAGCGACGAATGTCCACGTCCCATAGGTCCATGGGCGGGTGACCGTCGATGACCCAGTCGGCCAGCACCTTGCCGGCGCCACCGGCAGACTGGATGCCGATGGAGTTAAATCCAGCTGCCACAAACAGGTTTCGCACCTCAGGCGTCTCGCCCAGCAGGTAGCGGTCGTCAGGCGTGAAACTTTCAGGACCGTTGAAAAACAGGTTGATGCCGGTCTTGGCCAGGGCCGGTGTCCGGTGCATGGCGGCCGTCAGCAGGGGTTCAATGTGCTCCAGGTCATCGGGCAGTTGGTCAAAACTAAAGCTCTCGGGGATGCCTTTCATGCCCCAGGGCTTGGCTACGGGCTCAAACCAGCCCACCAGCAGCTTGCCCGCGTCTTCTTTGAAATACGCGCAGCCATCGGGGTCGCGCAGCACTGGCAGGTTGGACGACAAGCCCTCCATGGGCTCGGTCACGATATAAAAATGCTCGGCCGCATGCAAGGGCACGGTGGTGCCGGCTTTGGCGCCAAGTTCATGGGCCCACATGCCGGCGCAGTTGATCACCGTGTCAGCGCGCATCACGCCTTGGGCCGTGCGCACGCCAACGGCGCGGCCGTTTTCTACCAAAATCTCCTCGACCTTGGTGTTCTCAAAAATACGGGCGCCTCGGCTCTTGGCTCCTTTGGCCAGGGCTTGGGTGGTGTCAATCGGGTTGGTGCGGCCGTCTTTGGGCAGAAACACACCGCCGACCAGGTCGCCTGTGTGGACACCCGGCCAGAGTTCACCGATTTCACCGGCGGTCAGGGTCTGCACCTCCAGCCCAAAGCATTTGGCCATCGACGCGCCACGAAGCAATTCTTCCATCCGGGCGGCATGGGTGGCGACGGCCACGGAGCCGGTCTGCCGGAAACCGGTGGCCTGCCCGGTTTCCTGCTCCAGCGAGGCGTAGAGCGAGGTGGTGTACTGAGCCAGTCGGGTGAGGTTATAGGTGGCACGCAGTTGCCCGACCAAGCCAGCAGCATGCCAAGTGGTGCCGCAGGTGAGCTGCTTGCGTTCGAGCAGCACCACGTCGGTACAGCCCCGCAGGGTCAGGTGGTAAGCAATGCTGCAGCCCACGATGCCGCCGCCGACAATAACCACTTGCGCCCGATTTGGCAGGTCCATGGAATCACCTCTTAGTGAAAAATCTCAAACTAATTATACTGCCGTGAAATATTGAGAATGAATTTCACGAAGCTCTCTATAATTAAAACGGGAACTTGACGTAGTTTGCGGTGCTGGCGATGGGTTTCGCTGGCCAACGGGTCCATGGAGACGGATATGACAGAGTATGCAAAAGTCGTCGTCATCGGCGGCGGGGTTGTTGGCTGCAGTTGTTTGTACCATTTGGCTCAAATGGGCATTTCTGACGCCCTGTTGCTTGAGCGCGATGAGCTGACCTCGGGTTCAACCTGGCATGCTGCCGGCAATCTGCCCACTTTTTCGACCAGCTGGAGCATCCTCAAGCTGCAGAAGTATTCCGCTTCGCTCTACCGTCAACTGGCCGCCTCGGCCGAGAACCCGATCAACTACCACGTGACAGGCTCGGTACGGCTGGCGCATACCCGCAACCGCATGGATGAATTCCACCATGTACAAAGCATGGCCAAGGCGAATGGGCTGGACTACGACATCCTGTCGCTCAGCGATTTGAAGCAACGCTACCCCTTTATCGAGACGCATGACCTGCTGGGTGCGCTGTGGGACCCGCTGGATGGTGACATTGACCCATCGCAGCTGACCCAGGCGCTGGCCCGCGCGGCGCGTGAACTTGGCGCCCGCGTGCGCCGGCACACCCGGGTCACTGCTTTGGCGCAAAAGCCAAATGGTGAGTGGCTGGTTACCACCGACAAAGGCGATGTGGTGGCCGAGGTGGTGGTCAACGCTGCCGGTTACCGCGCCGGTGAGATCATGGCCATGGTCGGTCGGCATTTGCCGATTGCCGTGATGTCGCACCAGTACCTGGTGACTGAAGACGTGCCAGAGCTCAAAGACCGCAGCGAACGCCTGCCACTCTTGCGCGACCCGGACACCTCTTACTACCTGCGGCAGGAGCGTGACGGCTTCATCCTCGGGCCCTACGAGTGGAAGGCCACGCCGATGTGGCTCGATGGCATGCCCGATGATTTTGCCAACCAGCTGTGGAATGACGATTTTGGCCGGCTCGAGAGCTACATTGAGGACGCTATGGCGCGCGTGCCGGCCCTGGCGCGTGCAGGCATCAAGCGCGGCGTCAATGGCCCCATTCCCTATTCGCCCGATGGCAACCCCTACATCGGACCCGAGCCCGGGCTGCGTAACTTCTTTCACTGCAACACCTTCAGCTTTGGCATCACCCAGGGCGGTGGTGCAGGCAAGGCTCTGGCCGAATGGGTGATCCATGGCCAGACCGAGTGGGACCTGTGGTCGCTCGACCGGCGCCGTTACGCCGATTACGCCACCACCGGCTACACCGTGGCCAAGGCGATTGAGGTCTATCAGAACGAGTACGCGTCATCCTTTCCCTATGAGGAACGGCCAGCCGGCCGACCGCTGCGTCCCTCGCCCTTGTATGAAACTCTCAAGGCCAAAGGCGCCCGATTTGGCGCCCGTGGCGGCTGGGAGCGTGCGGTGTACTTTGACTTGGATGGCACCGTGCCGGAAGAAAATCTGTCATTCCGGCGTGAGAGCGTTTGGCATGCAGCCGTTGCCCAAGAGGTGGCGGCAGTGCGCGAGCGGGTGGGCGTGCTGGATTTACCTGGCTTCACCAAGTTTGAGCTCAAGGGCGAGGGTGCGGCCCAGCACCTGGACCAGCTCTCCTGCTCCAAGCTGCCCGCGCTGGGGCGGGTGTCATTGGCCTATGCGCTCACACCCACCGGCAAGCTGCTGAGCGAGTTCACCATCACCCGGCTGGGGCCCGACCACTTCTACATCATCAGTGCCGCGATTGCCGCCACGCACGATATGGATTTACTTAACAAAGGCTTGCCGCCGGGTAGCCCGATTACCGTGCGAGATCTGTCGGCCGAGCTGGGCTCACTGATCATCGCTGGCCCGCGCGCCCGCGACGTGCTGTCGCAGGTGACCACTGCCGATCTGTCCAACGCTGGTTTCCCCTGGCTGACGGCGCGCGAAATCACCGCCGTGACGGGGCCCATGCTGGCCATGCGGGTCAACTATGTGGGCGAACTTGGCTGGGAGCTGCACGCGCCGGTCGCACAGATGCCGGCCTTGTACGCCGCGGTCTGGGCGGCCGGTCAGGCGTTTGACATCCGCGACTTTGGTATGTACGCCATGGACAGCCTGCGGGTTGACAAGTGCTACCGCGGCTGGAAGAGCGATTTGGAAAGCGGTTACTCGCCTTTGGACGCTTCCCTGGACCGTTTCATTGACCTCAAAAAGCCGTCTTTTGTGGGGCGCGAAGCCTTGTTGGCTGAGCACAGCCGCGGTGCTGCCCAGCGCTTTGTGCCGCTGGTGTTCGACGAGCCCGGCGAGGCGGAAGCGCCCTACTGCGCCCAGGTCTTCAACGGCAGCGACAACGTGGGCCTGACCACATCTGGCGTCTGGAGCCACACGCTCAAGCAAAGCGTGGCGCTGGCCTACGTGCGGGCCGATCTGGCGCAACCGGGCACCCGGCTGGAGGTGAATGTGCTGGGCCAGCGACGCAGCGCCACAGTGCAGGCCGAGCCTTTGTACGATCCGACCAACGCACGGCTGCGTGCCTAGACCTTGTTTTCGGTGAATTTTTATCGTTTTTTTTAGGGGTTACAGATGAGCGCAATCGAAGAGACCGTGGTTCGTCGTGGTGGTGCCAGGGAGGCCCGGCGCGCGGCACGTGCGGCACCGCTGCCTGACAGTCTGCGGCCAGTTCGGCCCGGCATGATGGGCGGCAACTACAAGCCGCTCAAAGATGCCGACGTGCTGAAAATCCACAACGCGGCTCTTGATGCGCTGGAGACCATTGGCTTTGCCGATGCGCCACAAAGTGGTATCGACGCCATGACCAAGGTCGGTGCCAAGCTGACCGACTCCGGCCGCCTGCTGTTCCCGCGTGCGCTGGTCGAAGACACCATTGCCAACGCCGGGCGCCATTTTGTGCTGCATGGACAAGACCCCAAGCACGACATGGAGCCCTGGGGCTCAAAGGTGTACTTCGGCACGGCCGGTGCGGCGGTCAGCATGGTGGACGCCCGCACGGGCGAATACCGCGACTCCACGACCCAAGACCTGTACAACATTGCCCGCGTGGTGGACACGCTGGAGCACATCCATTTCTTCCAGCGTTCCGTGGTGTGCCGGGACCTGGCCCTGCCTGAAGAGATGGATTTCAACACCACCTACGCCTGCGTGGCGGGCACCACCAAACACGTGGGTGCCAGCTGGGTCGCGCCCGAGCATGTGGAGCAAAGCCTGAAGATGCTGCACATGATCGCTGGCGGCGAAGACAAATGGCGCGCCCGCCCCTTTGTCAGCCAGTCGAACTGCTTTGTCGTGCCGCCCATGAAGTTTGCGTACGACGCCTGCAAATGCCTGGAAGTAGCGGTTCACGGCGGCATGCCGGTGCTGCTGCTCTCGGCCGGTCAGGCCGGCGCCACCGCCCCCGCTTCGCTCGCTGCGGCCCTGGTGCAAGAGGTGGCCGAGTGCCTGGCGGGCCTGGTCTATGTGAATGCGCTCAAGCCCAAGGCGCCGGCGATTTTTGGCACCTGGTGTTTTGTGTCTGACCTGCGCACCGGCGCAATGTCGGGTGGCAGCCCAGAGCAGGCGCTGCTTTCAGCCGCCAGCGCCCAACTGTCGCGTTTTTACGACCTGACCGGCGGCACCGCCTCTGGCATGAGTGATGCCAAACTGCCAGACGCCCAATCTGGCTATGAAAAAGCCTACAACCATGCCCTGGTGGGGAACAGCGGCGCCAACCTGATTTATGAGTCGGCCGGCATGCTGGCCAGTCTGCTGGGTTTCTCACTGGAAAGCCTGCTGATCGACAACGACATCATTGGCGCGGTGCAGCGCACCATCCGCGGCATTGAGGTGGACGACGAGTCCATCTCTCTTGACACCATGCGTCAGGTCTGCCTGGAGGGCCCCGGCCATTACCTGGGCTCGGACCAGACCCTCAAGCTGATGCAACGAGACTACCTGTACCCGCAAATTGGCGACCGCTCCAGCCCGAACCAGTGGGTGGAGCAGGGCAGACCCACGTTGCTGGACCGGGCCTCCACAAAGCTCAACAGCATCCTGGCGACGCATTACCCAACGCACATACCGGCCGCGATTGACGAGGCGATCCGCCAACAGTTCCCGGTGCGCCTGCCGCTTGAAGGTATGCGACCCAAACCCGTCGTGCGCTAGGGCTGCGCCCTCAGGGGGGCACCACCACCACTGGTTGGTGCGAGCGCCTGATGATGTACAGGCCGCAAGCAATGATGATCATCGCTCCCAGCAGGGTGTGCGTGCCAGGTAGGGTCTGCCAAATCAGCCAATCAAGCCCCAAGCCCCAGATCAGGGCGGTGTATTCCAGGGGCGCCACCACGGCGGCCTGACCATGTCGAAAGGCCTGGGTGATGGTCAATTGGCCCAAGAAGCCGGTGACCGCCAGCGCGGCGATCAAAGGCCAATGCGCCGGTTGGATGGCGACCCAGTTTGGCGCCGCCAGCAGGCCGGCGCCGACGCCCAGCTGCAGGGTCATCCAGAACACCAGGCTGCTGCTGGTGTCTGTGCGGCTGAGAATGCGTCCGGCCACTGCAGAGACCGCGTAACACACGGCCGCGCCCAGGACCGCCAGGGCACCCATAGACAGCATGGCGTTGGCGCTGGGGTTCATGGCCACCAGCACCCCGATCAGCCCGCCCACCAGACAGACCCAGTGGCGGGTGTGTACAGCCTCTTTCAGGAAGGGGACCGCCAGCACGGTGATGATCAGAGGCGCGATGAATGAGATGGCGTAGGCGTCGGTCAGGGTCAGCCTTTGCACGCCATAGGCGAACATCGGCAGCATGACAATACCGACCAGCCCTCTGAACAGATGCAGCGGCCAGCGTACCTGCAGCAGCTGAGGGCCTTCACCCCGCCAAAGCACATACAGGCAGACCAGCGGCATCGCAGACAGCCCGCGCAGTGCCGCAACCTGCATCGGCGGGTAGCTGTTGGTCAAGGCCTTCATGATCGCGTCCATCATCGAAAACGCGCCGACAGCAGCCAGCATGGCGGCGATGCCCAGGCTGTTTTCAGAATATTTCATGTGGCGTATTAGATAACAGCGGTGCCGAGCAGCGGTTCCACCCAAACATGTGCCGATGGGTAGGGCGAATATTGCTCCTGCCCGATGCTGTTCTGATTACACTGTACACAACCCAGCACACAAGGAGCCAGTATGTCCAGCACCATGACCATTCGTTTGGAAGACGGGGTTAAAAACCGGCTAGACCAGCTCGCCAGTGTCACCCAGCGCAGTAAATCCTTTCTGGCCGCCGAGGCGATTGCGGCCTATGTGGATACCAATGAGTGGCAGCTCAGCGAAATTCAGGCGGCGCTCGCCGAAGCCCAGGCCCAGGACTACGCCACCGATCAAGACATGGCCGAGCTGGCGTTGAAATGGAATGCCGGTGCCCAATAAAGTGAAGTGGCTGAGCGCAGCGCGGCAAAACCTGGATGACGAGGCCACCTATATCGCGCAAGACGACGCTGCCGCCGCCAGTCGGGTTGTAGCACGGGTGTTGGACGCAGTGGCCCAGCTTGCGCAACAACCCGGTATAGGCCGACCTGGCCGTGTACCTGGCACCCGTGAACTGGTGGTGTTGAAAACCCGATATATCGTGCCCTACATCGTCAACGGCGATCAGGTCACCATCCTTCGGGTGTTTCACACTTCAAGGCGTTTGCCCAAGCGCTGGTAGGCCAAATATGCCTCACGCAATCGCTTATGAACGCGGCCCGCGCGCCCAGGCCGTTGGCCGCGCTCACTAAGGTTTAGCTATATAAATAATAGCTAATGACCCAGGTACGACAGGGGCTAGCGCCCGATTTGACCTGAAACTTGTGAGCTTGCCGCTAAGTGACCACCATTTGAGCTTGGCGGAGAAGCAGGCGGCGCGGGAGAAGTCGGCCCACACGGCTTGGACCATTGAAACTGGATGGCATTTGGTGGTGTGTTGCCTCAAAAAAGTATCGTTTATGGATCAATAGCCAATAAAAGTATTATTATCGATACATGGACATGTCCTTTCACCTCCAAAAACTAGGGCAAGCCTTCAAAGCCATGCGCACTAACCGGGGTCTGACCCAAGAGGCGCTGGCGGGTTTGGCGGGTGTGACGCGCCTGAAGGTGATTGCCATGGAGGCCGGGCGCAGTTCGGTGGCCATGGAGAGCTATGCCAGGCTGGCGGGCGCACTGGGTGCGGAACTGACCTTGTCGCCCCGTACCCGGCCCACGCTGGATGAGTTGAAAGATTTTCAATGAAGGCAGCCATGCACCTGCATGTCAGCACGCCCCAAGGCAATGCGGGAGAGTTGACGCAGGAGCAAGGTCAATTTTTGTTTGGCTACGGCCCAGCCTCTGCCGATGCGGCGGTCAGTCTGACCATGCCAGTGCGCAAGGCGCAATTTGCGCATGCCTCCTTGCACCCTATCTTTCAAATGAATTTGCCTGAGGGCTTTTTACTGGAGGCACTGCAAAACCGCCTGGCCAAAATCGTCAATCTGGAGCCCATGTTGCTGTTGGCCCTGTCCAGCGGACAAGCCCCCATTGGCCGCGTGGCAGTGCAATCTGATTTTGTGAACCCGTTGGCAAGTGCACAGGGCAAAGGCGAACGTTTGAGTGAAATTTTGGCCTGGGACGGCACCGAGAGTTTGTTTGCCGAATTGGTGGACAAGTACATCTACCGTACCGGCATTTCGGGCGTACAGCCTAAGTTGCTGGTGCCGCAGGTGGCGTTATCCCATGCGATGGAGCCGGCGTCTTCCAAGGCCACGGTGCGCACGTCGGACCTGATTGTGAAAAGCGGTCGCCAGGAATACCCAGGTTTGGCAGCCAACGAGTTTCTCTGCATGAGTATCGCCAAGGCGTCAGGCTTGGCAGTGCCGGAGTTCTATTTGTCCAACAATAAAGAGCTGTTTGTCATGCAGCGGTTTGACAGAACGCCGGATGGCACGCCCATTGGGTTTGAGGACATGGCGGTTTTGGCGGGATTGTCTTCACGCGAGAAATACAAAACCAGCTACACGCATGTGGCCAAGCTGGTTGAGGCATTTGCGTCTGGCCCCCATGTCATGCCGTCTCTGCAGGCGCTTTTCGATCTGGTGGCGCTGTCGTGCGTCTTGGGCAATGGCGATGCACATCTGAAAAACTTTGGCCTGCTCTATACCGACCCCACCACCAGCGACTGTCGCCTGGCACCGGCGTTTGATCTCGTCAACACCACAGCCTACATTCCTGAGGACGTGCTGGCCTTGGATTTATGCGGCCAGAAGTCATTTTTTTCAGCCCGGCAAGGGTTATTTGATTTTGCCAGGGTATGCCAAGTCGCAGACCCGCGTGACAGAGTTCAGCGGCTGATATTGACCACTGAGATGGTGATCCGGCATGAAGCTGAAGTGGCAGAGTCCATCCCTCATGTGGTGACAGCGATCCAGCACTGCACCGACATGCTCAAAGAAGTCTTCTTTGATTGAGTCGCCAAGGTAATTGTCGTGAACCACTTGCCTTAAAGCTACCCTGCGCGCCCATGCCGTTGGCTGCGCTCATTGAACTATCGCTATATAAATAAAGGCTAGATAACCAAGTAAGGCGGGGGCTAGCGCCCGACAGGCCCTGCTCCAGTGTGTGCAGAAAGGCAAGCTCGGCATAGGCCCCTGCGCCAAAAGCAGTACGCGGTGGCAGGGAAGGGATCAGGCGGGCCATGGGGACTGGGTTTTGAAATAGTGGGTATGGGTGCTAATCAAAAATAATAGCAGTAGGCCTAATATCCACGAGGGCTAGTGGCAGGATCATCTCTGCGTGGATGAGCAGTTGTCATGGCTAACTTCATCATGATGGACATTGATGTTTCACGATAGAGCAAGACCAGGTGGAGCGCCACCGTGTTGCCGTCCCGCCCGGCCACAGGCTCACACCATGAGCTTGGTGGCCGAATTGGCGGAGTAGGCATCGGGGCAGAGTGCCGAGGTGCAATGAATTGATTTCTAGTATTGCATGCGATACTATTCGCTGATGGGCAAGCAAGATAAAAATATCGCCGCCATGCGCAACAATCCGCGCGATTGGCGTATTGAACAAATCGAATCAGTAGCAGCGCACGCTGGCTTGCGAGTTCGTAAGAATGGTGGCAGCCATGTCGTGATTCAACGTGATGGATGCCCGATTGAAGTGTGTGTGCCGGCACGTAAACCGATCAAAGCCGTGTATGTGTTGCAGTTGCTTGCCTTGATTGATTGGAGCCCAGAATGAAGCCGACTTTCAACGACTTTCCCATAGAAATTCGCCCGTTGACCGCCGAAGAAGGTGGGGGTTTTCTCGCGACTTTCCCGGACCTGCCAGGCTGCATGGCAGACGGTGAAACGCCTGAAGAAGCGATTGCCGACGCCCGCGGAGCTTTTGAGTGTTGGATGAACGCGCATATTGCAGATGGTCGTCCAGTACCAACCCCTGGCATCCTCAATGCATCCGGCAAATTTGTGCAGCGCCTCCCCCGCAGCATCCATTCACGCCTTCAACACCAAGCCAAGGCCGAGGGTGTGAGCCTGAATCAGTTGGTGACCGCCTACATCTCTGAAGGTTTGGGCCGTCACAGCGCAGTTTGATCGCAGCAGAGCCACCTGCGATGTCATCAACAGACCGGAGCGCTACCTGGGTCCACTTGATCGACACAGATCAAGCGCCGTACTTACCGAATACCGCTTTGACCTGCTCGTCGGTAGCGAATTCAGCCGCATCAGCTTCCTTGATGCTTTCGTAAATGTCGCGGATCTGCCAGGACTCGGTCTGTACATAGTGGGTCAGCGCATCGATCGCCAAGAAGCTCTTGCTTCTTGCGGTGGCTTTGGCCAGCTCTTCGATTTGGTTGTACAGCGCCTCGGGCAGGCCCACTCGCCGTGCTGACGTGATCCTGCCCGGTATCACTCACGCCGGCGCGCTGGCGCGCTCCTGCAACACGGCCGGGTCAAACGGCGTGCGGCTGAGCACGGCCCGCAGCATGGGTTCGAAATGGCTCAGCGGCCGGCTTGGGTAGGCTGGGTCGAAGGCGGCCTGGTCGTAGCGTTCGCAAAAACGCTGGCAGGCGTCGAACCAGGGGTGATCGCGGTAGGCCAGGTGGCCGTTCGGGTTTTTGTCGTAATGGTGGGCGTAGTACTGCATCTGGAACAGGCCGTGCATCTCCACGATCCAGGTCACCTCGGCCCGCACAAAGGGGCGGACGATGGACGCTGCCACCTGCGAGTGGTTTTCTGGCGCCAGTTCATCGCCCAGGTCGTGCAACAGGGCGGCCACGATGGTGTCTATGTCGGCACCGTCGTCCTCGGCGCGGCTGGCGGTTTGCAGCGAGTGCTCCAGGCGGCTCACCTGGTAGCCCTGCAGCGAGTCGCCAAGGCGGCTCAGTGCCGCCAACAGCCGGTCGGGCAGGGCGCGGATGTAATCGTGTTCCATGGTGTGCAGCAGTGCGTAATCGGCGCGGTTGCCATGCTTCATTTGTGTGAATTCAACGGTTTCCATGTGCGGTCTCCTCAAAAAGGTGGTGACAGGGGCGAGCGGCGGAGCGAGGTAACGGGAGCATGGCATGGGCCTCAAGTAATGCGGTTCAGTGCTTCTGACATCAGCAGCAAGATCAGCAATGCCGCCAGCACCGCCGGCATGATGGCGCCCAGCCCGGCGGTGGCGGCCAGATAGCCTAGGCCGGCGGGGATCACGGCTGCGCCCACATAGGTGAAACCGACCTGGCGCGCGATCACTTTGGCTGCGGTAGCAGCGTCAAAGCGACGCGCGGTCTCGTGCATCAGGCAGGGGTAGATCGGTGCACAGCCCAGGCCCAGCAAGATCAGTCCGGCCAGCGACAGCGGCACTGACAAGGCGCCCAAGCCAAACAGCACGGCGCCGACACTGGCGACGGCGATGCCCAGGCGCACCAATGGCCGGTTGCCCAGCCGCAGCGTCAGCAGGCCGGTGGCAAAGCGACCCAGCATGATTGCGCCAAAAAAACAAGACACCCAGAGTGACGCGGTCTTGGCGTCCAGACCCCGGCCGTCGACCAGCAGGCTGCCGGCCCACAAGCCCATGCTGATCTCCACCGCGGCATAGGCCAGGTACAGGGCCGGCGCCAACCAAAGTGCCAGGGTGCGCGCAGGCTTCTGCGGCTCAGCGTCAGGGCTGGCACCTTGACCGGCCTGAGCATGGGTCTGTGCGTTGGCCGTCATTGCCTGATGCCTTTGCCACAGCGGCAGCACCAGCACAAACAGCAGGACCAGACCTAATTGCAGCGCGCCAATCACGCCATAGCCGCGTCGCCAACCGTCTGTGCTGGCCAGGGCCCAGGCCATGATGAGCGGGCCCAGCGTGGCGCCAACGCCCCAGCAGCCGTGCAGCCAGTTCATGTGCCGGGCGCTGTAGTGCGCCGCCACAAACTGGTTCAGCCGGGCATCGACCGCACCGGCGCCCAGCCCGAGCGGCACCGCCAGCAGCAATAGCAGCCCGAAGGACGGGCTTAGCGCAAAGCCAAGCAGGGCCAGCCCGGTCAGCAGGCCGCTCGCTGTCACCACCGGCCCGGTGCCCCATCGGGCCAGAACCCGGCCGCCAACAAAGCTGGACAGCGCCGAGCCCACCGTCAGCACCAGCGTGATCATGCCTGCGGACTCCAGCGGCTGGCCGAGCGATGACCGCATGGTGGGCCAGGCCACGCCCAGCACACTGTCAGGCAGGCCCAGGCTGATGAAGGCGAGGTAGATGGTGCCGAGCAGGATGGCCTGGCTCACAGTCGATTCCTTGCCCAACCATGAATGCTATAAACAATATAGCTAACTAACCAAGCAGGACAAAGGCTAGAGGCCAATTGACCTGAAGTCAGCGCGAACCGCATGCCCATCAAACGCAGGGGCGCTACCAAATCTCCACCCCAAGCGGCAGAGCGTTCAATTCCGCCCGTGACTCACGCCACTGCGGCCAGTGTTGATCCATCAGGGCAATGAAGCCACTAGAGTGGGTGGGCACCAGCAGGTGGGCCATCTCATGCACCACCACATACTCCAGCAGATCCTTGGGCTTTTTCACCAGTTCCGTGTTGAGTCGAATGTGGCGCTTGGCGGGGTTGCAGCTGCCCCACTTGGTTTTCATCCGCTGCAAGTAGTAGCCGGATACCTCCACGCCCATCTTGACCGCCCACTTGTCAATCAGGTCTGGCACAAGCGCATGCAGCAGCGCCTTGTGCCAATCGTGCACCACGGCAGCCCGCTTTTCTGGTGAGCTGCCAGGACGTAACTGCAGCGTCAGTTGCCGGTGGCTGCGCTTCACGACTGGCTTTTCATCAGCCTCGGCAATGACCATCAGGTAACGCCGCCCCCACAAATAATGGCTCTCACGCTCGATGAATTGGCGCGGCGTCTCCCGGGCCTGTCCGGAGAGCTTCAGGCGCTGCTTGCGGATCCAGCCCAGCTTGGAGATGGCGTAGGCGCGCGCGACCTCGGTTCGGGTTGCCTGCGGCGCAACCAGTGTCACGCGCCCGGTCGGTGGGTGAACTGACAGGTGCACATGCTTGACGTCCTTGCGCGTCAAGGTCACGCTCACATCACCCAGGTCGATCGTCTCTGCCATCAGTAACCGGGCTGGTTTTTGATGATGTCAAACAGTGCAGCCGTGGCTTTGCGGTCCTTGTCCAGCAGCGGGTAAATGGCGTTCTGTACCGTTCGCTCACGCGTCTCATCACCCTTCCAGCCGGCTGGGGCATCCTGCCGCACCACCCAGTCAAGTCGCAAAGCCAGCGCGGCCTTGTCCTCATCGGCGGTCGGATAACGGAAAGTGGTCGTGGGTATCGCGTCGAGGTTGTTGTAGAGCACAGTGGCCTCGTGATTGCCACGCAGTGACGATGGAACGTCATCGTCGGGCTGCTTGCTCGCCAGCTTGCGCACCAGTGCTTCAGCATTGCACAAAAATTCTTCGTAAGCTTCGGCCTCGGTCCGGCTCTGCGCGATCAGGTCGTCAAGCAGCTTGGACATCTGCTCGTAAAACTTCGGGTCAGTCAGCTGGTCGCGGATGATCGTCTTGCGCACATTGTTGATGATGCCCTCGGCGACGGACTCCTTTGTCAGCTTGCCCTTCTCGTTGAGCTTTTTGGCGATGGCATCGTGAATGCCAGTCTGAATGATCAGCTCGGTCAGCGACAGCGCGCCCAGGTCGCCCAGGTCTGTGGCGGCATCCGCCTGGATGTAGGTGTTGAGCAGGTGGCGCATGTCCGCCTCAAACGGCTTGATGTCCAGCTCTTCGCCCGCGTGCTTCTTGATGGCGGCGCGGATTTCGGCATAAAACTCGACTTCTCGCTGAATGGCCGCCGCTTCAGTATCCGAGTAACCCGCCTCAACCAGGTTTTGTGCGATCTCGGCGTAGGCCCGCGTCAACAGGGCCACGGCCTTGTAGAAGGCAATGCGCAGTGCCTCGGTCTCGTCAAGCGCATTGGCCTGGGCCGCATTGCCACAGAAATAGCGCAGGAACTGCTCCACCTCCCGTGGCGGCAGCACCGGCTCGCACAGGTAGTGCAGAGCCTGGCGGGTGTCGTCCAGCTGCACCCTGCCCTCCACCAGCCAGTTTTTCAGCGCCACGTTGTTGCCAGCGCCGCCTGCGTCACCAGCTTCGTCGATGTCGAGTTCGTCCGAGCTGTACACCGCAATCGCCTGCTGCACATTGCCAAACAGCTCCTTGTAATCGACGATGTGGCCGTAGTCCTTGTCGTCCCCGTCCAGCCGGTTGGTGCGGCAAATGGCCTGAAACAGGTTGTGGTCGCGCAGTTCGTTATCCAGGTAGATGTAACTGCAGCTCGGCGCGTCAAAGCCGGTCAGCAGCTTGCTCACCACGATCAGCAGCTTCAGATTGGCTGGCTCTTTGATGAATCGGTGTTTGGTGTCATCCTCGTACGCCTTGGTCGTCTGGCCCTGCGCCAGCACATGCAGGGTGTAGGTGTCGAACTTGTAGCGCTCATCGCTGTCGGGCGGCTCGCGCGAAATGGCGTTGTGGTTGGGTTCGTGCGAGGTGATGATGCCGCAGTACTTGCCAAAGCCTGTGTTCTGCAACAGCCGAAAGTAGTGGCAGGCGTCGTAGATCGAAGCCGCCACCAGGATGGCCGTGCCGCGGTTGTTGTTCAGCCGCGGCTTGAGGCTGAAATCCTCAATGATGTTGGCAATGATGCGCTGCTTGCGCTCGCCAGCGCTCATCAGCTTTTCCAGCGTGGCTCAGCGGCCGCGCAGCACCGACTTCTGGTAGCGGTTCAGGTTCTTGGTTTTCTGCTCGAACCAGGCGTCGATCTTCTCAGGCGTCAGCAGTTGCTGCGGTACGTCGCGCGCTTCGTACCTCAGGTCCAGCACCACCTTGTCGGCCACCGCCTGGTGGAACTTGTAGGTGTGGATGTAGGTGCCGAACACGTCGCGCGTCATCTGCTTGTCTTTGCGCAACAGCGGCGTGCCGGTGAAGCCGACGAACACCGCGCCCTCCAGCCAGCGCTTCATCTGCTTGTTCATGTCGCCGCCCTGGGTGCGGTGACACTCGTCCACAAACACGTAAAAGCGCCCCTGCACCCGGGGCGCAGGCCCATTCAGGTCGGCCGCGTCAAACTTGTGGATCAGCGCGCACAGCAGGCGCGGCGTTGCCGCCCCCAGCTTGTCGGCAAAGTCGGCGCGCGAGGTGATACGCGGCGACGGCGAATTGGTGCCGATCACCCCGGCATTGCGCATCACGCCCTCGATCTGCTTGTCCAGCTCGTCGCGGTCGGTCACAACCAGGATGCGGGCGTCAGGGTCGTGCTCCAGCAGCCACTTGGCGATCAGCACCATCAGGATGCTCTTGCCACTGCCCTGGGTGTGCCAGATCACACCGCCCTCTCGGTTAGCCAGCCTGATCTGCGCCGCCTTGACGCCAAAGTACTGGTGCGGCCGTGGCACCTTCTTTTGGCCGGCGTCAAAAATCACAAAGTTGCGGACCAGGTCAAGCAGCTTTGCCTTGTTGCACAGCTGCGCCAGCGGCCGGTCCAGCAGCACGCCGGGCGACCCGTCGGCCGCCTTGGGGTCTTCGTCTTTCCGTTCGACAAAGAATTGCTCAGGCGTGCCGGTGGTGCCGTAGCGCAGCCCTTGGGAGTCGCTGCCAGCCAGCACCAGTTGCACCGTGCTGAAAAAGCCCTTGTTGAAGATCTCTTCCTGGTTGGTGATGAGCTGGCGCACGCCGTCTGCCAGCTCCACCGAGCTGCGCTTGAGCTCTATCACCGCGATGGCCAGGCCGTTCAGGTACAGCACGATGTCGGGCCGGCGCTGGTGGCCGCCCTTGAGCGTGACCTCTTCTGCCAGCGCGAAGTCGTTGTTCTCTGGGTTGGTCCAGTCGATCAGGTGCACAGTGTCATGGGCCTGGCCGGCGGCGGTCTGCACCGGCACGCCGTAACGCAGCAGCTGGTAGGTGCTCAGGTTGGCCTGGTAGAGCGTGATGCCGGTGGCATCGGCTGCCGTTTCCAGCTTTTGCAGGGCTGCGCCAATCTGCGCCGGGGTGTAGCCCCGGGCAGTCAGGTTGGCGCGCAGCAGGGCGGTCTCGATGCCGCGGTTGTGTTCGCGCTGGTGCCAGTCGCCCAGGTAGCGGTAACCCAGACAGCCCGGGGCTGCGGGGTCCGTGAACCGGGCGATGACGCGGTTCTGGGTCTTGCGTTCTGAGCGAGGGATTTCAGCCACGAGTATTCACGCCTTGTAAGGTGTCAGCCGCAGCTCGCCGGGAAGGTATAGCGGGTGCCATGGGGTAATCCCGTCTTTGGCTAGTTTCAGGATACAGAGTGCCGGATGGTGGCGCAGTATTTCGACCACTTTGCGCCCTCGACTCTTGAGGTTTGTGGGTGGCTGGCCATAGGCAAGCACGACTGTTTCGGCAAGCCCTGCCATGCGGAGGATGGACTCATCATTCTCTGGCCCGATGGCATCGGCGACATCCAATAACTTGTATTTGTCGGTTGCGCGGTAGGCGTGGACGTTGCCAATCAGTTGTCCGCCATAACCCCAAGAGCGAGCGTACTTGCCAGTTTTGATCAGGGTAGGGTCAGCGAAATCTAGGCCTGCGACGCTCGGATTCATCAATAGCCACATCACCAACGGCTTGGTCTCGTCCCAAATTTCGGTGAGTTCATAGCGATATTGGTCGCACTCCGAAAACCGTGCGGTCACCGTGGAGTCACTGGGCCAGGGCCGACGAGACTTACCGCCTGCGTCGTGTTTTTTTGCTGTACTCATCACTTTTGTCCCCCTAGTTACCCGGTCACCGACTAAGGTGCCGACTTTTCGCCATCATTCCTCGCGGCAGTCAGCACATCCTGCGGCAGCCAAATCCACCCCTCGCTGACAGGCACGTCGCCATCTGGCTGCACCAGCGTTTCCGGTTGCACCTCAAAGCAATACGCAATCAGCGCACAGACTAGTGCATCCACTTTGTCCTGGTGGTTGGCTCGCCGCCACTCTGCGTGGGGCAACAGCAGCGCGTTCATCAGCGCCGAATGTCTGCAGGGCGCTGGATAGGCTTCGATGGCGGTCAGGGCTGCGCCATCGGACCATACGCCGCAGCGCTCGACCTGCGGCGCAAACTTGGCCAGTGCGTGCATGCCCTTGGTGGCTTGACTACCGATCATGTCTTTGACTGCTGATAAGGGCCGAATGCCTTGCTCAAAAAGGCAGCGCTCTGTTTGGCGAAACAGATAGGGGTTGGTGGCCGAGCTCTCGAGCGGCTCCGCATAGGTCAGGCCAGTCACCAGCGCCACGAAAGCCTGGGAGAAGCCTAGTGGGGTGTCTATGGCCAGCGTGACGCGCGCGGAAACTGGCGGCGGCTCAGCACCACACAGCGCGAACAGGGCCTCTACCCAGGTCCTGCTGGTGGTGGCGGCATTGATGCTTTTGCGGAGATTGCCACGCCACGGTGTGCCCACTATGGCTAAGCCGGCATCCAGGATGACAATGGCATCGCGGCTCTCGCCATTCTTGTCGCAGTTCCATCCGCCAACGTCCCAGCCGATGAAGAACGCTGGTGCCCGCATCCCGGTACTCACACCAGACTCGACAGGCCAACGCGCTGCGGGCGTCTCCCGGGTTTGGCGGTGTTGTCCACTTCACCCTGGCCGATCATGGCAAGACCACCCAGCGGCCACCCTTTTGCGGGCCCACATATGTCAACCGGCCTTCCTTGACCAGCTTTGCACTGGCGCGCTCGACAGCGCTCACTGACTTGCCAATAGATATCGCCAACTCGGCCAAGGTCAGGTCCGACCTTGCGCCAAGCGCCTCAAGAATCATCTCTGGCGTTTTTACCCGCGTTTTCACCAGCGCTTCTACCGGCGTTTCTACCGGCGTTTCTACCGGCGTTTCTACTGGCGCTTTCACCGTAGTTTTGACCGAAGCGCCTTCGCCTTCGGTCAATGCCGCAAAAGTGAACTCCACCCAGAAACCCGTGCTGTCGCAGCCAAAGCGCGGCTCCGGGCAAGCGGCGGCCAGGCAGGCGCTGCGGATCAGGTCGATGCCGCGACCCCAGGATTCGATCTTGCCGGCCAGGAACAAGGCTCTGGCAATGTCCGGGTTGGCCGGTTGCGATGGGTGCTTGGCCATCAGGCGCGCCAGTGACCAGTCGGGTGGCAACTGGCCCGCATTCCAGATGATCAGCTTGTGTTCATACACGCTGATCTGGATCGGGATGGCTGCCCCGTAGTCCTTGTGCGCAATCGCATTGATCACCGCCTCGCGCAATGCCGCCTCGGGGATGGGCAGGCGCTCCAGCCGCTGCGTGCCCTGGTACGAGATACCTGCCCGCAGGTACTTGGTGGTCAAAAGGTCCAGCGTTTTGTCCACCTGCGTGAACAGGTCGCCCTCGATCACGTCCTGGTAGAGCAAGTCGGAATCGGTGCGGAAAAAACCCAGCTTCACGCAGGCCCCGGTGGTGAACTTCTCGGGGTCGGCGTGAAACAGCAGCGTGGCCGCGCGTTTGAGATAACGGCCCTCGGTGAGGTGCAGCTTTTCCACCAGTTCTGCATCGCTTTCGGCCAGGGACTCCGCGCTCAGGCGCCCGCTGCGGCCCGCCAGTTTGCGAAACGCCTGAATCGCCCGCGGGTCCAGATCGGCCACCGCCAGATGGGGCACCGGCACGCCGTCCCAATGGCGGCCCAGCTTGCGCAGCAGAAAGCGGTCGAGTGCGGCACCGCGGAGCTCTTGCTTGGTGCTGCCACTGCGCAGGTGGTACTCGCCCTTGTAGCTGACCGGGCTGGGGTAGGCCTCGACCACGATGTCCAGCCAGTCCAGGCCATCCTGGCTGTGCAGGTTGACGGCTACCACGATGCCCAGAATGTCGCGCACCTTGTTGGGTATGTCTTCCAGCAGCCGCGCCGCGTTGGCCACGCCCACCACGTCGCCCCGGTCGTTCTTGCCAATCACCAGCGTGCCGCCCTCGGCGTTGGCAAAGCCGCAAATCCAGCGCAGGTAGTCGTCGCGCCAGCTCTGCTTCCACTCGATGTTCTGCTGCTCTTTCATAACAATCTGGTTTTGCCGGTCAGTAGCTCTTGCATCATGGCCTGCTTGAGGGCGCGGGTCTTGTCGCGGCGGGCTTCTAGGGCGGTCAGCTCGGCGTCCATGTCGGAGAGGACGATGGCGATGGCAGTTTGCTCGGGAAGAGGCGGAATGACAAATTTCATTTCCGCAAAAGTTGCCTTTGAAATAATACTGGTTGCGGTTGTTCCGGCGTTCGCCAAAAGGTACTGCTTGCTGTATTCAAACAAGTAGTAGAGAAACTCTGCGCTATTCCTCACGCTGGGAATCACGGCGTTGATCTGTTGATTGCACCCGCCTTTGAGTCTAAGTATCGCGTTTTTGCCAATGCTTGCGATACACGTTACGAGCACCGAGTTCGCTGGCAATACTCGGATCGTACTTAGACCTTTTTCTGTGACGGTGCGCTCTGATGTAGACATGTCCCGAGATGAAGTCATGTCTGTTGGCGTTATCCACGGATAACCTTCACCCCAATACTCCTTGATATCGGTACGTGGTGTACCGCCAGTCACAAGGTCCCCGAAGTCAGATACACGCTTCACCTCCCAATCCCCTTGAAACCCCGGCAGCCGCGTCTGGCCGGTGAGGAGTTGCTGCATGGCGGCCTGCTTGAGGTCGCGCTTCTTGGCGATGAGGCGGTCCAGCCCGGCCAGCAGTGCGTCGACGTCGCTCAGGGCGGCGGCGATGGCGCGTTGCTCGGCTAGGCAGGGGATGGCAACTGTAAGTTCGCCCAGCGAAGACTTGCTGATCGACGCAAGGTTCGTTGTCTGCTTGCCGGCAACAAGGAAGAACCGGCGAGCAGGTGGCGTCGCAGTCCAGATATTGAGATATTCGGGTAGCAATCCCGCCTTACATCGCACCACGAACACATGGTTTTGGTGGACGCAGGGATCGAAATCACCATGCCAGATTGCGCCACGCCCCAGCTTATCGAGGTCACCTCCTTCGTTCATCAAGACATCACCAGGCAGGACCCTGTAGCGTCCCAAATCGCCACGACTCAGTTCAATTTTGCTCATCTCCCCTAGGCTCAAGAAACCATCCTGAACATTGGCAACACGAAGATAGTGAACAGAAATCGGATCCGAAATGGTTGTATTTGCGTTCTTTGCGATACCCCCTCGAATGTCAGCCACGCGGAATAACGGCCTTACCTCCCAATCCACGGGGATCACCCCCACCTCAGTCTGCTTGTATCCCGCCCGCAATCCCGCGCTCATAACGCACCCACCCGCACGTCCGCAGCCAATCGAAAGCCCGCGCCCCAATGCACCGCAGAATTTGTGCCAAATCGGCCTCTAACCCCCGTAGAACATGCCTTAGTAGCTACTAAAGTCATAGCAAATCCTCATCTCTGGCACCGGCTTGGCGCAGGGTTAGCTCCAGCTCGCGGCGTAGTTCCTCCCGCTCGGGCAGGTAGAGCTGGTATTTCTGCACAAAGAGCTGGCTGTTCATTTGGTAGGTGGCGTATTCGACCAGCAGCTCGTCTTTGTTGCGGCTCAGGATGATGCCAATCGGCGGGTTATCGCCTTCGGTGTTTTCTTCGGCAGCAAAGTAGCCCAGGTACATGTTCATCTGGCCGATGTCGTGGTGCTGCACGTCGGTGTTCTTCAGATCAATCAGCACAAAACACCGCAGGATGCGGTGGTAAAAAACCAGGTCCACCTTGTAGTGGGTGTTGTTCAGGGTGACGCGGTATTGGCGACCGACAAAGGTGAAGCCCTTGCCCAGCTCCAGCAAAAACTGCTGAAGGTGGTTGCACAGCAGGGTCTCTAGCTGGGTTTCCGACACCAGGTAGGGCTCGGGTATTTTCAGAAACTCGAACACATAGGGCTCGCGCAGCAGATCGGCGGGCTGCTCAATCAGTTGACCCTGGGCGGCGAGCTGCAGAACGCCGGCTTTGTCTTTGCTGGCGGCTAGACGCAGAAACAGTGACGATAATTTTTGGCGCTTGAGTTCGGGTACCGACCAACGCTCGGCTATGGCTTGCTTTTCGTAAAAGCGCCGCTCAAGGTCGTCATCCACCTTGAGCAGCTCGACATAGTGCGACCAGCTCAATAGGTGAGAAGGCTTCTCACTTATTGGATAGCGCTGGTAAAGCAGGCGCATGTAGGTCAGGTTGCTGCGGCTAAATCCCCTGCCATGGCGCTGCCCCAGGTCGGCAGATAACTTGACTAGCAAGGCCTTTCCATATTCGGCGCGAATTTTTCCTGACTGTTCAAACTCCACAATCTGCCGCCCCACCTGCCAATAGGTTTGCGTGATGTGGGTGTTGACGGCCTGCACCGCCTGTATTCGGCCTTGGGTGTAGGTGTCGGATATGTCTTGGAGCAGGGCGAGGTAGCCCTTGTCGGGGGTCAGCTCCATGCGGCCCCCATGCGTTTGAGGTGTTCGTCCACCCGCGCCGCCAGCACCGCCACCTCGCCCGTTAGTTGCGGCAGCGGCATTGCGTAGCGCTCAGCCAGTTCGCGGATGCGGCCGGTCAGCGTCTGCGACACGCGGTCCAGCTCGCCCTGCACGCTGGCTGCCAGCCGCGCCATCCATTTGTCGTCAATCACCAGGGACTTGACATCGGCCTCGGTCAGTTGGGGGTACTTCTCAAAGGCCAGCTGGTCGAGTGCGGCCTCGGCGTCTTTAAGCTGCTTCTTCAGGGTGGCGACCTGGTTGCCCAGGTCCAGCCAAGTCTTGAGCAGCTTGAGCTCGCCCGCGGCATCGCGGTCATGGCCGATCTCGCGGATGCGGTCCTTCACGGCGGCGATGGTGATGCCCTCAAAGCCGGCAAACACGCCATCGTCACCGCTTTGCTCTTCCTCCAGCTCGGTCTGGCTGGCTGATGCGGCGTCCAGCTCGGCCTGCAGGGCTTCGATGGCGGCCTGCTGCTTGGCAAAGTAGCGGGCGACGATGAGTGGCTTGGGGATAAGGTCGCAGGCCCAGCCGCGGTCCTTGGTTTTGCCCTTTTTGTCGGTCTCCAGAATGCGGCTGGTCTTGGCCACCCAGCCGTCTGCGGCGATCAGGTAGGCGTCGTCCTGCATGGTCGCGGCGGCAAAGTCCATCAGGTGCTGGTACAGGTCGTAGGCGTCCAGCAGCGGCGCGTTGGTGTAGGCCGCCAGCAGTTCTTCCGCAATAGTCTCGATCAGCAGCTTGGGGTGGTCACTGGGGTCAAAGGCGGCAAGGCGAGGCGTGACGGCCGCGCGCCAGTCGGTAAAGCGCCGGGTGGCTGCCTGGTTGAAGGCGGTGAACTCGGTATGGCCCAGGATGGCGGGCTTGAGGTCGGCCAACGGCAGCGTGAGGCGGGTGTAGCCGGCGTGGCCGGACGGCTCCAAGAAGCCGCTGCGCACGCCGGGCAGCACTTGCCAGTAGGCGGCCAGTGGGCTTAGCGGATCGTCCAGGTCGCGCTCGGGAATGCCGCCGCGCATGTGGCCGGTGATATCTTGCAGGTCCTCGGGCTCGCTGCTGTCGATGTAGCGCGGCAGGTTGAGGTTGAAATCGTTTTTGGCGTCGGCGATCTCGGCCAGCGGCACCAGGCGGGCGTAACGTGGCACGTCTACCTGGCGGCTGAAGGTGTCGACGATGCGGTGCAGGTCTTGCTCGCGCAGGCGGTTTTTGTTGCCGTCCTTGATGAAGCCCTTGCTGGCGTCAATCATGAACACGCCACGGCTGCCGCTGGATCTGGCGGCCGCGTGTTCTTTGTCCAACACCAGGATGCAGGCGGGGATGCCAGTGCCATAAAACAGGTTGGCCGGCAGGCCGATGATGCCTTTTAGCGTGCCCGAACGGACGAGCTGCTTGCGGATGACCGCCTCGGCATTGCCGCGGAACAGCACGCCGTGCGGCAGGATGCAGGCGCCTTGGCCGGTGCCTTTCATCGAGCGGATGATGTGCAGCAGGAAGGCGTAGTCGCCCTGTTTGGCGGGCGGCTCGCCCCAGGCGAAGCGCTGGTAGGGGTCGTTGGCGGGGGTCAGGCCGGTGCTCCAGGTCTTGACCGAGAACGGCGGATTGGCCACCACGTAGTCGTAGGTGCGTAACTGTTCATTGCCGGCCTTGTCCGCGTCCTTGAACTTGGGGTCTGACAGCGTGTTGCCGGTCATGATGCTGGCGGTGGGAAAGTCGTGCAGGATCATGTTCATGCGCGCCAGGCCTGCGGTGGTGACGTCCATCTCCTGGCCTTCCAGGGTGATGTGCGTGCCGGCCTGGGCCGCCACCTTGAGCAGCAGCGAGCCCGAGCCGCAGGTGGGGTCGTAGGCCGTGGTGGATGCCCGGGCGTTGCCCGGCGCGATGCCGATCACCTTGGCAATGATGCGGCTGACCTCGGACGGGGTGTAGAACTGGCCCTTGCTCTTGCCACTCTCGGTGGCGAAGTGGCGCATCAGGTACTCGTAAGCGTCCCCCAGGATGTCGTCGTTTTCGGTGCGGTTTTGCGAGAAGTCGAGCTCGGGCTTTTGAAAGATGCCGACCAGGTTGGTCAGCCGCTCCACCATGGCCGAGCCTTCGCCCAGCTTGTTGGGGTCATTGAAATCAGGAAAGTCGCTGCGCGCCAGGCGGCTGTTGGCGTCGATCAGCGGCTGAATGATCTGGGTGTTGATCTTGTCACCGATATCAGCCTTGCCCTTGAGCGCCACCATGTCCTTGAAACTGGCGCCCAGCGGGATGACCACCGGCGGGGCGAAGTCGTCGCTGTTGCCGTACTTGTCGCTGATGTACTTGATGAACAGCATGAACAGGACGTAGTCCTTGTACTGGCTGGCATCCATCCCGCCACGCAGCTCGTCGCAGCTGGCCCAGAGGGACGAATAGAGGTCGGATTTCTTGATGGCCATGGAATTCTTATGGTTTGCCCTGGTGCGTACCCGTACAAGCTGACAAGCTTACTCTAAGGTGTTGCGCAACGCGGATTGGACCTAAGGCCGTGACGTGCGGCTGGCTCAGGCAGTGGAGGGTCATCATGACTGCCCTGCCTGTTGGAAACACCTTATTTGCCCGTCATTCCCGTGTCTGTCCTGTCATTCCCGCATCTTCCCCGTCATTCCCGGCCACGACCAATGGGAATCCAGGAGGTCATGGGTCCCCGATCAAGCCGGGGACGACGGGCATGGCGCGCGAGGATGGGGCTGGTGCGAAATGGTCGACAAGGTGGTGATGGGGTCACAGACCTTGCCTTGCTGGATACCAATTGCTATAAAAAATATAGCTAACTAACCAAGCTGCATAGAGGCTGGAGGAAGATTTCATCAATATTTCATGACGACCAACCGGGTCTGGGTGAACTCCAGCATGCCGTGCTTGCCGTCGTCACCGCCCAGGCCGGAGCGCTTCCAGCCGGCGTGGTAGCCCTGGTAGGGGTCGGCCGGGGTGCGGTTGATGTAGAGCTCGCCGGCTTCGATCTCGTTGCTGGCTTGCATGATGTCTTGGTAATTGGCGGAGTAGATCACCGAGGCCAGCCCGAACTGGTGGTCGTTCGCCAGGGCCAAGGCGTGGTCGATGTCGCGGTAGGGCAGCACACACAGCACCGGGCCAAACACCTCCTCTTGCACGATCTCCATGTCCTGGCGCACCTGGGTCAGCAGGGTGGCCGGGTAGAAGTAGCCAGGGCCGCCCGGCAGTACGCCGCCGCAGTCGAGATGGGCGCCCTGCGCCACCGCCCGCTGCACCATGGCGTGGATGTCGTCCCGCGCTGCGGCGCTGATCAGCGGCCCCATGTGCTCTGGGTGCGCGGCACGGTCACCAATGGCGCGCGCGGCCAATAGGGCTTTGAGCTTGACCACCAGCGCATCGTGCACGGCTTCTTGCACATAGACCCGCTCCACCGCCGTGCACAACTGCCCGCAGTTGGTGGTTTTGGAGCGCACGATGTCGCTGGCAGCCTGGACCAGATCGGCGTCGGCGGCCACGATGGCCGGCGTCTTGCCGCCGAGTTCGAGCGACACCTTGGCGATGTTGGTCTTGGCGTAGTCGAGCACGCGCCGGCCGGCATTCAGGCCACCGGTCAGGGTGATCATGGCCACCTTGGGGTGGGTGCACATGGCCTGCGCCTGCTCGTGCCCCATGGCCATGATGTTGACCACGCCAGGCGGCAGGCCGGCGTCCAGCACCGCCTGCGCGATCTCAAAGGCCGAGCAGGGCGTGTTGTTGCTGGGCCGCACCACCACCGTGTTGCCGGCAATCAGGGCCGGCGCGATCTTGCGCAGCAGGGTGTAGACCGGGTAATTGAACGGAATCAGGCAGGCCACCACACCCATGGGCTCGCGGTGCAGCATGAGGTTTTCACGGGGGGAGTCGCTGGGAATGATCTCGCCCTCAATGCGGCGTGCCCACTCGGCGTGGTAGCGCGTCACTTCGGCGGCGTACACCGCCTCATCGGTCGCGTCCTGCAGGCTTTTGCCGGTTTCCTGGGCCAGGGCCTGCCCAATCTGTGCACTGCGCGCCACCAGGGCTTCGGCCAATTTGTGCAGGTGAGTTCCTCGCGCCACGCTGGTCAGTTTGCGCCAGCCGCGCTGGGCGGCAGCGGCCTGGTCGCAGGCCTGCAGCACCTGGGCCGTGCTGGCGGCGCTGACCGTGGCGAAGTGCGCCTCTGTGGCCGGGTTGTCTACGGCAAACGTGGCGCCGTCTTCGGCTGCCAGCCACTGGTTGCCGATGAGGTTCAGGTAGGCGCTCATGTCAGAAATAGCCCAGCGGGTGCTGCGCCATGCTCAGGTGCAGGCCCTTCTCATGGTACGGGTGGGCCAGCGCCACCTCTTCGTTCAGCTCCACGCCCAGGCCGGGCGCTTTGCTGGGGATCACATAACCGTCTTCCCACTGGATCTTGGTTTTGAGCAGCTTGGCGTGGAAGCCGCCGAGCTGCTGGATGCTCTCCAGAATCAAAAAGTTGGGGATGCAGGCGGCCAGCTGGATGTTGGCCGCCGCCTCGATCGGGCCGCAGTACAGGTGCGGTGCGATCTGGGCGTAGTGGGCTTCGGCCATACCGGCGATTTTTTTGCATTCCAGAATGCCGCCCACACGGCCCAGCGCCGGCTGCAGAATGCTGGCCGCGCCGGTTTCCAGCACCCGGGCAAACTCGTACTTGGTACACAGCCGCTCGCCGGTGGCAATCGGAATGCTGGTGTGGCGTGCCACCTCGGCCATCATCTCGGGCCGCTCGGGCGGGGTAGGTTCCTCAAACCACAGCGGGTCGTACTTTTCGATCCGGCGCGCCATGCGCTTGGCGCCAGAGACGGTGTATTGGCCATGGGTGCCGAAAAGGATGTCGGCCTTGTCGCCCACCGCTTCCCGGATCAGCTTGCAAAACCGCTCCGACATGTCCATGCGTTCCAGCGTGGGTTGGCGCGGGTCAAACACCGAATAGCCACCCACAGGATCAAATTTGATAGCAGTAAACCCTTGCCGCACATAGACTGCAGCCCGTTCTGCCGATCGAACCGGGTCGCCGTAAAAGGAGTCGTCCTCGGTCTCGTCGGGGTACAGGTAGGTGTAGCTGCGCAGACGTGGGTTGACCAGGCCGCCGAGCAGGCTGTAGACCGGCCGGTCCAGCGCCTTGCCGGTGATGTCCCAGCAGGCCATTTCCAGCGCGCTGAGCACACCCATCAGAGAAATGTCCGGCCGCAGCGAGAAGCCTTCGCCGTAGGCGCGGCGCCACAGGGTTTCGGTCTGCATCGGGTCTTCTCCGGCAAACACCCGGGCGAACAGGTCTTCCGCCATCGCTGCAATGATGTGCGGGCTGAAGGTGGCGGCATAGGCTTCGCCCACGCCCTCAATGCCGCAGGCGGTGCGGATTTTGACAAACACAAAGTACTTGCCGCCAAAGCCGGGCGGTGGGTTGGCGACGACAAAGGTCTTGATTGATTCGAGTTTCATGGGCTTGTTCCTTGAGTAGGGTCGAAAATTTAGCGGGCAGCCTGCAGGATGGCCTCAGCCCCCTTGTGGGCCACCATGGTGGTGGGCGCGTGGGTGTTGCCGGAGGTGAGGGTGGGAAAGACCGAGGCGTCGACCACGTACAGCCGGTCCACGCCATGCACCTTGAGCTGCTGATCGACCACCGACGTCTGCGGGTCTGAGCCCATCATGCAGGTGCCGACCGGGTGGTAGCAGGTGCTGGCGCGGTCGCGAAAATCGGCCAGCATGCCGGCGTCGTCCAGCGCATCCAGCGACGGCGCAATGGCTTCCCTAATCAGGCCGCGCAGCGCGGGCGTCTGGCTCAGGCGCTGAACCAGTTTGGCACCCAGCAACGCCACGCGCGCATCGTCCGGGTGGGACAGGTAGTTGGGCTTGATGTGCGGCGCCACGTGCACATCCGGGCTGGCTAGGTCAATACGCCCCCGGCTTAGAGGCCGGCAGGGCTGAAAACAGAGGATAAAGCCGGCAAATTTGTCGGGCACGATCTGAGTGCCAGTGTCGGACTGCGCCAGGGTGTAGGTGATGGGGTTGCAGTACAGCTGCAAATCCGGACGCCAGGCGCCCGCGTGCGAGCGGACAAAGCCGCCACACTGGTTGACGCTGATGCTCAGCGGCCCGCCCAGCGTGGTGACGTACTGAAGCCCCACACGCAGCTTGCCCAGCCAACTGCTGAGCACATTGTTCAGCGTGGGTTGGGTGGCCTTGTAGTAGTAGCTCATCGCCAGGTGGTCTTGCAAGTTGCCGCCGACCGCGCTGTTGGCATGCACCACTGGAATGCCGTGGCGATGCAGCAGCTCGGCAGGCCCCACGCCAGAGAGTTGGAGCAGCTGCGGGCTTTGCACCGCGCCAGCACTCAGCACCACGGCGCGCCTGGCGCGAGCCTGGTGTTCCACGCCGTCCTGGCGGTAACTGACGCCGGTTGCCTGCCGGCCCTCAAACAGCACCCGGCTGGCCATGGCGCCAGTCAGCAGACTTACCCCGCCGCGCCGCAGCGCCGGGCGCAGAAAGGCGTCCGCCCCAGACCAGCGCATGCCGTGGCGGGTGTTGATGCGGTAGCGGCCCACGCCTTCGGGCTTGGGCCCATTGAAATCTTCGGTGAAGGGCAGGCCGGCCTGCTGCGCGCCGTCAAAAAACACCTGCTCCATCGGGTGCAGTTGACGGCGCACATCGCTGACAAACAGCTGGCCGTTGGGGCTGGCCCGGCCTGTGGCGTCGACCGGTCGCTCAAAGCGCTCATAGACCGGCTGCACATCGCGCCAGGACCAACCGGGGTTGCCTAAAGCCGACCAGTCGTCAAAATCTTGCGGCAGGCCACGGCAGTACACCATGGCGTTGATGGAGCTGGAACCGCCCACCACGCGCCCACGTGGGAAGTAAATCTGGCGGTTGTTCAGTCCGGGGTCTGGCTGTGCTTCAAACTTCCAGTTGACCCGTTGGTCGTAGAACGACTTGCCGTAGCCAATGGGCATGTTGATCCAGAGGCGGCGGTCATGCTGCCCGGCTTCGAGGACCAGTACGTTGGCTTGGCCGTCGGCGCTGAGCCGGTCGGCCAGCACACAGCCAGCGGACCCGCTGCCGACCACGATGTAGTCGTATTCATCGACTGTCACTTGCCACCTTTATGGATTCGTTCGCCGCACGGCGTGTGGGAGTTTGCGCCGAAGTGTAGGGCAGCCAGCGCAATTAGCCAGCCCATTGGGTTCGGTCAATCCAAGTAATTGATCTTCAGCCCGCGCCGCTGTCGTGCGGTACGACCGGCGGTTCCACCGCAGCGGCTGGCGCCGGGGCGCCCTGTCCCCGGCGTGGGTCCATTTGCAGCAATGCCTGAGAGCCGCCGCCCATCAGCACATAGTCTGATTGTTGTGGCAACCCGCCCAAGCTTTGCACCATGTTCCCGGCAAAGCGCCAGATGCTCAGCGCCAGCAGCGCCAGCACCAGGCAAAAGTACAGCATCAGACTCTCCGGCCCCAGCCAGTCCATCATGCTGCCGCCCAATATCGGGCCGATGGTGGCGCCAATGCCGTACAGCAGCAATAAGCCGCCGGTGACCTCGAGCACCTGCGAGGGGTCAATCAGGTCGTTGACATGGGCCACGCTCAGCCCATAGATGGTGAAGGCCAGCCCACCGTAGACCACGCCCAGGGCAATCAGGGCCGCTTCATATTCCCGCGCCAGGTAGAAACCGGCGCCCGCCACGATGGCGCAGGTGACACACACCCAAAACAGCACCCAGCGCCGGTCGCGCCGGTCCGACAGGTGGCCCACCGGCCACTGGAACACCGCACCACCCAAAATGGTGGCCGCCATAAAGGTCGCGATGCCAACCTCGCTGAAGCCCACCCCCTGGCCGAACACGTGGCCCAGACTGAGCAAGGCCCCGCTCAACATGCCTGACCCAATGGCGGTGATGACGCCGATCGGCGAAATGGCAAACAGCTTGAGCAGGCCCAGCTTGGGCGCATCGGAGGGCTGTGGTTCCTCCACCGGTGTCAGGGTCAGCGGCAGCAGGGCAAAGGAAAAAAGGATGGACACTAAGGCAAAAGGCACGAAGCCAAGGCGGTCACCCACCAGGATCAGCCAATTGCCAACGGCCAGCGAGACGCTGCTGACCGCCATATAGGCTGCAAATACCTTACCGCGCTGGTGGCTCTGGGCCACCACGTTCAGCCAGCTTTCCACCACGATGTAGAGCCCGACGATGCACACCCCAGTGATAAAGCGCAAACCTGCCCAGAACCAGGGATTGACCCACAGCGCATGGAGCAGTGGCAGTGCCGAGGCGATCGACGCCATGGCGGCAAACGCCCGGATATGGCCCACCCGGCGAATAATGGCCGGGCAGGCATAGGTGCCGTACACAAAGCCGGCAAAGTAAGCCGACATCACCAGCCCGGTCACCAGCCCGGAAAATTTGGCCGAGCCGGCCTGGGCGCCGATGGCCGAAAATAGCAGGCCGATGGCGACCACCAGCATGCTCACGCCACTCAGCAAGGAGGCCAGTGGCAGCAAAAGTTGATTCAAGACAATTCCTTCTCGGGCCTCGGGACAGGGACTAGCCAAGGCCAAGCCAAGTCTGCCACAGGGGTCGACGCTGCACGGTTCGTTTTGCGACCCGAATTTGCGCGGCAAGTCGTCGTCTGCAGTCAAGCGCGTGTCGTGCCCGGGCGGCAACTGGTTTCTGGCCGGCGTTAAAGTGTGGCCTGCGTCGCCAGCCCACCACCTCAATCAGGAGTACCCGCCCATGAACCACGATGTCATGATCACCTGCGCTTTGACCGGCGCGGGCGATACGGTGGACAAGCATCCGGCTATTCCGGTCACGCCCACGCAGATTGCGGCGGCGGCGGTAGAGGCTGCCAAAGCGGGTGCGACCGTGGTGCACTGCCATGTCCGTGACCCCATCACCGGCAAAGGCAGCCGCGACCCAGCGCTGTACCGCGAGGTGGTGGCGCGCATCCGCGACTCTGGCGTGGACATCATCGTCAACCTGACCGCCGGCATGGGCGGAGACCTGGAAATCGGCGCTGGCGAAACGCCTCTGGACTTTGGCCCGGCGACTGATCTGGTGGGCCCGCTGGCGCGGCTGGTGCATGTGGAAGAACTGCTGCCCGATATTTGCACGCTCGACTGCGGCACCCTGAACTTTGGTGACGGCGACATCATTTATGTTTCCACCCCTGCGGCCTTGCGTGCGGGGGCCCAACGCATCACCGAACTCGGCGTCAAGGCCGAGCTTGAGATATTTGACACCGGCCACTTGTGGTTTGCTAACCAGATGATCAAGGAGGGCCTGCTGCGCGACCCCCTGTTCCAGCTCTGTCTGGGCATCCCCTGGGGTGCGCCGGCCGACACCACCACCATGAAGGCGATGGTCGACAACCTGCCTGCAGGCGTCAACTGGGCCGCTTTTGGTATTGGCCGCATGCAGATGCCGATGGCGGCGCAGGCTGTGCTGCTGGGTGGCCATGTGCGCGTGGGGCTGGAAGACAACCTGTGGCTGGACAAAGGGGTGCCAGCCAGCAATGGCTCTTTGGTGGAGCGCGTGATCAAGCTGATCGAGTGCATGGGCGCCCGGCCCATGAGCCCGGCCGCCGGGCGCGTCAAGATGGGCCTCAAGCCTCGCGGCTGACCCCGACCTTTTTGACCTCGGCATCCCTCAAGGAACTCTCTATGTCATTTGTCACGGATATCAAGACCTTTGCTGCCCTGGGCAGCGGTGTCATCGGCAGCGGTTGGGTGGCGCGCGCCCTGGCCAACGGCCTGGACGTTGTGGCCTGGGACCCGGCGCTCGGTGCCGAGGCGCAGCTGCGCGCCCGCATTGCCAAGTGCTGGGGTGCGCTGGCGCAGCAGGGCCTCAAACCGGGTGCCTCGCCAGGTCGCTTGCGTTTCGTCGACACCATCGAAGATTGCGTGGCCGAGGCCGATTTCATTCAGGAGAGCGCCCCTGAAACCCTGAGCCTGAAAATCGACCTGCACACCAAAGTCAGCGCCGCGGCCCGGCCCAATGTGCTGATCTGCTCGTCCACCTCTGGCCTGTTGCCGTCCGAGTTTTACGCCAATGCCACTCAGCCCGAACGCTGTGTGGTGGGCCACCCGTTCAACCCGGTTTACCTGCTGCCGCTGGTGGAGGTGGTGGGTGGCGCCAAAACCTCGCCCGACGCCATCCAGGCGGCTATGGGGTTTTACCAGTCGCTGGGCATGAAGCCCTTGCATGTGCGCAAGGAGATTCCAGGCTTCATTGCCGACCGCCTGCTCGAAGCCATGTGGCGAGAGTCGCTGCACCTGGTCAATGACGGCATTGCCACCACCGGTGAGATCGACGACGCCATCCGCTACGGTGCCGGTCTGCGCTGGTCGTTCATGGGCAGCTTTTTGATCTACACCCTGGCTGGCGGCGACGCCGGCATGCGGCACTTTATGGCTCAGTTTGGACCGGCGCTCAAGCTGCCGTGGACCAAGCTGGAGGCACCGGAGCTGACTGACGGCCTGATTGACGAGGTGGTCGATGGCACGGCGGTCCAGCTGGGCCGGCATTCCATCGCTGATCTGGAGCGTTACCGCGACGACTGCCTGCTCGCGGTTCAGGCGGCGGTTCGGGCCACCAAGCTCAAGCACGGCATCAGCCTGGACGAGTAAGCCCAGTGACCGAGCCAACGCCCCTGACCGCCCCCCTGTCCACTTACCGCAGTGCGGTGATTCCGGAGTGGGTGGACTACAACGGTCATTTGCGCGATGCTTACTACCTACTGCTGTTCAGCCTGGCGACTGACGCCCTGATGGACCAACTTGGCCTGGACGAGGCCGGGCGGGCCGCCACCGGCCATTCGTTGTACACCCTGGAGTGCCATCTCAATTTTGTGCAGGAAGTCAAACTCGGTCAGCTGGTGGAGGTGCGTACGCAGATCCTTGGCCATGACTCAAAAAGGCTGCACCTGAACCACAGCCTGCACCTCAGCGGTGAAGCGCCAATGCTGGCCGCCAGCGAGCAGATGCTGCTCAATGTGGTCACTGCCGCAGCCCGGGCGGCCCCCTTTGCCGAACCGGTGCTAAGCCGGGTGGAGGCCCTGGCCCGCGCCCACCAGGGGCTACCAGCCCCCCGGTTTGCCGGCCGCGCCATCAGCCTGACTCGCTCATGAACCCCAAGGAACCCGATCAACGCTTGCGCACCCCGCTGGAGGGCAGTGGCCACCGGCCCTGGGACCCGCAGGCCGTGATCGCAGCGCCGCTGCAACTGCACCAGACCCCGGTGTTGCCGGAGTGGGTGGACTACAACGGTCACATGAGCGAGTCCTGCTACCTGCTGGCGTTTGGTGACAGTTCGGACGCATTTTTTCGTTTCGTCGGTATTGATGAGACCTACCGCGATGTCGGTGGCCACTCGTTTTACACCGTTGAGACTCATCTGCACAACCTGCACGAGGTGGCCTTGGCGGCGCCGCTGCGGCTGAGCCTGCAGTTGCTCGACATGGACGACAAGCGGGTGCACCTGTTTCATGCCATGCAGCACGGTGATACCGGGGAACTGCTGGCCACTGCAGAGCAGATGCTGGTACACGTCAACATGCAGCAGGGCAGGGCGGCGCCTATTCTGCCGACCATCCACCAGCATTTGCAGTCGGTTTTTCTGGCGCATGCCGTTTTGCCTCGGCCCGCGCAGGCGGGCAGCAGCATTGGCATTCGTCGTAAGCCGGCGGGCAGTTGACGCCGGCGGGCACTTGAAACCAGGAGTTGATTGGCATGAACTTTGACCTGACCACCGAACAGACCATGCTGGTGGACACTGTTCGCAGCTTTGTCGAAAAAGAGCTCTACCCGCATGAGGCCGAGGTCGAGCGACTTGATGATGTGCCCGCCGAGTTGGCCCGGCACCTGCAGTCCCGTGCCATGGAGCTGGGTCTGTATGCCGCCAACATGCCCGAAGCCCTGGGCGGCGGCGGCCTCAACAACTTTGACATCACCCTGATGGAGCGCGAACTTGGGCGCGCCTCCTACGGCCTGCAAATGCTGGTCGCGCGGCCGAGCAACATCCTACGCGCCTGCCAGGGCAGCCAGATCGAAGAATATTTGCTGCCGACCATCCGTGGCGAACGCCACGACTGCCTGGCCATGACTGAGCCCAACGCCGGCTCGGATGTGCGGGGCATGCGCACCCGGGCTGTGCGTCAGGGCGATGACTATGTGATCAACGGCAGCAAGCATTTCATCAGCCATGCTGACAAATCTGACTTTGTGGTGCTATTTGCCGCGACCGACGTAGAAGAAACAGCCCATGGTCCCAAGAAAAAAATCACCGGCTTTTTGGTTGACCTGGACAGCCCGGGCCTGACGGTGCGTCGTGGCCCGGCCTGCGTTTCGCACCGCGGCTACCACCAGAGCGAGCTGTTTTTCAGCGACTGCCGGGTGCCGGTGGGCAACCGACTGGGCGAGGAGGGCAAGGGCTTTGACCTGATGGGCGAGTGGCTGGGCGCCACCCGGCTCACCGTGGCGGCGACCAGCGTCGGGCGCGGGCGCCGGGTGTTGGACATGGCGACCCAATGGGCAGCCACGCGGCAGCAGTTCGGGCAGCCGATTGGGCGTTTTCAGGGCACGGGTTTCAAGCTGGCCGACATGGCCACCGACTTGGAGGCGGCCGAGTTGCTGACGCTGCAAGCGGCGTGGAAGTGCGACCAGGGCCGCATGACCGATTCGGACGCGGCCATGGCCAAGTTGTTCGCCTCTGAGGCGCTGGCCCGCATCACCGACCAGACCCTGCAAATCTTTGGCGGCATGGGCCTGATGAGCGAGCTGCCCATAGAGCGCTTCTGGCGCGACGCCCGGGTGGAACGCATCTGGGACGGCACCAGTGAAATCCAGCGCCACATCATCTCGCGCGCCATGCTGCGCCCACTCGGCGCCTGAGCATGCAGCCTGCTCCTGCCGCCACCGACCCCTTGCGGCGATTGCTGTCGCCTCGTCATGTGGCGGTGTTTGGTGGGCGGGCCGCCGCCGAGGTGGTGCGGCAGTGCCAACAACTCGGCTTTGCCGGAGACATCTGGCCGGTGCACCCGCGCCATGAATTCATGGAGGGCCTGCGCTGCTACCCGAATGTGGCGGCCCTGCCTGCTGCGCCTGATGCCGGTTTCATCGCGGTGCCGCGCCAAGGCACGATTCAATTGGTAGCCGAACTCGCTGCCCGTGGCGCCGGCGGGGTGATCTGCTACGCCTCCGGCTTTGCCGAAGTGGGTGGCGAAGGCGTCGCCCTGCAGCAGCAACTGGTGGAAGCAGCAGCCGATATGGCCTTGCTCGGCCCCAACTGCTATGGCATGCTGAATTACCTGGATGGCGTGGCCCTCTGGCCCGACCAGCATGGCGGTCACCGGCTCGAGCGCGGGGTCGCCATCGTCACCCAGAGCGGCAACATCGGGCTGAATCTCACCATGCAGACGCGCGGCCTGCCGCTGGCCTGCCTGATCACGGTGGGCAACAAGGCCGGCGCCAGCATCGAGGCCATCGTCGAGGCGCTGCTGCTGGACCCCCGCATCAGCGCCATCGGCCTGCACATCGAGGGCCTGGACGATGTGGCGGCGTTTTCCCGGGTGGCCTTGCAAGCGCTGCGCCAGCGTGTGCCGCTGGTGGCGCTCAAGGCCGGCAGCTCGGCCCTGGGCGCGCAAATCACCATGAGCCACACCAGCTCGCTGGCTGGGCCGGACGCGCTGTACCAGGCCTTGTTCCAGCGTCTGGGTGTGGCGCGGGTGCATGACCCGGGTGGTTTGCTGGAGACCTTGAAGTTTTTGCATGTGCACGGTGCCCTGCCGGGCCGGCGCATTGTCTCGGCCAGTTGCTCGGGAGGCGAGGCCTCGCTGGTGGCCGACCTGGCGCAGGCCCGTGGTTTGGACATGCCAGCCTTGCCAGCGCCAGCGCAGCAGCGCCTGCACACGGTGTTGGGCGATAAAGTGAATGTGGCCAACCCGCTGGACTACCACTCCTACATCTGGGGCGACCTCGCGGCCCAGACCGCGTGTTTTGCCGGCCTGCTGGATTGCCACTTTGACGCGCACCTGCTGGTGCTGGATTTTCCCCGGCAGGACCGCTGCGCGGCGGACGCCTGGCAGACGACGGTGGACGCCTTCATTGCGGCACAGGCTAGCCACGGCGCACGCGGGGTGTTGGTGGCCTCATTGCCCGAGGGCCTGCCAGAGCCTGTGGCCCGCCAGTTGCTGGCGCAGGGCATCGCCCCGATGCAGGGCTTGGCCGACTGTCTGGACGCGATCAGCCACGCGGCTGACATCGGCGCGGCGCAACACCGGGTGGCCATGATCACGCCCTTGCAGGCGCCCGTGCCCATGATGCCGGTGGGCGCCCGGCTGCTCGATGAAGCCAGTGCCAAACAGGCCCTGGCCCGGTTTGGCGTGCCGGTGCCCGTCGGGCAGGTGCTGGGCCGGGCACAGGCGCTGCCGTTTGCCGCTGCCTTGGGTTACCCGGTGGTGCTGAAAGCACTGGCGCCGGGGCTGGCGCACAAGACCGAAGCCGGGGCGGTACGGCTCAATCTGCAAAACGGCGCCGAGCTGGAGGCCGCTTTGGACGCCATGGCCCCCTTCTCCGAGCAATTTCTGGTGGAGCAGATGGTGCGCGGTGCCCTGGCCGAGTTGCTGGTGGGCGTGCAGCGTGATCCGCAATTTGGCCTGACCCTGACCCTGGGCGCGGGTGGTGTGTTTGTAGAGCTGCTGCGTGACAGCGTGACGCTGCTGCTGCCGCTGACCCGTGCCGATCTGCTGCAAGCACTCCAAACCCTGCAGATGTGGCCCATGGTCACCGGCTACCGGGGTCGCGCGCACGGCGATGTAGAGGCCTTGCTGGATGCGATTCAGGCCATCCTGGCTTTTGCCACAGCCCATGCTGACCGCCTGCTTGAGCTCGACGTCAACCCCCTGCTGGTGCTGCCGCTGGGCCAGGGGGTGTTGGCCGTCGATGCGCTGATTCAACTTGCCGATGAGGAGTAACTGATGAACCCAGCCGTGCGCACTGCAGTAGATAGCGGTGTCCTCACCATCACCCTGGACCGGCCCAAGGCCAATGCCATTGATGTCACCACCAGTCTGGCCCTGCACGCCGCCTTTGTGCGGCTGCAGCAGGAGCCCGCCTTGCGCGTGGCCATCATCACCGGCACCGGACGGTTCTTTTCGGCGGGCTGGGATTTGTCCGCCGCTGTGGCGGGGGAGGCCATCGACGCCGACCATGGCCCGGGTGGCTTTGCCGGCCTGACAGAGTTTTTTGCCCTGGACAAGCCGGTGATCGCCGCGGTAAACGGGCTGGCGATCGGCGGCGGTTTTGAACTGGCCCTTGCCGCCGACCTGATCGTGGCCGCCGACACGGCCGAGTTTGCCCTGCCCGAAGTCAAGCTGGGCATGATGGCGGATTCGGGCGGTGTGCTGCGTTTGCCCAAACGCCTGCCGCGCGCGATCGCCGCTGAACTGTTGCTGACCGGTCGGCGCATGGGCGCTGCGGAGGCACAAAGTTGGGGCTTGGTGAACCGGGTGGTGCCGCTGGCCGATTTGGCCGCTGCCGCGCAGGCGCTGGCTCACGAGCTGGTGGCCGCTGCGCCCTTGGCCCTGGCCGCCATCAAGCAGGTGCTGCGGGCCACTGATGCCGTGCCGGTTGAAGACGGCTACCGGGTGCTGCGCAGCGGGGTACTGCCAGCCTACCGGGCTATGCTGACTTCGGCTGACGCGCAGGAGGGGCCGCAGGCTTTTGCTGAGAAGCGCCAGCCGGTGTGGCGTGGTGTTTGACTGTATTGCTATTTAAATAATAGCTATATCGTCAATGAATACGTGGCTTAGAGCCTGATTTGACCATTAATCATGGCTTGGTGACGGGGCAATGAGCGCGGCCTGACCCCTGGGTTACTCGCCCTTACAAGCGAGTACAACCCATCGCCAAGGCCCGGTCTTGCATGTCCAAGCAGACTTGGTACGCCGTCAGATCAACAGTTTCAAAACTACGGATGAATAGCGCTGTGAGGGTCGGCGCCAGTGCGGGTGACCGCATGGCTTGATCCAGCGTTAAGCGCAGGGCGGCCAGGTCGGCATTGCTGGTGTTCATTGATGTAATCAGCGGCAGGCCCGGGTAGGGCGCGCTCTCACCGACGACGCAAAGTCCCCTCCAGGTGTCGGGCAGGTGAGCCCGTAAGCCCGCCAGGCTCACGCAGTCAATGCTGGCGATATCGGCCAGCCCGTCGCGCACCATCTCCACCGAGCGGAGGTGGCTGCCAGACGCCACTGCCCGGGCAAAGAAGCGGCCGCCCTCGGCCAAGGGCGCCACCATGGCGCGCAGGCTGTTGTAGCCAGATTGGGAGCCTGTGCTGTTGTAGGCCACAGTGCCGCCCCGAAAATCAGCCAGCGATTGATTGCGATCTTGGGCGCGGGCCACCAGTTGGCTGCGGCAGAGGTGGCCGATGCTGCCCGGGACCTGGTAGCCGAAGGTTCCGACCAGACGCACCCGGCCCGCCAGGTGCGTCATCAGCGGGTAACCACAGGCCTGGCTGAGTAACAGACCCGGCTCGAGCCAATGGCTGGGGAGATCGCTCGGCCAGCTCACCTGCAGCGGCAGGTGCCTTAAGCCCTGGGTTGCCAACAGCGCCCTCAGATGCTCCCAAAAGGCCTCAACATGGTGCGGCGTGGCGGAGTACATGGGCAGCGATGCCGTGGCTTGCATGGTGTTGGCGCTGCCTGTGCGGCTCAAGGCTTAAAGCCCGGGTGGACGGGTGAGTCAACCGGCCTCAAGGCATGGCGCCACAGCAAGCGCCCATAACCTTTCACCAAGAAGCCACCATTGCGCTGCAGGTAGCCATCGCGGTCGGCCCGGTAGGCGGCTGGAATGCGGTACCAAGCCAGGCCTGGATGGGCGTGGTGAACCGCGTGGTAGTTGTTGTTCAGGTACAGCAACTGCCAGGGCCAGGCTGCCTCATTGATCACGATGCGGTGGGCTGGCACAGCAGCCGGTCGGTGCTCGTAGAAAGAGCGGAGCATGGCCAGCCCCAGCGCCGGGTAGGCAATGCCCAGCAGGTAGTGCAGCGGCGTGAGGCCGGCCACGGCGTTGGCCCACCACAGCATCGGCAGCAACAGCAGCAGGTGCACCAGCCAGTCGCCCAGGCAGGTGAAGTCACGGCGCCACAGCGCGGTCAGCAAGTGCCACCAGGCCGACGAGATGGCCAGCAGAGGCCCGAGCAGGAGCCGCCCCACCACCGTGCGCAGCGCCCATTGCAGGGCCTGCCAGGCCGGCAAACCCTGTTGATAAGCCGTGGCATTGACGTAATTGCCTTCTGGGTCCAGCCCGGGCGCGGTCAGTCGTGCGTCGCGGTGGTGGAGCAGGTGGCTGTCGCGGTAGATTGCAAAGGGGTACCAGACGCTGATCGGAAACACGCCGAACAGTTGGTTCAAAGCGGCACGGCGGGTAGGGTGGCCGTGCAACAGCTCGTGCTGCAGGCTCAGGTGCCAGGCCGCGACCAGCACCAGCCCGACCTGGCCCATCCCGGCTGGCAGGGCCCGGTAGTAAAGCAACAGGGCCAGCCAGGCGCCATGGACGGCGACGATCAGCAGCCAGGTGGGCCACTCGATCGACGGACCTGCTTGCTTCGCCTTGGTGGGGTTCAGCATAGGACTAAGAATGAATAAAAGACATGGGTTATGCGGTGGCTGGTGTCTATTTTAATAAGACAATGCCAAGCATATAAGCCAATTATTGTCATGAAATCTATTCACAAAAATCATGGATTGGAGCGGCATCTGTTTCTACGCCGACTGCCGCCACTGCACAGCCTGACGGTCTTTGCCGCCGCTGCAGCATCCGGCAGTTTCAGTCGCGCGGCCGAACTGCTGTTTGTCACCCAGGGCGCAGTCAGCCGCCAGATTCAGCAGTTGGAAACCCATTTGGGCTGCACGCTGTTCACCCGTCACAAACGTGGACTGCGCCTGACCGACGAGGGTCGTGCCCTCTTGCCCGTGGTGGAAGATGCCATGGGTCGCCTGGCTGGCGCCTGCGACGGTTTAAGAAACATGGGCCAGGTGCTGGTGTTGCGCATGCCGCCTACCTTTGCCGTGCGCTGGTTTTTGCCAATCCTGCCGGAGTTGCGGGCCCTGCTGCCGGATGTGGACGTGCGCATCACCACCTACGAGGCCTGGGAGCCTGATTTCGAAAGCTCTGACGTTGATGCGGCGGTTGTTCAAGGGCGTGGCAATTGGGTGGGTGTTGAGTCAGTGGCCCTGATGCCAGAAGTACTCACGCCGGTGTGTTCACCCCAGTTGGCGGCCCAAATCAGTGGGGCGGAAGACCTGTTGGCGCTGCCGCTGCTGCACTGCAACCCGCTCGATGCCTGGCCGCGCTGGCTCCAGGCTGCCGGGGTCACGTCCAAAGACTTGCGACGCGGACAGACGTTTGACACGCTGGAGCTGGCATTGACTGCAGCGACGCGCAGCCAGGGTGTGGCGATGGGTGATGTGAACCTGATCCGCGAAAGCCTGCGCGACGGCGTTTTGGTGGCACCGTTCGAGCTCACCGTCGGTCAGGGCCTGTCCTATTACCTGGCCTACCCGCCCGACCGCGCACAGCAGCCCAAGATCCGGGTGCTGCGGGAGTGGCTGTCTAGGCGGCCCAGCCCAGCGACACCGACTTGACGATGCAAACAATTGCATTAATTGACCTGAAATATCGTTGGCTTCCCGCATCTCTTAGGGAATGTCTGGATGCCACAGGCTGTTGGTATTCCGTTAAGATGAAACTGGTGTGCAAAAGCATGTTGCCCCTGATTGCCTGCTGTTTGCCGTCGACTATGGCGGTGTGGCAGGATTTTTTTGTAGCGATCTGAAGGAGTTTTTGATAAATGGACAATACTGAAATCCAAACCGAATCAGGACTCATCCTGGATCGGCGCCAACTCATCGCCGGTGCGTCAGCACTCGGTCTATCCACTGCCTTTGGCGTTTCGCCGGCTATGGCGCAAAGCAAACCCAAAAAAGGCGGCACGCTGCGCTTGGGTCTTGAAGGCGGTTCTGCCTCTGACAGTCTGGATCCGCGGACTTACGCTGACTCCATCCCGATTTCCACCAGCCTGATGCTGTGGAACAACCTGGTTGAAGTGGCTGACAACGGTAACGCCACAGGTGAACTGTTCGAGAACTGGGAAGTCAAACCCGGCGGCGCCGACTGGACCTTCAACATTCGCAAAGGCATCACCTTCACCTCGGGCAAAACGCTCGACGCTGATGACGTGATCTATTCACTCAACCTGCATCGCGGTGAGACCAAGTCACCGGCCAAGACGCTACTGGCTGACATCACTGACATCAAAAAGACGTCGGCGACACAGATTCAGATCACGATGAGCAAGGGCAACATTGACCTGCCCTACAACCTTAGCGACTACCACATCATCGTGGTGCCGAATGGCTTCACCGACTGGAGCAAACCAGACGGCACCGGCGCGTACACCCTGGAGGAGTTCCAACCCGGCGTGCGCCACGTGTTCAAGCGCAAGGCAGGCGACTACTGGAAGCCTAACCGCGGGAATTTCGACCGCGTTGAACTTCGCTACATTGGCGACTCGGCTGCGCGCACCCAGGCCCTCGTGACGGGTCAGGTCGACCTGATCAACCGTGTTGATCCCAAGACTGCCGCGTTGCTCGCCAAGAACAATGCACTGAAAGTGGCACGTACGCCTGGCATGGGCAACCGCTTTGCTTTTGTGGCTCATACCGACAAAGATCCGTACACCAACAAAGACCTGATGCTGGCTCTGAAGCACGGTATCGATCGCAACAAGATCGTGACGAACGTGTTCTCCGGCTACGCGACAGTCGGCAACGACCATACCGTCGGCCCACGCATGAAGTACTACGACACCAAGCAGAAGCAAGTTGCCTATGACCCGGACAAGGCCAAGTTCCACTTTAAGAAAGCCAACATCAGCGCGCCCATCGAGTTGCAAGTGTCAGAAGGTGCCTTCTCTGGCGCAACCGACTCTGGCCAGGTGTTCCAAGAGTCGGCTGCCAAGGCCGGCATCAAGATTGATCTGAAGCGCGTTTCCGGTGATGGTTACTGGGACAACGTTTGGCTCAAAGTGCCGTTCTGTGCCGTGTATTGGGGCAACCGTCCGACCATCGACAACCAACTCACCAGCACCTTTGGTGGTGGCTTGAAGAACACTTGGAACGACACCCATTTCGTCAACGCCGACTTTGACAAGCTCTTGACCGACGCACGTGTTGAACTTGACCAGCCCAAGCGCGCAGCGATGTACGCCAAGTGCCAGGAACTGATCAGCCAGAACTCGGGCATGGTCTGTTTTGCAGTTCAAGACTACCTGGACGCCCACACGACCAAACTGATGGGTTTGACCCCATCGGGCCGGTACGACATGGCTGATGGTCGGATCGCCGAAAAAGGCTGGTTCGCTTGATCGACTGAAGCCGGGCGTCAGCGGGCTGACCCGCTGACGTCAGACTTAACACTACTTGGCGCGCTTTTTGCATCGCTGGTTACAGCGTTATGAAAGCGCGCTTTTTCTTGGGAATTTCTGTCGATGACGCGATTGATAGTAAACCGGCTGCTGCTAGGGATTTTGACCTTGTTCGCAGTTTCTGTGCTGATCTTCATCTGCACGCAGATCCTTCCCGGTGATGTCGCGTCCGCCGTCCTTGGGCAGGGCGCTACGCCCGAAGCCCTGATTGTGTTTCGTAAGGAACTTGGCTTTGATGTGCCGCCCCATCTGCGGTACTGGAATTGGTTGCTGGGTGCCCTGCAGGGCGACCTAGGTGTTGCCCTGACCAACAAACGCGTCATCGTGAATGAAATCATGCCGCGCCTGGCCAACACCCTGTTCCTGGCCGGCTATGCGGCCCTGATCGCTATTCCCTTGGCCGTAGGACTCGGCATCTATTCGGCAATCAACGAAGGCAAGTTGTCGGACAAGTTGTCCAATATCCTGACGCTGGTGGCCATTTCAATGCCGGAATTTTTCATTGCCTACCTGCTGATCATCGCCATGGCGGTCAATGTCGACTGGTTCCCGTCGCTGTCTACAGTCGTCAAAGGCATGCCGTTGAGCGAACGCCTGTACCAGTCCACCTTGCCCGCCATCACCTTGACCCTGCTGGTGGCCGCCCATATGCTGCGCATGACCCGAAGCTCGGTGCTGTCCATCATGTCCACGCCCTATATTGAAATGGCGTTTCTGAAAGGCGCCAAGCGTCGGCGCGTGATCATTCGGCATGCCTTGCCCAACGCGGCAGCGCCTATCATCACCGTGGTGGCACTCAACATGGCTTACTTGGTGGTCGGCGTGGTGGTTATTGAAGCCGTGTTTGTGTACCCGGGGCTTGGCCAGTTGATGGTGGACGCGGTGTCGAAGCGCGATGTGCCTGTGATCCAGGCCTGTGGCCTGGTCTTCGCCACGGTGTTCGTGGTGCTCAACACCTTGGCGGACGTTTTGGTGATCCTGGTCAACCCGCGGCTGCGCAACAAGTCGTAAGAAGCGACAGGAAAGAGGAGCAACGAGTGAAAGTGTTTGGACATAAGCCCACGCCTTCAGCCTGGTTTGGCTTGGTGGTCATGGCCATCTTTATGGTTGTGGTGATTTTTACGCCCTGGCTGGCGCCCTACGAAGAGTCTGCCAATGTCGGTGGCACCTGGGACGAGCCGTCGGCCACCTCTTGGCTGGGTGGTGATCAGATTGGCCGGGACATGCTCACCCGGATCATGTACGGCTCGCGCATGACCATCGCCGTGGCCCTGGCCATCACCTCGCTGTCGTTTTTGATCGGGATTGTGCTGGGCTTCATCAGCGCTGTGGTGGGCGGTTGGGTTGACATTTTCTTTACCCGCTTGCTCGACGTGATGCTGTCTATCCCCAGTCTAATTTTCGCGCTGATTATCTTGGGCGTGTTTGGCTCCAGTATTCCGGTGCTGATCCTGACCATTGCCGTGATCGACTCAACCCGCGTGTTCCGACTGGCAAGGGCCCTGGGCATGAACCTGTCGGTCATGGAGTATGTGGAGGCCGCCCGTCTGCGCGGCGAGGGGCTCTGGTGGGTGATCAGCCGAGAGATATTGCCGAATGCCCGTGCGCCGCTGGTGTCCGAATTTGGCCTGCGCTTTTGCTTTAATTTTCTGTTTATTGCAGGCCTGTCGTTTCTGGGGCTGGGCATTCAGCCTCCCTACGCCGACTTGGGTGGCATGGTGAGAGAAAACGCCGCAGCGATCAACTTTGGCATGATGGCACCGATCTACCCGGCTGTGACCATTGCTCTGTTGACGGTGTCGGTCAACCTGGTGGTGGACTGGATGCTGTCCATTGACGCACGCCCGTCGGGCGCGCAGGCCGAGCTGTGAACACGGTGATGGTATGAGCGACAACATCATTCTAGAAATCAAAGGCCTGCAACTGGGCAGCGTGGCCGGTGCGGTCATCATCGACAAGGTGGACCTGCGCCTGAATCAGGGTGAGGTGCTGGGCTTGATCGGTGAAAGCGGCGCTGGCAAGTCGACCATTGGGTTGGCGGCCATGTGCTACGCGCGGGCCGGCGTGCACATTGCCGGCGGCGAGGTGATCCTCGGTGGTGTCAATGTCCGGGCCCTGGACGCGGAGGGGCGGCGCGATGTGCGCGGCAAGCGCATTGCTTATATTGCGCAGTCGGCTGCTGCTGCCTTTAACCCCGCCCATACCTTGATGGACCAGGTCTGCGAAGCCCCGCTGATTCACAACATCATGACCCGCCCTGAGGCCGAGGCCTGGGCCCGCCAGTTGTTTCGATCGCTTGATTTACCCGACCCGGAAAACTTTGGTTCGCGCTACCCGCATCAGGTGTCGGGCGGGCAATTGCAGCGCGCCATGGCCGCCATGGCCATGTCTTGTCGCCCCGATGTGCTGGTGCTCGACGAGCCCACCACTGCGCTGGATGTGACCACACAAATCGAAGTCCTGATTCTGCTCAAGTCTCTTATCCGTGAATACCGCACGGCGGCACTCTACATCACCCACGACCTCGCGGTGGTGGCCCAGGTGGCCGACCGCATCAAAGTGTTGCGCCACGGCAAGGAGGTCGAAGAGGGGCTCACCGACCAGATCCTGCACCATGCCCGGCAGGATTACACCGCTCGTTTGGTTGCAGTGCGTGGGGCCGCTGCCAGTGAACGGGCCACGCAGGCTACGGTCAAGCCTGAGACCGTTTTGTCGATCGCAGCCTGTCACGCCTATTACGGCGACTTCCATGTGGTCAAAGGGGTATCGCTCGACGTTCGTCGTGGTGAAACCGTAGCCGTTGTGGGTGAATCGGGGTCTGGCAAGTCCACACTTGCGCGCATTGTTACGGGGCTTTTGCCACCCCGTAGTGGGGACATCTTGTTCCAGGGCAAACCCTTGCCGCCAGCGCTGAAGGCGCGTGACAAGGAACTCAAACGTCGCATCCAACTGGTGTACCAGATCCCGGACGTGGCCATCAATCCACGCCACAGCGTGTTGGATATTGTGGGGCGGCCAGCCCAGTTTTATTTTGGTCTGGGTCGTGACCTGGTTTTGAAACGTGCCAAGGAATTGATGGGTCTGGTGGAGTTGCCGGTTGATTTCTTGCAGCGCCGACCGGGGCAGTTGTCAGGCGGGCAAAAGCAGCGGGTCTGCATTGCGCGGGCCTTGGCGGCCAACCCTGACCTGATCATCCTCGATGAACCCACCTCGGCACTGGACCCGTTGGTGGCGGAAGAAATTTTGAAATTGTTGCGGCGCCTGCAGGCCGAGTTGGGTCTGTCCTATGTGCTGATCACCCATGACCTGGATGTAGTCCACCGCATCGCCCATCGCACCGCCGTGATGCTCAAGGGGGAGTTCGTGGCCTTTGACCAGACAGAGGCCATCTTTGACGGCCCCTACCACCCTTATACCGAGAAGTTGATCAGTGCTGTGCCGGTGATGCGCAGTGACTGGCTCGATGGCGTGCTGGCCAAACGCGCGCAAGCTGCGTTGACGGCAGCGCACTGAGGAACGGCACCAACCGGCGGGGGTCAGACGTTGGAATCGGGGAACGAAGCTTTGCGACGGTTGACGTAATCCAGGATCGCCTCATCCACTGCCGGGTCCATGGCTGGCATTTCGTACTCGGACAACTGCTTTTTCCAGGAGGCGTTGGCCCGTGCCGTCAAGTCACGGGAGCCCTCAGCCTCCCACTGCTCAAAGCTGTTGTTGTCGGTGATGGGTGAGCGGTAAAACGCGCTCTCAAAATTGGCCTGGGTGTGGGCGCAACCTAAAAAGTGCTTGCCGGGGCCGACTTCCCGAATTGCATCCATGGCTTGGCCGTTCTCTGACAGGTCTACGCCCGCCATCAGGGTGTGCATCATGCCGGCCTGGTCGACGTCCATAATGAATTTTTCATAGCCCATGGAGAGGCCGCCTTCGAGCCAGCCCGCAGTATGCAAGACAAAATTCACCCCCCCCAGGCAGGTTGGCAGCATGGTGTTGGCCGACTCGGAGGCCGCCTGGGCGTCGGAGATCTTGGAGCCACACAGACCGCCGCCAGAACGGAATGGCACCCCGAGTCGACGGGCCAATGCAGCCATCACGTACAGCACCAGGGCGGGTTCGGGTGTGCCAAAAGTGGGGGCGCCAGATTGCATGGAGATTGACGAGGCAAAGCTACCCATCACCACCGGTGCGCCCGGGTTGACCAGTTGAACGAAAGCCATGCCGGCCAGAGACTCGGCCAGGGTCTGGGCCGCTGTGCCCGCCACGGTGACCGGCGACATGGCGCCGGCCAGAATAAAGGGCGTGATGATGCTCGCCTGGTTGGCTCGCGCATAGACCTTGGCAGCACCCAGCATGGTCTCATCAAAGGTCATGGGTGAGTTGGCATTGATCAGATTGATGACACAGGTCTTGGGCTTGCCGGTCAGTGGGTCCAGGTAGTCGTCGCCAAACAAAATCCGGGTCATCTCCACTGTGTCACGCGCCCGGTCGGGGTGTGTCACCGAGCCCATGTAGGGCTTGTCGGTGAACTTCATGTGGGCGTACACCATGTCGAAGTGCCGCTTGTTGACCGGCAGGTCCACCGGCTCGCAAATCGTACCGCCCGAATGGTGCAAGGCGTTGGCCATGTAGGTCAGTTTGACGAAATTCTGGAAGTCTTCAATCGTGGCGTAGCGACGGCCGCGGTCCAGATCCCGCACAAAAGGCGAGCCATAAGCCGGCGCAAACACCGTGTTCTTGCCGCCGATGACAACGTTATGCGCCGGATTACGGGCATATTGCGTGAATTCGCGTGGCGCTGTGGCTTGCACCAAACTGCGGCACAGTCCGCGCGGGAAGCGCACGCGTTCGCCCTTCACATCGGCGCCAGCCGCCTTGAACAGCGCCAATGCTTCGGCGTCATCCCGAAAATCAATGCCAGTCTCTTCAAGGATGGTGTCGGCATTGCGTTCGATGATCTGCAGGCCTTCCTCGTCCAGAACTTCATAGTACGGAATTTTTCGAGTGATATAGGGTGCCGATTGGCCGCTGCGGGCGGAACGAGCTGCACGCTTGGCCTCCCGACCGCCGCCGGCCCGCCGGCCACGGGTGGCTTGTGTTTCCGTTACTGTTTCAGTCATACCATCGCTCCAGAAGAATCAGGGGGACGTGACGCCGCCCAAACTGAGCACAGTATGGTCAGGCCGTTCCCAAGCCTATGATACGCAAGCGACGCCGTCTTGTTTTCAGACGTCAGCGCCTTTGGTCGCTTGCTGCGTGCTGGACGTCGTTCCTTGGACACCAACAGCAAAGCGGCTCATCACAATGCTGTCAGTCAATCGCCGGATTGACACCACCCCTTGCAAGTTTGAAAGTCGACCATGGCCCTGAGTGTTTTTGACCTTTTCAAGATTGGCATTGGCCCGTCGTCGTCGCATACCGTTGGGCCCATGAAGGCCGCTGCCATGTTTGTGCGGCGATTGTCCAAATCCGGGCAGTTGAGCCAGGTCGCCCGAATCGAAGCCCGCCTGTATGGCTCGCTGGGTGCGACCGGCAAGGGGCATGGCACCGACACCGCCATCATGCTCGGGCTCGGTGGCCTGATGCCCGACAGCATTGACCCAGACAGCATTGAGTCGCGCATACGCCAGATCCGGGACGAGTCCAGCGTGCTGCTCAATGGCGAACACCCTGCGGCGTTCAATGAGCGCAGCGACATCCTGTTTTTGCGCAATGAAACCTTGCCATTTCATTCCAATGGCGTGCGTTTGCTGGCTTTTGCGGCCGACGGTACGCCCATCGAGGAGCGGCGCTATTTCTCGGTGGGTGGCGGCTTTGTCGTGTCGCAGGAAGAGGCTGACCGGTCCGTGGACCAGCCTAAGCTGGTGGTGGACCCTACCGTGGTGGCCTATCCGTTTTCCAGCGGCGATGAATTGCTGGCGATCACCGTGCGCACCGGTCTGTCCATTGCCGACGTGATGCGCCGCAACGAGCACGCCTGGCGCACCGACCAGGAGTTGGACGACGGGCTGGATCAGATCTGGGAGATCATGAAGGCCTGTGTGGCCCGGGGCTGCCGCACCGAGGGCCACCTGCCAGGTGGCCTGCGGGTGAAGCGTCGGGCGGCGGAGCTGCATCGATCACTCAGTGCCCGGCCGGAGCAGGCGCTCAAGGACCAGCTCACCATTCTGGACTTTGTCAACCTGTACGCCATGGCGGTCAACGAAGAAAACGCGGCTGGAGGCCGTGTGGTCACGGCCCCCACCAACGGCGCGGCCGGGATTGTGCCGGCGGTTCTGCACTACTACGACCGGTTTTGTCCTGGTGCCAACGCCAGTGGCGTACGCGACTTTCTGCTGACTGCCGGCGCTATCGGGCTGCTGTACAAGGAGAATGCGTCGATCAGCGGTGCCGAGGTGGGCTGCCAGGGCGAAGTTGGCGTGGCCTGCTCAATGGCCGCCGGCGGCTTGGCCGCCGTCATGGGCGGCACCCCGCAGCAGGTGGAAAACGCCGCTGAAATCGGCATGGAGCACAACCTGGGTCTCACCTGTGACCCGGTGGGTGGGCGGGTGCAAATCCCGTGCATTGAGCGCAATGCCATGGGCTCGGTCAAGGCCTTGAACGCAGCGCGCATGGCCTTGCGCGGTGACGGTACGCATTTTGTGTCGCTGGACCAGGTGATCAAAACCATGCGCGACACCGGGCGTGACATGATGACCAAGTACAAAGAGACCAGCCGCGGTGGCCTGGCGGTTAACGTGATCGAGTGTTGACGCATGCGGTATTTTTTGGGGATCGACACCGGCGGAACCTACACCGACGCGGTGTTGCTGGACCAGAACAAGCAGGTGGTGGCCGCCGCCAAGAGCCTGACCACCCGCTTTGACCTGTCTGTGGGCATCAGTGCCTCGCTGGACCGGCTGCCCAAGGAGGGCTTGGCCCAAGTGGTGTTGGTGTCGCTGTCCACCACGCTCACGACCAACTCGGTGGTCGAAGGCAAGGGCTCGCCGATCTGTGTGCTGCTGGCTGGTTACGAGGCGGCACAGATCAAATCCAGCGGGCTGCTTGAGCTGGTGGGTGCCGATGCCATTGTGTCTTTGCCCGGCGGCCATGACGCGGGGGGGCACCCGGCTGTTGCGCTGGATGAGGCGGCGTCCAAAGCGGCCATCTTGCGCCACGCGCCGCGCGTCAGCGCGTTTGCCATCTCGGCCAGTTTTGCGGTTCGCAACCCGGCCCATGAGCAGCAGCTGCGCGCCTGGGTTGAAGAACTGTGTGACAAACCCGTGACCTGCGGCCATGAGCTGGCCTCCAGCCTGGGCGCACCGCGGCGTGCTTTGACCGTGGCCTTGAACGCGCGCATGATTTCCCACATCAAGGCGCTGATTGAATCGGTCAGGCAGACCCTGGCAGTCCATGCGGTGACGGCCCCCTTGATGATGGTCAAGGGCGATGGCACGCTGGTTAATGTGGCGTCGGCGCTGCAGCGCCCGGTGGGCACCGTTCTGTCGGGCCCCGCTGCGAGTTTGCTCGGCGCCTGCGCCCTGAGCGGCTTGAGTGACGCCATCGTGGCTGACATGGGGGGCACCACCACCGACATCGCCATTGTGCGGGGCGGCCAACCGGCCCTCAGCTTTGACGGCGCCATGATTGGTGACTGGCGGCCCATGATCGAAGCCGTCAAGGTCTACGCGATTGGCCTGGGTGGCGACAGCGAGATCCGCATCCTTGGCGGCCATGGCCTGGCTATCGGACCGCGCCGGGTGCTGCCTCTGAGTCTGTTGGCCCATGAACACCCCAAGGTGCTGGCCGTTCTGGAGCGACAGCAAAACGAGTCGCCGCACGCCAGCCAGATTCGCTTCGTGCAGCGGCTGCAAGGCCACGATGCCCTGATTGACCGGTTACCCGATGATGAATTGCGCGCCTGGGAGCGCCTGGCCGAGGGGCCTTTGGACATGGAGCAGTGCAACATCCATGACCGGGTGATGTCCCGGGCGCTGGCGCGGCTTGAGCGCAAGGGCTTGGCCATTTACAGTGGCTTCACGCCCAGTGACGCGGCGCATGTGCTGGGGCTGTCTGACCATTGGAGCCAAGACGCCGCTGTGTTTGGTGCCAGGATCTGGGCCCGGCAAATGCGGCACCTGTATGGCCTGGGCACTTGGGCCCTGGGCGACGCGGTCGCGCCCTCACGCCAGGTGGTGGAGCTGGTCATTGCCACCATCTCGCAAAAGCTGATCGAGGCCGGTCTTAATGATGCCGGTCAACTTAACGAGTCGAACGCCGGGCGGCTCGCCGGCCTGCTGACCCAACTGGCCTTGAGCCCGGGCTCAGGCTCCGGCACAGCGGGCGCCAACCCACTGTTCAAACTTCAGTTTGCCCCCGATTTGCCGCTGGTCGCGGTGGGCGCGCCGGCAGGCAGTTACTACCCTGCGGTGGCCCGTGGTCTGGGCATCGCCTTGGTGTTGCCACCCTTTGGCGAGGTGGCCAATGCAGTGGGCTCGGTGTTTGGCCAGGTGTCGCAGCGGGTTCACATGACGGTGACGCAGCCAGTGCGCGGGGTCTATCGGGTGTTCACGCCAGAGGGCCCTCGTGATTTCGCAGCGCTAAACGCTGCCCTGGAGCTCGCTCGTGAATTGGCCGGTGTGGAAGCACAGGCCCGGGCCTTGCAGGCTGGCGCTGCCAGCGCGACGCTATGTTTTGCCCAAAGTGACAACAGTGTCAGCAACGACATCGACGGCCATATGTTCTTTGAAGCCATTGTGACGGCCATTGCGTCTGGCCCGCCCTCTACGCTGGGGCATTGAGCCTGATGGCCAGCGCCGCGCCATCCATCGACGGTATTCGGCAGGCCCTGGTAGGGTGGGGGCTGCATCTGCGCGGTGGCTGGCGGCCTGACCCGCAGGTGGACCGGTTACCGTTGTTGCCCGGCGGCGGCAGCGCCGGTATGGTCTGGATGGTCGGGGTGGTGGGCTCTGAGCATTGGTCCGATTTTTCAGCGTCCGCCTTCTTTACCGATGGCCTGCCAAACCCGCTGGACCGCTGGAGCCAGGCGATCGGCGATGAACTGGCCGCGCGCTGGGGCGGGCGGGCGCTGTATCCCTTCACCGGTCCGCCGTACTGGCCGTTTCAGCAATGGGCGACCCGGTCGGAACCGCTGCAAAACAGCCCCTTGATGCTGCGTATCCATCCGAGCTACGGGCTATGGCATGCCTACCGTTTTGCCCTGGTCTTGCCCGACGCGTCGCCAGCCAGTTTGGCCGCCCCAGTGGAGCTGCCGCCGTCCGGGCTGGGCAGCCTGTGCCTGCAGTGTGACGGGCAGCCGTGCCTGCAGGCCTGCCCTGTTTCGGCCTTTGACGGCGCCAGCTACCGCGTGGACGACTGCCTGGGCTGGCTGCAGCAGCCGGGCGGCGAGCCGTGCATGCAGCAGGGTTGTTTGGCCCGGCGCGCCTGCCCGGTGGGGGCAGCTTACCGCTACCCGACGGACGTCGCGGCTTTTCACATGACGGCGTTCGCCGCCCTTCACAGGCCGGTCCCGGCACCCCCGCCATCGCCGCAGGCCGGGCCTGGAGCCTGATGCTGTGGGCCAGAGCTCAGGCAATACACCTCTGACACCCCTACGCGATCAACCATGCCTACACAATCCACCATGCGCGCCGTGCTGTTGACTGGCTACGGCGGCTACGACCAGCTGCAGTACCGCACCGATGTGCGCCGGCCCGAGCCGGAACCCGGTGAGGTGTTGGTACAGGTGGGCGCCTGTGGCGTCAATAACACCGATGTCTGGACCCGCGAAGGCGCCTACGGTGCCAGCGAGCAGTCGGGCTGGCAGGGCAGTGCCTTCAGTTTTCCGCGCATCCAGGGCGCCGACATCGTTGGCCGCATCGTGGCGGTGGGCGCGGACGTGCGCGCAGACCGCCTTTGCGAGCGCGTCATGGTCAACCCCACCTTGTACGGCACCTCGGGCGATGGCCTTTTTGAAGCCACCTACCTGGGCAGCGAGCGTGACGGTGGCTTTGCCGAGTGGGTGTGTGTGCCGGCTGAAAACGCCCATGCCATCACCTCGACGCTGGCCGATCATGAGCTGGCCAGCTTCATGACGTCTTACCTCACGGCCGAACACATGCTCAACCGGGCGGCATTGGCGGCGGGGGAGACGATTCTGGTGACCGGTGCCTCTGGCGGTGTCGGTTCTGCGCTCGTGCAACTGGCCAAGATACGCGGTGCCCGCGTGATCGCCGTGATTGGCCGTGGCAAAGAGGCGCATCTGCCGGCATTGGGGGTTGAGGCCTTTATCTGGCGCGACGAGCCTGACTACGCGGCCGCGCTGGCCCGGCAGTGGCCAGCGGGCGCGGTGAATGTGGTGGCTGATGTGGTGGCCGGTGACAAGGTACCGGTGTTGCTGGACCTGTTGGCTGTGGGTGGGCGCTATGTGACGGCGGGCGCCATTGCCGGCCCCATGGTGACGATCGACTGGCGCAAGCTCTATCTCAAGCACTTGACGTTATTGGGCGCCACCATGGGCACACAGGCCGAGGCGCGCCAGATCGTTCGCTATGTGGCGTCGGGGCAGCTCAAACCCCTCATCGCCGGCATCTACCCGCTGGCGCAAATGGTGCAGGCTCAGCAGGCCTTTAAGACCCGCTCGCATTTCGGTAAACTGGTTATCACCCTTTGAGTCCGGGGCGCAAAGAACCTGTTAATCGCCTAAAAGACGCTTAGACTGGCGCGAACAGTGCTTCTATTTGGCTCGTACAACAAGGAGATTCCATGCCCATTCGCCGTCATTTTTTGGTGACCATCTCGTCGCTTGCCGCCGCTATTGCGCCCGTGATCAGCCGGTCACAGACGTGGCCGAGTCAGCCCTTGCGGCTGGTTGTCACTTTTCCACCGGGCGGTGCTAGCGACATCGTCGCCCGGTTGATCGCTCCGGCCCTGGCTGAGAAACTGGGCCAATCCGTGGTGGTGGACAACCGCCCCGGCGGGGCCTCGACCATCGGTGCTGTGCACGTTGCCAACGCTGAAGCCAATGGCTACACCCTGCTGATGTCCAATTCGGCCCCTATGTTGATCGCGCCAGCGCTGATGGACAAACCCCTGTATGACCCCGTGAAGAGCTTTAGACATCTGAGCTACATCGGTGATGTGCCGACCGTGCTGGCGGTGCACCCTTCATTGGGGGTGACTGACTTTGCAGGCTTTGTCGCTTGGGCAAAGTCGCAAAAAGACCCGGTTCCTTTTGGCAGCGGCGGGGCTGCGTCGATTGGGCACATTGTGGGCGAGTTACTGGGCCAACAAGCTGGGCTGAAGGTGCTGCACGTGCCCTACCGTGGCGCCGGTCCGATGCGCACCGACCTGTTGGGCGGGCAGTTGAAGGTGGCGGTAGACGCCTTGCCCCAAAACCTGCAGTTTCGCAAAACCGGGCAGTTGCGGCTGCTCGCGATTACTTCGGCCAAGCGTGTTGTACAGGCCAGCGACATTCCTAATCTGGCGGAGCTCGGTTATCCCTCCTTGGTCGCCGAAAATTTTGTCGGTTTATCTGCACCCGCGGCAGTGCCGCCGGCGGTGGCCCAGATGCTGATCAAGGCGGTTAACGATGTAATGGCCATGCCAGACATTCGCAGTAAGTTGCTGGCCCAGGGCTTTGAACTCGAGAATCGGTCGCCGGAGATGTTCACTGCCTTCATCAAGGAACAAGCGGCACTTTGGGCGCCTGTCGTCAAAGCCAGCGGCGCCACCTTATGAGCCGCGTTTTAGCTCTTGTCAGGGGTTTGTGATGACCGCGCCGCGCATCATGGTGGCGCTGTTTGGCCCACCCGGCCAGGGCAGCTTTAACGAATCTGGCTACGACGGCGCCATGCTGGCCCGTGCCGCCGGCCACAGCTTAGAGGTGCACTGGATCGCACCGCTGGCGGCAGAAGACCGTGCTGACGCGCTGCGCACACTGTGCAAGCAGTCTCCAGACCTGCTGGTCGCTCATGGCGGCCAGGGCGATGAACCGGTGAAACTGATCCACCAGGATTTTCCTGAAACGATATTTGCCATCACCCAGGGGAGTTTTCTCGCAGCCAATACGGCGTGTTACGAGGTTCTTCAGGAGCAGTCAGCATTCCTGGCTGGCATACTGGCCGGCCTGGCTTCCAAAACTGGGGTGGTAGCCCACCTGTCTGGTGAAAAAGTTGGCCCGGGTCTGAAGGGACGTGCGGCGTTTGCCAGTGGCCTAAAACACAGTGCCCCCAATTGCCGCTTCGTCACCGCTTTTTGCGGGCGGCAGCATGACCCCGATCTCGCCTTCGAGACCACGCGGCGCTTGCAAGGCATGGGTGCAGACCTGATCTTTGCCATGATTGATGGCGGTCGACCCGGCGTTTCGCGGGCCTGCCAAGAATTGCCCATCCGTCAGATCGGTAATGTTCTGGACTGGGTCAAGCGTGACCCCGACGTGTTCCTTGCTTCGGCGGTGGCGGACTCTGGTCGGGGTCTGGCCCAGGCGATTGATGATTTTGTCCATGGCCGGCTGCGAACCGGCGTTTCGGTGGCCTACGGTTTAGAGCAGCCGGACTATGTTCGCTTGGTGGTCAATGCAGAACTGAGCGCTCGGTTCGGTCCCCAAATTGCTGATTGGACGGCCCGTGTTGCCCAAGGCCTTGTGCAGGTTGACACCCGCTACGACGGGCCGGAGCACTGAGGCGGGCCATCCCTGCCGCAATGGCAGGAGGCCCGACGGCGAGAAGCGCTTCAGCCAGTCTGAAACCAGGCTGACTTGGTCTGCAGGTAGGACTGCAGGCTCATCATGTGTTTGTCGCTCTCGTCTTGCGCAATGCTCATGCGGTTGCTAGCGCCAACAAGCAGCGCCGCTGAGGTGGCGCTCGGTGGAAGGCCTGCTCAAGCCCTAAACGGGTTACGAATCACCAGCGCGTTGGCGCTGGTCGGTCCGGTTAACTTGATGTTGAGCCCATCCTGCATGTCCTCAGAATACAAAACTGCGCAATCACTCAAGACCGCAGCAGCAACGATGTTGGCGTCGTACACCGACAAGTTGTAGCGGGCCATCAGGGTCAGGGCCGTTTGGTGGGTGCGCACGCTTAAATCAAGCACATCGCAGGTGTCGATCAAGGTGGTGCAAAGGGTCTCAACATCTGGCAGTGCCATAGCGCGCTTTCTCCTCAGCACATTGGCAAACTCATTGAGCACCTGCACGCTGATGACAGCCTGTTGCGCCAACAACTGCTCCACCAAATCGGCCCGTGCGCTGTCATCCACCCAATAAATGAGTACATTGGTGTCGATAAACGCCTTCACCGCGCGTTCGCCTCGTCGCGGTCAAAGGCAAAGTCTGCGCCCCAAGACCCTCTCAAGTGGCGCACTGCCTGCAAGCGCTCCAATTTCCCTGGCAGGCGGGTCACGATGACACTGGCCGGTTGCGCCGCTTGCCGGGGTGCCGGTTGCAGCACCAACTCGTCACCGTCGGCAATGCCCAGCTCTTGCACCAAGGACACCGGCAAGCGCACCGCCAGACTATTTCCCCACTTGGCAACTTGCATGACGAACTCTCCATTTGATATACGGGAAATAAAGTATATGGCAATGCAGGCTTGGGCGCCGCAATTAACAGATTGGCGCGGCTTCGTTCTTCTCATCAGTCCGTTCAAAGGCCTATGCAAAAGTAGGTACGCCCTGCGGGGCGGTTGATCGTGATTTCCACCACCCTGGTCTCGCATTCGATAGCACCCGTCGCGTCAAAGGTGTTTGTCAAGTCGATACCGGCTAAGACGGGCCAGAACATTGAGGACGGCCATGCTTGGGGCAATGCCATGAGGCACTGCCAGATAAACCTCACCCAGTCTGAAACCAGGCCGACTTGGTTTGCAGGTAAGACTGCAGACTCATCATGTGTTTGTCGCGCGAATTGCCCGACTGCTTGTAGCCGCCAAAAGGCTGCGTCATGTCACCGTCGCCAAAGCAGTTGACCCAGACCACGCCCGCTTCGAGCTCACGCACAAATTTATGGGCCTTGTTCAGATCGCGGGTCCAGACCGACGCGGCCAGGCCATAGACCGAGTCGTTAGCCAGGGCCAGCGCTTCCTCGTCGGACGAAAACGGCACCACCGTGGCCACCGGGCCAAAGATCTCGTCCTGAGCGATGCTCATGCGGTTGCTGGCGCCAACAAACAGCGCCGGGCCCAGGTAGGCACCAGCCGCCAGTGCCGCCCCGGGCGATTCGCCCATCAGCAGCTGGGCGCCTTCTGCCACCCCTCGGGCCATGCGCGCCTGTACATTGCGCAACTGGGCCTGGCTGGCCAGGGGGCCCAGCGTGGTGGCTGGGTCCAGCGGGTCACCGGGGCGGTAAGCCTGCTCGGCCCGGGTGGTAAAGCGGCGAACAAATTCATCGTGGATGTCGCGGTGCACCAGCAGGCGCGAGCCGGCGTTACAAACCTGCCCGGCGTTGTCGTAAATGCCGCCCACCGCCCGGTCCACAGCGGCGTCCAGGTCGTACAGGTCAGGCAAAAAAATCTGCGGGCTCTTGCCGCCGGTTTCCAGGGCCACCCGTTTCATATTGGACTGACCAGCATAAGCCAGCAGCAGTTTGCCCACGGCGGTGGAGCCGGTGAACGACAGCTTGATCACATCCGGGTGCAGTGCCAGTGCCCGCCCAGCCTCGGGACCCAGGCCGTTGACCAAGTTGAACACGCCGGGTGGGCCACCGGCCTCGACGAACAGCTGCGCCAGCCGCGTGCAGGACAGTGGCGCTTGCTCGGCGGGTTTGAGCACCACGCAATTACCGGCCGCCAAAATCGGCGCCAGCTTCCATACAGCCATCAGCAGCGGGTAGTTCCAGGGGGTGATGGCGCCTACCACGCCCATGGGTTCATGGGTGATCAGGTGCAGGCTGCCCGCTGCGGTATGGGTGACTGCGCCTTCCACCTTGTCGATGCACTCGGCAAAAAAACGCAGGGTCTTGATGACTTCAGGCAGGTCGATGTTGAGCACATCGCTGATCGGCTTGCCCATGTCCAGGGTTTCGAGCAGGGCCAGTTCGTCGGCATGCTGCTCGACCAAATCGGCCAGGCGCAGTAACACATCCATGCGTTGCCGGGGTGGCAGACCGCGCCAGCGCCGGTCGTTCCAGGCCTGCAAGGCACTGGCCACCGCAGCGTCTATGTCGGCATCACCACCTCTGGCCATCCGCGCCAGCACCCGGCCATTGGCCGGGTTGATGCAGTCAAATGTTGCCTTGTCGATCGACGTAACGTGCCGGCCCTCAACGAAGTGGCCGGTGGCCATGGACAGCTGTTGTGCCCGCTCTGCCCATTGCGCCTGGGTCTTGGCTGGGGTATGGGCCTGTGTCATGGTGGGGCCGCAGCTTACTCGGCAACCAGTTCTTCGGGGTAGCCCGGGGCGCGCAACTCCAGCCCACAGGCCGCCTCGATCATGCGTACCACCTCGGGCGACTGCGCCTCACTGCCGTAAAGGCCGCGCGCGCGCCGGAAAATCTGCTGCGTCAGGCCGCCCAGCTCCAGCGGCACGCCTAATTTTTCGGCAATGCTGTTGACTAGCCCCAGGTCCTTGCAGGCCAGGTCCATGGTGAACTTCACGTTGTAGCTGCCGCTGAGCACCAGTTTGGACTCGGTCTCATGCACAAAGCTGTTGCCCGAGCTGGCCCGGATGGCGCGGTAAGTGGCGTCCGGGTCGACACCGTATTTGGCCGGCACCATCATTGCTTCGCCCGCGGCCACCAAATGGACGAAGGCCAGCATATTGGTCACGACCTTCACCACCGAGGCGCTGCCAAGCTTGCCCATGTAAATTACCTCGCCACCCATCACTTTCAGGATGGCGTCCATACGCGCCGCTGTGGTTGGGTCACCGCCCACCAGCACCGTGATCTGGCCGGAGCTGGCCAGATGCACGCCACCCGTCACCGGGCACTCGAGTACCTCAATGCCAAGTGCCTGAGCCAGGCCCTGCAGACGCTGTAGGTCCTCAAAGTCGGTGGTGCTCATCTCGATCCAGACGGCGCCACTGGGCAGGCTTTCAAACACGCCACCGGCACCTTCTACCACCTTGCGCGAGGCTGCAGGCGAGGGCAGGGCGGTGATCACCACGTCGGCCTGGCGGCAGACGCCCGCCACGTCATCCGACCAAGCGGCGCCGCCTTCGAGCAGGCGCTGCGCGCTGGCCTTGTGCAGGTCGGTCACCGTGACCTTGTAGCCTGCTTTCACCAGGCTGTTGCAGAGGGGTTCGCCCAGGTTGCCCAGGCCGATAAATCCGATGTTCAAGCTGTCGTTTGCCATGTTGCATTCCGTCTCGGTAGTGTTTGAGTGGGTGGTCCACCGCGCAGTTTAGGCGCAAACAGAGGGTGCCCGTTGGCGGCAATTAGAGCAATTGACCTGCCCCAAGCCTTGAATCTAGATTTGCTATCAAAAAAATAGCTAACTATTCAATGATGACGAGGCCTAAGGCCACTTTTCGTCATTCCCGCGGTCCCTCTCGTCATTCCCGCCCCCGATCAGGTCGAGGGCGGGCTGCAGCGGGAATCCAGGGGTCATGGATTCCCGGTCGCAGCCGAGGATGACGTGGGGGGTGCCGGGGACGACGACTGCAGCAGCGTCCGCCGTCAGCGGATGCCTTCCAGCTTCACGCCATACTCCAGCGCCGCGTCCAGCAGGCTGGCGAGTTGGTCATGGGCGTAGGTGGTGAAGACATACAGGTCGAACTCCGCCTCGCCCAGGCGGTGCAGGCTGCAAGGCAGGTGGTGGTGCCCGCTCAGGCGCAGTTCACCGACAGGGAAGGCGGTAGGCCGGCAGTCCAGCGCAAACAGCTTGGAGAGGGTGTCCAGGCAGCGGGTACCTCGCAGGTTCATGCGGCAGCGTGCGTGGCTCAGGTCGGTCACGCCGCCCACGTCCGCACCAATGGCTGCGCGCAGCACCGAACAGGCGTCGCTCGTGCCATCCCCGATGAGCAGCCATTCTTCGGGGCCGGTGCGCATCAGCAGGCCGAGGTGGGTCGCCTGGATTTGTCCTGTAGGCCCCGGGGGCGTCTGGCCGAGCAGCTGGGTCAGCGCGGTGGTCAGCGCGGCCTCGCCAGAGATCCAAGTGCTGACCAGCACCGCGTGCGGCACCAGGAAGGCCCGAACCTGCACGCCGACGCTGCCGTCACGGGCCGGGCGCTCGCCCAAGGTATGCCCCTCAAAAGGGCTGCGGTAAAGCGATGCATCAACCACGGTAGCGCACTCCTTCGGCGTCCAGGAAGCAGGGGTCGACCACCCGCAGGCGGTATTGGCGGCCCTGCACCGGCGAGGCGGCAATGATCTCCTGGCCCACCCGGCTGGTGCCGCCCTGCAACAGGCCCAGGCCAATTGACTTGCCCAGGGACTTGCTGTAGGTGGTGGAGGTGATATGGCCACGGCCATGGCCAGCGATCTTGTCGTCGGCAAAAAACAGAATGGCGCCATTGGACGGCACCGCGCCGTCTTCGGCCGGCTCCAGCCCCACCAAGGTGGGTCGGTCTGGCCGCGCCAGGTGTTCGCTGCGCCGCAGCGCGTCGCCCCAAAACGGTTTGATTTTGCTGGCCATCTTGCCTGCACCCAGGTCATCCAGCGTGGTGCGGCCGTCCATCTCGGAGCCGACCACATGGCCTTTTTCAATACGCAGCGAGGCCAGCGCCTCCAGGCCATAGGGGCGCAGCTGCCAAGGCTGGCCGGCCTGCAGCAGGTGGTCCCAGATCAGTTGGCCATGGTGGGTGGGGGTGTAGACCTCATAGGCCAGTTCACCCGAGAACGTGAGTCGGATGATGCGGATGCCCACCCCGGCCAGTGCGCCGGTGAGGGTGACGTCGTGCACGCCCATGTGGGGAATGGCCTCGTTGCTGAAGTCAATGGCCGGGAAGGCCGCTTGCATCACCTCGCGCACCTTTGGCCCGGCCAGGCTCATCGCCGCCCATTGGTCGGTCACCGAGGCCACCGTGACCCGCAGTTCCGGCCACACCACTTGCAGCAAAAACTCCAGGTGGCTCATCACCCGGCCGGCCTGCCCGGTGGTGGTGGTCATGAAGAACTCGGTCTCGCCAATGCGGCTGGTGGTGCCGTCGTCCATCACGATGCCGTCTTCACGCAGCATGAATCCATAGCGCGCCTTGCCCACCGGCAGCTTGGCAAAGCCGTTCACATACACCCGGTTCAAAAACTCGGCGGCATCCGGCCCGTGCAGCGCGATCTTACCCAGCGTGGAGGCGTCGGCGATGCCGACCTGCTCACGCACGATCGCCATTTCGGCCTTGTAGGCCTCGGACAGGCTGGCGCCGTGGGTGCTGTACCAGAGCGGGCGAATCCACAAGCCGGCTTCGACCTTGACGCCGCCGTTGGCCAAGTGCCAGTCGTGAATGGCCGAGCGCCGCACCGGCTGCAGATGGGCGCCCACGCTGCGTCCGGCCAATGCGCCGATGGTGGTGGGCGTGAAGGGCGGACGGAAGGTGGTGGTGCCCACTTCTTGCATCCCCAAACCGCGCGACGCGGCCATGATGGCCAGGCCATTCAGGTTGGAGGTCTTGCCCTGGTCGGTACCCATGCCCAGCGTGGTGTAGCGCTTGAGGTGCTCCACCGCCTGGTAGCCCTCGCGGTGCGCCAGTTCCACATCGCCCACGGTCACGTCATGTTGGAAGTCGACAAAGGCTTTGCCAGCCGGCTGCATCCCAGCCAGGGGTCCAACCGGGGCAAACGTCATGGCAAGGGCGTCCGGCAGGGGGGCGGGCGCTGGCGGGCTCGCGGCCGCGGCGGTCTTGCCGGCGGCGGCGATGGCTTGCTCGGCCGCCTGCCAGCCGCTGGCGATGGCCTGGTCCAGCGTCTGGCTGCCCATCATGCTGCCAGCACCAAAGTGCTGGCGGTCAAAACCGCCCGGCACAAAACTGTGAAGCGCGGCCTGGTACACCGGCTTGATGCCACGGTGCGAGGTCAAATGCACGGTGGGCGTCCAGCCGCCCGACATGCCGACCAGGTCCACCGCCAAGGACTGACCGCTGCCGGTGATGCGGCCGCTGGCAATGTCAAAAGCGGCCAGCGTGCAGCCGGTCACTCGCTGCCCGCCTTGCACTGCCACGACGGCTGTGGCGGCTTGCACTGCCACGCCAGCGGCCCGGGCCCGGCTCAATAGCTCGGGCGAGACAACGGCGCGCAGATCGGCCACCGTCACCTGGGCGCCCGCACGGGCCAGGGCCAGCGCATCGCCATAGGCCGCGTTGTTGTTGGTGGCGATCACAGCGCGCCTACCCGGCAGCACGCCGTAACGGTTGACATAGGTGCCAATGGCTCCACTGAGCATCACACCAGGCCGGTCATTGCCAGCAAATACCAGGGGCCGCTCCAAGGCACCGCAGGCCATCACAATGGCCTGGGCCCGCACGATGTGCAAACGCTGGCGAGGTACACCTCGGCGCGGGTCGGCAGTGCCAGGCGCGGCACGCTCGACCACGCCCACCGTGTTGCCGTCGTAAAGGCCAAAGGCCGTGGCCCGCGTCAGCAGCCGCACCCGGCCGGTGGCGTTGAGTTCCGCCAGGGTGTTGCTCAGCCAGTGTGCTTGTGCGCTGTCGGTGGGCTGGTTCAGCAGCGAGCCGCCCGCTTCAAAGTCTTGCTCCACCAGGGTCACGTCCACGCCGGCCTGCGCCGCCCGCAGCGCCGCGCTCAGGCCGGCCGGCCCCGAGCCAATCACCAGCAGATCAGTAAAGCCATGGTGCCAGTCGTAGCGGTCGGGGTCGGGTGCCTCGGAGGTAGCGCCCAAGCCGGCGGCGCGGCGAATGAAATGCTCATAAAACATCCAGGCCCGGCGCGTCGGTCCCATGAAGGTCTTGTAGTAAAAACCCGCGACAAACAGCGGCGACAGCAGCGAGTTGACCGCCATCATGTCAAAGCCGACCGACGGCCAGGCGTTTTGGGTGCGCGTCACCAGGCCATCGTGCAGCTCCAACACGGTGGCGGCGATGTTGGGTTCCTGCTCGGCGCCACGCCCCACGGTCAGCAGCGCATTGGGTTCTTCAATGCCGGCGGCCAGTATGCCGCGCGGCCGGTGGTACTTGAACGAGCGCCCCACCAAGTGAATGCCGTGGGCCAGCAGCGTGGCGGCCACGGTCTCACCGGCATAGCCCTGCAGGCTGCGGCCGTCAAAGCTAAAGCTGTGGGTGCTGTCGCGCGGGGTACGGCTCGGCAGCGTGGTACGGAATAGGCCGGTGGCGGCTGTGGGCTGGCTCATGGCAAGGCCCTTTCACGTGCTGGCACCACCGACAGGATGTCATGCGTCACGGTGTGGCGCCGCACCACCAGCCAGCGCCGGCAGGCCAGGGTGTGCTGCCAGAATTCGGCGTGAACGCCCTTGGGGTTGTCGCGCATGTAAACCGCCTCCACCCAGCCGTCGTGGTGTTCTGCATCCAGCGGTGGGTAGACCTTGGTGGCGTCACCAAAATAGGAGAACTCCTCGTGGTCGCGCACGCCGCAGTAAGGGCAATGGATTCTGAGCATGGGGTGGGCCTTACTGCAGATGGTTGTAGGGGCCGTAGCCCGCTTCGTCGATGTAGCGGCCCTTGGCAAACCGGTCCATGGTGAAGCCGGCATTAAAAGCATGGGGCGCGTCGTTGGCAATGGTGTGCGCAAAACACCAGCCCGAGGCCGGCGTGGCCTTGAAGCCGCCGTAGCACCAACCGCCGTTCAGGTACAGGCCGGGCACCGGCGTGGTGGTGATGATCGGGCTGCCGTCGGGCGTCATGTCCATGATGCCGCCCCAGTGCCGCAGCAGCCGCAGCCGCGCCGCAAACGGCACCAAGCTGACCAGCCCCTGCGCCGTTTCGGCAATGCTGGGCAGGTTGCCGCGCTGGGCGTAGCTGTTGTAGCGGTCAATGTGGCCGCCAAACACCAGGCCGCCCTTGTCCGATTGCGAGACATAAAAATAAGTGGCCGACCACACCACCACGTGGTGCACCACCGGCTTGATCGACTCGGTCACAAAGGCCTGGAGCACATGGCTCTCAATCGGCAGGCGCAGCCCGGCCTTTTGTGCCAGCACCGAGGTGTGGCCGGCCACGGCCACAGCCACCTTGCCGGCGGCAATGTCGCCCCGGCTGGTCTTGACGCCAACAATGCGCTCGCCAGCCCAGATGTAGTCCTGCACCTCGCAGTTTTGGATGATGTCCACGCCCAACTGGTCGGCAGCCCGGGCGTAGCCCCAGGCCACGGCGTCGTGGCGGGCGGTACCCGCATCAGGCTGCAGCATGCCGCCGTAAATCGGGAAGCGGGCCTGCTCGGTGTAATCGAGATAAGGCGCTTCTTTCATGACCTCTTCGCGCGTCAGGATTTCGGCGCGAACGCCGTTCAGGCGCATGGTGTTGGCACGCCGCACCAGGCTGTCGAGCGAACCCTGCGAGCAGGCTGCAAACAGGTAGCCGCGCGGTGAGAACATCACGTTGTAGTTCAGGTCGTCTGAGAGGCCGCGCCAGAGTTCCATCGAGTGCTCATAGAACGGTGTGTTCTCCTGCATCATGTAGTTGGACCGCACGATGGTGGTGTTGCGCCCCACATTGCCCGAGCCGATGTAGCCCTTCTCCAGAATCGCGATGTTGCGGATACCGTGGTTCTTGGCCAGGTAATAGGCGGTGGCCAGACCGTGCCCGCCGCCACCAATGATCACCACGTCGTAAGACTTCTTGGGCTCGGGGTCACGCCAGGCGCGCTCCCAGCCCTTGTGTCCGCCTATGGCGTGCTTGAGCAGCGACCAGATGGAATAGCGCTGCGACATGCTCACATCCTCATGCGTTTGGCTTCGGGGTCAAACGGCGGATCCATCTGCAGCCGAGCTGGCCGGCGCTCACCCAGGATCTCGATCTCCAGTTGCACGCCGGGTTTGACCAGCTCAGTAGGCAGATAGCCTTGCGCCAGCGACTGGTTCACGAAGTGGCCGAAGCCCCCCGAGGTCACCCAGCCGGCCACTTTGCCGTCAACCCAGATTGGCTCATCGCCCATCACGTCGGCGTCCAGGGCATCGACCACCATGAATACGCGCTGGCGTTTGGGTCCGTCCTGCTTCTCCTCGAGCGCTGCCGCCCGGCCAATGAAGTCGGGCTTGTCGAGTTTGATGAAGCGGTCCAGACCGGCTTCGAACGGGCCGTAAATCGGGCGGAATTCGCGGTACCAGGTGCCAAAGTTTTTCTCAAGCCGCAGGCACAACAGGGCGCGCATGCCAAAGTTTTTCAGGCCCAAGTCGGTACCGGCGGCCTGGATGCTTTCATACAGGCGGCGCTGGTATTCGGGTGCTACCCAGATCTCGTAGCCGAGGTCGCCGGTGTAGGTCACGCGGTTCACCTGCGCCTTGACCGTAGCCACCTCCATCTCGCGGTAGTCCATGAACTTGAAGGCTTCGTTGGATACATCGTCGTCGGTCAGTCGCTGCAGCAGGGCTCGGGCATTGGGGCCGGCAATCGACAGGCCGATCAGCTTCATGCCCAGCGCCTCGACCTTGACCGAGCCGTCTTTGGGCAGGGTGTGCTCGAACCAGCGCATGTGGTAGACCTGCGCCTGGCTGGAGCCCCACATCATGTAGCGGTTTTCGGACGCCTTGGCCACGGTGAAGTCGCCAATGATCTTGCCCTGGTGGTTGAGCATGGGCGTAAGCATCAACCGGCCCTGCTTGGGCATGGTGTTGGTCATGACCTGCAGCAGCCAGGCCTCGGCACCGGCACCGGTGATCTCGTACTTGGCAAAGTTGGCGATTTCGGTCACGCCCACGGCCTCGCGCACTGCTCGGCATTCGGCCTTGATCGGTTCGAAGTCGTTGGAGCGGTGGAAGGACACGATGTCTTCTGCCTTCTGGCCGGGTGGGGCAAACCACAGCGGCGTCTCCATGCCCCAGGAGTCGCCCATCACCGCGCCCTGCGCCAGGAATGTGTCGTACAGCGGGGTGGTCTGCAGCGGACGGCCCGCTGGCAATTCCTCGTTGGGAAAGCGGATGCTGAAGCGGCGCGAGTAGTTCTCGCGCACCTTGGCGTTGGTGTAAGTGCGGGTGGCCCAGTCGCCGTAGCGCGCCACGTCCATGCCCCAGATGTCAAAGCCCGGGTCGCCATCGACCATCCAGTTCGACAGCGCCAGCCCCACGCCGCCGCCCTGGCTGAAGCCAGCCATCACACCGCAAGCCGACCAGAAATTGGTGCGGCCGCGCACTGGCCCGACCAGGGGGTTGCCGTCCGGGGCAAAGGTGAAGGGCCCGTTGATGACGCGCTTGATGCCGGCATTCTCCAGCCGCGGGAAGTGCCTGAACGCGACCTCGAGCGAGGGTGCGATGCGGTCCAGGTCGGGTTGCAGCAACTCTTGGCCAAAGCTCCAGGGCGTGGTCTTGGGCGACCAGGGCACGCAGGCCTTCTCGTAGGCGCCCAGCACGATGCCCTTGCCTTCTTGGCGCAGGTAGCACTCGGCACCAAAATCGATCACGTGGGCAATGTCCTTGCCGGTGCTGCGGTTGTACTCGCCAATCTCGGGGATTTCATCGGTCACCAGGTACATGTGCTCCATGGCCAGCACGGGCAGCTCGATGCCCACCATGCGGCCGACTTCACGGGCCCACAGGCCGCCGGCGTTGACGACGTGCTCGCACTCGACTACACCCTTATTGGTGATGACGCGCCAGGTGCCGTCGGGCTTTTGTTCCAGGCTTTCCACTTTGGTCTGCACCTCGATGGTGGCGCCGCCCAGCTTGGCGGCCTTGGCATAGGCGTAGGTGGTGCCGGATGGGTCGAGGTGGCCTTCGTTCGGGTCCAGCAGCGCGCCGATGAAATGCTGGTCTTCAATGAAAGGGAAATATCGCTTGGCTTCCGACACCGAGATGATCTGGGTGTCCATGCCCAGGTAGCGGCCCTTGGCCACGGTGGTTTTCAAAAACTCCAGCCGCTCCGGCGTGTCGGCCAGCATGATGCCCGCCGACAGGTGCAGGCCGCAGGACTGGCCCGAGATCTCTTCAAGCTCTTTGTAGAGGCCCACGGTGTAGCTTTGCAGCATGGCCACATTCGGGTCGCCATTGAGCGTGTGAAAGCCGCCGGCCGCATGCCATGTTGAGCCCGAGGTAAGCTGGTCCCGCTCCAGCAGCATCACGTCTTTCCAGCCTTTTTTGGTTAGGTGGTAGAGCACCGAGCACCCCACCACACCGCCGCCAATCACCACCACTTGTGCTGTCGTCTTCACGCTTGTTCCTTGGTCAGAGCTTGTTTCAGTTTGTTTTGAATTTAGCAGATCAAAAATCGGTGGGCGAGCCACCCTCGGCCTTGCGCCGTGCCACAAAGGCGTCTAGCTCTTCTTCGATAGCAGCATCCATGGGTGGGCGCTCATAGGCTGCCAACTCCTTTTGCCAGATGGCGTTGGCCTTTTGATAAGCGGTGGGGCTGCCGGCTTCCTGCCAGGTTTCAAAATTACGCCAGTCGGAGATGATGGGCGAGTAGAACGCGGTCTCAAAGCGCTCCAGCGTGTGCGCTGTGCCAAAGTAGTGACCGCCTGGCCCCACCTCGCGCACCGCGTCCAGCCCCAGGCCAGCCGGGCTGACGTCCAGCGGCGTCAGAAACTCGGCCACCATTTGCAGCAGGTCGCAGTCCAGAATGAATTTTTCGAACGAGCAGGTCAGGCCGCCCTCCATCCAGCCAGCGGCGTGCATGATGAAGTTGCCACCGGCCTGGGTCAGCGCCCAAAGTGAAAACACCGCCTCATAGGCCGACTGCGCGTCCACCGTGTTGGCGGCGCACACGTTGGAGGTGCGGTAGGGAATGCCGTACTTGCGGCACAGCTGACCGCCGGCCAGCACGGCCTTCATGTACTCGGGCGTGCCAAAGGCAGGTGCGCCAGTTTTCATGTCCACGTTGGACGTAAAGCCGCCGTACACCACCGGGGCGCCCGGGCGCACCATCTGGGTGAAGGCAATGCCTGCCAGTGCTTCGGCATTTTGCTGGGCCAAGGCCCCGGCGATGGTGACTGGCGCCATGGCGCCAGCCAGCGTGAACGGCGTCAAGATAATAATCTGGTTGCGTGTCGACATCTCGATGATGCCTTGCAGCATAGGTGTGTCGAGCCGCAGCGGTGAAGAACTGTTGATCACCGAGAACAGCGAGGGCTCACGGTCCATCTGCTCGGCGCTGATGCCTCGCGCAATTCGGGCAATCTCCAGGCCGTCGCGGTTGCGCTCCTTGCCCAGCGAGTAGGCATGAAAGGCCTTATCGGTCAGTTTGGCGATGTCTGACAGGCAGTCCAGGTGCCGCACCGACGCATGCAGGTCCACTGGCTCTACGGGATAGCCGCCGGTGCAGTGCACCACGTCGTAGCGCTGCGCCAGCTTGATCATGTTGCGGAAATCCTGCTGGTTGCCGGCGCGCCGTCCCCCCTGCATGTCGGAGCAGTTGGGCGGGCTGGCGACCTGGGCAAAGGCCAGGTTTTTGCCGCCAATGCGGATGTTGCGCTCGGGGTTGCGCGCATGCAGAGTGAACTCGGACGGGCAGGTCTTGATGGCCTGCAGAATCAGGTTGCGGTCAAAGCGCACCCGCTCCGAGCCGGGGCGTACATCGGCGCCAGCTTTTTTCAAGATCTCGCGTGCCTCGACGTGCATGAAATCCATGCCCATCTCTTCCAGAATCGTCAGCGAGGCATCATGGATGGCCTCGAGTTCGTCATCGGACACCACCGGTGTAGCCGGAAAACGGTGCTTGAGGCTGCGGTACTTGACGGTGGACGGTGCCACGCGAACGGTGCCGCTGCCGCGCCCCGCACGTCGTCTTGGAGCTGCGGAAGTTGCTGGCGCTTCGTCTGTCATGCGAGGGAACTCCTTGGGTTAATTCGGCACAACTTGTCAGTATCAGGGAAAAGCCCCATCCCAAAACCCCATATTTTCTGGGGGCGTACATGAGTAAATATCATGCCCGCATCGTGCGACGCAGCAGGAGCACGACGACGCTCAGATTCAGCAGGTTCCAGGCCACGCCGTTCAAAAAAGCCGCATGGTAAGAGCCGGTCAGGTCAAACACCTTGCCCGACATCCAGCCGCCCAGCGCCATGCCGACCATGGTGAACATGATCACCGTGCCCACCCGAACCCCGGTCTGCGAGGCCGGGAAATACTCACGCACGATGATCGCGTAGGCCGGCACAATGCCGCCCTGAAAAAGGCCAAAGAGCGCGGCGATGAGGTACAGCGACACCAGTCCGTCAAAAGGCAGGAACAGCAGCAGGGCAACGCCTTGTAGCACCGAGCCCAGCAACAGCGTGCGCAGGCCGCCAATGCGGTCGCAGACCAGGCCCGACACCAGCCGACTCACAATGCCACAGGCCAGCATTAGCGAGAGCATTTCAGCGCCACGCGCAGCGCCATAGCCCAGGTCTGTGCAATAGGCCACGATGTGCACCTGCGGCATGGCCATGGCCACACAGCAGGTCACACCGGCCAGGCACAACGCCAGGGTCGCCGTATTAGGGCTCAGGCCAAATGGCCGTTCGGCGTTCAGGCGGGCACCTGGTTTGACCATGGCCGACGGCTGCAACGGTGACCGGCGCCGCATCAGTGGCGCCAACAGCAGCATGCTGAGGCAGCAGACGACGCCCACGCCCAGGTAGGTGCTACGCCATCCCGCCGTCTCGACAAAGTGTTGAACGATGGGCGGCCAAATTGTGCCTGCCAGATAGTTGCCACTGGCACACACTGCCACGGCGATACCGCGGCGCCGGGCAAACCACAGGGCAGTGTCGGCCATCAAGGGCGCGAAGGTGACAGAGCTACCCAGCAGACCAATCAGCAGCCCATGGGCCAAGGCAAATCCCAAGATGCCGGTCGACATGCCCGCCAGCATAAAACCAGAGCCGGTGGCAAAAGCGGCCAAGACCAAGGGCACAAACAGGCCGAAGCGGTCGGCCAGTCGCCCCATGATGATGCCGCCTAAACCAAAACCCAGCATCATCAAGGTGTAGGGCAATGCCGCCTCGGCGCGTCCCACGCCAAAGTCTTTTTGCACCACCGGTAGCACGACCGGAATCACCCACATCGCCCCATTTCCGACGGTCATCAGCAACAGCGACACCGCCAGCCGAAACCAGGCATAGGGAGAATCCACGCCGGCCAGTGCAGGGTTGGGCGTTGATGGCGGCAGGGTGTTGGTCACTGCTGCATTATGGGTGGCCTGGGTGGGAGCGGTTCCGCCGCAGCGGAATGAGACCTTGAGCCACCAAAACGCCCAGGCCCACAATGGCCGCTGCCAGCGCCTGCAACCAGCGCCATTCGCCGCCCATCACAAACAGGATGATCATCACGTAAAAAGGCGTGGCATTGATGTGTAACGAAGCCAGGGCAATGCCGATGCTGCCGATCGAGGCGATCCACAGCAACTGGCTGATGGCCAAGCCACCGATGGAAAACAGGGCCAGTGCGCCGAATTCTTTCAGGCCCAGCACTGCCCAATCTGGTCCGGCGGCGCCGAGTAGCAGGCCGAGAGCCGCCGCGACACTGGTGGCCAAGGCGGCGCCGGTCAGGGTCACCGTGGTGCGGCCCAGGGCGGTCAGTTGCGGAAAAGCGGTGACCGTCAGACGCGAGCCCACAGTGAACAGCAGCACCGCGCCAAAGCACAGTAGCGCCCCCAGCCCCAGGCCGGCACCGCCGGTCACGCCACCGAGCGCCATCAGCCCGCCGGCCAGGCTCAGCAACGTACCCACCACCAGGCTGGCGGTGATTTTTTTGCCGTCCAGCAGCACTTCAATCGCGATGCCCATCACTGGCATGGCGGCCGAGATCACCGCCACCGTCACCGAGTCAGTCAGACCTTGGCCCACCACCAGCATGAAGGCGCCCAGGCCAATGGAGATGCCACCGATCCATAAGCCACGGCCCCAGTTCGCGCCCCGCAGCACGGCGCCGCCCTCCAGCCACCACCACAGCGGCAACAGACAAACGGCAGCCATGGCCATGCGGGCAGCAGTAAGTTGGAGGGCCGGCACCGGCCCGATCAGCAGGTCAGCCGCCGGCAAGCCCACCGCCCAGACCAGCATGGACATCATGCACATCAGGTTGGCCACCGCAGGTCGGTTTTGGATGGTGAGGGCGGTCATATCAGGCTGCTGCTATTCCACCGTGATCTTGCCGGCCTTGATCACGGGCCCCCACTTACGGTTTTCTCCCTGGATGAATGCCAAAAAGTCTGCACCGCCCAGGGGCATTGGCGTCATGCCAAGCTCGCTCAGGCGCGCCTGTATGTCCGGCGCACTCACGATGGCTTGGACTTCAGTTTGCAAGCGCAGGGCAATGTTGGCTGGCAGGCGGGCCGGTGCCGAGATGCCAAACCAGGCACCCCCGACAACGCCGGGCGCCACCTCGGTCAGGGCCGGTACCTCGGGGAAGGTTTTGCTGCGGGCATCACCGCTGGTTGACAGCAGCCGAAGCTTGCCACCGCGCACATAACCAGTTGCCGTGACCAGGCTCTCAAACATGCCGTCAAGCTGGCCGCCCAGCAAGTCAGTGATGGCGGGCCCCGAACCTTTGTAGGGCACATGCACCATGTCAATGCCCGCGGCCTGCTTGAGCAGTTCCCCGGTGAGGAAACCGGCGCTACCCAAGCCGGCTGACGAGTAGTTAAGGGCCCCTGGTCGGGCGCGGGCCATCGCGACAAACTCGGCCATGGTCTTGGCCGGATGATCCGCACGAACCACAAACCCATTGGGGAAGGTGCCCAGCAGCGCGAGGTGTGTGAAATCGCGCAACGGGTCATACGGCATGCTGGTTCGCATCAGCGGCCCTGGGGCAATGGCCGGGTTGGCCGACACCACCAGGGTGTAGCCGTCTGCGACCGCCTTGGTCACGGCATCCGTACCCAGCACCGAAGCGGCGCCCGGCTTGTTCTCCACCACCACGGTCGTTTTCATCGCATCGCCCAGGCGCAGTGCAATCATGCGGGCAATCACATCGGTGGAGCCCCCCGGGGGGAATGGCACGATCAGTTTCAATGGGCGAGATGGGTAGGCCTGTGCCGCAGCACCCGGCAGCGCACCCGGTAAAGCACCAATCAGGCCAGCGGCCACAATGGCCTGAGCCAGGCGCCGGCGAGTCAGGATAAAGGTCATGGGGTCAGCTCCTGTCATGTTGGGCTGGTGTCAGGCCAAAGCGTTTGAGGCCCTCGCGGGCGAGGGCCAGGTTGGATGAAATCACAGGCACGCCGAAGTGCGCACTGGCACGTTCAATGAGCGGCAGACTGGGCATACCGGTGCCCGACAGCAGCACGGCATCGGCGTTGCCAATGTCCATGTGGCGCAATGCCGCCCAGGCGTCGGCAGATTGAAGCCCGTAGATGTTGACGGTGTCTTCGGAATGGATGTCAACGCCACCCTGTCGTACCACGTCAAACCCCTGCGCGCGCCACCACCGCACCCCAGCGGTCATGATGTCCGTCGGGTAGGGCGACACCAGTGCAATGCGGTGCGCACCGACCGTTTTCAATTGCGCCATTAGTGCTGCTGGCGCCGTGATCACCGGGGCGCCGAGCACCGCTTGCGCCTCTGTGATGGCCCGCTCTTGGGCGGTTGCGTCAAGCAAGTAGATGGTGGCCGTGCAGGCGAACAAAAAAGCGTCGATTTTCATGCCGGCAAACTGTTTGGCGTGCTGCGGCAGTTCGGTCAGGTAGGCCTTCAGCCGTGTGGTCGGGTCGGAGCTGGGAGAGGTCAGGCGCAGGGTGACATAGTCCACCTCAAAGGGAAGCAGTCGGCGGATCTCGGCCTCGACCGTTGGGTTGGCCTGTGGCGTGCCCAGCCCGAGGCGCCCGGTGCGGGCATAGTCGGGTGGCGACGCCTGGTTGGCGGTGGCGGTCGGGTTCATGCAGGCGCTCATCAGGTGGTGGCGGCAGCACGTGCCAGACCAGCAATCATCGAGCTTTTGAGTAAATGCTCGCGATGGCTGACAGGGTCGGCAATCAGCGCCTGCAGCCGTGCCATTTCTGTGGCGCGCCAGGCCGGATCGCGCTTCTGCATCCGCATGCGGTTGGTGTGGGACTGGGCCAGAATCTCGTCCTGCGCCACTGGGCGGCGCTGCCGGGTGTACAGGTTGAACAGTTCGTCGGATGCGCCTTGGTTCATCACGGCGATCAGTTTGTCCGACAGATTAACCGCGTCATGAATGCCGCCGTTCATGCCCATGCCGCCTGATGGGCTGGTTAGGTGAGCGGCGTCCCCGGCAAACAGCACCCGGCCAGCTCGGTAGTCGTCAATCAGGCGTCGATGGATACGGTAGGGCCGGATTTCGACAATCTCGTAGGGCTCCTGGCGCGGCACGATGCGCTGCAGCTTGCGCTCGATCGCCTGGGGCTCCAGGGCCTGCTCGATCGATTCGTCTGGGTCAGAGTAGAGCGAGCAGCGCCAGATATCGGGCAGGCGCAGCAGCGAAAACGTGCCCTGTTCGCACCACACGTAATTGACGTTGGACAGGCCCGGCAGTTGGTCCTCGAACCGGTACGGCGTGGTGGCCAGAATCGTGGTTTCGGGATAGGTTTCGCCGGTAAAGGTCATGCCAGTGAGTTTGCGGCAGATCGAGCGGGCACCGTCTGCAGCAATCAGATAGCGGGCGCTGATGGTTTCGGTGCCTGTGGGCGTGTTCACCGTGGCTGTCACGCCGTTGGCATCCTGCGTCAACTCGGTCAATTCAACGCCGTAGCGCACTTGCAGGTTGGGGGTGGTTTGCGCCTTGGCATCGGCCAGTCGGGTCAGCACCCGCTGCTCGCACTGCAGCCGAAACGGGTAGCGCGTGTCGCCACGCAACACCGACAGGTCAAACAGCGCCTTCTCATATGACTCATGCTGGCGAATTTGCCAGGTAGGCGACACCAGGCCCTGTGCAATCAGGTCCTGCGTCAGCCCCAACTCATCCAGCATCTCCAGCGTGGGCGGGTGGAAGGTTGAGGCCCGGAAGTCGTCGTTGACACTGCTCGCCTTGTCGATCACCAGGGTTTCGATGCCGGCACGGGCCAGGCGCAGCCCCGCCACCAAACCGACCGGCCCGGCACCACAGATGAGAACCGCTACTTGCTTCATGAAGATTCCATCAGGTTGAACGAATGCCCTAGAGGCTGGGCAAAAGTGCACCCTGCGCGCTGCCTCGTTGATAATAACGCCTCATCGGTCCCGCGCGCTTGTCGCGGGCACCGGCCCCTTGACCTACCCCCCCACCCCTCGCCCCGCCATTGGTCACGCCACCGCCGATCCACCGTGACCCGCAACTGCATCGCCTGTGGGCGGTTGGCATGCTGATGTCGCTGATCCGCTGGATTGAGATCCTGGCGTTTGCGGTGTTCACTTACGACCAAACCAAATCTGCGTTGTGGGTCGCCAGCCTGATGATGCTGCGCCTGCTGCCCCTGTCCCTATTTGGCCTGGCGATCGGGGCGCTGGCCTCGCACATGTCGCGCCGCTGGCTACTGATCGTGACCCATGCCGGGCTGTTCGCCACCTGCTTGCTGCTATGGATCGTGTCCGCCCTTGGCGCCATTGAGGTCTGGCACCTGGCGGTGGCCAGCTTTGTCAACGGCATGGTCTGGGCGGGCGACATGCCCCTGCGCCGCGCGCTCATGGGTGACCTGGCTGGCCACGGGCGCATGGTTCAGGCCATGTCCCTGGATGCCGTGGTCTCGAATGCCTGCCGCCTGATCGGGCCCATGCTGGGTGGGCTGCTGCTGGCCCAAGGGGGCCTGCAGGCGGTGTTGCTTTGCGCGACGCTGCTTTACCTGCCGGTGCTCGCGGCTCTACGCGGTCTGGCCGACCCGCCACCAGCGCTGGCTGCGGCCACCAAACCCTCGGTCCGAGATATGTTGCTGGGCGGCCTGCACACAGCGCGCGATTCCCGCCCGCTTCAGGCCACCCTGTGGATCACAGTACTTTTCAACCTGTTCGGCTGGCCGGTGTTGAGCATGATCCCGGTCATCGGCCGGGACCAGCTTCACCTTGACGCGCAAGGCGTCGGCCTGCTGGCCAGTGTGGACGGCATCGGCTCACTGCTGGGCGCGTTGGCGCTGACCTCGATCGCGCGACGCCTGCGCCATGGGCCGGTGTACCTTGGGGCGGTGCTGCTGTTTCTTGTGCTGCAAGTCGGCTTTGCCTGGAGCCAACACGTGCTGCTGACCAGTGCCATCCTGTTTATCCTCGGCGTCGCGCAGGCTGGCTTTGCGGTGATGCAGCCAACCCTGGTTTACAACAGCGTGCAGGCCGATCGTCGCCCAGCTGTGATGGGCCTGATGACCATGTGCATTGGGGTCGCACCGCTGGGGTTTCTGGCGATTGGCTGGCTGGCCGAGCGCCTCGGCGCCCCGACGGCTGCGCTGGTCTGCGGGGTCAGTGGCCTGATCGCCGTGGCGTTGACTTGGCCTTTGTGCCGTGCCTGCTTTGAAGCCCCGCGGGCGGCGGTAGCGCGCTAGTGTCAACCATTTGACGGCAACAATTGCATCGACCACACCAAATCAGAATTGCCCGCATTCTTTGCCTGTAAGGCCAAGGTCAAGACGACGGTCGCTATCAAACCTGCGCCCATCAGCGCTGCAATCAAACCGGTAGCGCCGATCGCCTACAAATCGCCTATGGCAGACGCCATCGTGCTGGACCGCTTGGTCAAAGTCAGCTTGGGCGGAACTGCGGGCACCCCGGCCAGGACCAGTGCTGAGCGCTGGTCCTGGCCTTGACCACCCCTGGCCTTATGAAGCAGCTAGGCAGGGACAAGACTTTTCGCAAAGAGTAAAAATCGTTCGAGGTCGCTGCCAGGGGATACGGTGATGTTGTCGGCCCGCTCCCCCCTCGATAGGCCTCACCGGATCACGCTACTTCTCACGCCATGCTGTGCAATCAGCCAGGCAGCCACGATCACCAACAAGACCGGCCGCTATGGCCGCGAGGTCGGCAAGGTTCTGATCGATGGCGTAGACGCCAACCTGGAGCAGGTCCCACGTGGCTTGGCGTGGCACTACCAGGCCTAGCAGCGCGAACAGTCATCCTCAGACCGTCTGGACTATGTTTCCGCCGAAAAACAGCCCTAGCGGCCCGCCTGGGCCTGTGGCAAGATGCTGTGCCGGTGGCTCCGTGGGAGTGGCGGCATCCAGCAAAAACAGCGCCATAGAATGTGAAAAAAGGTGAGGACATGAACAAACTGCTGCTGACACTGCTGGCCTCGCTGCTGGTCACAGGTGCTGCTTGGGCTGAGTGGGTGCAACTCGGTGAGATCGAAAATACGACTGCCAACAAGAGCGTTTCAAGTTTCTGTCGATAAGCTCACACTCTGGACCCATGGCTAGTGGCACAACCCTAAGATCAGTGATTGGTAACGGCCAATGGGACGACATACCACCCGGCAGTGCTGGCGAGACCGTGCTAAAAATAGACTGCGCCAAGTAACCATAGCCAAAATCATCGGGGTCATTGTGAAATTACAGCGTGGTTGATGAACGTCTGGTGACCTGTCTCTGTGTTACCCGCAACCGTGTCGGAATGTTGCGTCGTGCAGTCTCCTGCTTTCTGACTCAGAGCTACCCGAATCGCGAACTATTGGTGGTCTATGAGGCAGACGATCCTGCGACCCGAGATTACCTTTCAGCGTTGAATCAACCTGCAATCCGCTCGGTGGAAGTCGGAGTCTCGCCAAAGTTGTCGCTGGGGGCCCTACGCAACATCTCGATCCAATCCAGTCGCGGCCATTTTGTCGCGCAATGGGACGAAGATGATTGGTACGGGCCGACCCGTCTGGCCGATCAGATCGATGCCATTCGCCAAAGTGGACTCCAAGGGTGCGTGCTGTCGCGCTGGTTGATGTATGACATGCTTACTGCAACCGCTTACATTTCCGGTACCCGTGCCTGGGGGGGAGCATTGTGGCGGAGCGAAGCGTCATTCCCCTTTTTCCGCCCCTTTCCAAGGGAGAGGACACCGTTGTCATTACGCAAATGATCGCCGAGGGCAAACTTGTGGCTCTTAATCGGCCTCAGCTCTACATTTACATCGTTCACGGCGAGAACACCTGGGATCGGACGCACTGGGAGCGAAACTTGAGAAACTAGGCGCAGTTGCTGACGCAGGTCGACTGTGATCGGATTAAATCCCTGTTAACGGCATAGGCAGTCATCCAAGTCAAGGAAAGCGCCAGCAGATCCAATATCTCCACCATCCCGGCCATGCGCCGCTCTCTACTGCGCCAGTCTGTAGACCTAGCCAGCAGGTGCGGCCAAAGCCACGCCAGAGTTTCACCAGATCACGACACGCCCTCGCATCGCCCGAACCAGTCAGCGCCGCTGGAGCGCAGCGACTCACGCCTTCTGCCTCCACCATCGCGGTCATGTGTCGCCGCCAGTCGCTGCGCTTGGTGGCAACGGCACATCACCGCTCGCTATCGTCCAGCTCTGTAGTCTCAGCCAGTGGCAAAGGCTTCGCCATTGCCAAGCAGCACCAGGCTGTCGCTTGGTACGCACCCGCTACGGCCACCCGCTTCGCTTTAACGTAATGCCCCACTGCATGTAGTGTGCGCCAGTCGCTACGCTAAAGCTCCGCTTTGTGTCACCCACCGCTTGCGCGCCCTATCGGGTACATGCAGCAGGCATTACGTTAAGTGGCCTGCGCTTGGTTCGGTTGCGTCAGCCGGCGGCGCCACCCCGGTCGCAT
>JBBAPO010000020.1:0-103551 GCA_040400795.1 Rhodoferax sp.
TTTTGCGGGGTAGTTGGCAATGGGCGAGACGGACGCCAAGACGGGCAATGTGCGATGTCGTGGCGGTAGATATTGGGTGTCGTTTGCTGCCTGCTGCCCTGCCAAATCTTGCATAGCCACAAGCGTAGTTTCGGCCACGCGGTCAGGGCAACCAGAATTTGAAATTTGTAGCTAACCTGAAGGCACAGCGTGAGACACGCTCGCATACAGGCTCGAAAACGGTTCTAAACATTGCCGTAATCCAGCCAATGTCCAGCGTGAAAAATCGTGACGCTTGTGCCACTGCCCGCTCCACTCAACCCCCATAAAAAGTAGAACACCGAAAGGTTAGCTACAAATGCACCACCCACAATGGCAGTCGAATGGCATGATCAATGTCAAACTCATGGCCACCGCAATGGAGTTGTCATAGTGTTTTATGGCTTGGCTTGAACACAATCGAACCACTGTGAATGAGGCTACTACGGACGGTGTTTGGCACCCTCTTTAGTGTTAAAAAATACAGTTAATTACTATTAAAGTACGCTTTTTAAACTGGAGCAGCTACTACGCCATGGCGGTGATTGAGTTGGGCGAGGCGGTGGCGCGTGAGATCAAGAGCAAACCTTGAGCTGCGGCGGCTCACCTTAGCAAAATCGTATTTTTGAACGCTTGGATACGTCTTCACCACGCACCGCTTTCGCCGGCAGGCTTAGCTTGGCACCGTAGCCTTCGCTCGCCAAGCAGCCAACCATAAATTGTCAATATGGCTCAGTTTGGTTTTGTCGAACCCACTCGCCATTTCCCAGTACCGCCCAGAAGGCACCCTGTAAGCCAATTCGGCTTCGGCCAACAAGGCTTCATCAGCCGCTGACTGATCCAACTCAAAGCCATCGCTAACACCAATGCCCAGATCTATGCCCATGACTTTTAATTTTTGCCAACTGACCCTGGGAAATAGCAACCTGGAAGTGAGCTGATCTGACAAATTCACGACCGAACAAGCTTGGCGCTGGGCCAAGGCCCATAACCGAGCCGATTTGGCCTCCAAACTCTGCAAGGTGACGTCCTGCCGTAATGGATCTGCCCTGCCCTGGCCATAAAAGTGAGTGGTCTGCCCCGCGCTCGAATCGTAAATCATGTCGCAGCCCACATAAGCAATGACATCTGGCTTCAGAGCGCCCAATGCCCAGTAACCCGCGGTGAACGCCATGGTCCCGCCGGCGTAGACGACACCACCAAAATAGTTTTGAGCGGGCACAAATTCATTGGCACCAATCATCTGTTTACCAATGGTTTGGTCCTCGGGCGGGTGGCGATCCTGCGGAAAGTCCTCCGGGTAGATCAAGCAGTCCCAGGTATCACAAGCTTGCCAAGCGTTGTTGATCACGACACGATGCGCAAAAATGGACGTATCCCAATCCGAGACTCGCAAGGCATCAGGCGCGCTGCCCACAATCAGAACTATTTTCGGGTTGGATTTCACAGTAACTTTCAAAAAAAACAAGGTCTATCATCCAACAAAATGATGACAGCCCAATGATGGTCAAGGTCTAAGCCCTGAGCTTGGCCCAGTTGCCATTTTCGATGAGGGTGAGTCGCTGGTAAGCCTCTAGTGAATTTCGGCGTGAATACGCTGTGCGGCAACGCTCCCCGAGCGAGTGTCGGTATCTATCCAGTGAGCAGCTACACTGGCAATGGCATAGATGCCGTGGCTTCACGCCCACGCCCAAACCCAGCCGCGCAGCCCCTTGAAAAATATTTTCCGCCACACCCACATGTCGGGGCTGCTCTACGGCACGGCAATCGTGGTGCTGATCCACTTGGTGGGCACGGTTGGCTATTGGTACTTGGGCCGTCCCAACGCCACCTGGATAGACAGTTTTTACATGACATTCATCACCGTGGCCACCATTGGCTATGGCGAAGTCATCGACCTGTCGCACCACCCCATGGGCCGCTTGTTCACGGTGGTCATCGCCGCCCTTGGCATTGGGACCATGACTTACCTGTTTTCAACCTTTGTCGCACTGCTGCTGGAATCCGGCCTGAACACCGCCTTGAGGAAAAAACGCATGGAAAAAGAAATTAGCAGACTCGATGGCCACTACATCGTGTGCGGCATCGGTCGGGTTGGCAACAACGTGGCCCATGAATTACTCAAAACCAAGCGCACGATGGTGGTGATCGAAACCGAGGGCCAGGTCTTGGACCATTGGCTGGAAGAGCACCACGACGTGCTGCACCTCCATGCGGACGCGACCGATGACGACGCCCTGCGCAAAGCCGGCGTCCTGACCGCTGCCGGTGTGTTTGCGGTGACCGGCGACGACAGCCACAACCTGATGATCGCCCTCTCGGTCAAGCTGCTCAACCCGCGGGTCCGGGTGGTGGTGCGGCTGCATGACATCCGCAACACCAACAAGGCCCGCAAGGCCGGTGCCGATGAAATCGTGTCGCCCGACTTCACCGGCGGCCTGCGCATCGCCTCCGCCATGCTGCGACCCCATGCCGTGAACCTGATGGACCGTATGCTGCACAGCGACGGCGCCTTGCGGGTTGAGGAGGTGCTGGTGCCGCCGGGCTTTGTCACAGCCAGCGTGGCCGCCACGGTGCCTAAGTCACGCGACTACGTGCTCATGGCAGCCCATCACCAGGGCGAGTGGGTCTTCAACCCACCCGACGAGCACCTGCTGCGGGCCGGCACCGCACTGGTGTTGATGACCTCACCCGGCGGCCGGTTACGGCTGGAGCAGGCGCTGGAAGCCTGAAGGCAGCGGCTCAGATCAAGCCTCCGAGGGCACCAGACAATGCCCGAAACACTGCGCAAAATGGCGCTCTAGCAGCAGAAATCTTACTCTTGGTACTTCTCGCTGCGGACAGCACCAAAAAAGTCGCTCTGCTCTGGGCCAGAGTCCAACGGAGGCTGTGCAAGGTCTTAGTGCGACATTGGATTGGTACGAGCGCCTTGCCAAGACTTGAGCGGCCGGCGTAGCCGTGACCGACCTTGGCTTCATCTACGTCAAAATATGTTAACGCCAGCCTGTTTGGTGCGAATGCTGGCGCCTGACACTAACCCCCGCTGTGGGCGTTGCTAGTCGGCAGCGTCGCCATCGCCATGGCTTACGCGGTAGCCCATCGCGCGGTATCCAATCTGGCGTTTGTCCCACATCCGCAGCAATGCCGGGTGGCCGGTATCGACAAAGTCGATGATGCGCACATCGGTTTTGGTGGCGTGCTCGCGGTGCAGTCGGCCTGCGTATTGCTGCAACGTTCCTTTCCACGAAACCGGCATCGCCAGCACCAACGTGTCGAGCGGGGGATGGTCGAATCCTTCTCCGACCAGCTTGCCGGTCGCTAGCAGAACTCGCGGGGCATCGGGTGGCAGCGCGTTGAGTTCTGCAATCAGTGTGGCGCGCTGCTTTTTGGCTACCCGTCCGTGCAGGACAAACAAGGATGGAACCTTGCCGCCCAGCGCGGTTTGAATGGCATCGAGATGTTCGGTGCGCTCGGTCAGCACCAGCACCTTGCGGCCCTGACTGTAGGCGTGGGTGACCTCGGCAGCAATCGCGTCGGTCCGGGCTTGGTCAATGGCAAGGTGCCGGAATACATCCTGAATCCCGGCTTCCTGCGGCAAGTCAATCCGCGAGTGCAGTGTGCACGGCGTGACCGCCAGATCGTGCGGCGCACCCGTTGGCTTGTCGGCGGTGTGGCGAGTTGGCCCGCATTGCATGAAAATTATCGGCTGCTGGCCATCGCGGCGAATTGGCGTGGCCGTCAGGCCGAGCACGTATTTGGCTTTGGCCTGCTTCAGAATCGCATCAAACGATGCCGCGCCGACGTGATGGCATTCGTCCACGATCACGTGACCGTAGTTTTCGACCAGAGAATTGACTTCACCCTGCCTTGACAGCGACTGCATCACAGCGATGTCGATCTTGCCTGTCGGCTTGGCCTTGCCGCCACCGATGGTGCCAATCACTCCCTTGCTAACGCTCAGGAATGATTGCAAGCGCTCCTGCCATTGTTTGAGCAGTTCGGTTCGATGCACCAGCACCAGCGTGTTCACGCCTCGGCGCGCAATCATCGCAGCAGCCGTTACCGTTTTGCCAAACGCAGTCGGCGCACACAGGACGCCTGCGTCGTGATGCAACATGGCAGCTACGGCGAATTCTTGATCCAGCCGCAAAGTACCGGCAAAAGCCACATCCAGAGGAGTCCCCGTGTATCGCTGGTCGATCAGTTCGCAGTCAATGGCGTTGTCACGAAGCAGCACCAGCGCGGCATCCAGACAGCCGCGCGATAATGCAATGTGATTGTGATAGTTTTCGGCGCAGCCGATTACGCGCGGTTCATCCCACACCGAGAAGCGCATCGCCTGCTTCTTGTAAAACTCCGGATTCTGGAAGGCCGCCAGACGAATTAGCCGGTTGGCTAGTGACTACGGGAGTTGCGCCTTCACAAAATAGATCAGCTTGGCCAGAATTACCGTGAGCGACTTCGGCATCGGCCCGACCAGCTTTTTGCTGACGGATGCGGATCGTTTCCACGGTTCTTTTTGATCTTCCTCGTCGATGAAGGTCACATCGAGTGGGTGCGCGTTACCCGTCGCTCTCAGAATGGTGGGCTCGATATCGTGTGCTGCCATTGGCAGGATGGAGGCCAGAAATGCCCATTGATCCGGGTAGGCCCGCAAGTCGCCGTCCACGAACACGCTGCATCCGTTCTCACGCGGATGCTTCTGCAGCGGGAGCGCAATGAGATTACCAAAACCACCTTTGGGCATCGAGTCCTGATTGGGGAACAAGCGGTCATAGGATTCGAGCTTCAGTTGGCGAGTGCGGGCACAGGTGTGGCTGATGATGGCGGTGCCGAGTCGGCGTGCATCCCGAGCCGATACGCTGCCGGAGAAGAAAATCCAAGCGTGCGCGCCGTTGCCGGAGCGTGATATTTCAAGGGCGACCGGCACGCCCAACTCGTGACACGACCGGTAAAACGCCTTGGCATCCTCGCGCCACTCTGCCTCATCGAAATCAGCGGCGAGAAAATGGCAGGTGTCGCCGGCCAGCAGTGGGTAGACGCCGACCGTCCGCTTACCGGCAAGGTGCTCGTAGATCACCTGATCTGACAAGGGAATCAGCAGACGGTTATTGCATTCCCCACATTTGATGCGCGGCTTTTCGCAAACACCTGCCAGCCACTCATTGCCGCAGGCCGGTGCGTAGCCAGACTTGCCGGTGGTTTTGCCTTCCCAGCGGATTGGGTAGACGTCGGTGCGCCCGCGGAACAGCCGACGAAACAGCGCCACCTTCTCAGCGGTGGAAAAACGGGATGACTCTGGCTCCGGCGCGGGTAGAACTGGTTCAATTGGGGGTGGCTCCGGCGGCAAACGCCATTCGATGCCGTGACCGTCCAGCAGCGCGAGCAGCCGGGCGTTTTCAGTTTGCAGCGCGGCTAACTGTTCGCGTTCAATCATCGGCCCCGTACTCGGCAAGCAAGTCGCCCATGTCATCACCCACGCCATAGCCGAAATTGTGGCGGGTGCTACGCACGGCATCCAGCCTGTCCCATATCCTTGTTGGCTGCGGACAGGTCTTGCAGCGGCCCGAACAAACCAGCGCAGGCGCAGTCCACAAGACTGGTCTTGACGTCATTCCAACTGGGCGCGTTCATCTTCTTGGCCATCTACGCTATTCCTCGGCAATGTCGGGTTCGCTGCCGGACTCAAGCCGCTTGATCACCCGATCAAAATCACTCTCAAACAAGCGGTCTTGTACGATGCGGTATTTCTCGAACTCGCTCATCGCGTGGGCTTTGGCGATTTCTGCCGTCACCTTGCCCGCGTCCTGCAGCACTTCCCGGTCGGTCGCCTTAATGAAGCGATTCAGGCGTGTTTCCCAGTCCCGCATGGTCATGGGGATTTTGCGCAGCGCCATAGCCTCGGCCACATCGAGATAGGCCGAAACCAGTCGCTGCAACTGGGCCATCTCGTGTTCGGTCAGGTAATTTTTGGCGACCACCACATCGAACTTCTGAATCTTTCCCTGCGGCCCGTCCCTCCAGGTGGTCAGCCCCTATGGTCTTTGTCGGCATCAGCGCGGTGGTAGACAACTTCTGCAGCCGTCTGGCCATGAATGGCCCAGTGCAACTTGTTTTGGACTGTGGCATAAAAACGCTTGGTAGCCTGGGCAGTGACGTCGTAGTCAAGAGAGGTGGCGTAGATGTCGGTGATCTTCTGGTAAAACTTGCGCTCGGATGCGCGGATTTCCCGGACTTTTACGAGCTGGCGCTCAAAGAAATCATCCGTCAGAACGTTGCCGCCCACTTTAAGGCGTTCGGCATCCATGACCCAGCCTTGAATCGTGTAATCCTTGACGATCTGGTTGGACCACTTGCGAAATTGCACCGCGCGTTCGTTTTCGATTTTGAAACCCACTGCAATGATGGGCTGCAAGCTGTAGTGATCCACCTTGCGCTGAACGTCGCGCTCGCCCTCGGTTTGAACCATTAAGTACTGCTTAACAGTTGCCTCACGCTCCAGCTCGTTGTCGGCATAGATGCGCTTCAAATGCTGGCTGACGGCTGGCACCGACACATCGTAGAGCGTGGCCATCATCTTCTGCGTGAGCCAGAGGTTTTCATCTTCGTAGCGCATTTCCACGCTGCTTTGCGCATTGCCAGTGGCGGCCACAAAGGTCAGGTACTCGGCCGCTGAGGAACGAACGAATTAAACCTCGTTTTTCTTAGGCGTTTGCGATCGTTTACTTTTGCTCATGCCTGCATCCCTCTTTTGCCTGCTAGCGCGGCGGTATCCGCCTCGTTCATGCACATAAGTTCCTCCCATCGCCTTGCGCCGTTAGCTCATTACCCGCACCGCCCGCGGGCCCCCGTACATCAACCTCGGATAGCTGGAATTTCAACAGCCGTCAATGGCATTGGTACTCAAGGGTTGACCTTTATAGTCGTCTTAAGTCGCTGAAAGTCTATCAAAGTGATGGCTTTGTGGCCATGAAAAACATTTGACGCCTGCATTATTCTTTTGCTGGACTTGGCTTTCAGATCAAACGCGGGTTAGTGACGCCGCGCTCGACGACCTGCTGGCGATCTTCGGCGGCAAAAAATGAGTGCGGCAACGACAATGACCCCCCTGCAAACACTCGCCCCAACCCAGTCGGCCAAAGAGGCTCGGGCTAAACGTGGTATCTAGCAAGGTTGCTGGTGGCAAACTAGTTTTACGGGCTGCTCCACCGACGCACAGGTAGAGCCCAAAGGTCGTCGCGCTGCCACTAAAGCGCTACAAGTTCAGTCGCTTGCCGCGCAGATTCCTCCAGAGCTGCACGGCTTTTTTTACCCAATTGGCTTGGACGGCATCACAGTCGCCAATGGTCGCCTTGCATGGGCTTGTCACGCACGGGCCACACAGGGCAAAGCATTTGTACAACCTCCATCAGGCTCAACCACTCGGTGATGGGGTCGATCCCAGTAGCGTTGCCAAGGGGCGGCTGAAACGGGACACCCGCTTCGCGTGCCAGCACCGCACTCGCGTTGGCATTGGCATCGGCACGGCTCAGCGCCGTATCGGCAAGCACTGACGCCAACCAGCCCTCAAGCCCCCGACGGCACCAAAAACTCCTGGCTGATGTGCGAGCCCAAGTCGTTCACCCGGTCCAGAAACTGGGTCAGGTAGGCGTGCAGGCCAGTGGCCAGGATTTCGTCGATGCGGCCGTATTTGAGCTCTGCCTGCAGCTTGCCGGCGCGACGGTGGGTTTCGCCGGTCTGGTCGTTGCTGACCAGGCCCAGGTTGCTCACCACCTCGTTCAGGCTGGCGTGCAGCGAGCGTGGCATGTCGGGGCGCAGGATCAGCAGTTCGGCCACGCGCTCGGGCTTGATCACGTCGCGGTAGACCTTGCGGTACACCTCAAAACCCGAGACGCTGCGCAGAATGGCGCTCCAGTGGTAAAAATCGTACTCTTGGTCTTTCTCGCTGGCCGCGCCAAAAAAATCGCTTTGCACCGCGTGAAACTTGACGTCCACCAGCCGCGCCGTGTTGTCGGCCCGCTCCAGAAACGTGCCCAGGCGCATGAAGTACAGGGCCTCGTCCATCAGCATGGTGCCCACCGTGACACCGCGCGACAGGTGCGAGCGGAACTTGACCCACTCGAAAAACTGGCCCGGGTCGCGCTCAAAATCCCCGTTGTTGACCATGCGCCGCACTTCCAGCCAAGTCTGGTTGTGGGTTTCCCAGACCTCGGTGGTCAAGGTGCCGCGCACGGCGCGGGCGTTCTCGCGGGCTGCACTCAGGCAGGACATGATGGACGAGGGATTGCTCTCGTCTTTCACCATGAAATCCATGACCTTTTGCACATTCACCTCGCCGTGCAGGCTCTGGTAGGTGGGCAAGAGCTCGCTGATGCTCAGCAACCCCTGCCAGCCAACCAGCGCCACGGCCTCGGATTGCGGCAATAGGGACGTTTGGTAGTTGACATCGAGCATGCGCGCGGTGTTTTCGGCCCGCTCGGTGTAGCGGGACATCCAGAACAGGTGGTCGGCAGTACGAGACAACATCAACATCCCCTAATCAGTTGGGGACAGAGCTGGCGCTGCGCGCTGCAGTCTGTCCCACAAAGCTTCATACTTCCAAAATCCAAGTGTCCTTGGTGCCGCCGCCTTGCGAGGAGTTGACGACCAGCGAGCCGTCTTTGAGGGCCACGCGGGTCAGGCCGCCGGGCACCATTTGCACGGTTTTGCCCGACAGCACATAGGGCCGCAGGTCGATGTGGCGCGGCGCGATGCCACTTTCTACAAAGGTGGGGCAGCTTGACAAACTCAGCGTGGGCTGGGCAATGTAGCCCTCCGGGTTGGCCAGCACGGCCTGCCGAAAATCTTCAATTTCGGCCTTGGTCGCCGCCGGGCCGACCAGCATGCCGTAGCCGCCGGCGCCATGAACCTCTTTCACAACCAAGTCTTTGAGGTTGGCCAGGGTGTAGGCCAGGTCGTCCTTGTTGCGGCACATATAGGTGGACACATTGCTAAAAATGGGCTTTTCGCCCAGGTAAAACTCGATCATCTTGGGCACATAGGGGTAAATCGACTTGTCGTCAGCGACGCCGGTGCCCACGGCGTTGCAGATGGTCACGTGACCAGCGCGGTACACATCGAGCAGGCCAGCGCAACCCAAGGTGCTGCTGGGGCGGAACACCTTGGGGTCAAGAAAATCATCATCCACCCGGCGGTAAATCACGTCCACCCGTTTCGGGCCGCGCGTGGTGCGCATATAGACAAAATTGTCTTTGACAAACAGGTCCTGCCCCTCCACCAGTTCCACCCCCATCTGCTGCGCCAAAAAGGCGTGCTCGAAATAGGCGCTGTTGTACATGCCGGGCGTGAGCACCACCACGGTCGGCTCGGCGGTGGTAGCCGGGCTGCTGGCGCGCAGGGTCTCCAAAAGCAGGTCGGGGTAATGGGCTACCGGCGCCACCCGGTGCGCATTGAACAGCTCGGGGAACAAGCGCATCATCATCTTGCGGTCTTCGAGCATGTAGCTCACGCCGCTGGGCACACGCAAATTGTCTTCCAGCACATAGTACTCGCCTTCGCCGGCCGCATTGGGCGCGCGCACAATGTCGATGCCAGAGATGTGCGAGTAGATCTGGTGCGGCACATCCACGCCCAGCATCTCAGGCCGAAACTGGGCATTGCGCTCAACCTGCTCACGCGGCACCACGCCGGCACGCAAAATATCTTGGCCGTGGTAGACGTCGTGAATGAATCGGTTCAGGGCGGTTACCCGCTGCACCAGGCCGCGCTCCATGGTGGCCCACTCATGAGCAGGGATGATGCGGGGGATCAGGTCGAAGGGAATCAGTCGCTCGGTACCGGCGCCCTCCTCGTCCTTTTCGCCGTAAACCGCAAAGGTGATGCCCACTCGACGGAAGATCATTTCCGCTTCTTCACGTCGCTTAGCCATCATGTCGCCCGGCTGCCGCGCGAGCCACTCGTCGTAAATCTTGTAATGGTCCCGAATCTGCGCGCCGTGGGTAAAAAACTCGTAGGGCAGACGCGTGTACATCTCATCAAATTTCTGCATAGGCACCTTTTCCACTGCCCTAAGCTTAGCAAGCTTTGCGCCAATTGGTATCAGCGCGTGCCTTAGGGCATGCGGTGATGCCAATAACGCAATGCCTCGCGACGGTGACACTGCACCGCCTTCGGCTGGCTAGACACCCAAGTCGCTGCACCACAATGCGGCGAGTCGAACAGTTCGATCTGCCGCTCGGCATAGCGCGCCAGAACGGGGCCAGCCGGGTGGCCGAAGCGGTTGCGGTAGCCGGCCTGCACCAAGGCCAGCCGTGGGCGCACCGCATCCAGAAAAGCCGCGCTGCTGGAGGTTTTGCTGCCGTGGTGTGGCACCAGGAGCAATGTTGCGTCTAGTTTGACCCCACTGGCTACCAGGCGCCCTTCCTGCGGTTGCTCAATGTCACCCGCCAACAAGGCAGCCCGAATCTCAGACCCAGAGCCCGTGCTGATGCGCAGGGTGCAACTGAGGGCGTTGGGTTTTGGCGCCACCGTGTAGTCGACGGCCTGCGGGTGCAGCACGACAAAATCGACGCCGTCCCACTGCCAGTGCTGGCCGGCCTGACAGCGCTCACCCGGTCGCTGGGCCTGCAGCTCATGCTGCGGCTCCAGCGAACTGAGCAAACCAGCCTGCCCCTGCATGGCCAGCACGGCAGCCGCCCCGCCAACGTGGTCGCTGTCACGGTGGCTCAGCACCAGTTTGTCGACCTGGGTGCCCAGAGCGCGCAAGAGCGGCACCAGCACCCGGTGCCCGGCATCACTCTCGCTGCTGAAGCGGGGGCCGGCGTCATAGACCAGCGCATGGTTCCGGGTGCGCACAAGGACAGCGTTGCCCTGACCGATATCCGCAGCCAGCACCGAGAATTCGCCATGAGGCAACTGTGGCGACTGCCACAGCAGCACGGGCAGTAGCAGTGGCAAGCCCAGCGCACGCAATGACGCAGGCCAGGGCGCCACCAGCAGCACACCCCCCAACAAGCCAACCGCGCCCGCCCAAAGCGGGGCCTGCGGCAGCGACAACACGGCAAAAGGCAGCTCGGCCAGCCACTGCAGCACCTGACTCAGCAGCGCCACCGCACCGGCGGCAATTGACCACAGCGGCCCGACCACCACCCCGAGCATGGCCAGCGGCGTGATCACCAGGGTGACCCAGGGAATCGCCAGTGCATTGGCCAGCAGGCCCACCAAGGACACCTGGCCAAACAGCAGCAAAGTCAGCGGCGTGAGCGCCAAGGTGATGACCCATTGCTCACGGAGCATAGATGAGAGCGTAGCCCCCACGCTTGCCACTGCGTGTGCGGCGCTGCCCCCCATGGGGGCTGATTTCCCTTGGGGCGGCCCGGCGGGAAATTCGGCCCCCACGCTTGCCACTGCGTGTGCGGCGCGGCCCCCCGTGGGGGCTGATGGCTCAGCCCGGCTGTCGCCCGAGGCAAACAGCACGCCAACGGCGACAAAGCTGAGCCAAAAACCGGCTTGCAGCAGCGCCCAGGGGTCGGTAGCCACCACGACGGCACAGGCCAGGGCCCAGACCACCGGCCATGGCCAGCGCTTGCCCGTGAGCCGCAGCCCGCCCACTGTGGCCAGCATCAGGACGGTGCGCTGCGCTGGCACGCCCCAGCCGCTGAACAGGGCGTAGCCCGCCGCCAGCAGCACGCCGCCCAGCAGGGCCGCTTGGGGCGCCGGCAGCCACAGGCACAAGCGGCTGGAGCGCCGCCACAACCAGCCCACCGCCAGCGCGGCCGCCCAGGCGAGCGCCGTAATGTGAAGGCCTGAGATCGACATCAGATGGGCCACGCCGGTAGCGCGAAACACATCCCAGTTGGCCCGCTCGATGGCGCGTTGGTCACCCACCACCAGAGCGGCCACCAGGCCCGCCTGCGCCCGATCCGGTACCGCGGCAAAGATCTGCTCGCGCACCTGCTGGCGTAGCCGCTCCACCGGGTGTCCACCCGTCTGGCCAAGCAGGCGGGGCTGCGGGTCATTGCGACCCGCACGCACATAACCGGTCGCCTGCACGCCCTGTTCCCAAAGCCAAAGCTCGTAGTCAAAGCCATGCGGGTTGCTGCCGCCATGCGGCGCTTTGAGCCGCACGGTCATCTGCCAGCGCTCACCGGCCTGCATGGGCTGCGGCTGGCGCTGCAACTCGGCCACGCCTTGCGTCCCCGCAAAGACCCCGCTGTACCAGCTCAAATAAAGCTGCGACGGCAGGCGCACGGCCGCACCCTGCCAACTCGCCGAGGCCACCGCCAGACGAAAACGTTGGCCGGATTCATGCGTTTGGGGCATGGCGGCCACTACGCCAGTCACCTCGAGATCGCGCCCCTCCAGTTCCGGCGCCAGGGCGCCCTCCATGAATAGGCCGGCGCGCAGACCGGTCAGGCCAAAACCCAGCAGCGCCAGTGCCAGCAGCAGCGCGGTCAGCCAGCGCCAATTTGCTATCGAATCAGGAGCGAGAAAGATAAGCCCCACAAGGGCCGGGAGCATGCAGAGCACATAAACCCACCAGGGGTCCAGCGCCGCCTGTTGCAGTTGAAGCGCAGTGCCGGCCACAAATGCCAACAGGCCGGGCAGCAACAGCCCGGCCCAGCCCCGGCGTTGCGCTGGCTCTGTGTCCATGCGCATATGCTAACCCGGCCGACCAGACAGCGCAGGGGCCACGGCGCATCGGCAGGATGCCGGTCAAAGCGGCCGTACCAAGGCCGCGTCGGGGCGTTGCAGCCAGGCGTCAAATTCATCCGCGAGCTGGGCGCTGGCTGACACAGCCGCCTGCCAGGCCTGCACCCGGCCAGCGAGATCGGCACCAAAATAAGTAAAGTCGGTGCGGTCTGGCAACTTGCCGCGTGGCAAGCGGCTTACCCAGCCCGGGTCAGGCGCCAGCAGCACCATGTTGTCCAGAAACGGGGTGGCTTGATGCCGCCACGGCAGGTGCTTGTCGAGCCAGCCAGGCACCACGGCCTGCTGGAAGTGCGGGTATAAAACCAAGCCATTTAGGGCTGTAGACCCCGTCGTTATTGGGCTTATAGCTCTTGATTCTATAGCGTGATAGCGTGCGGCGTAGTTGAGGTGCAGGTGGTAATCGGTGATGCCGCCGTCCCAATAAGACCCGGCTGGCGCGCCCGGGATATTGGTGACCGAGCGCAGCACGAACGGGATCGAACAACTGGCCTGCAGCGCTGGCTGGAAATTCGCGGCGCCCAAAGCCACCCGGCGGGTGGGAAAGTCGTCGCTGGCAAAAGGCAAATCAGCCCCTGGGCTGGAGAACACCACCCGCTCCAGCCAGGCCCCCAGGGCCCGGCGATAGACAGCGTTGCTCAGGTAGGCGCCCAAATAGCCCAGCGGCGTGCGCCAGGGGTGCTCGGTGCGCAGCACATGTCGCCCGTGTGAAGCCAGAATGTGCAGCCGGTAGCGCGGATGGCCCAGCACCCGGGCCTCTTGCTCACCAAAAAAGGCCGCCAGGTTTTGCCCAAACAGTGCGCTGACCCGCTTTGCCGCAGGGCGCTTCTCGCCGGGCTGCAGGTCGTAGTGCTGGTGAATATAGTCATGCTCCAGCCGGTTAAAAGCCGCCACCGGCTGCGCCAGGCAGACCGTGGCCATGCGCCAGGCCCCAATCGACGCACCCACCAAATGCACCGGCTGTGCGCTGCTGGCCAGCCAATGGCCAAACACAAAGCGGTCCAGCGGGCCAAGAATCAGGCCCTTGGGCCCGCCCGCAGCACCCGTCACAGTGCTGATGTCTTGCGGCTGCAGCCCGTGGCGCCTGATATGGCGCAAGGCCGCTGGCCCGGCATGAATACGCAGCGCCCGCACCACGGCCTCAACTGCGACCGCGGCCCGGCCCCTGGGCCGACCAGTCAATCGGGTCTTGCTGCAAGACCATGTCGATGTCCAGCCCCAGCACCTCGCCGACCGAGCCGGGAAAGGTATCGGCCAGCGCCTGTTCGGACAACTTGGCCTCTTTGGCGCGCGCCCGCCAGGTCGCCAGGTGGATCACACCGGCCAAGGGCTCAAACACGTCGTTGTCAAAGGGCGCGTACTGGTGCGCAAGTGCATCGACGATGGATTGAGGCAGATGCCATTGGTCGGCCAGGCCAGCACCCACTTGGGCGTAGCAAAAACCCAGCTGCCGTCGCTCCAGACGGGCACGCCGCAGGTCCAGCGGCCCCACGGACACGTCCAGACCCTGCAGCTGCGGGGTCATGGCCATGTGCATGGCCAACTCACCCATCGCGTGGATCAGGCCGCAGGTGAACGCCGCCTGCTGGTTTTGCCGCACCACGCCAGCCAGAGATCGCGACAACTTGGCCACATTGAGGCTGTAGGACCAAAATTGCAGCAAGTCAATGCCAGGCACAGACCGCAAAGAGGCACTGGCCGCAGCCTCGGCCGTCATGGCCCGCACCTGCGCCAGTCCCAGGATCGCCAGCGCCTCAGACACACTGTTGATCTTGCCGGTCATCTTGAAAAAGCTTGAATTAGCCCGCTGCAGCAGGCGGGCTGTCAATGCCAGGTCGGTGCTGATGAGCTGGTTGACCTTTCGCAGGTCGGGTTCCACCTGGTCAAGCTCACTCAGCAGCAAAGCAACCACCCGCGGAATGCTGGGCAGCACGAATTGAATGGCAAGCAGTTTGGAAATAGGCATGGTGGTGCGGCTCGGTGCGGGTCAGGGCTGCTTGAGCTTGGCAAAGGCTGATGACATGGCGGTGGCCCCAGCGCTGGGTACCGGCGTTGCTGCGCCTGAGCCGCGCCCGCGCTGTCCTGGGCCCACGCCTTCAAAACGGTTGCCGCCTGGCGCATCCCGGCGTGCTGGGGCCCCGCCGAGCTTCATGGTCAGGGCAATGCGCTTGCGGGCTGCATCAACTTCGAGCACCTGCACCCGAACAATATCGCCGGTCTTGACCACAGTATGCGGGTCAGTCACAAACTTGTGGCTCAGCTGGCTCACATGGACCAACCCGTCCTGGTGAACGCCCAGGTCAACAAAGGCGCCAAAAGCCGCCACGTTGCTGACGGTGCCCTCCAGCACCATGCCCGGCTTGAGGTCTGCCAGGCTCTGCACCCCATCGGTGAGCCGGGCCACCTTGAAATCGGGGCGGGGGTCGCGTCCCGGTTTTTCCAGCTCGCCCAAGATATCGCGCACGGTCACCACGCCGAACTGGGCGTTGGCAAACAATTCGGGCCTGAGCGTCTTGAGCATGTCGGCACGGCCCATCAGGTCGCCGACGCCATGCCCTGTGTGGACCATGATCTGCTGAACCACCGGGTAGGTTTCCGGGTGAACACCGGTTTGGTCCAGCGGGTTGTCGCCGCCACGGATGCGTAAAAAACCGGCGCTTTGCTCAAAGGTCTTGTTGCCCAAACCACTGACCCGCAGCAGTTGCTGGCGGTTGGCAAAAGCGCCGTGGGTGTCCCGCCAGTGAACCACGGCACGGGCCACATGCCGCGACAGGCCCGAGACCCGCGCCAGCAAGGGCTCGCTGGCGGTGTTCAGGTCCACACCCACCGCATTCACACAGTCTTCCACCACGGCATCCAGCGTGCGCGCCAGTTCGCTCTGGTTGACGTCGTGCTGGTACTGGCCCACCCCAATGGCCTTGGGCTCTATCTTGACCAGCTCGGCCAGCGGGTCTTGCAGCCGCCGCGCGATGCTGGCGGCGCCACGCAGGCTCACATCGAGGTCAGGCATTTCTTGTGAGGCAAATTCGCTGGCCGAATAGACGGACGCGCCGGCTTCGCTGACCACCACCTTGTCTATATGGCGGTTGGTGCGGCCGGCCAGCTGCGCAATCAACTCGCCCGCCAGCTTATCGGTTTCTCGGCTGGCCGTGCCATTGCCAATGGCGATCAGGGTCACGCCGTGGCGTTCGCAAAGCCCCGCCAGTGCGTGCAGTGCCCCGTCCCAGTCGCGCCGGGGTTCATGCGGAAACACCGTGGCCGTGGCAACCAGCTTGCCAGTGGCATCCACCACGGCCACTTTGACGCCGGTTCGAATGCCCGGGTCCAGCCCCATCACCACCCGCGGTCCGGCAGGTGCGGCCAGCAGCAGATCACGCAGGTTGTGGGCAAACACCTTGATCGCCACCTGCTCGGCCTCTTCGCGCAGGCGGGCGAGCAGGTCGCGCTCGATCGAGAGGCTGAGCTTGACGCGCCAGGTCCAGGCCACGCACTTGCGCAGAAAATCGTCTCCCGGTCGATCCTGGTGACGCCAGCCAAGGCGCAGCGCGATTCGCGCCTCGGCCAAAAACACCACCGGATTTGCTCTCTTTTTTATAGCTACATCGCCTTGCTGGGCAGGGGCTGGTGCCACTTCTGGCTCTGGAACTGCCAGCCTGGCGTCGAGCAACTCCAGGGCACGACCTCGCAACACGGCCAGCGCCCGGTGAGAAGGCACACGCCCAATTGGCTCGTCGTATTCAAAGTAATCGCGAAACTTGGCCACCTCGGCCTGGTTGGCGTCGCAGCCCTCACGCAGGCGACTCTGAAAAATGCCCTCTTGCCACAGCCATTGGCGCAGTTCCTGCAGCAGGGTGGCCTGGTCGGCCCAGCGTTCACTCAAGATATCGCGCACCCCGTCCAGCACTGCCGCGACGCTGGTGAAGTCGTCGCCAGCCTCGTTCTTGTCGGGTCGGACAAAGGCGACCGCCTGGTCTTGGGGCGACAGCGCGGGGTCAGACCACAGCAGGTCAGCCAGTGGCTCCAGCCCGGCCTCGCGGGCGATCTGGCCCTTGGTGCGGCGCTTTTGCTTGAACGGCAGGTACAGGTCTTCCAGCGCCTGCTTGGTGGCGGCTCCTCGAAGGGCTGCCAACAGGCTGGGCGTCATCTTGCCTTGCTCTTCAATACTCTGCACCACCGCCTGCAACCGGTCGTGCAGTCCCCGCAGGTAGCTCAGGCGGGTCTCCAACTCGCGCAACTGAATGTCGTCCAGACCGCCAGTGGCCTCCTTGCGGTAGCGGGCAATGAAGGGCACGGTGGCGCCGCCGTCCAGCAGGCCTACCGCGACCTGCACCTGGGCCGGTGTCACCCGAATTTCCTGCGCAATTTGCGCCACGATATGTTGCATGAAGGATGGGTCTGGCGCTCAACTTGGCGCCGCTGGGGCAATACAGGAGATCAAGTCCGGAAGTGTGCCATAGCGAATGGCCTGGCCAAGGGGCCGTGTGGCTTGGGCTCAGCAGGTGCCGAAGACAGTGGCTTCAGGACCACAGCGCTGTAGGAAAAAACCTGACACGAGGTTTAGCCACCGGCTGACATTGGATTTTGTAAGCGCTGTTTACAGTCAATCCAAGCACAACCAGACCCAAGAAAGCAAACCCGTCATGTTTCAATCAATGAACCCTGTATCAGGTGCTGCCACCTCATTGGAACGAATGCCACCGCTAGGAAATGCTGAAGCTAGCCGCACCGAGATGACCGAGGAATTGCTGCCCTTCACCCTGCGGCTGGTACGCACCCCGGCACAATTGGAGAAGGCCGTTGAGCTCCGTCATTTGGCCTACGCCAGACATTTGCCCGGTCTGGCCGAAACCCTGAAAGAGCCCGAATCGGCCGACTTTGACGATGGCGTGGCGGTGCTGCTGGCTGAATCCAAGCTGGACGGGTCACCGCTGGGTACCATGCGCATCCAGACCAATGAGTTCAAACCGCTTTGCCTGGAGCAGTCGGTTGAACTCCCGGAATGGCTGCGCTCGCGTCGGCGGGCCGAGGCCACGCGACTAGCTGTGACGAATGACAAGGTGTCACGCCTGGTGAAGGCCATCCTGTTCAAAGCCTACTTCGTCTACTGCCGTCAAATCGGAATCGAATGGCTGGTGATCGCCGGGCGCTCACCCATTGATCGTCAGTACGAACGCATGTTGTTCAAGGACGTGTTCCCAGAGTTGGGCTACATCCCTTTGCGGCACGCGGGCAACCTGCCGCATCGGGTGATGTCTTTCCACCTGGCCAAAGCCGAGGAGCACGACGGGGTTGCTCAGCACCCCATGTTTGACTTTTTTTTCCGCACTCACCACCCCGACATGGACTTAACGCCACCCCTGAGTGAGATGGCTGCCAGTAAACCCCAGTATGCGGCTCAGAACCAAGGTGCCGCCAGCATCAATTGAGTCCAAACCCTAGAGAAGAATTCAGGCTAAACATTACATAATTTAAGTAAGTGCATGATTTTTATGTTGTTTTTATAAAACAGAAAATCACGAAATTGGTTGTCAATGCCTTAAATTGAGAGTAAGTTCTGCCATATTGAGTGCTATATCTTGCATTCAACACATAGGTAGACGCATGGTTTTCTGGTTTAGATCCTTTTAACGTGAGCACCCTGACCGCCATCGTCAACGGGCGCTTGTCGCGACTGAACCCCCTGCTCGAGAGGGGCCTTTACGTCCTGTCCACGTTCGCAACACCTGTCGTATTGGCCCTTTTTTCGGTGATTGCGATGTTCGCCTGGGAGACCCATTACCCAGCGAATGAGCCGAAAACTCTCAACATCAAGGTGGTACAGACAAGCAGTGACCTGACCGATCCTGCGATGGTGTTGCGGCGACTGGGCGAGCAAGCCCCCACACCGTATCGTGAAACAAACCTGTCAGAAGACGCCTTCTGGCTCACAATCATTGTTCCAGCGGACGGCACGCTAGAGCCGCAGTCACTCGAGTTTCCGTCGCGGCACATCTCTGACATCGCGTGCTGGGAGGGAGGCTCGCCCAGTGCGCTGGGGGCAGCCAGCAGACAGGCAGGCACCGGGGGCCTTACGCCGGTCAAAGCCGGTTTCGCGCTGAACCTGAAGCCCGCCAAAGAGACCTCGAACGTTCTCTGTCGTATCCGGTCAGTCGGGCCGGCGCGGTTGTCAGTGAAGCTTTGGACTACCGCTGATCTGACGACGAATACCCAAGAGTTCCACCGAAAATCAGGCCTGCTCGATGGTGGCATCATCGTTCTGGCACTCTTTGTCCTGGTAACAGCCATGGTCAACCGGAGCGGCTTGTACCTGCTATTTGCCGCGTGGCTGGTGGTCAATTTGCGCATGGGCGCGTTATCGGTCGGATGGGACACCCAATGGCTTGGCAACCAGGTGCCGCAGGAATGGGTCCAGCGAATGCGCTTGATGACGACCTCGGTTTACTACCTGCTGACGGCGAGTCTCTTCAGCACCTTGTTCCAAGATGACCTCAAGGCACTGAAATCTCTCAAGTTACTGCGGCTCGGCCAGTGGTCCTGCATTCCGCTTTTGATCCTCTCCGCCCTCTTGAGCTATCGCGATTACCTGCCACTGCTCTGGATTTCCACCGGCTTGTGCATCGGTATCCTGATTTACTACTTGACGCAGATATTGATCAAGTCCCGCTCCAGGGTCGCCATCTGGTACAGCGCGGGCATCGCCGTTACCCTGATCGCCAGTTTCTCAGAGATCATCTCAGCGGCACTGGGCGCCAGGGGGCTGATTGGCTCGGTCAACAGCGTCACTGCAGCCTTGTCATCGAGTCTATTGACCGCCCTGGCCATTGCGCAACAAATGCGCCAGGAACACGAGGAGCGGCTCGCTGTTCAGGCTGAGCTGGAGCACACCTTTGAGGCTATGCCCATCGGCCTGTTCACACTGGACATGGAGGGACGTTTTTTGAGCGCCAATCCGGCGCTGATCAGCATGCTGGGACGCCGCGTGTTAACTGACGGCAGCAACAGCTGGCACCAGTATTTTGAGGCCGGGGCTTGGACGCAGCTGCACCAAATGGTGCACACCCAGAGGGTGGCAAAACAAGAGACTGCTGCGCCGGCAGCACCGCCGAGCTTCGTACCGTCCGTGCAGCCCGGGGCGCTCGACACAGCACGCGGCGCAGTCGCGACCGAACTGGAGATCAAGGGACGCAGTGCGTCTGGCCAGTTGGGCACCAAACGCTTTCTGGTCAAAGCCACGCTGGCGCGCGACAAAATCGAAGGCTCGCTCCAGGACGTCACTGAAAAATCGAAGGCGACCGAAGACCTGTACTTTCTGGCTAACCACGACTCCTTGACCAAAGTGCTGAATCGCCGTGGCATCGAGCGGGTGCTCAATGGCGCCATCCATCAACTGTCGGGCAGACGGGCCATGGGGCTGGCCTACCTGGACCTTGACCGCTTTAAGCTCATCAACGACCTGTTCGGCCATGGCGTGGGTGATGAGGTCTTGCAGCAGGTATGCAAACGCGTCACCGACATGTTGCCCACCGACATCCAGTTTGGGCGGGTCGGCGGCGATGAATTTGTCATTGTGTTTCGGGATACACCCATTGCTATGGCTACCCACATGTGCCAGGGCATTGTGGACAGCATCGGCACCCGTCCTTATCGGGTGGGCGGCAAGGCTTTTTATGTGCGCGGCTCGATCGGACTGATCGAGGTCAACGCCGATATGGCCTTCAAAGACGCCATCTCCACAGCCGACCGTGCCTGCCGCCAGGCGAAAACCGCGAACAGCGGCGGCTTGGTGGTGTATGAAAAATTCGCGGTTGCGTTCCAGCAGCACGAGGCAGAGCTCAAACTGATTTCCCAGTTGTCGACCAGTTCGGCCACGGCGGGGCTTTACCTTGAAATGCAGCCTATCATGTCCCTGACCGCGCCCAATGACTCTCTGAATTTTGAAGTTCTGCTGCGCATGAAAGACCCCGAGGGTAAGGTCGTGCCCACCGAACGCCTGATTGCGGCGGGTGAGGCCAGTGGCCGCATGGCGGTGATTGACCGTTGGGTGCTTACCTCCACATTAGCCTGGCTGGACCAGCACCAAGAGCGGCTCAAGCACACCCGCTTTGTTTGCATGAACCTCAGCGGCGCCTCGCTCAACGATGAAAAATTTCTGCAGGACGTGTACGAACTGCTGGAGAAAAACCGCCATATTGTTGGGCAACTCTGCCTGGAGATCACAGAAAGCGTGGCTCTGCATGACCTCGACAACACCCGCACCTTTGTCAACAAGGTCAGACGCATTGGCGCCAGGGTGGCTTTGGACGACTTTGGCGCCGGTTACACCTCATTTTCTTACCTGAAAGAGATCACCGCTGACTTGCTCAAAATTGACGGCAGTTTCATCGTCAACATGAACCAGCACCCGGCCAACATCGCCATCGTCGAAGCGATCGTGAATCTGGCCAAAAACCTGGGCATGAAAGTGATCGCCGAGTGGGCCGAGGACAACGCGACGGTGCAAACTCTGATCGACATTGGCGTGGACTATGTACAAGGCTTTGTGGTGTCGCGCTCACAACATCCCGACAAAATGTTGCTGGCCACCTCGTCAGCCGGGTTCATCAAAGACGACGAGCTCACTCTGATGATGAACCAGATAGGCAAGCCCGAGTCGGAGATGAATCAGGTTGACCTGTTTTCAGACATAACCGGCAGCCGTCTGCACTGAGACTGCGACCCTGAGCCCCCAGGAGGCGGCAGAAATCAGGCCGCGCGCAAGGCTCGCTTGAGCTCCAAGCCCAACTCTGGCTTGTGGGCAAACGGGTCAGTCGGGTTGCGCGCCAGCATGATGTCTTCCAGGCGAACCTGCACCGAGCCAATCGCCTTGGGGTGGCTGTAAATGTAGAACTGGCCGACCGCCATGGCGTCAAAGACTTTTTGTGCCACATCTGCGGCGCTGACGCGGCCTGAACCTACTGCCTTGTCACTCATGGCCTGGCCGATCAGTTGGCTGCGCGTAGGCTTGGCCGGCGTGGCATCGACCGGCCGGTTGCGGTGGCTCTGGCTGATGCCGGTCGGCACAAAGTAGGGGCACAGCACCGAGGCACTGATCTGATCGGTGACCAGCGCCAGGTCCTGGTACAGGGTCTCGCTCAGTGCTACCACGGCGTGCTTGCTGACGTTGTAGATCCCCATGTTGGGCGCATTGAGCAGGCCGGCCATGCTGGCGGTGTTGACGATATGGCCCCGGTAGGCGGGGTCTTGTGCGGCAGCGGCGAGCATCATGGGGGTGAAGACTCGCACGCCATGGGCCACGCCCATGACGTTGACACCCAGCACCCATTCCCAGTCCTTGGCCGAGTTTTCCCAGATCAGGCCGCCCGAGCCCACGCCGGCGTTGTTGAATACAAAATGCGGCGCCCCAAAGCGTGCCTGCACCGCCTGACCCAGCGCGTCCATAGCGGCGGCGTTCGACACATCGACCCGCTGCGCCAGCACGGCGGCTCCGGCAGCTTGCAGCTCTTGCGCCGCATGGTCCAGTGCGTCCTGCTGCACATCCACCAGCACCAGGTTCATGCCGAGCCGGGCGCCAATGCGGGCGCATTCCAGGCCAAAGCCCGAGCCGGCACCGGTGAGTACTGCCGTTTTGTTGTTGAAATCCAAAATCATCCAATTGCTCCTGAGTTGAGGGGGTGCCAGACCATCTCCAAATGGTCGATGCCGTCTTCGACATACGGACGGCGCGCGTCTACAAAGCGGTGACTGGCATAAAAAGCCTGGAGCCGCGCCTGCGCACCAATGCGCACAGGCTGCTCGCCCCACTGCTCGGCCACCGCCTGCAATGCCCGGCGGATCAGGGCGTGACCGAGCCCGGTGCCGCGGTGCGCAGGATCAGTCACCACCCGGCCGATGCTGACCTCGGGGTACTTGACGCCGGCGGTAAAGCAGCGCGCATAGGCCAGCAATTGGCCGGCACGGCTGCCCAGCAGATGCAGCGCCTGGGGGTCAGCGCCATCCACGTCCTGAAACACACAGGTCTGCTCCACCACAAACACCGCGCTGCGCAATTGCAGCAGGTCATGCAGCTGGCGTGTGGTCAGGGCATCGAAAGGCAACAGCTGCCAGTCAAGGGCCGACGCCAGGCTCATGCAGCCGGCGCCGCCTTGAGGGTGAAGCCGATGCGCGGAAAGTGCACATGCACCAGCCCTGCCCGCTCGTCGATGCGGCGCAGGGTGTAGCGGGTACGGGTGGCGGCCACCAACTCGCCCTCGGTGGGCTCCAGGCCAAAACTCTCGGCCGTGATCGTCACCCGGCTGCCCAGGGGAATACCGTGCTCATCTTGAAAATAGGTGTCAATTAGGGCTGCAGGCCCCGTGGATGCTGAACATATTGCTATTGCTTCAGTAGCAGAGAGTTTGTCGACATGGCCATGGCCGATGGCCTCCATGCGGTCCATCCAGGCCAGCACAGCGGGAGTCGCGTCCAGAATGCCAGCCATCACCGTCACTCGCCGGCGCGAAAACCACAGTGGGTGGTACACCGCAAAGTCGGCCACGCACGGTGCGGCACCCAACAGGTAGTCTTGCCCTTCCAGCATGGTGGCAATGCGGCGCAGGTACGATTTGTAGGCCGCGGTGGCATCGGCCGGGCGAAGGCGGGTCATGCCGGCAGTCATGGCGCCACGGTCAGCGACAAACGCTTTGGCTGCCTCTGGAGGGGCACCCTCAAACATGGCAGCAGCTCCGCGCGGTTGCAGGCTGTAGCCCATGGCGGCCCAGAACAGGGTGCTGTCAGCCCACTGAGCGAGCACCCGCGCCAGGCCCCGCTGCGGTGCCGGGTACAGCGCCGGCTTGGGCTGCAGGTGTTCCAGCACCTCACAGATCAGGGCGGTGTCGCAATAGACGTCTGAGCCAATTTGCAGGAGCGGGGTCTTGCGGTAGCCACCAGTGAGCGCCAGCACATCAGGCTTGGGCATGATGGACGGGATGATGACCGACTTCCAGGCCAATTTTTTGTAACCCAACGCCAATCGAATTTTTTCCGCAAACGGTGAGGTCGGGTAGTGGTGAAGAATGATGTCGGCCATGGGCAACTCCTGGGTGATGTGAACGGTGTTTAGATCAGCTTGACCAACTGCTTGCCAAAATTACGGCCTTTGAGCAGGTCCAAAAAGGCCTCGGGCGCCGCCTCAATGCCCTGCGCCACTGACTCACGCGCCCGCAGCTTGCCGGTGGCCACCAGCAGGCCCAGTTCCTTGAGTGCGGTCGGCCAGACCTCCATGTGTTCGCTGACAATGAAGCCCTGCACCTTGAGCCGGTTGGTCAGGATCAGCGCCGGGTAGGCCAGCGGCAGCGGCGCGCCGTTATAGCCAGCGATCATGCCGCAGACCGCGATGCGGCCAAAGGCGTTCATCAGCGGCAGCACGGCGTCGAGCACCATGCCGCCCACATTCTCAAAATAGCCGTCGATGCCGTTTGGGCACTCGGCGCGCAGGGCTTTGGACAGCGAGGCGGCACTGCTGTGCTGCTTGTAGTCGATGCAGGCGTCAAAGCCCAGTTCCTCCACCGCATAACGGCACTTGTCGGGGCCGCCGGCCACGCCCACGGTGCGGCAGCCGCGCGCCTTGGACAGGGCGGCAAAGGCGCTGCCCACCGCGCCCGTGGCGGCGCTGACCACCAGGGTCTGAGCGGCCTGGGGCTCGATGATTTTCACCAGCCCGTACCAGGCGGTGACGCCAGGCATACCGACCGCACCCAGGTAGGCACTCAGCGGAACATGGGTGGTGTCGACCTTGCGCAGGGCACCGGCCTGATCGCCGTTGACCACGCTGTACTGCTGCCAGCCGCCCATGCCGACCACCTGGTCGCCCACGGCGTACTGCGCATGTTGCGACTCAATCACTTCGCCCACCGTGCCGCCGCCCATGGTCTGGCCCAGCGCTTGCGGAACGGCATAGCTTTTGGCGTCATTCATACGGCCGCGCATGTAAGGGTCCAGGCTGAGGTAGTGGTGGCGCACCAGCACCTGTCCGTCCTGCAGGGGCGGTGTCTCTGCCACCACGCGCTTGAAATTGCTGGCTTGGGCTTCGCCGGCCGGGCGGTTGTCGAGGTGGATCTGGATGTTCTGGGGCATGGGAGTCTCCGGTTTAATCAAGGGTTTGGGCCGACGGGGCCGTTCTGTCATTGCTGCTGCGCCGCAGGTTTGTCATGAGAGGGTGCCCCTGCCATGCCTAGCCGCCCCGCACAATGCTGACGCCGCCGTCCACCGCCAGCCACTGGCCGGTGATGTGCTTGCCGGCGTCCGATGCATACAGCACGCACAGTCCCTTCAGGTCTTCGTCGTCACCCAGCCGGCCCAGCGGCGCGTGGGCAGCCAATGCGTCGCCATGCTCGGCCAGTGCGCCCTGGGTCATTCGGCTGGGGAAAAAACCCGGGCAGATGCTGTTAACGGTGATGTTGTACTTGCCCCATTCGGCCCCCAGAGCGCGGGTGAAATTGATCACCGCCCCCTTGGAGGTGTTGTAGGCGATGGTACATATCTCGGGCGGGTTGCCGCCCAAACCGGTGATGGAAGCAATGTTGATGATCCGGCCGCTGCGCCGGGCGATCATGCTCTTTTTGGCGATAACCTGGCTCAGTAAAAAATAGCCGCGGATGTTGAGGTTCATCACCTTATCCCAGGCCTCGATCGGGTGGTCCTCAGCCGGCGCCCCCCAGGCCGCCCCGGCGTTGTTCACCAAAATATCGACGTCGCCCATGCGCTGCAGGGTCTCGTTGGCCAGGCGTTCAATCTCGGCGTCGCGGGCGCAGTCGGCGGCGATCCAGCGCGCGTCAATGCCAGCGCCCTGCAATTCGGCGCAAGCCTGCTCGAGATCAGCCGCCTTGCGCGAGCTGATCATGACGCGGGCGCCAGCCTCGCCGAGTGCGTGGGCCATTTGCAGCCCCAGCCCGCGCGAGCCGCCGGTCACCAGGGCGGTCTTGCCGGTCAGGTCAAACAATTGCTGGATGGTGCGCGTCACGGTGGGGTTCCGGGTTGGGTGCGTGATTTTGCAGGACCAGGCCGGTCGGCCATGTCACGCTGGCGATATTGTCACGCCTGCCGCCCTCGCCCCCGGTCAAGTCGAGGGCGGGCTGCGGCGGGGACCCATGGACCCCCGGTCGTAGCCGGGGATGACCATAGGGAATAGCCGGGGATGACGGGGCAGGAATAGTGCAAGCTGCGCGTTAGACTTGCCGGCTTTACCTTGCCCGCCTTGCTCCAGCCCATGCCAGCCCACCCTCTGCCAGCCCATCGGCAAGTCCATATTGTGTTGGGGCTGGGTTTTGTGCTGCATGCCACGGTGGGTGCGCTGCACGGGCTGTCGGTGGACGAGGCGCACTACCTGCTCTACGCGCTGCACCCGGCGCTGAGCTATTTTGACCATCCGCCCATGGTGGGCTGGCTGCAGTGGCCGTTGGTGGCGCTGGATGCACCTGTGGCGGTGCTGCGACTGCTGCCAGGCCTGATCTGGCTGGCCTCGGGCTGGCTGATCCAGCGACTGGCGCAGCAACTCAGCCAGGGCAGCGAGCTTGCGAACGATAAAGCAGCTCTGGCGGCTGTGAGTGTGTTTTTGCTGGCGCCGCTGTTCAATGTGTTGGCCATCGGGCTGCTGCCCGACAGTCTGCTGACGCTGCTGAGTCTGGCAGTGATGCACCAAACCCTTCGCCTGATGCAGCCACTGGCCCTGAGCCGGTGGCGCGATGGGCTGCTGCTGGGCTTGCTGCTGGGCCTGGCTGGCCTGAGCAAATACACCGCCATCCTGGCCGCGCTGGCCGTGGCAATCTGCCTGTGGCGGACCCACGGCTGGCGGCTGATGCTTCAGCCCTGGTTGTGGGCCGCCACACTGCTGGCGCTGCTGCTGATCGCCCCGGTCCTGGTGTGGAATGCTCAGCACGACTGGCTGTCGTTTACCTACCAGGCACAACACGGCGCGGGCACCGGCTGGCAGCTGCGCCCCTTACTGGCGTTTGGTCTGCTGCAGTTGTTGGCTTATGGGCCGCTGCTGCTGTGGGCCGGGCCCGGCTGGCGCCGGGCGAATTCAAGTGCTGGGCGCTTGACGGCGCTGTTCTTTGTGCTGCCCTTTGCCGTGCTGGCTTGGTTGTCGGCCGGCGGCAGCAGCCTGCCCCACTGGACGGCACCAGCCTGGGCCGCCCTGGTGCCTTTTGCGGGACTGGGTCTGGCCCGCGCGCTGCAGCAGGGCCAGCGTTGGCTGCTGACCACTGTGGCCAGCCTGCAAGCGATGGCCCTCGTCCTTTTGCTGAGCGCCATGGCCACCGGCCTGCCGCCCTGGCCAGACAGCGAACCGGGCCAGGCTCAGGCCGCTAACCCCTTTGCCGATCTGCACGGCTGGGACCGGGCCGGCGAAAGAGCCCGCCTGCTCGCGCAAAGCCATGGCCTGAGCGCGCTGGCCGTTCAGAATTGGACCCTGGCCAGCCGGCTGGGCTGGTACGGACGCCCCCTGTCGGTACAGGTGCTCGACCACCGGGTCGATCAGTTTGATTTATGGACCGCGCCACTGGCTGCAGGTGGCAACGCCCTGCTCGTGGACTGGTCGCTGATGCCGTTTGCACCGCCCGTGGGCCCAGAGGGCTTTGAAGCCTGCCAGCTTCTCGACAGCATGCCAGTGCGCCGCTGGGGCACCTTGTTGTCCGAGTTCCGCTTCTACGACTGCCGTGGCTGGCAGGGCAACAACGGGGTGCAGACATGAGCGCTGCGCCGTCAAGCAGCCTCACCCGACTCTGGCCAAGCACGGCAGTGGCCTCGCTGTTGCTGCTGTTGGGCGCGCCAGTCTGGCTGGGCTGGTTCGAGCCGCGCCTTTTTCTCACACTGAATCACGCCTGCGCCCTGCTGGGCAGCAGCCTGTGGGCCGGGCTGTCCTTGCTGGGCAATGGCTGGGGGCTGTTGGCCGTGACCTCGCCCCTGTTGGTCCTGGCCCCGCGGCTGATGTGGGCCTGGCTATGTGCAGCGCCTTTTGCCAGTCTGCTGTCGAGAGGCATCAAGGCCTGGCTGCAAAGCCCGCGACCGGCGGCGGTGCTGGACGCGGCGCAATTTCACTTGTTGGGCGAGCCTTTGCACCTGGAATCATTCCCCTCCGGCCACACGGTCACCGCCTTTGCTGCCGCCACCACGCTCTACCTGGCTCACACCAACAGCCCCGGCCGGCGTCCGGTCTGGCTGTTCGGTCTGGCTGCAGCCGCAGGACTGTCACGCATCGCTGTCGGCGCACACTGGCCAGGCGATGTACTCGCGGGCGCCGCCATCGGGCTGATCGCCGGGGCGCTGGGCCATGTGCTGTGGTTGCGGCTGCACCCGTCCTGGTTCAGGCCAACCGGCCTTCCGCAAGGGGTGTTGGCGCTGCTGCTGGTCGCCACGCTTTACACGCTGGGGACCGAGCACATTGACTTTGCTGAAAACCGCACGTTGCAACAGGGCCTGATGGTTTTGGTGGCACTATCCCTGCTGGCCTTTGGCCGGCAGGTATGGCGGTCGCGCAAGGGGGCCATGGATCCCCGGTCGTAGCCGGGGATGACGCGGTGGCAGGCTGCAGCGGGGACCCAGGCGTTGCGGGTCGTGTCCGGCGGCTAAAACGCGGCGTCGGGCATGGTGGCGCAGATCGGGTCGCGCGTGCTCACCACCTGCAGCCAGGCCCCAATCTTGGGCAACTCATAATGGTAAAAATAGGCTGTAGCCCTTATCCTGCCTTGGGTTTGTGCTATTGATTGTGTAGCATCGTCGCGCAGCGCAGCCAAAGCAACATCCAACCAGATCCAGGCCAGCACGGTGTGGCCAAAGGCCTGCATGTAGGGTACGGCATTGGCCAGCGCCTCGGCCGGCACGCCGGTGGCCCAGGCGGCGCGGGTAGCGCCTGCCACTTCTTCTAGGGCCTGGCGCAGGGCCTGGGCATGTTGGGCCAGTTCGGGCACCGCCAGCGCGCGCTCGGCCGTGGCCTCGATGCGGGCACTCAGCAACTGCAGACCACGGCCGTTTTCCATCAGCACCTTGCGGCCCAGCAGATCAGCCGCCTGGATGCCGTGGGTGCCTTCGTGGATCATGTTGAGCCGGTTGTCGCGCCAGTACTGCTCCACCGGAAAATCTCGCGTGTAGCCGTAGCCACCATGGATCTGAATCGCCAGCGAGTTGGCCTCCAGACACCATTCACTCGGCCAGCTCTTGGCAATAGGCGTGAGCACCTCCAGCAGCAGGCGCGCCTCGTCGGCGTCGGCAGCCGAGCCGGTGCGCTGCTCATCGACCAGTCGGGCACAGTACAGCGCCAAGGCCAGCGCACCTTCACCGTAAGCTTTTTGCGCCAGCAGCATGCGCTTGACGTCGGCGTGTTCGATGATGCGCACTTGGGGCGCGGCGGCGTCCTTGCCGCTGCTGCCGATCGCGCGACCCTGCGGCCGGTTGCGGGCGTAATCGAGCGAGGCGTAATAGCCGGCCAGGCCGAGCATGGTGGCAGCGATGCCAACACCAATGCGGGCTTCGTTCATCATGTGGAACATGCAGCGCAGGCCCTCGCCGGGCTGCCCCACCAGGTAGCCAATGGCCCCCGCGCCAGCGTCAAAAGGGCCGTCGGCCTGCGGGCGCACCGGGTACTTGCCCTCGCCAAAATTGAGCAGGCAGTTGGTGGTGCCACGCCAGCCCAGCTTGTGGTTCAGGCCGGCCAGCGCCACGTCATTGCGCTCACCGGTGATTTGCCCCTCAGCATCGACCATTTTCTTGGGCACGATGAACAGCGAAATACCGCGCGTGCCGGCCACCAGTTTGCCATCGGGCCCGGGAATCTTGGCCAGCACCAGGTGGATGATGTTCTCGGTCAGCTCGTGGTCGCCCGACGAGATCCACATCTTGTTGCCCTTGAGGCGGTAGCGCGGACCCAATGGATCGGCGGCAAATTCAGGGCCATCTGGCAGGGCTCGGGTGGCCACATCGCTGAGTGAGGAGCCTGCCTGCGGCTCCGACAAACACATGGTGCCAGAGAAGCGCCCGGAGAACTCGTGGCGCGCAAACGCGGCTTGCTGTTGCGCAGTGCCATGCACCATCAGCAAATTGGCGTTGCCGGTGGTGAGCATGCCCGAGCCGATACTGACCGAGGCGCAGGCAAAAAACGAGTTGGCCGCGGCCTCAAGCGTGTAGGGCAGTTGCATGCCGCCGTGCTCGTAGTCCTGTGCCGCACTCAGCATTCCCGATGCCGCGTAGGCTTGGGCGGCGGCCAGCGTCGCCGCTGGCAGCACCACGCGCTCCCCGTCAAAGTGCGGCTCCTGCGTGTCGACCAGACGGTTGAAGGGCGCGAACTTGTCGCGCGCTATGCGCTCGCAGGTGTCAAGCACCGCGTCAAAGGTATCCCGGGAATGGTCGGCAAACCGCTCCCGCTGCGTCAGTACCGGCACATCCAGCCACTGGTACAGCAGAGAATCAACCGTAGAGCGCAAGTTCATGACAGCCTCAAGCATGGATTCCCGTTGTTACGGGAATGACGACCGTTGGGTATTGCAGCAGGATCACAGCACCTCAAACACACCGGCAGCACCCATGCCGCCGCCAATGCACATGGTGACGCAGACCCGCTTGGCGCCGCGCCGGCGGCCTTCAATCAGGGCGTGGCCGGTCAGGCGCTGGCCGCTGACACCATAGGGATGGCCCACCGCAATGGCACCGCCATTGACGTTGAGCCGGTCACCCGGGATGCCGAGCTTGTCGCGGCAGTAGATCACCTGCACCGCAAAGGCTTCGTTGAGTTCCCACAGGTCGATGTCGGCCACCGTCAGGCCAAGACGGGCCAGCACCTTGGGGATGGCAAATACAGGGCCAATGCCCATCTCGTCGGGCTCGCAACCGGCGACTGCAAAGCCCAGGAAGCGTCCAAGTGGCCTGAGGCCTTTCTTTTCGGCCAGGCTCTCTGACATCACCACACAGGCGCCGCCGCCATCCGAGAACTGGCTGGCGTTGCCGGCAGAGATCAGGCCCCCGGGCAGTGCCGAGCGCAGGCCGCTGATGCCCTCCTTGGTGGTGCCGTCGCGAATGCCTTCGTCTTGGCTGACCGTGACTTGTTTGGTGGTGAGGCCCATGACCTTGTCGGCCACGCCCATGGTGACCGTGATGGGGGCGATCTCGTCATTAAACAGGCCGGCGGCCAGCGCGGCGGTGGCGCGCTGCTGGCTGGCGGCGCCGTACTCGTCCATGGCCTCGCGGCCAATGCCGTAGCGCTTGGCCACGTTCTCGGCGGTTTGAAGCATGTTCCAGTAGATCTCGGGCTTGTTCTTGGCCAGCCAGGGGTCGGCCAGCATGTGCTGGTTCATTTCCTGCTGCACGCAGGAAATGCTTTCCACGCCACCGGCCACATAAACATCACCTTCACCGGCGATCACGCGCTGGGCGGCCAGGGCGATGGTCTGCAGGCCCGACGAACAAAATCGGTTGACGGTCATGCCGGAGACCGTGATCGGGCAGCCGGCGCGCAGTGCCACCTGGCGTGCAATGTTGGCACCCGTGGCGCCCTCGGGGTTCGCGCAGCCCATGATGACGTCATCCACCTCGGCGGCCTCAATGCCAGCGCGGGCAATGGCGTGCTGCACGGCGTGGCCGCCCAGAGTGGCGCCATGGGTCATGTTGAATGAGCCTTTCCAGCTTTTGGCGAGCGGGGTGCGGGCGGTGGAGACAATAACGGCTGATGACATGGTGGAGTCCTCTGGTTCAAATCAGTTGAAGGTTTTGCCTTCGGCGGCGAGGCGGGCCAGCAGGGGCGCCGGTTGCCAGAAGGAGGCGTCGTCGCGCGGGTTCTGGGCAAAACGGCCCATGCTTTGCACCACATTGAACAGACCCACCTGGTCGGCGTAGTTCATCGGGCCGCCGCGGTAAATTGGGAAACCGTAACCCATCAGGTACACCATGTCGATGTCGCTGGCCTTGGAGGCAATGCCCTCCTCCAGGATGTGCGCGGCCTCATTGACCAGCGCATAAACCAGGCGCTGCACGATCTCGTCGTCCGAGATTTTGCGCGGCGTGATGCCCAATGAGGCGCGGTGCGCCGCTATCATTTCCACCACCTCAGCATTGGGAATAGCGTCGCGCTTGCCGGCCACGTAGTCGTACCAACCGGCGCCAGTTTTCTGGCCAAAGCGGCCTTTCTCACACAACAAATCGGCAGTCTTGCTGTACTTCATGCCCGGCCTTTCCAGCGCGCGGCGCTTGCGGATGGCCCAGCCAATGTCATTGCCGGCGAGGTCGCCCATGCGGAAGGGCCCCATAGCAAAACCGAATTTTTCAATCGCCCGGTCCACCTGCTCGGGGGTGCAACCTTCATCCAGCAAAAAGCCGCCCTGGCGGCCGTACTGCTCGACCATGCGGTTGCCGATGAAGCCGTCGCACACGCCCGACACCACCGCCGTCTTGCGGATGGTCTTGGCCAGTGTCATCACCGTGGCCAGCACGTCCTTGGATGTTTTGGCGCCACGCACCACCTCCAGCAACTTCATGACGTTGGCCGGGCTGAAGAAATGCAGGCCGACCACGTCTTGCGGCCGGTTGGTGAAGCTGGCGATCTTGTCAACGTCCAGGGTCGAGGTGTTGCTGGCCAGGATGGCTCCGGGCTTCATGACACGGTCGAGCTCCTTGAATACCGTCTCCTTGACGCCAATGTCCTCGAACACCGCCTCAATCACCAGGTCTGCGCTGCCCAGGTCGTCGTAGCTCAGCGTAGCTTGGAGCAGGGCCATGCGCTGCTCATACTTGTCGGCCTTCAGCTTGCCCTTCTTGACCTGGGCCTCGTAATTTTTGCGGATGGTGGCCACGCCGCGGTCTAGGGCCTCTTGCTTCATCTCCAGCATCACCACCGGCAGGCCGGCGTTGAGGAAGTTCATGGCGATGCCGCCGCCCATCGTGCCAGCACCAATCACTGCGACCGACTTGATCGGCCGTTGCGGCGTATCTGCCGGGACATCAGGAATTTTTGAGGCGGCCCGCTCGGCCATGAAAATGTGGCGCAATGCACGGGACTCAGCGGTCTGCATCAGGCTGATGAAGATGTCACGCTCGGTGGCCATTCCAGCCTCAAATTTCTGCTTGGTGGCGGCCTCCACCGCATCCACGCACTTGGGCGGTGCCGGGAAATTCTTGGCCATGCCCTTAACCATGTTTCGCGCAAACTGAAAGTAAGCGTCGCCCTGCGGGTGCTTGCAGGGCAAGTTGCGCACCAGCGGCAGGGGCCGGGTATCGGCTAAAGAGCGCGCCAGGGCCAGCGCCTCCTCGGCCAGGGTCTCTACTGAGTTGGCCATTTTGTCGAACAGCTTTTGGCCGGGGATCATGGCCAGCATCTCGCTTTTCACTGGTTCGCCACTGACGATCATGTTCAGCGCCACTTCAACACCCAAGACACGCGGCAGGCGCTGTGTGCCGCCGGCACCGGGGATCAGGCCAAGCTTGACCTCAGGCAGTGCCACGTTGCAACCGGGTGCGGCAATGCGGTAATGGCAGCCCAAAGCCAGTTCCAGCCCGCCACCCATGCAAACGCTGTGAATTGCGGCCACCACTGGCTTGGCGGAGTGCTCCAGCGCCAAGATCACGCTGAGCAGGTTGGGCTCTTGCAGCGCCTTGGGGCTGCCGAATTCCTTGATGTCGGCACCACCTGAGAACGCCTTGCCAGCACCTGTCAGCACAATCGCCTTGACGGCGGTATCGGCGTTGGCCCGGCTCAGGCCATCGGCAATGCTGAGGCGGGTGGCAAAGCCCAGGCCGTTCACGGGCGGGTTGCTGAGCGTGATGACGGCGATGTCGCCATGCACTTGGTATTGGGCAGTCATGGGTGTTTTCCTTGCAGATAGAAAAAAGAACGATCGTTCGTTTTTGAAGATTGTAGGGTCCTGCGCCGTGACAGGGTAACAGCCCAGTCACCGGTGGGACAAGGCCCGCTAGACCTCCAGCCACTCCTTGCGGGTGGTGGCATCTTGACGAAGGGCCTCGGGCGTGCCGTCAAACACAATGCTGCCGTGGCCCATCACCAGACAGCGGTCAGAGATCTGCATGGCGATGGTCAGCTTCTGCTCAATCAGCAGCACCGACAAACCGCGGGCCCGCAGGGCCTGCAAATACTCGGCCACAAGCTCGACGATCTTGGGCGCCAGGCCCTCGGTGGGTTCGTCGATGATGATCAGGTCCGGGTCGCCCATCAAGGTGCGGCACAGGGTCAGCATTTGCTGCTCGCCGCCAGAGAGGACGCCGGCCTCGGTGTGCTCGCGCTCCTTGAGGCGGGGAAAGAGCTGGTACATGTCGTCAAATGACCAACGCGGTTTCTTTTGACTTCGCTTTTGCCCCAGCAGCAGATTCTGGTGCACTGTGAGCTTGGGGAAAATATCACGGCTTTCCGGCACATAACCGAGACCCAGGTTGGCGATTTCATAGGGTTTGCGGCCCAGAATCTGACCGCCATGCCACAGCACTGAACCCTGGCAATCCACCATACCCATGATGGCCTTGGCGGTGGTGGAGCGGCCCGAGCCATTGCGCCCGAGCAGGGCCACGATTTCGCCCTCGCCCACCTGCAGGTCGACACCATGCAGCACATGGCTCTTGCCGTAAAACGCCTGTAATTGACTGACCTGCAGCATGCTCAGGCACCCCCACCCTGGGCACTGACCTGGGCGTCGGCCACAGCCGACCCCAGGTAGGCTTCTTGCACCCGAGCATTGGCCCGCACCGCCTCTGGGGTGTCAAAGGCAATCACTTCGCCATACACCAGTACCGCGATCTTGTCGGCCAAACCAAACACCACACCCATGTCATGCTCCACGGTCAGCAGGGTCTTGCCCTCGGTCACCTGTTTGATCAGCTCGATGAAGCGTGCGGTTTCACTGCGGCTCATGCCAGCCGTAGGCTCATCCAGCAGGATCACATTGGCGCCACCGCCAATGGTGATGCCAATCTCCAGCGCCCGCTGCTCGGCGTAGGTCAGGTTCATGGCCAGCACATTGCGCTTGTGGCCGAGCCCGATCATGAGCATCAACTGCTGCGCACGCTGGTTGGCGTCGTCCAGGTCAACCAAAAACTTGAAGAAACTGTACTTGTAGCCCAGGCTCCAGAGCACGCCACAACGCAGGTTCTCAAACACGCTGAGCTTGGGGAAGATGTTGGTGATCTGGAAGCTGCGCGACAGGCCCAGTCGATTGATCTCAAAGGGCTTCTTGCCGTTGATGCGCTGACCGTGCAGCAGCACATCACCACTGCTGGCTTCAAACCGCCCACTGATCAGGTTGAACAGGGTCGACTTGCCAGCACCGTTGGGGCCGATGATGGCCACCCGCTCCCCGGGGCGAACGGCCAAATTGGTGCCGCGAATGATCTCGGTCTTGCCAAAACTCTTTCGCAGATCGCGCAACTCCAGCGCATGGGGTCCGGTCTGACTGGCTGTCACCATCATGCCCCACCTTTCGCTTGCAGCGCGTGCTCAATCTCGGCCTGGGCCGCATCCCATTTCAAGGCAAAGCGCTTTTGCACTGGCCGGAACGCTGCCACCCCTGCGGCCAGCAGCAGCACCGCGCCCAGCCAGCTCAGCGGGTCCGCCGTGTCCATCGGCAGACCCAGGAACGGCACTACCGAGCCAGAGGCCGAGCTCAGTTGCAGGTGGTAGAGCATTTCAATCAGGGCAGCCGCGCCCAGCAGCGCCATCAGGCCCGTGAGCAGCAAACCGGCGTAGCTGCCGGCCAGTCGCGCCAGCTTGCCGTGCAGGGCCAGCCGCAGGTTCATCATGATCAGGCTGGCGATGCCGCCCGGCGCGTACATCACCATGAAAAGGAACAGCAGCCCCAGGTACAGCAGCCAAGCCTTGGTGAATTCGCTCAGCAGCACAAAGGCCAGCACCATCAAAATGGCGCCAATGATGGGGCCAAAGAAGAAAGTGGCACCGCCCAGAAAGGTGAACAGCAGGTAGGCCCCCGAGCGCGCGGCGCCCACCACCTCGGCGGTGACGATCTCGAAGGTGAGCGCGCCCAACCCGCCCGAGATGCCGGCAAAAAAGCCCGCGATGATGAAAGCTGTGTAGCGCACCCGCTGCGGGTTGTAGCCTATAAATTCCACCCGCTCCGGGTTGTCGCGCACGGCATTGAGCATGCGACCCAACGGGGTCTGCGTGAAGGCATACATGAGGATCATGGACACCAGGGTGTAGGCGGCAATCAGGTAATAGACCTGGCTGGCCGGTCCGAAAGTGACGCCCAGCACGGGTCGACCCATCACCCGGTTACCCGACACGCCGCCCTCACCCCCGAAAAACTCCGGGATCATCAGCGACATGGCAAACACCAGCTCGGCCAGCCCCAGCGTGATCATGGCAAATGTGGTCCCCGACTTGCGCGTGGTGACATAGCCAAACAACACGGCAAAACCCATGCCGGCAAAGCCGCCGACCAGCGGCACCAGCGACACCGGCAGCACCCCGCCGCCGTAACTGTTTAAAGCATGGATCGCCACAAACGAACCCAGGCCGGTGTACACCGCATGGCCAAAGCTCAGCATGCCGCCTTGGCCCAGCAGCATGTTGTAGGACAGGCAGGCAATGATGGCGATGCCCATCTGCGACAGCATGGTCACCGACAGACCGCTGGTGAACAACTGTGGCGCAATAAGCATCACCACGGCAAACAGGGACCAGACCCAGGGCGAGCCCAGACGGGCAGACAGGCGTGACATCATCAACCCTCGCGGTTTCCAAGCAGGCCACGGGGCCTAAAGATCAGGATCAGGACCAAAAACAGGTAGGGCAGGATGGGGGCCACCTGGGCAATGGTCAACCGGGCCAGCGAGTTGTCGCGCAACGCCGAGTTGATGGGCAGGTTCAGTTGCTGCAGCAGGGTCAGCAGCGAGTAGTCAAAGGCTACCGCAAAGGTCTGCACTGTACCGATCAGCAAAGAGGCGACAAAAGCCCCCGACAAGGAGCCCATACCCCCCACCACCACCACCACAAAAATGATGGAGCCCACCGTAGCCGCCATCGACGGCTCTGTCAAAAAGGTGCTGCCGCCAATCACGCCGGCCAGACCGGCCAGCGCGGCCCCGGCGCCAAACACCAGCATGAAGACGCGCGGAACGTTGTGACCCAGAGCCTCGACCGCGTCCGGGTGTGTGAGTGCCGCCTGAATCACCAGCCCAACCCGGGTGCGGGTCAGCAGCAGCCAGATCGCCACCAGCATGGTCAGTGCCACCAACATCATGAAGCCACGGGTGGCTGGAAACGGTGAGCACACCACCCTGATGGCGGTGTCAGCAGCGCTGCACCACTCGGCAGGTGCTGCGCCCCAGATCAGTCGCAAGCCATTGACCGAGTGGTTGATCAGGGTGAACGCTGGGCCTTGCAGGGTTTCCGGCGGCTTGAAATCTAGCGCAATGCGGCCCCAGATCAGTTGCACCAGTTCCAGCACCACATAGGTCAGGCCAAAAGTGATCAGCAGCTCAGGCACGTGGCCGAATTTGTGCACCCGGCGCAGGCACAACCGTTCAAACAGCGCACCCAAGGCGCCCACTACAAGAGGCGCCAGCACCAGCGCCGGCCAGAACCCGACCCAGCGTGACACCGTGTAGCCCACATAAGCGCCCAGCATGTAAAAGCTGGCATGGGCAAAGTTGAGCACGCCCATCATGCTGAAGATCAGGGTCAGCCCCGAACTCAGCATGAACAATAGCAAGCCGTAACTGACGCCATTGAGCGTCGAAATGATGAAAAACTCCATGTCGCCTGTCCTGTATCAGCGCAAAAACCAAAAAGAGCCCGTTACGGCGTGCCGCCACGGGCTCTGTATGACGCAATCCCGGTTCAGGGACGCTTCATTTGGCAGCTGGTCGGGGTGCTCGACACATAGTTGGGGTACTCCTTGAGCGGCACCAGGGTCATGCCGGTGTTCTCAGGGCTATAGGGGTACTTTTTATCGGCCTTTTGCCAGACCGTCATGTACAGCGGTTGCTGCAGTTGGTGGTCGAACTTACGCATCTCTACCTCGCCATTAAAGCTCTTCACGCGCAGGCCTTCCATGGCCGCCGCCACCTTGACGGGGTCCGTCGACTTGGCCTTGGCCATGGCCGCGCCCAGCACCTCGTAGATGCGGATGGTGGAGCCGGTGTAGAAGTCGTCGTTGTACTTGGCCTTGAACTCGTTCATCCATTTGTCCATCTGGCCACCCATGTTGTAGTGGCTGTAGGCGATCTGGTAGACGCGGCCGCCGCCATTGGTGCCCAATGCGGTTGGGGTACCGGTGACGCCGGTGTAGTAAGTGAAGAACTTGCCGGTGTAGCCATTTTCATTGGCAGCCTTGACCAGCAGCGACAGGTCGGAGCCCCAGTTACCAGTCACGACTGTGTCGGCGCCGGAGGCCTTGATCTTGGCGATATAGGGTGCAAAGTCGCGCACCTGGGCCAACGGGTGCAGGTCTTCGCCGACGATTTGGATGTCTGGGCGCTTGCGTGCCAGGGTTTCCTTGGTGTACTTGGCCACTTGCACACCGTGCGAGTAGTTCTGACCCAGGATGTAAATCTTCTTGATGTCATTCTGGTCAACCATGAAGCTCGACATGGCTTCCATCTTCATGGAGGTGTCAGCGTCAAAGCGGAAATGCCAGTAGCTGCACTTGCTGTTGGTCAGGTCCGGGTCCACCGCCGAGTCATTCAGGTAGATCACCTCTTTGCCGGGGTTGCGCTCGTTGTGCTTGGTCACCGCGTCGGTCAGCGCCAGCGCCACCGAGGAGCCGTTGCCCTGGATGATGTAGCGCACGCCCTGGTCAATCGCGGCTTTGAGCGCGTTCAGGCTCTCGGCCGGGCTGAGCTTGTTGTCGATCGCGGTGATCTCAAACTTGACGCCAGCCGGGTTGCCGGCACCGCTGAATTTTTCAGCAAAAAACTGGTAGCCCTTCATCTGGCTCACGCCCACTGGTCCGAGCAGGCCGGTCAGGGGGTCGATGCGGACCATTTTGACAGTCTCGCCCTTTTGCGCGAACGCCACGCCAGCGCAACACAGCGAAACCGCTGCAGCCAGGAATTTGTATGCGAATTTCATGGAAAACCTCCTTGGATTGATTGATGGCGAGCCTACAGGTTTTATGCGAAAGCACACTTCGGGTTCTCCCTAGGCCAGTCACCTCCGCGATAGCGAGGTCACAGACCGGGCAGCCGGTAATCCTTCAGCACCTCGCGCAGCTTGGTTTTTTGCATCTTGCCAGTGCCTCCCAAGGGGATGGCATCCAGAAATACCACGTCGTCCGGGATCTGCCACTTGGCGGTCTTGCCCTCATAGAACGCGATCAGTTCGTCACGGCTAACCGCTGCACCTGGTTTCTTGACCACCGCAATGATGGGCCGCTCGTCCCACTTGGGGTGCTTCATGCCGACGCAGGCCGCCATGGCCACAGCGGGATGCGCCATGGCAATGTTTTCGACATCGATGGAACTGATCCACTCCCCGCCCGACTTGATCACGTCTTTGCTGCGGTCGGTGATCTGCATGTAACCGTCGGGGTCGATGGTGGCCACGTCGCCGGTGGGGAACCAGCCATCCACCAGCGGGCTGCCGCCCTCGCCCTTGAAATAAGCGCTAATGATCCACGGCCCGCGCACCAGCAGGTCGCCAAAAGCCTTGCCATCCCAGGGCAGTTCCTGGCCTTCGGGGTCCACAATTTTCATGTCGACGCCGAACATACCGCGGCCCTGCTTGAGCCGGACCTTCATCTTGTCCTGCGGCGCCAGATCCAGGTGCTTGTTTTTCAGGGTGCAGACCGTGCCCAGCGGCGACATTTCGGTCATGCCCCAGGCGTGCAGCACCTCGACACCGTAGTCGTCATTAAAGGCGGTGATCATGGCCGGCGGGCAGGCCGAACCACCAATCACGGTGCGCTTGAGGGTCGAAAAACGCAGGCCGCCGGCCTGCATGTGGCCCAGCATCATTTGCCATACGGTGGGCACGCCCGCGGCAAACGAGACTTTTTCGGTCTCGATCAGCTCGAAAATCGACTTGCCGTCCATCGCCGGACCGGGGAATACCAGCTTGGCGCCGGTCATGGCGGCCGAATAAGGCAGGCCCCAGGCGTTGACGTGGAACATGGGCACGACTGGCAACACCGCATCGCGGGCGCTCATCGCCAACGCATCGGGCAAGGCGCCGGCCAGCGCATGCAGCATGGTGGAGCGGTGGCTGTACAGCGCGGCCTTGGGGTTGCCCGTGGTGCCGCTGGTGTAGCACATGCTCGACGCCGAGTTTTCGTCAAAGATCGGCCAGGCGTAGTCTGTGGACTGGGCGCCCATCCAGGCCTCGTAGCTGAGCAGGCCCGGGATACCGCTGTCGGCGGGCAGCTTGTCCGCATCACACAGCGCCACGTAGTGCTTGATGGTGACGCAGCGGCCTGCAATCGCTTTGATGATGGGTAAAAAGCTCAGATCGAAACACAGCACCGAATCTTCGGCGTGGTTGGCGATCCAGGTAATTTGATCCGGGTGCAGGCGCGGGTTCAGGGTGTGCAGCACCCGGCCCGAACCACTCACGCCGAAGTAAAGCTCCAGGTGGCGGTAACCGTTCCAGGCCAGGGTGGCGACCCGGTCGCCGAAGCCCAGCTTCAGCCCCTCGAGCGCATGGGCCACCTGCCGGGAGCGCGCCGCCAAAGCCTTGTAGGTGTAGCGGTGAATATCGCCCTCCACCCGGCGCGACACGATCTCGGCGTCACCGTGGTGACGCTCAGCAAAATCAATCAGCGACGAGATCAACAGCGGGTGGTTTTGCATCAGACCGAGCATGGACAACTCCTGAAAATGGAAGAAACAAGGCCCGCATCGTACTGCGAAACAAGCGCTTGCCGACAGTCGCCAGGTTGTGTACGGGCCCCGCAGCCAGACGAGGTGCCTCGGCCATTTATGATTGGATCCATGTTTTTCTCGTCCATGACCCCTGCCGACCGCGATGCAGCGGTGCCCTTCAAACCCAGCCGCTCGCTGCCATCGACCCGGGATGCCCGGGCCTTGGCGGCGCAACGCCTCCCGCGCTTGATTTACGACTTCATTGACGGCGGCGCCGGCGACGAGTTGGGCCTGGCCAGCAACCTCAGCGACCTGAGGCGCGTGCGATTGCAGCCGCGCAGCCTGGCCGATGTCAACAGCATTTCCCTTAAAACCTCGCTGCTGGGGCGCGCTTGGGATGTGCCGTTTGGCATCGCCCCCATGGGCATGTGTGACCTGGCCTGGCCAGGCACCGACCACAGCCTGGCCGCCTTGAGCCTGCGCCACAACCTGCCCTTGGGCGTGTCGACGGCCTCGTCGACCTCGATGGAAGAGCTGCTTCGGCTCAGCGGCGGGCGGGCCTGGTTCCAGCTCTACGTGACCGGCAGCACGCAAGACGCCATGGCACTGAGCCAGCGCGCCGCCAATGCCGGCTACGACACGCTGATCCTGACCGTGGATGTGCCGCGCCTGGGCAAACGGCCGCGCGATGTGCGCAACGGTTTTGCCACGCCGTTCCGGATGACGGCCAGGCATTTCATGGACTTCGCGACGCACCCACACTGGTCGCTCAAAACCCTGGCCAGCGGCCTGCCGACCATGGCCAATTTTTCGGGTGCCAACGCCAAGGGGTATGACCGCAACGCGCCCAGAACCGGGGCCAACTGGGCTTTTCTGCAAGAGCTGAGAGCGGCTTGGCGCGGCAAGCTGATCATCAAAGGCGTGCTGTCTGCCGAGGACGCGGTGCGAATGAAAGCCGAGGGCGTTGACGCCATCTGCGTCTCCAACCACGGCGGGCGCCAATTGGACAGTGCGCCCTCGGCCATTGCTGCGCTGCCAGCCATACGGAAGGCCGTCGGCCCCGCCTTTCCGCTGCTGTTTGACAGCGGTATCCGCACCGGAGATGACATCGTCAAGGCCCGGGCACTGGGCGCGGATATGGTGCTGGTGGGACGACCATTTTTGTACGCGCTGGCAGCGGTAGGGCCCGCAGGTGCGGAGCGCATGTACAACTGTTTCACCGGCGAGATTGAAACTGCGCTGGCACAAATTGGCGTCGCTGCCGTGTCGGACGTGACCCCGGCCTGCCTTTACAGCGAACCTCTCCCGGGATGATTGAAACCAGTTCCATGGTGTGTGGGATCAGGGCGGCGGGGCATTCGGCTCCGCGGCTGTCACCCGCCCTGCGGGCTCCTTCTTGATGCCGCTGCGCCGAACGCCCCACCACCCAGATCTGGCACGGTAGCTGGTACGCATTGAAAGTGACCCCAAGGCTTGGTGCGCCAACCTAGTTTGCTGCTGCAGGGGCCGATTGGGTGTCGTGGCGAGGTAAAGGAGGAGCCCGCAGGGCGGGGGACACGAGCGGCGGCACCCAGTCGGCCCCTGCAGCTCGCCCAATCCGTCACGCACAACCCCACGGCCCACGTGCCAGCCCCACCTACGTGACAATCCAGCCATGAACACCGCAACTCCCGAGGCGCACAGCCTAGACCTCGGCCTGAACTGGCACAACAGCTTCGCAGCTTTGGGCGAAGACTTCTTTACCGAATTGGCACCCAAGCCACTGCCGGCACCTTATTGGGTCGGCCGCAGCCACGCTGTGGCGCATGATCTGGGCCTGTCAGCCGACCAAATGACGTCTGATGCGCTGCTGCAGGCCCTGAGCGGCAACCGTCATATCGCCGGCACCCGGCCGCTGGCCGGCGTTTACAGCGGCCACCAGTTTGGCGTGTGGGCCGGGCAACTGGGTGACGGCCGGGCTATTTTGCTGGGACAGACGGCTGCCGGTCAGGAAATCCAACTCAAGGGGGCAGGGCTTACGCCCTACTCCCGCATGGGCGACGGCCGCGCCGTCTTGCGCTCGAGCATCCGTGAATTTTTGTGCAGTGAAGCCATGCACGGGCTGGGCATTCCGACCTCGCGCGCGCTGTGCGTGACCGGCTCAGACGCACCGGTGTATCGGGAAACCGCCGAAACCGCTGCAGTGGTGACACGGGTGGCACCAAGTTTCATCCGTTTCGGGCATTTTGAACACTTTGCCTACCGCCAGCAGCTGACCGAGCTGCAAACGCTGGCCGACCACGTGATCGACCGGTTTTACCCGGCCTGCCGCGACACCACGGAATTTCAGGGCAACCGCTTTGCGGCGCTGCTGCAGGCGGTCAGTGAGCGCACGGCGCAGATGGTGGCGCAGTGGCAGGCCGTGGGTTTCTGCCATGGGGTGATGAACACCGACAACATGAGCATCCTGGGCCTGACCATCGACTACGGGCCCTTCCAGTTTCTCGACGCCTACGACCCCGGCCACATCTGTAACCACTCTGACAGCGGCGGCCGCTACGCCTTCCAGAAGCAGCCCAACATCGCTTACTGGAGCCTGTTTTGTCTGGGCCAAGCCCTGCTGCCCCTGATTGGCGAGCAGGCGCTGGCGCTGGCCGCGCTGGAATCCTACAAAACCGTGTTCCCGGCCGCGCTGGCGGCGCGGATGCAGGCCAAGCTCGGCTTGGTCGGTGAGCCGGGCGACCAACAGGCCGAAACCGACCGCCACCTGGTCGAAGGCATTTTGACGCTGCTGGCGGCGGACCAGGTGGACTACACCATCTTCTGGCGAAGGCTGAGCCATTCGCAAGGGGGGCGGGCCCCTGAGCCAGTGCGCGACCTGTTCCTGAACCGTCCTGGGTTGGACGCCTGGATGCTACAATATTCAGAGCGAACAAGCCATATGCCACAAGGGCTGGTGGCCGATTTGATGCTCAAGACCAACCCCAAATACGTGCTGCGCAACCACCTTGGTGAGTTGGCCATTCGGGCTGCACGGCAAATGGATTTTTCACAGGTCCAGACCCTGCTGACGGTGCTCGAATCCCCTTTCGACGAGCACCCGGGCTTTGACGACCTGGCAGACTTGCCGCCCGACTGGGCCGGTAGCATCGCCATCAGCTGCAGTTCTTGAACCTTTCATTCACCCTGTCAAACACCATGACCTACAAAATTACCAAAACCGACGCCGAGTGGCAATCCCTGCTCAAAGACAAAGGGGCCGAGCCCATGGCCTTCCAGGTCACGCGCCACGAGGCCACTGAGCGCGCCTTTACAGGGCGCCTGGCCGAGCAGCACGCCGCCGGCACCTACCGCTGCATCTGTTGCGACAAGCCGCTGTTTGATGCGGCAGCCAAATTCGACTCAGGCACAGGTTGGCCCAGCTACTTCCAGCCGATTGCGCCCGAGGCGGTGGGCACAAAGGTGGACGGCATGCTGTGGATGAAGCGCACCGAGGTGCATTGTGCTGACTGTGGCGCGCACCTGGGCCACGTGTTTGAAGACGGTCCGGCGCCAACCGGCCTGCGCTACTGCATGAACTCAGCTTCGCTACACTTCACCCCCTCATGAAGCTGCTGATTGATTTTTTCCCCATACTGCTTTTTTTCGGCAGTTACAAGCTTTACGACATTTATGTGGGCACTGCCGTACTGATGGCGGCGACCGTGCTGCAGATGGGCCTAGTCTACGCGATTGACCGACGGCTGCCCATGATGCACAAGATCACTCTGGCACTGGTGCTGGTCTTTGGCGCGCTGACTCTGCTCTTGCACGACGACCGCTTCATCAAATGGAAGCCCACCGTGCTGTACGGTGCGATGGCGATCGGGCTGATGGTGACCGTCTGGCTGCTGAAAAAGAACTTCCTCAAACTGCTGCTTGGCGGCCAACTGGAGCTGCCTGACCCGGTCTGGCAGCGGCTCAACCTGATCTGGATCGGCTACTGCTTCTTCATGGCCAGCATCAACGGCTACGTGGCTGCCTACTACAGCACCGAAGACTGGGTGAATTTCAAGCTCTGGGGCTATGCCTTTCCGCTGGTTTTCATCGTTGGCCAGGGTTTTTACATCGCCCGTTACCTCAAGTCTGACGAGCCAAAGGCATGACGACGATCCCTGCCCCGCCCGGCGCGCCCACAGAAGCGCTGCTGACCCAACGCCTGCTCGACACCCTGCAGCCCATGCAGTTGGAAGTTTTGGACGAGAGCTGGCAACACAGCGGTCACGTTGGCGCCAACGACAGCGGCCAGGGCACCCATTTCCGGGTCCGTATCAGCGCCGAGGCTTTCCGGGGTAAGTCGCCTGTCGCGCGGCATCGCCTTGTGTATGATGCGCTGCAAGATTTTCTGGACCAAGGGCTTCACGCGCTCGCCATCGAGGCAAGCCTGCCGCCTGCATGAGAATCCACCCCGACTGCACCTCTTTTCAACAGATCACTTTTTTTACCTGAGACCTTTCCTTCATGAAACGTACCTTGATTTCAACCTTGGTCAGCACCCTGCTCCTAGGCGGCCTGGCACCGCTGGCACTGGCCCAAAATGTCGCTATCGTCAACGGTAAGGCCGTGCCGGTCGCCCGCGTCGAGGCACTGGCTCAACAGGTCGCCAAGACTGGCCGACCAGTCACGCCCGAGATGCAGGGCCAGCTGCGCGATGAAGTGATCGCCCGTGAGATCTTCATTCAAGAAGCCCAAAAGCAGGGCCTGGATGCGACCGAGGACTACAAAGTCCAGATGGAACTGGCACGCCAAACCCTGCTGATCCGCGAACTGTTCGCCAACTTCCAGAAAACCAGCCCGGTGACTGACGCCGACGTCAAGGCCGAGTACGACAAATACACCGCAGCCAATGGCGGCAAAGAGTATCGCGCCCGCCACATCCTGGTGGCTAAGGAAGATGAAGCCAAGGCCATCATTGCCCAGCTGAAAAAAGGCGGCAAATTTGAAGACATTGCCAAGAAATCCAGCAAAGACCCTGGCTCTGGCGCCAACGGCGGCGATCTGGACTGGGCCAGTGCCGGTAACTACGTGGCTGAATTTTCAGACGCCCTGACCAAGCTGGCCAAGGGCAAGCTGACCGAAACGCCCGTCAAGACACAGTTTGGCTTTCACATCATCCGGCTCGACGATGTCCGTGATGCCCAGTTGCCCAAGTTTGACGACGTCAAGCCGCAAATTAAGCAGCAGCTTGAGCAGCAAAAACTTGGCAAGTTCCAGGAAGAACTGCGGGCCAAGGCCAAGATCGAGTAAGTGTCATCTGGATGGCGCCGCCGGTTAAAGCCGTGTGACCCAGGCGTGCGCCATCAATGCGCCGATCAGCACAGGTTGGTGCAGCATGTAATAGCTCAGGCTCCAGCGGCCCAGTGCCGCAAGTCGGCGCCCGGCACCGCCCAATGGCTGCAATCGACCAAGCCTGTCCCTGCTGAGCAGCCACTGACCCGCCGCAACGCCCCACCACACCATGCCTAACCAGGGCAAAACCGGCACATAGTCCTCTGCGACGGGTTTGCGTGTGATCAGCCCCAGCCAGTTCAACGCCGGGCTGTTCAGATGCTCAGCCCAGGGCGCCAGTGCGCCGGCCAGCAGCGGCTGCACGGCCCAGGGCAGCGCCAGGGCCAGGGCGCCCAAGAGCCATAGCCAGCGCCCCCAGTGGGCACTCAGGCGGGCGATGATGAGCAGCACCGCCATGCCGTGCAGCACCCCAAAATAAATGAAACTCTGGGGGTACATGAGCCAAGAGCCCGCCGTCACCAACAGCGCGCAGCCGGCAACCTGAGCCCAGCGACGCCAAAAGCGCGGCCAGCTTTGCCCCTGCGCGACCGCGATCGCCTGCCCCAAGCCGGCACACAACAAAAACAGGCTGACGATGGCGCTGCGCTGCCAGGTCCAGAACGGGTCGAGATAGAAGTTTTGCCGAATGTGACCAAAGTGGTTCAGGTCAAAGCAAAAATGAAAGGCCGTCATCCAGAGCATGGCGACACCTCGCAGCACGTCGACCGCGTCGATGCGGCCGGCCGGGGTCATCGGGAGTTCACGTGTCATGCCGACACGATACCCGATCGGGAGCCCCGTCATCCCAGTTGGGTCAGGGCTGTTGGTGCTGAAGTGGCCATCGGGGCTGGACCGAGGGGTTCACCACATGGGCAGGCCAGTGTCCCAGCAGCACTGCAGCAGCGTGCTGGGCGCCGCGTTCCTTGGACTCACGGGTGGATTCGACCGAGCTACCGGCACTGTGCGGCGTGGCGATGACGTTCTCCATAGTCAGCAAAGGGTGCTGCGGCGGCGGGGCCGACGGGGCAAACACATCGATCGACGAAAACACATCGAGTGCGGCTCCGGCAATTGCACCCCGCTGCAGCGCATCAACCAAGGCAGACTCGTCAATGATGGCGCCACGGGAGGTGTTCACCAAGGCCGCCTCGGGCATCATGAGCGCCAATTCAGCCGCACCAAGCAGTTGACGGGTTTGCGGCGTCAAGGGCAGGTGAATCGAGACGAAGTGGCTGGTTTTCAGCAAGCTGGATAAGTCAACCAGCCGAACACCAAGTTGCTCGGCAATCCCGCTGTAATTGCCGGGGCTTCGGGTCCAGGCCTGGACCTGCAGGCCAAAGGCTGTCGCGCGGCGCGCCACGGCCTGGGCGCTGGCGCCAAATCCGATCAGGCCCAATTGCCGGCCGGCGAGCCGATGCACGCCAGCATGTTGTCGGGCTGCGAAATTGCCCTCTCGCATCGCCTGCTGCATAAAGGGCAGGCGGCGCGCGAAGGACAGCAGCAGGGCCATGGTGTGGTCGGCCTGCTCGCCCAGGCAAAAATCAGGCACATTGCTAACGACCATGCCGGCTTCAGTAGCGGCCTCAATATCGATTCGATCGGTACCAGCGCCCAAACGGGCGATGGTGCGGCACTTAGCCAACTTGCGCACCACGCCAGCGGGTACATAGGACGAGACCACCATCAGCGCATCGCAGTCGGGGGCAGCGCTCAGAATATCGGCCTCAGTCCGGCCTTCCACAGCCACCAATTCGGCGCCGGCTTCGGCGAGCGCCGCATACTCCCCCGGTTCGACCGGGTAAGTCTGGGCATTGAGTCTCAACACACGCCAGCTCATGCGCTCACCCCGGATTTGGTGAATTCCGCCAACCAGCGTCTGTCCCACAGCGAAGGGAACGCATGTTTGACGAAGGGGTGGCGTGCGCAGGCCGCGTCATCGAGTTCAATGCCAAGTCCCGGTTTGTCTGGCAATACATAACGGCCCGCCTTCATCGGCGTCCAGCCAGAAACCAATTCGCTTCGCCATGGGGCATCAAAGTCGCCAAAATTTTCCTGCACCATGACCTGCGGCGTTGACCAGCCAAAGTGGATGGCCGCGCACAGGGCGACCGGACCGATCGAACAGTGCGGCGCCAATCGGATATCTTGCGGCTGGCATAGCGCGGCAATTTTTTTACCCATCCACAAGCCCCCACAATGGGCCAGGTCCGGCTGAGCGACATCGCAGGCACGCAAGTTCGCCAGCCGGGCAAATTCTTCGAGCATATAAAGCCGCTCACCGGCAGCTACCGGAAAGGGCAGCGCACTGTGGACCTCCGCCAGCAAATCAAGACTGTGCGGGCTGACCGGCTCCTCATACCAGGCCGGGTTGTACTTGGCCAAGCGCCGACCCATCTCGATGGCAGACCCGGCCGAGAGGCGGCCATGCACCTCGATCATCAAGCTCACGCCCTCCCCCACAGCCTGTCGAACCGCCGCAACGATGTCCTCGGCGGACTGCATCGCGGCATGATCGAGCGTTTTCCAGGCCTGCTCGAAGGGGTCAAACTTCATGCCGTCGTAGCCCATCGCCACCACCTGGCGCGCCTTGTCTGCGTAGTCCTGCGGCGTCCTGGCGCTGCCGTACCAACCGTTGGCATAGACCGGCAAGTTGTCCCGAGCTTGCCCACCCAAGAGGCGATAGACGGGCTGCCCGCAGGCCTTGCCGACAATGTCCCAACACGCAATTTCGAGCGCGCTGATCACGGTCATCACGGTGGCACCCCCCTGATACTGGTCGCGGATCAAGTCTCCGAAGACTTTTTCAATGTCGAATGGACAGACGCCCAAAATACGCTCCTCGGCCCATTCATGCATCAGTGTATGAACCGCCATTTCCTGCCACTCCAGGGTCGCCTCACCCAGCCCGGTCAACCCGGTGTCGGTGTGTAGCCGCACAAACAAGTAATTGCGAAGGCCGCAATTGGCCAGAAAGGTTTCTAGTTTGACAATTTTCACGAGGGAGCCTCCTTGATCTGGACACCTGGATAGGCCGTGAACCAAGCGCTGGCAACGCCGCTGGCGGCGATCACCAGCATGCCAAGAACGGCCCACTGATCGGGGACATGATCAAACACCAGCCAACCGCCCAGCACGGCAAAACCAATGTGGCCATACATAAAGGGCATCAACACCACGGTAGGCGCGTGCTGGTAGGCCTGCGTTAGTACGAAATGACCTGCCGCACCCATGAAGCCCATCAGCAGCATCAGGCCCCAGAGCTTGTAAGAATCCAACACCTGCCAACCCATAGGCAGTGCAATCGCTGCCAAGACAGCGCAAAACCAGACGCTGCAAAAATGGGTGCTGGCGGCGCTGTCATGCCGCCCGAGATGGCTGGTCAGCAACTGGACAAATGAGTTCGATAGCAGGCAAATCAATGGCAGCAATGCGCCCCAACCCAGACTTTGTCCGCCCGGCCTGATGATCATCAGTGTGCCCACCAGTCCGCCAGTGACAAACAGCCACTGGATCGGTGCGATGCGTTGCTTGAGCACTGTGACGGCCAGTACGGTCACCAGGATAGGCGTGACCATGACAATAGCAGTGAACTCCCCAACTGGCATCAGCTTGAACCCCGATACCGCCATGACCGTGCTGCCGGCCAGCAAGGCCCCACGCAGCAGCTGCAAACGGGGTTGGCTGATCCGAAACAGCCCCCGACCGTGAAGCGGCAACAGGACCAGGGTTGAAACCAGTGCCTGTATCAGGAAGCGGATCGACAGCATCATCACCAGCGTGACGCTGGCAACGACATACTTGGCGGTGGTGTCGAGGATCGAAAAAAACAGCCCGGCCATCAGTATGTAAAGCACGCCAGCAAGGGCGGTTGCACGGACAAGCTTCACGGCCTGGGCAGGCTTTCTGAGTCAGAGGTCACGCTTCTGAGCGAGTTAACCACGCATCAGGTTTGGCAGCCCGGTAGAGAGCACCGGAAAGTACACCAGCACCACAATGAGAGTGATCTCGGCATAAAAGAACAGTGCCAGTTCCGACCAAAGCGCCCGCATGGTGATGTTGCCGATCTTGCAGGCCACGAAAAGACAGATGCCTACCGGCGGCGAAATCAGACCCAGCGTGACACTGACGATCATCACCATCGAGAAATGGATGTCGTCGATGCCCATGCTGCGGGTGATGGGCAACAGCACCGGCGCCAGCAACAGCAAGGCAGGGCCCGCATCAAGCGCCAGCCCAACGATCAAAAAAGCAATCATGCAAACGAGCAGGAAGGTCCTGGGGTAATCCTTGAAAACGGAGACCACGGCCGCCGTGCCTTCGGCCACGCCAGCCAGGATCAGGACGTAGTTCACCACCTCGACCGCTGCGATCAGCAGAAACAGGCCCGCGGTCAAGCGCGCGGAGTTCCGCGCCGCCTGCATGAAGCCTGAGAAATTCAGGGTGCGGAACACAAAGGCGCCAAGGAAGGCCGCGTAAATCACGGCGATGCCACCGGCCTCTGTAGGGGTGAAAGCGCCAGAGATGGTTCCCAAGACGATGAATGCGGGCAGGCTCATGACCAGTAGCCCATCGCGGGCCAGGCGCGGTATCTCGGCCTTTTCAATCTTGATTGTCGAGATTGGCATGTCGCCACGACGGCCCCGCCAGAACACGACCAGGGCACAGGCCACTCCCAGCAAGAGACCGGGCACGATGCCCGCCAGGAACAGCTTCAGCACGGAAATATCGGCCACCGCAGCGTACAAGACCATGATCACCGAGGGCGGAATGATGGGTCCGATGACCGACGCTGCCACGACCACGGCGGCAGAGAAGGACTTGCTGTAACCCTCTTTGGCCATGCCATTGATGAAGATGTTGCCCAAAGCGGCTATGTCTGCAACAGCAGTGCCGGAGATTCCGGAGAACATCACCGACGCCAGAATCGCGGCATAGGCGGTGCCAGCGCGCACCCGCCCGACCAGAATCTGCGCTAGGTGAATGATGCGTTCGCTGATGCCTCCCCGGTTCATCAATTCGCCGGCAAAGACGTAAAACGGTGCTGCCATCAGCACGAAAGTGTCCAGGCCTGAGAACATACGGGAGATCACGTTGAGTTGCTGCTCGCCTGTAAACCACAACGCAAAAGAGCCAGCCAACGCGAATGCGTAGCTGATCGGCAGCCCGGCCACCAACAGCAAGGTGAGGACAATGGCAATCGCAATCATGCTGAAACCTCGGTGACATCGGACTGAGGCCACAGTGCGGCGGCAATCTTATGCAGGCTGACCAATGCCAGCATTACCCCACCCACGGTGGTTGCGCCATAGACATACACCATCTGCAACCCGACAGCCGGCGAGGTCTGCATGCCATTGAGGATGCAAAACTTGGTGCCCTGCCAGACGATGAGGACGCAAAAAACCAGCACAATGCACTGGAGTGCGGCCTGATGCCAGGCCTGAAAACGCGGATTTTTAACCTCGGCAAAGAGGTTCATATCCATATGGTCGCCGTACAGGCTGGCCGCTGCCGCGCCAGCAAAGGTCAGCCAGACCGTGGTGTAACGCACCATCTCCTCGGTCCAGAAGAGCGGCGCATTGAGGGCATACCGTGTGAACACCTGCGCCAGGTTGAGGAGCACACTGATCAATAGCAGCCAGGCGATGAAGTGGTCGGAGAAACGGCCGACAAGCCGGCCCAGGCGGTGTATCAATTTCATCGGCTGTCCTGCGTCATGGGGTGGATGACGGGCGAGGTGGTCGCCCGTTTTCGTAAGTGGCCGGGCCCTCCCTGGGCTCCGGCCAGACAAATGGGGTCGATCAGGTCGGGCTATCAGTTCGCGTACGACTTACGCGTCGTATCCCGCACGGCCTCTAGCAACTTGTCAACCACCGGGCGTCCAACTTGCGACGCAATGAACTCAATCACCGGCTCCTGGCTGGCCTTGCGGAAGGCTTCCTTCTCCGTCGGCGAATTAACATGCACTTTGGTACCAGAGCCGCGGATCTTCTGGATAGCCTGCATGCTGTCCATGGATTTTCGAGAGTTGGCCACCTCGGCATGCACGGCCGCACCGTCCATCAGGATTTGACGCATGTCAGGGGTCAACCCCTGGAACACCCGGTCGTTGATCACGATGAAGTGCAGACCATAAATGTGCTCATTCACGGACATGAATTTCTGGACCTCAAACAGCTTGCCATCCCAGATGGTGGCCGACGCATTCTCCTGCCCGTCAACGACGCCCTGCTTCAGCGAGGTGACCAGCTCGGGGAAAGCAATGGGTGTGGCCGCAGCACCCATGGACTTCATGAAGTTGACGTACACCTGGGACTGCATGGTACGCATCTTCAGGCCCTTGAGGTCATCTGGATTTTTGATCTCGCGTGTGTTGTTGGTCAGGTTACGGAAACCGTTTTCTGACAGCGCGAGCGTGCGAATCCCAGTGGCCTTGCGCATGTCCTCGTTCAATTCGCGTACAAACGGACTCTTCATGAACTCCCACGCTATCGGGGATGATGCGAACAGATAGGGGATCTGGAACACCTGCATGGGCTTGTGAAAGCTGCCCAAAACCGAGTCGTCGGTCAGCGCCATTTCAAGCGTGCCGTTCTTGACCTGTTCGGTGACCTGCAGTGAACCACCGAAGGTATTGAAGAAAAGACGGATTTCGATTTCACCGCCGCTCTTGAACTCTACATACTCCTTCAAGGCCTTCATACCCAGAATTTCACCGCCACCGCTTTCCGGCGCACCTATCGAAAACTTAAGGGTCGTCTTGGCTGCTACACCCATCGAAAAAGCCAAGGCTACGGCGGTCAACAGACCTGAAACATAGTGCCGAACTCGCATGATTTTGTCTCCTAGTTAAAAAATAGTTACAACGCCACCAACTCACTGTCTTCTTGTTATAAATTCATTGAAGTCCAAGGACCACCTTAGGCGGCAGGCAGCCACACGTCTGCCTCCGTTAAGCCCGACAAGCGGCTGCGAAATGCGGCCAGCCACCGGGCGGCCACAGCCCCCTCGGTGACACGGTGGTCCGCCGACAGCGTGACCGTCATAACGGTTGCCACAGCCAATTTGCCGTCGACCACAACCGGCCGCGCCTCTGCGGATCCAACGGCCAGGATAGAGGCCTGCGGTGGATTGATCACGGCGGCAAACTCGCGCACGCCAAAGGCGCCCAAATTCGAAATAGAAAAAGTGCCGCCAGCACTTGCGCCCGCCGGCAAAGTGCCGGAACGCGCTTGCGCAGCAAGCTCTGCGATCGCCACGGCGATCTGAGCAACGCTCTTGCGATCAGCGTGCTCGATCACCGGTGTCACCAGTCCATCGTCGAGGGCGACCGCCACCGAGACATGGACATCGTCAAAATACCGGATCGATGACTCTGAAAATGATGCATTGATCGCAGGAACGTCGCCCAAAGCCAGCGCCGCAGCCTTGATCACAAAGTCATTCAGAGAGAGCCGGACGCCTTCGGACAAGGCCCGTTCCTGCTGAGATGCGCGCAGAGCCAGCACTGCGTCAACGTCACAGTCAACGCTCAGGTAAAAATGCGGCGCATCCTGCTTGGCCTGGGTCAGCCGGCGAGCCATCAATTTGCGGCCCAGCGTATTCGGCACGTCATGAAAGCGAGTGGCCCGCTCTGGCGCACGGGTAGCGGGGTTGGGCATTGAAGCCAGGGCGGCGGCGACGTCGGCGCGCACAATCCGGCCCTGCGGTCCACTGCCACGCAGGGCGGCCAGGTCCAAGCCACTGCGGCTTGCCATAGCCCGCGACAGAGGGCTGGCGAAACGCCGTGCGCTCCGGCCTTCTAACAGCTTGGCGCTGTTCATGGTCAAGCCCCAGACGGTGTGATCACCGCAATCTGCTGGCCCATTTTGACCATGTTGCCCTCAGCTTCGAGGTGCTGAGCCATCGTGCCATTGCAAGGCGCCTCGACTTCAACCACCGCCTTGTCGGTCTCGATCTCCACCACCAATTCACCCTCAGTGACAGCATCACCCACCTGCTTGACCCAGCGGATCAAGCGACCCTCGCTGACGGTCAGGTCACCAAAGGGCATCATCAACGGTTCGCCTGCCATGGTTGACGGCGCAGAGTCGTCAGGAATGGCGGCCGCCGGGGCAACGGAACTGACGCTACCCCCAGAGGCAGGCGGGTTGGTGCGTTCGGCTTGTTCGAAGATAGCGGGCGCAGTCACCTCAGACCGCTTGACAAGGCCACTGCCGAAGCGACGCGGTACCGGTGCGGTACCTGCAATCACCTGCAAACTGGCAGCGACAACCGCCTCAGCATTCACCAACATGGCGCGCTCAAGGACCGGGGCAAAGGGATGACTCATGGCGTCAGTGTGCAGACGACCGACCGGCGCGTCAAGGTAATCAAAGGCCAGTTCATTCATGGCCTGACCCAATTCAGCGCCCACACCGCACATGGACCAGCCCTCGTCCGCCACCAGTAAGCGACCCGTCTTGCGCACGCTCTGGGCCACGGTATCCACGTCAAGCGGCTGAATAGTGCGCAGGTCGATCACCTCACAGGAAATGCCCTGCGCCTGCAAGGTTTCGGCCGCTTGCAGGGCCATCAAGACGATTTGTCCCGCACAGGTGATGGTCAAGTCAGTACCCGCACGGGCAATGCGAGCCACGCCAAATGGGACCAAGTGGTCTCCGGTTGGCACCTCGCCACGGCTGGCAAAGAGGGCTTTGGGCTCAAGCATCAAAACGGGATCACCCGCGCGCAAGGCCGTTTTCATCAGGCCTTTGGCATCGGCAGGATTGGACGGTACGCAGACAATGAGCCCAGGGATGTGCGCCCAAATCGGGTGGTACATGCCGCTGTGGTGAGGCCCAGCTGAGCGCACCGCACCAGCGCCGGCGCGGATGACCATCGGCGCCTGCATTTGTCCGTTGCTCATGTAGCGCAGCTTGGCAGCTTGGAGGGCGACCTGCCCGGCAGCCTCAAACAAGAAGTCAGCAAACATCAGGTCCGCCACGCACCGCGCGCCAGTGGCCGAGGCGCCCAGACTGGCGCCTGTGAAGCCCAGTTCAGAAATCGGCGTATCCACCATGCGGTTAGCGCCAAATTCGGCATACAGATTCTTGGTGTGGGCAAACGTGCCGCCGCGCTCGCCCGTGCCCTCACCAAAGTACATGATCAGCGGGTCGCGTCGCATTTCTTCCGCCAGACCATCACGCACGGCATCCAGCCAACCGGTGGTCACGGTGATCGGGTTGGTCACCGCCGCTGCAGCCAAGGCGGCCGGCGGGTTGATCGGGTCTGCGTACACATGTTGCATCACGGTTGCCGGATCTGGCTCGGGTGAATTGCGTGCAAAAGCAACTGATTCAGCCACTTGGGCTTTAACCCGTTCCTCGATGGCCTCTAACACCTGCGCAGTCGCCAAACCCAATGGCAGCAGGGTCTGCTCTCTGAGCATTCGGATCGGATCACGCCGGGCCCAACTGTCAACCTCAGCCTGGGAACGGTAGGTGCCCGTCACCGTGTCGCCTTCGTGGTGCGCCACGACCCGGTAGGTCTTGACCTCCAGCAGGGTCGGGCCCTGGCCTGACCGGGCACGGGCTGCCGCCTCTTGCATCACCCGCCAAACCGCCAGCACGTCATTCCCATCAACAGCCACGCCAGCAATGCCATAAGCGGCTGCACGGCTGGCGATCTCAGGGTTCAACGTGGCGGCGCTCAAGGCCGTTGCCGTGGCATAAAGGTTGTTTTCACAAACGAAAATGACAGGCGCTTTTTGAACCCCGGCAAAATTCAGCGACTCATGAAAAGCCGCATGGTTGGTGGCACCATCGCCAAAAAATGCCAGGCCGATGTCGTCAGTGCCCCGTGCTCGAGCGCTCAAGCCGGCTCCCACCGCCGAGGGCAGGCCACCACCGACCAGCCCATTGGTCCCGAACAAGCCGCAAGACGGGTCGTACAAGTGCATGGTGCCGCCGCGCCCGCCACAACAGCCATCGCGCTTGCCGTACAACTCAGCCATAAGGGTATTGGGCGACATACCCTTGGCCAGCGCATGGCCATGGCCACGGTGTGTGCTGGTGATCCAGTCAGTCTTACGCAGGTGCGCACAAACGCCAACCCCCGATGCCTCTTGACCGATGTAGAGGTGCAAAAAACCGGGGGTCTCGCCTTTTCGGCAGGCCACCTGGGCAGCTAGCTCGAACCGACGCAGCAGGAGCATTTGTTCGTAGAGCCTCAACACCTCGGCGACTGACAGGCCCGCTGGCAGTTCTTGCGCGGTGATTTGCGCACTTGTATCGCTCATAAGGTTCTCCAATTTTTAGAAATCACGGGAAAAGCCAGCCGTCCAACCGCCGTCGACCGTCAAGACATGGCCGGTGATGTAAGAGCTTTCCGGGGCTGCCAAAAACAATACTGCGTCAGCGATCTCTTGCGTCGTACCGGGCCGGCCCAAAGGTATATGCGACATGAGCTTGGCATGCAGGTCCTGCGCCTCACTGCCGGCATCCCTGATCCATGTCTGCCAACCCTGCGTTTGCGTTGACCCCGGCGCCACAGCATTGACCAGGACGCCGTGGGGCGCCAGTTCCAGTGCCATGGACTTGGTGAGGTTCACGACCCCGGCCTTAGCGGCAATGTAGGCACTTTGGAGCCTGGCCGGCACCAAGCCCAAGACCGATGCAATGTTGATGATGCGGCCCGACTTCTGTGTTTTCATGGCCCGCGAGGCTTCGCGGCTCATCAAGAACAGGCCGGTCAGGTCAATCCGGAGCAACGCATCCCAGGCCTCCAGGCTGTAGTCGTCAATGGTTTTCCGTTCGGCGGCTGGCACGCCAATGCCAGCGTTATTGATCAGGATATCAACCCGGCCAAACTCTTGAAGGACACGGGCAACGCCAGCTACCACGCTGTCGGGTTGGCCAACGTCCAGCGCAAAGCCGAGGCACCCTCCACCGGCTTTAGATGCTGCGGCGGCCCGGTCGGCATCAAGATCGGAATACACCACACGCGCGCCATTTCGGGCCAGCGTATCGGCAATGGCTTGGCCAATGCCTTGCGCCGAGCCGGTCACCAGCGCAACTTTGCCATCGAGTTCGACTTTCATCGGAGTCCCTGTTGCATCATCAGAAAAATGCTCGCACGAAGGCGAGCGAAATAATTTAATTAAGCTGGCCTAAGGTCCTCCGGGCTCAACCCGGGAACCTGCAGAAATACACCCGCCTGCATCGACCTAGCGATGCACTAGAGAGCATATTAATATAATAGTAGCAGTATACTTTTTGAAATGCCTAGGGACTAACCCTAGGCATTGAGGCGGCCGCTAGACGAGGTCGTTGGGCGCGTTGTGGGTGATGCTGAATTGATCACCGCGGTTCTTGGACAGGGTCAGTTCTACCGGCTCACCGGTTGACGAGAAATACAACATCTCCATCGCCAGAATGGCGGCACCTGGGGCGCAGTCAAGCGCCAGCCCGAGCGACTCATCGGCCAACTCGGCCCGCACCTTGATCTGCGCCCGTGAAAGCTTGATCCCCAGGTGCCTTTGCACCGCCCGAAAGACGACGACATCGTCAAAATCACCACGCTTCAAGCGGCTGCCAATGGCTGGCGGGAAATAAAACGTGGACTGCGTGATGGGCTGCTCATTGAGCAAGAGCACCGCGCGCAGGCAGTAGCACAGCGTGCCTGGTGGGAGCGAAAAAACCTCGCATGCGATCACAGAGGGCTCTTTGCGGTAACTCTTGATCACCAATCGACGGTCTATGCTGGAGGCAGCAATGGCCGCAAAACTCTGAAATTCAAGCGTCTTGCTACCCCGGTGTGGCGTGGCGACGATGGCGGCTTTAGCGGTTCGCTTCTTGATCAAACCTTCGCCTTCGAGATCCCGCAAGGCCTGGCGCACGGTGATCAGACTCACACCAAATTCAGAGGCCAGCACAGCTTCCTTGGGCAAGGCGCTGCCCGGCGTTAACAGACCGGCGTCAATGGGGGCACGCAAGCGGCTCGCTAACTGCCGATACAAGGGCCCCTGCTCACGCAGCAACACCTGTGGTTTTAGCGCGAGTAAGGCTGCTGCCTGTTGTTGCGCGTCGTTGACCGGGTCTTCAGCAGGACCGAATGATTTTATTTTTCGAGCAGTCATTAAGGAAAGCGTGGGGCCGTGATCTGATTGACCACATTGTCGGGTAATTGACCCCGTACGGCCGCCACCGCACGCGCTATAGCCCCCTGGCGCAGGGCCTGCACTGCCGTCACGCTGACGGATGCAATATGGGGCGCAATCACCACATTGGGCAAGGTGCGCAAGGCATGCGCCAACGGCAGCGGTTCGGGGTCGAACACATCGAGGGCCGCAGCGCCCAAATGGCCGCCTTGCAACGCATCCACCAAAGCGTTGGTGTCGACCAGGTCGCCCCGCGCCACGTTCACCAACAAAGCACCCGGCTTCATGGCAGCCAACGCGGCAGACCCGATGATGTGACGGGTGGCCGGCGTTGACGGGCAATGCAGCGACACGATGTCCGACCCGGCCAGCAACTGCGGCAAAGGCACGCTGAGTCCACCCGACCTCAGGATGTCGGCCTCTGGCACCATAGGGTCATACACCAGCACGCGGCATTTGAAGGCCAACAGCCGCGCCGCGACCTCGCGTCCGATTCGGCCAAAGCCGACCAGTCCTACGGTCTGATCGCGCAAAACCTTCATGCCACTGACCGGCACAGCCAGCCGCCAGTGACCCGCCCGAAGGTCGGCGGTGTGGGTCACGACCTGACGGGTCATGGCCAATATGAAGCTCAGGGTGTGATCGGCGACCTCGTCGATGCAGTAGTCGGGAATGTTAGCCACCGGGATACCGTGCTGACGAGCTGCGTCAAGGTCCACGTTGTCAACGCCAATGCCATAGCGCACGATCGCCCTCGCCCGGGTCATCGTCGCGACCACCGGGGCGCTGAGTCGGGCAAATTGGGTGATGACTGCATCAGCACCGGCTACCGCTGCTTTCAGCTCTGCCTCGGATTCGCAATGGTGGCCAATCAGTACACAGCCCGCGTTCTCGGCCGCCGCCTGCTCCAGAGCCAAATCGGGAAACTTGTAGTCGGTGACAACAATGCTCGGTTTTGAGGACATATTTGCTCCAGTCAGGCAGGTTGGCCAAGTCGCTTTTCCCAGCCGTCTTTATAGATGTTGAGATAGGCCTTGGGGTCATAGGGGTGCGCGCGAGCCAGGTCAAAGTCAACGTCAATCCCCAGGCCTGGCGCCCTGGGCAAACTGAGGTGACCATTGGCAGGGTTAAGCACCGGGTGCCAATCCACGAGCTCTCGCACCCAGGGCTCGTTAAAGGCATCGAAATGCTCTTGGATCAGAAAATTGGGCACGCAAGCCGCTAATTGCAGGCAAACCGCTGTAGCCACCGGCCCGCCACTCTGGTGTGGCGCGATCCAACTGCCATGAGCCAGCGCCAGGTTAGCAACCGCCAGCGTGTTGCCAATGCCGCCCAGCGACATCGGCTCCGGCTGAAAAATATTCACACCGCCACCTGCGGCCAGGGTGTAAAACTGGCCAATGGTGTCGTACATCTCGCCTGTGGCGACCCGGATGGGACACTGCCGCGCCACCGCATTGGCCGGCTGCTCGCGTTCGCGGGTGGTGGGCTCTTCCCACCAATACAGGTCCAGCGGGGCCAGCTTGCGCGCCGCACGTAAGGCATCGACCTCTGTGAACCTGGCGTGCACATCGATCAGGATACGCAGCCCCGGCCCAAATCGTTCACGCAGCGCCCGAACAATGTCGTAGGCCAACTGCAGCTCATCGTCCTCGATAAAACCTTGGGCCGTGCCAAAGGGATCGAGCTTGAGCGAATTGAATCCCATGGCCACCACTGGCTCGGCCGCCGCCACAAAATGCTCCGGCGTGCGCTCAGTGCGGTACCAACCGTTGGCATAAGCCGCTACGGTTTCGCGAACCTGACCACCCAGCAACTGGTAAATCGGCACACCCAGTGATTTACCCAGAATATCCCAACAGGCAACTTCGATGGCGGCCACTGCGGTTCGGTGAATATGGCCACCATCCAGCGATACGCTGTCCATCAAGGTCTTGGACAACTGATTGACCTGCCGAGGGTCTTTGCCCAGCGCCAGATGCTGCAACTCCTGGACGGCTGTCTCCGTGGTCTTGATGAAGCCATTCAGTGTGCCTTCACCAATGCCGTACAAGCCGCTGTCGGTACAGACTTTGACCAACAGCCAGTTTTTCCAGCCAGCGCTGAGTGCGCAGGTTTCTATGGAAGTGATCTTCACCGCAATGCCTCCGTGTTGCTGAGCAAGCAGTCCGACATGGCCACGCTCAATCGGGAAAAATCTTGCCAGGGTTCATGAGGTTGAACGGATCCAGTACCTGTTTGATCTGGCGCATCACGCTCACGGCCTCGCCATGCTCAGCCAAGAGGTATTTACGTTTGCCCAGGCCAATGCCATGCTCGCCAGTGCATGTACCGTCCATGGCCAGGGCTCGCATCACAAGGCGCTCATTGAGGCGCTCTGCTTCGGCCAATTCGGCTGGGTCATCCCGCATGATCAAAAATCCCAGATGGAAATTGCCGTCGCCCGCGTGGCCCACCAGTGGCGCGGTTAAAAAGCTTTGGCGCAGGTCCTCTTTGGTTTGCAGGATGCACTCAGCCAGCCGAGATATCGGCACGCAAACATCGGTGGCCCAAATTTCGCACCCTGGACGCAAGGCTTTGTTGGCGTAGGTCACATCGTGCCGGGCTTTCCACAGCGCGTTGCGTTGCTCGGTCTGTGTCGCCCACTTGAACTCAGCGCCCCCGTGATCAGAGGCGACGGCCTGCACCGTTTCAGCCTGCTCCTTCACCCCGATGTTGGAGCCATGAAATTCGATGAACAGGGTATTTTTCACCGGGTGGTCCATACCCGAATAGCGGTTGAGCGAGTTCATCTGCACCTCGTCAAGCAGTTCAATACGCGCCACCGGGATACCCAGTTGTATCGTCTGAATCACGGTGTTCACAGCACCTTCAAGACTGTCAAACGAGCACACGGCCGCCGCCATGGCTTCAGGGATGCCATACAGCCGAAGTGTGACCTCGGTGATGATGCCAAGCGTGCCCTCGGAACCCACGAAGAGACGGGTCAGGTCATAGCCAGCGGCGGATTTTCGGGAACGGCGCGCGGTGCGAACCACGCGGCCATCGCTGAGCACGACGGTGAGCGACAACACGTTGTCGCGCATGGTGCCGTAGCGCACGGCATTGGTGCCAGAGGCCCGCGTAGACGCCATGCCGCCAATAGACGCATCAGCACCTGGATCAATCGGAAAGAACAGGCCAAGGTCTTTGATGTGGGCATTCAGTTGCATGCGGGTGACTCTGGCCTGAACCGTCACATCCAGGTCATCCGCGCTGACACGCAAGATCTGGTTCATACGCTCCAAATCTACGACGACGCCACCCAAGTGCGGAATGACGTTACCCTCGAGTGAGGTGCCCGTCCCATACGCCACCACCGGTGTCTGGTAGGCCGCGCAGATCCGAACGATCTCGACGACATCTTCGGTACTTTCTGGAAACACCACCGCATCGGGCCGGTGCGGATGGTGCCAAGACTCGTCCTTGGCGTGGTGATCACGGACGCCGGAAACCGTTGATAACCGCGCTCCGAAGCGTTCACGCAGAACCAAAATGGCTTGCTGGCGGTTGTCCAGGCTTGTCTGTTCCAGAGGAAGATTCATGACACTTGCGCCTCGCGGGGGTACACAAGACATTATAATAGCATAAAGAATAAAGGCCCTGAGGGCAGTCCGACATCGCGTGGACTGGTCCCTCAAGGGACCTGTTTGAAGCAAGCGCCTGGAGTGGCTTAGCTCACATCAGTCACAAATTCTGAACGCGGCCGACGCACTTTTTTCAAGTTAGCCAGCCAGTCGCCGCCTTCATCGCGGTAGCCCAGCGCCAGGATCGCCACGCTGCGCAGACCGCGTGCTGGCAGGCCGAGGATCTGGTCCACCGCCTTGGGGTCGAAGCCCTCCATCGGCGTGCTGTCCACCTCTTCAAAAGCTGCTGCGATCAGGGCGGCGCCCAGGCCGATGTAAGCCTGACGGGCCGCATGCTGAAAGTTGACCTCAGGGCCGCGCGCCGGGTAATTGGTCAGCAACATCTTCCGGTAGTTCTCGGCGGCCTCGTTGACCGCGCCACCGCGCTCTGCCTTGGACAGGTCAAACATCATATTGATGCGCTCGGGGGTGTAGTCGTCCCAGGCGGCAAAGACCAAAATGTGGGAACCATCGGTGATGGGGCTTTGGCCGTAGGCCGCGGGCTTGATCTGTTCGCGCACGGCGGCGCTGCTAATAGCAATGATCTCAAACGGCTGCAGGCCGCTGGAGGTGGGCGCCAGGCGGGCGGCTTCCAAGATACGCTCCACCTTGTCGGTGGGCACGCTTTTGGCGGGGTTCATTTTCTTGGTGGCATAGCGCCACTGGAGCTTTTGGAGAAGGTCTGACATCGGATTCTTTGCTAAGGTTTTTGAAACTTACCCTGTGTTGCAAGGCAAGGGTGGGTAGTTTGGGGCATGGCGCCCCGGATTTGCTCAGTGGCGTGCAAATATGGAAAGGCCTGCCTTTGTCGCCGCATTGGCAAGCTCAGCATCTAATGTCGCCAAGGGAAGACCCGTTCGCAGCGCTAGCTCCAAATAGGCGGCATCATAGGCCGAGAGCCGGTAGCGCCTGGCAAGGTTCAAGGTATCGCCCAAGGCCTGCGCCATTGTCTTTGGGTCGGCTGCGATGTCCAGTTGGCCCAGCAGAGCAACAAAGCGTTGCGAATCCGCCTCCGTCACGATGCCTTTGCCTTCAACTTTGGCAATCACGTTGGCGATTTCCAGCCCAAAAAGCGATGGCACCACAGCTTGCGTGTCCCTGAGTTCCCTCAGAACCGAGTCCGCGTAGCCAACGCCTTCAGGATTGGTTTGGGGAACCAACCACAGCAGCGCGACGGAGGCGTCAAGGACAAAGCTCACGCTCGCCCTTCGTCGATAAGTGACTTAAGGTCGACATCCGCCACTGGTTGACGAGAGCGCATGAAGGCCCGCATACTTTCTGCAGCGGCCACAGCGCCTGAGCGCTTATGGCCTTGTGCTGGCACCAGATCTGCCACAGCCTCGCCCCGCAGGGTGATGGTGTACTGCTTGCCGCTTTGCACACCGCGCAGCAATTCCGGTAGCTTTGTCTTGGCTTCGTAAGACCCAACTTCAATATTCATGTTATTTCGCGGTGGTATGACTAGACCAGTATATAGACCAGTCTTTCATTTTGACTACGGGAAAGTCGGCGAATATGACAAATTTAAACAACAAGGGCGGCAAAGTCACTTTTTAGTGTGATGAACTAGGGCGCAATCTCCGACTCAAGCGCGAACTGGTGCTGTTCGCTTCCAGCGCGGGTCGCCCGGCTAGCTTGCATCTGACGCTGATGAATGTGGAAGATGCCTTAGTGATGTGTCACTGCAACCATTAGAGGCCCACCTACAGACGGCCATTGCAGTGCCTAGCCCACCCAACGCCGCGCGTTATGCCAAAGTTGCATCCAGGGGCTATGGGCGCTGGGGTCACCAGGGGTCCAGCTCATCTGGATGTTGCGGAACACGCGTTCAGGGTGCGGCATCATGGCCGTAAAGCGACCATCGGCGGTGGTGACGGCCGTGAGCCCGCCCGGGCTGCCGTTGGGGTTGAAAGGATAAGCCTCTGTGGCCGCGCCATGGTTGTCGGTGAAACCCATGGCGGCAATCGCCTGCTGCGGGTTGCCACGGTGCTTGAAGTTGGCATAACCCTCACCATGCGCCACGGCGATGGGCAGGCGGTGGCCCGCCATGCCGGTGAAGAACAGTGAGGGTGAGTCCAGCACCTCCACCATGGACAAACGCGCTTCAAAGCGCTCGCTCTGGTTGGTGGTGAAGCGTGGCCAGGCTTGGGCGCCGGGGATGATGTCGGCCAGCTCGGCAAACATCTGGCAGCCGTTGCACACGCCCAGGCCAAAGGTGTCCGTCCGGCCAAAGAAGGCCGCGAACTGGTCGGCCAATGCCGGGTTGAAGGTGATGGAGCGGGCCCAGCCAATGCCGGCGCCCAGGGTGTCACCGTAAGAGAAGCCGCCACAAGCCACCAGCCCCGCAAAATCAGCCAGGCGGGCCCGGCCACTTTGCAGGTCGGTCATGTGCACGTCAAAGGCCTCAAAACCGGCCTCGGTGAAGGCGTAGGCCATCTCCACGTGAGAGTTGACGCCCTGCTCGCGCAGCACGGCCACCCGGGGTCGGCTTAGAAGCAAGGCCGGTGACGCTATGCTTATCGTAGCTACAGAGCCATTCCCATCAAGGGCTAGCGCCTGATTTGACGGTATAAAAAGATGAAGGCCAGGATCGGCGAGCGCGCCCACGGCAGCATGCTCGGCGTCAGCGCAGGCTGGGTTGTCGCGCAGCTGGCAGATCTTCCAGCTGGTGCTGTCCCACACCTGGTGCAGGTCGGGCAGGCTCCCCTTGAACACGGCCTTCGCGTCACGCCAGACCTGCACTTCGCCCACGCCGGCCTGGATGGTCGACGAGGTCGGGCGGGTTTTGCCAATGAAATGGCTGTAGCGGCTCAGGGCGTGCTCGCGCAAGACCTGCATCACCGCGCTACGGTCCTCGGTGCGCACCTGCAGCACCACGCCCAGTTCTTCATTGAACAGCGCTTTGAGCGTGAGCTCGTCGCGCCGGGCGCTGACCTGGCTTGCCCAGTTCTTGCTGTCGCCGTGCTCGGCCCGGCTGTCGCTGATGCCGTCGCCCTCAGTCACCAGCATGTCCACATTGAGCGACACGCCCACATGGCCGGCAAAGGCCATTTCGCACACGGTGGCCCACAGGCCGCCATCGCTGCGGTCGTGGTAAGCCAGGATTCGGCCCTGGGCGCGCAGCGCATTCACTGCTGCCACCAGGGCCACCAGGTCGGCCGGGTGGTCCAGGTCCGGCACCTCGTCACCAGTCTGGTTCAGGGTTTGGGCCAGCATGCTGGCGCCCATGCGCATGCGGCCACGCCCCAGGTCGATCAGCAGCAGGCTGCTGTCTGCCGTGGCATCGAGCTGCGGTGTCAGCGTCCCGCGCACATCGGCCAATGTGGCAAAGGCGCTGACGATCAGTGACACCGGCGAGCTTACTTTTTTGGCCTGCCCATCGTCTGACCACTGGGTGCGCATCGACAGCGAATCTTTGCCCACAGGGATGGATACGCCCAGCGCCGGGCACAGTTCCAGCCCCACCGCTTTCACCGTGGCGTAGAGCGCAGCGTCTTCGCCGGGCTCGCCGCAGGCCGCCATCCAATTGGCCGACAGCTTGACGCGCGACAGCTCGATCGGTGCCGCCAGCAAATTGGTGATGGCCTCGGCCACCGCCATCCGGCCCGAGGCGGGGGCATTGACAGCGGCCAGCGGCGTGCGCTCGCCCATGCTCATGGCCTCGCCGGCAAAGCCGGAAAAATCGGCCAGCGTCACCGCGCAGTCGGCCACCGGCACCTGCCAGGGGCCCACCATCTGGTCGCGGTGGCTCAGGCCGCCCACAGTGCGGTCGCCGATGGTGATCAGGAAGCGCTTGGACGCCACGGTGGGACTGGCCAGCACCGCGATACAGGCCTGCTGCAGGGTGATGCCGTCCAGATTCAGCGGCGCAAAATGCCGCTGCAGGCGGGCCACGTCGCGGTGCATCTTGGGTGGCTTGCCCAGCAGCACATCCATGGGCATATCGACCGGCAGGTGGGCTGGCTGGGCGGCTTCGGCATCTGCCAGCACCAGTTGCCGGGCCTCGGTGGCTACCCCCACCACCGCAAATGGGCAGCGCTCGCGCTCGCACAAGGCGCTGAACAGCGGCAGCGAATCGGGGGCAATCGCCAACACATAGCGCTCCTGGCTCTCGTTGCACCAGATCTCCTTGGGCGCCATGCCGCTTTCTTCCAGCGGCACAGCGCGCAGGTCAAATCGGGCGCCGCGGCCGGCGTCGTTGGTCAGCTCAGGAAAAGCGTTCGACAGGCCACCCGCGCCGACATCGTGGATCGCCAGGATGGGGTTACCCAGACCGCCCGGACCGCCGTCCAGCCCCAGCGCCCAACACTGGTTGATGACCTCCTGCGCCCGTCGCTCAATCTCCGGGTTACCGCGCTGCACCGAATCGAAGTCCAGCTCGGCCACATTGGCACCCGTGGCCATCGAACTCGCCGCGCTGCCACCCATGCCAATGCGCATGCCGGGGCCGCCCAACTGAATCAGCAGACTGCCGGCCGGGAACGCCACCTTGTGCGTCTGCGTCGCATCAATCACACCCAGGCCGCCGGCAATCATGATCGGCTTGTGGTAACCACTCTGCGCCACCTGCTCGGGTCCATCCGCGCTCAATCGGTAGCGCAGCGTCTGCTCATACTCGCGGAAATACCCCAGCAAATTCGGCCGCCCAAACTCGTTGTTGAACGCCGCCCCACCCAGCGGCCCCTCCAGCATGATCTGCAGCGGACTGGCAATGTGCGCCGGTTTGCCGTAAATCGCCTTAATTGGGGTCAGATTCCAATTGTTTGGCGGCTGGGAGCCTTGGAAATTAATTGGAATCTGACCCCAATTGATTTTGGAGACGGTGAAGCCGGTGAGGCCGGCCTTGGGTTTGGAGCCGCGGCCGGTGGCGCCTTCGTCTCGGATTTCGCCGCCGGCGCCGGTGGACGCACCGGGGAACGGCGAGATGGCGGTGGGGTGATTGTGGGTTTCCACCTTCATCAAGACGTGATGGGTAGCACTCTCTTTTTGATAGTTACCGGCTCTTATTCCACGGGGGCTAGAGGCCGATTTGGCTATAAATTGTTCGACCTGGCTGCCGGCCATGACGGAGGCGTTGTCGGAGTAGGCCACCAGCATATGCTGCGGGTTGACCTTGTGGGTGTGGCGGATCATGCCAAACAGGCTGTGCGGCTGCGCCACGCCGTCGATGGTGAAGACGGCGTTAAAAATTTTATGCCGGCAGTGTTCGCTGTTGGCCTGGGCAAACATCATCAGCTCAACGTCGGTCGGGTTGCGCTGCAACTGGGTAAAGGCTTGTACCAAGTAGTCGATCTCGTCAGCGGCGAGCGCCAATCCAAAGCTGGTGTTGGCCGCCTCCAGCGCCGCCCTGCCCTGCCCCAGCACGTCGACCTGGGCCATGGGCGTGGCAGGCAAGGTGGCGAACAGGGCTTGGGCGCCGGCGCGGTCAAGCATCACGCTTTCGGTCATGCGGTCATGCAGCAGCGCGGCCAGCGCGGCCAATTGGCCTGGCGAGAGAGTTTTCTTGCCGAGCCAGCCCGTTTTCAGCTGAAGGCGGTAATGCGTGACCCGCTCCACCCGTCGCACTGCCAGGCCACAGCTGTGGGCGATGTCGGTCGCCTTGGACGCCCAGGGCGAGACAGTGCCGAGGCGCGGCGCAACAACGATCAGCACGCCATCGGCGCCGCCGTCATCAGGCTCCCCGTAGTGCAACAGCGCCTTGAGTTGGCCCGACAAAGCCGTACTGGGCGCCGTGGCCGTGGTCACCAGGTGCACGAAGCGCGCGGCGATACCGATGACATTGGGTTCGATGGCCTGCAGGGCAGGCAATAACTGCTGGCGACGGAAAGGGCTGAGGGCGTTCCCGCCCTCGAATTCGGTGATGTGCTGGGTCACTGTGGCGGCCTGATGGAAGTGGCCCCCATTTTAACGGCCGCTGCTGCAAGCGGCGTGCAAGGGGCGTGCAAGCGCTAAGCCAAGGGTGCGCACCACCAAAAACGGCGAGCAATGGGATAATTCCACCCATGACGATCACCTACAAAGACGCCGATGGCATTGCCGGCATGCGTGTGGCAGGCCGCCTGGCCTCAGAACTGCTGGACTACCTGGGCCCCTTCGTGCAACCCGGCACCACCACCAACGAACTCGACCGCCTGGCCGACGCCTACACCACCACCGTGCAGGGCGCCATCTCGGCGCCACTGAACTACGCGCCCTCCGGTCACAACCCCTACCCCAAGGCGATCTGTACCTCCATCAACCACCAGGTCTGCCACGGCATCCCCAACGACAAGCCACTTAAACGCGGCGATATCGTGAATGTGGACGTGACCGTGATCAAGGACGGCTGGCATGGTGACTCCAGCCGCATGTTTATTGTGGGAGAAGCTTCGGTGGCAGCGCGACGCCTGTGCGCCTTGACGCATGAGGCCATGTGGCACGGCATCGTGAAGGTGCGTGCTGGCGCTTTTCTGGGCGATGTTGGCCACGCCATCCAGCAATTTGCCGAGGGGCACGGCCTGAGCGTGGTGCGCGAATTTTGCGGCCACGGTATCGGGCGAAAGTTTCATGAAGAACCCCAGGTGTTGCATTACGGCCACCCTGGAACGCTGGACCAGCTCAAGGCCGGTATGACGATCACCATCGAACCGATGCTCAACACAGGTCGGCGTGACGTGAAGGAAATGGGCGATGGTTGGACCATCGTCACCAAAGATCGCTCGCTGTCCGCGCAATGGGAGCACACCGTGTTGGTCACAGACACCGGTTACGAAGTGCTGACCCTGTCCGCCGGCAGCCCGCCCATACCGGCTTTTGTGAAACCGGCATGACCGAGCCGTTGGCGCTGCGTGCGCAGTACCGCGCCCGCAAGGCCGCGCTGTTGGCGTCACTGACAGCGGGCGGCAGGCCGGTCGGTGGTGTCCGGGCGGTGCTGGCCAAACTGTCGGCCTTGGCCGACGAAACCCTGCGTACCCTATGGCTGCAAGCCGGGCTGGCCAGCCCTTTGGCACTGGCCGCTGTGGGCGGCTTTGGTCGGGCTGAGCTGTTTCCTGGCTCAGACATCGACGTGCTGCTGTTGCTGCCCGATGACCAACCGGCCCAACTGGACGAGGTCCTCAAAAGCCGTCTGGAGGCCTTCATCGGCAGTTGTTGGGACGCTGGTCTGGAGATCGGCTCAAGCGTGCGCACGGTCCAAGAGTGCCTGCAGGAGTCAGCCCGTGACGTCACCGTGCAAACATCCCTGCTCGAGGCACGCCTGATCACCGGCAACCCAGCACTGTTCGCCAGCTTTCAGCAACAGTACTTTGACGCGCTCGACCCTCGAGCCTTTTTTATTGCCAAGACCCTCGAGCTGCAGCAGCGCCATCACAAGTTTGAAGATTCGCCCTATTCGCTCGAGCCCAACTGCAAAGAATCGCCCGGCGGCCTGCGTGACCTGCATGTCATCTTGTGGGTCGCCAAGGCGGCAGGGTTTGGCAACAACTGGGACGACCTGGCCAGGAATGGCCTGGCCACGGCCTTCGAGGTCAGGCAGCTCAAAAGCAACGAGTCGTTGCTGCGCCTGATCCGCGCAAGGCTGCACCTGATCTCGCAGCGGCGTGAAGACCGCTTGGTGTTCGACCTGCAGACTGCCGTGGCCGAATCCTTTGGCTATGGTGGAGCCGCCCCCGGCGCCGGTGCCACAACGGGCGCCCCTCGACCCGCCCCTCGACCCGCCATTCGACCCAGCGAGGCGCTGATGCGGCGTTACTACTGGGCCGCCAAGGCCGTGACCCAACTCAACCAGATCCTGCTGCTCAACATCGAGGAACGGCTCAACCCCTCGACCCACACACCACAGCCGATCAACGCCCGCTTTAACGAGAAGGCCGGCATGGTCGATGTGGCCAGCGACGACCTTTACCAGCGCGAACCGCACGCCATTCTGGAGACCTTTTTGGTGTACCAGACCACAGTCGGCGTGGAAGGCCTGTCGGCCCGCACCTTGCGCGCCCTGTACAACGCGCGTGGCCAGATGAATGGCAGCTTTCGCAACGATCCGGTCAACCGCGAGACATTTCGCCGGATCCTGATGCACGATGGCCTGACGCACGCCATGCGCCTGATGAACCAAACCTCGGTGCTGGGGCGCTACCTGTGGGTGTTCCGAAAAATCGTCGGGCAAATGCAGCATGACCTGTTCCACGTCTACACCGTGGACCAACACATCCTGATGGTGCTGCGCAATGTGCGGCGCTTCTTCATTGTTGAGCATGCCCATGAGTACCCGTTTTGCTCTCAGCTGGCATCTGGCTGGGACAAGCCCTGGATCCTGTACGTGGCCGCCCTGTTTCACGACATTGCCAAGGGCCGTGGCGGCGACCATTCGGAGCTGGGTACGCTAGAGGTGCGGCGATTTTGCCGCCAACATGGCATTGGGGGCGACGACAGCAGCCTGATCGAGTTTCTGGTGCGCGAGCACCTAACCATGAGCCGCGTCGCGCAAAAGTCTGACCTGAGCGATGCCGATGTGATTGCCACTTTTGCCAAACGGGTCGGCAGCGAACGGCGCCTGACGGCGCTGTACCTACTGACGGTGGCCGATATCCGGGGCACCAGCCCCAAGGTCTGGAACGCCTGGAAGGGCAAACTGCTGGAAGACCTGTACCACCTGACCCTGCGGGTTTTGGGCGGACGGGCGCCGGACCCTCAGGCCGAAGTAGAGGCGCGCAAACGCGACGCCCTGATCATGTTGGCACTGCACAGCCTGCCGTTTGAAGCACACAAACCCCTGTGGGACACCTTGGATGCCGCGTACTTCATGCGTCACGACGCAGCCGACATCGCATGGCACACACGGCAGTTGTCGCGCCATATTGGCAACGGCAAGTCGATCGTTCGGGCCCACCAGTCCCCTCTGGGGGAAGGCTTGCAGGTGCTGGTTTACACGCCCGACCAACCCGACCTGTTCGCCCGCATCTGCGGCTACTTTGACCAAGGCGGTTTCAGCATTCTGGACGCGCGCGTTCACACCGCCCGCAATGGCTACGCCATCGACACCTTTCAGGTGGTGGATGCCAGCATGCCCGACCACTACCGCGAACTCATCAGCATGGTCGAAAGCGAGCTGGGCCGGGCGATTACCCAGACCGGTCCTTTGCCGCCTCCGGGCCGTGGTCGGGTGTCCCGCCGGGTCAAGAGCTTTCCTGTGGCGCCGCGGGTGACACTCAGGCCGGACGAAAAAGCCCAGCGCTGGCTGCTGAATATTGCCGCAAGCGACCGGGTCGGCCTGCTCTACAGCGTGGCGCGGGTGCTGGCGCGCCACAACATCAACCTGCAGTTGGCCAAGATTGCCACCTTGGGCGAGCGCGTTGACGACACTTTTTTGATCCAGGGCGCCGAGTTGCAGCACAACCGCACCCAACTTGCGATCGAGACCGAACTGCTGGAGGCGCTGGCCTGAGGCCATCGCCCAGTGCCCAGTGCAGTGCCACCCCAGCCTGCCTAAGCGCCCTCGGGCTCCGCGAAACGCGCAGCAATCGCGCGAAAGTCGTCCTGAACCGCGACAAAGGCGTCCAGCACGTCGGGGTCAAAATGGGTGCCCCGGCCCTCGAGAACGATGCCACACGACACCTCATGGCTGAAAGCTGGTTTGTAGACGCGCCGGGTGGTCAAGGCATCGTAGACATCGGCCAGCGCCATTAGGCGGGCGGGCAGCGGGATGTCATCGCCGCGCAGCCCCTGTGGGTAACCAGAGCCGTCCCATTTTTCATGGTGCGACAAGGAAATAGCCTTGGCAATGCGTAAGAAAGGCACCTCGTGGCCCAACTCCTGCTCAGCCCGCGTGATCGCGTCGCGACCCATGGAGGCGTGCATTTTCATGATCTCAAACTCACCTGGTTCCAGTTTGCCGGGCTTGAGAAGAATGTTGTCCGGTATACCGACCTTACCGATGTCGTGCAAGGGCGCCGACTTGAAAAGCAGGTCAATATGGCGATCAGTCAGCCATTCTGAATGCTTGGGATTCCCTCGCAACTCTTCGGCCAATCGCTTCACAAAGTGCTGGGTTCGCTTGATATGGTTGCCGGTTTCGTTGTCGCGTGTCTCTGCCAGCGATGCCATGGTGAGCACCATGGCGTCCTGCAAATCCTGAATCTCGGCAGTGCGCTTGGCCACCTGCACCTCCAGCACGTCACCCTTGCCACGTAAAAAATCAGAAGCCGCCTTGAACATCAGCTGCATCTTGATGCGCGCCAGCATGATCGGCGGACTGATCGGCTTGACGATGTAGTCCACTGCGCCCAGCGCCAGGCCCAGCGTTTCGTCCTCGATCTCGCCCTTGGCAGTCAGGAACATCACCGGAATATCTTCAGTAGCGGGGTCTCGCTTCAGGCGACGGCAGACCTCGTAGCCGTCCATGCCGGGCATCATGATGTCAAGCAGGATCAACGACGGCGGCTGCGCCTGCACGAGTTTGAGCGCCCGCTCGCCGTTGGTGGCCACTTTCACCCGGTAATCGTCCTTGAGCAGATCGGTCATCAGGCTCAGGTTGTCCGGTGTGTCATCCACCACCAGCACGATCGGCTTTTCATGAAATATAAGAAAGGGTTCCATCTACACCTCTGTCGTCTGCTCCGCTCGCCAGATGCGCACCAACGCGAGCTCAAACATAGTCAACGCCTGTTCAAAATCAAACTGCTGCAATGCCGTCTCAAAGGCCGACCAACTCGTCCCCAAGGTTTGGCGCAGCAACCCGCCATGCTCGGCCACCCAAGTCTGCGCCATTGGGTCACCATCTTGCAGCAAGCGGAGCAAGCGATCACCAATACCTGCCCATGCGTTAGGGTCACTGTGACTCGGACCGAGAGGTGACTCAAGCGACACCGGCAGTCGCGTACCGATCATAGCCAACAAACGTTCGACGGCGTGGCCCAGGGTCTCAATTTGTGGTCGCAACTGGGCCAACGGCGTGGCCGCGCGGATCGCCGCCTCAAGCTCACCAGACTGAGCCTGCAAATCAGTGGCGCCAAGATTGGCGGCAACGCCCTTGAGCGTGTGCGCAATGCGTTCCGCCAGCGCCGTTTCGCCCGTCTGCAATGCCAGCTCCAGGCGCTGCACCGCATCACGCTGGCCCTTGACAAAACGAGCCAGCATCGCTCGGTAGGCGTCCGCCTTGCCTCTGACACGGCGTAGCCCAGCCGCAGCGTCCAGGCCCTCAATACCGGCCCACTCTGCACCGCTTGACGCCTGGCCCGAGGCTGGCAAGCCAGCGGCGAGCGGCCGCAGCCATTGCTGCAGAACCTCAAACAGCCGATCAGGCTCAATGGGCTTGGCCACAAAATCGTTCATGCCAGCGTCCAGGCAGCGCTGCCGGTCCTGCGCCATGGCATTGGCCGTCATGGCCACAATGGGCAAGTCGCCATGATCCGCCAAGCTGCGTATCGCACGGGTAGCCTCCAAACCATCCATGACTGGCATCTGCATATCCATCAGCACCAGGTCGTAGCGCTTGGCGCGTACCATGGCCACGGCCTGCGCTCCGTCGGCAGCGGTGGAGACCCGCAAACCAACGTCCTCCAGGATTTCTTGCACCACTTGCAAGTTGATGTCGTTGTCATCAACAGCCAAAACGTGGGCGCCACGCAAGTCCTGCAACGGGCCTGGGCCGTCCAGATGACGGCCTGGCGCGGACATTGCCTTAGGAGCCCCAGTCGCTGGCGGTTCGTTGAGGGCTTGCCTGACATATCCCAATAACAAAGCAGGGTTGACGGGCTTGGCCAGGACCGCGGCAAACTCGCCTGGTTTCACCTGCGTCATCGCGTCGTCCACACCGAAGGCGGTGATCAGCAGCAACTGCGGCGGCTGGCGGAGCCGCATGGTGCGAATGCGGCGACCTGCCTCCAGGCCATCGATCCCGGGCATCTGCCAATCCAGAAGGACTAGCGCGTAGGGCGTGCCATCCAGATCGGCCTGGCCGACGGCCGCCAAAGCCGCCGACGCACCCTCCACCGCTTCGGCCAAAAAGCCCAAGCGCTTGAGCATCTCCTGCAAGACCTGCCGCGCGATGGCGTTGTCATCCACCACCAACACCCGCCGACCGCCAGCCACTGCCCTCGGGTCGAGTAAGGGGACGGCGTTTTGGCTGCGTCCAAAGCGGGCGGTGAACCAGAAGGTCGAACCTTCACCCAAACGACTGTTCACACCGACTTCGCCGCCCATCAAGGCCGACAGTTCACGGGCAATGGCCAGCCCCAGGCCGGTCCCGCCGTACTGCCGGCTGATCGAGGTATCGGCTTGCTGAAAACTTTGGAACAACTGGCTCATTTGCACCTGCGTCAGGCCAATGCCGGTGTCGCGTACGGCAAAACGCAGCACCACCTCGGCGTCGGTCTGCATCACCACCGAAACGGACACCTGCACTTCGCCACTCTGGGTGAACTTGACTGCGTTATTGCCGTAATTGATCAGGACTTGCCCAAGCCTCAAGGGGTCGCCCAGCATGGCGTCGGGCACATTCGCATCCACGTCAAAGATCAGCTCGAGGCCCTTGGCCGAGGCTTTTTCCGCGATCAGATTCGCAAAATTGTCCAACACGGCTGAAAGCTGAAAGTCAATTTTTTCCAAGGCCAGCTTGCCGGCCTCAATCTTGGAAAAATCAAGGATGTCGTTGATGATCCCAAGCAGGTGATGTGACGACTGCTGGATCTTCGTGAGGTAGTCGAGTTGCCGCGCATCGAGCTGCGTGCGCAGGGCCAAATGGGTCATGCCGACAATCGCGTTCATCGGGGTGCGGATCTCGTGGCTCATGTTGGCCAGAAAGTCCGATTTGAGCTGCGATGCGCCCTCAGCCACGCTTTTGGCCTCACGCAACTCAGACTCCTGCGACTGCAAACGGACATTGGCGTCAGCCAGTGCGGCAGTGCGCTGGGTCACCCGATCCTCTAGTGTTTCATTGAGGGCACGGATCTGGTCTTCGGCGATTTGCCGCTCAGTCACGTCGCGCAAAATCACTGTCAGCAGGTCCTCGCCGGCAACCGCCATGCGCGCGACCGACACTTCGGCCGAGAACTCGGTCCCATCCCCACGCTGGCACACCACCATCAAGCGTTGGCTGGTGGTCGAGCCGCTGTCGTAAAAACGGCTCAACTCAAGCGCCTGCTTTTCACGGAAGCGCTCTGGCATGAGCATCAGAATCGAGCGACCCACCAAATTCTGACTGCCTTCTCCAAACATACGTTCCCCAGCCGGGTTGAGCATATGGATACGGTGTTGCAGGTCAATCGTGACGATGGCGTCTATGGCGGCACTGACGATGCCAGCGACGAGAGCGGTGCTGGCTTCGACCTCAGTGCGCGCTTGTCGCACCCGCTCCGTCATCTGATTGAAGCTGCGTGCCAGTTGCACCACCTCGCGAGGGCCCTGCTCCGGCGCAGGTTGGCTCAAACGGCCGGCCTGGGCAAATTCGAGGCTGGCAGCCTCGAGTTGGGCCAGGGGCTCGGTCACGTTTCGTCGCAGGACCCAAACCATCAGGGCCATCAAAATCAGGCTCAGGCCCAACTGGCGCCAGAGTTGGTGCAACTGCTCGTGCTCGGCCAGGGTGCGCTCATGGTTCAGGTCAAATTCGAGGTAGATCACGCTGCGCTCGAAGCTGCGCAGCTTGGCCTCATCGGTGCGCACATCGAACGGTGTCATCACCGACAGCCTCGATTCATCGGGTGGTGCCTGCACATCATGCTGCTTAGCCCTGGCGACGCGCCGAAGCCTCTCAGCGTCCAAGCCAGGGATCACATCCACCGCCAGGCGCCCACGCAGGGCAAGACGACTTGCCTCCTGGACCATCCCATCCGAATCGATCAGCGCCAGCAGCACGATCCGCTGGTTGGCCGACTCGATGGCTATGTCGACGGCAACCGTTGCTCGCGCAGCGGGGTAAGACCTTTCCGCGCTCAGCGCCACTTGTTCAGCTGCAATGACGGCGTCACGGATCCCGTCAGCATAAATCATGTGCCGCGCGCGCTGCACTGAGTCGAGCGTAGACAAAGCCAACGCCAAAGCCAACATGACCGCAACCACCAGCGGCAGGGAATAGCGAATCGGGAGACGGGAAAACACAGCGCTAGACCGCTCAAACAGGCAAAAATTGGGTGTCGATCAACGACACCGTTGGCACCGCCTGGCGCAACAGACCCGCAGCCAAAAACACCCGTTGAATCACTTGCACCGACTGCTCCAGCAGCCCCCCAGATCGCAACATGTTGCGGTTCTCGGCAAGATCGGGCAGCAGCAGCCCCCGGTAAGCGGCGGGCACATCGGACGCAGGCAGCTGCAAGCGCGGCGCAATCAGCGCCCATGACTCGGCGGGGGCTGCAAAAAAGCGGCGGCGCCCTTCAAAATGGGCGGCTACCAGCTGCTTGATAGCCATGGTATGCGTTGGAATGACGTCTGCACGCACGGCAAGCACGTCCAAGATGCGTTTGCCGGCAAGATCGGACAAACCACGAACATGGGGCTTTACCATCACCGCGTCAGCCCCGGCCGAGACGTCCAGAACGAGCACCACGCGCAGGTCAAGACCATCTGCCCGCGCGGTCAGCACTTCATCCAGGGTGAGGGTGGCCGCCTGCAAACGACCCGACGCCAGCAGTCGCAGGTTGTCGGTGCTGGACAGCAGCTCCACCAGCCGAATACCGGGTTCCGGCAAAAGCCCTTGTTCGCGGGCCAGAAACAGCAGTTCGTAGCCTGGAAAGACAATGGTCCCAACGTTCAGCGGTGATGGTGGGTCGGCGCACCCAGTTACCCAAGGGAGCGCGGCAGCGACTGTCAAATATGTCAAGGCACGACGACGGCTCACAGGGATTGGCTACTTTGACTGTTCACATCCCATCATAGACTCAGGCTAACGTCAGCCGACCACTGAAAACCGGCCTAGCCTCGTGCTTTTCTTGACCATCGTCAAGCTTTCATGAAAATCAACCTGCGCCTGGCAAACGCCTGAAAAAATCTCAGTCGTCTTCGGCGGCGTCAAGGCCAGGAAACAGCACCGAGGTGAAGCCAAACTGAGTAAAGTCACGCACCCGCATCGGGTAAAGCTTGCCCAGCAAGTGGTCGCACTCGTGTTGCACCACGCGCGCATGAAAATCCTCGACAGTGCGCTCAATCGGGTCACCAAATTGATCAAAGCCTTTGTAGTGGATGCGCTGACAGCGCGGCACCTTGGCGCGCAGGCCAGGCACTGACAGGCAACCCTCCCAGTCGTCCACCCACTGGGGGTCGGAGCCACCCGGTTCTGCCAGCGGAGTAATCACCGGGTTGATCAGGACCGTACGCGGCACTGGCGGCGCCAGCGGGTAGCGCGGATTGGGCATATTGGTGCCAAAGATCACCAGTTGCAGGTCAACGCCGATTTGCGGCGCCGCCAGTCCCGCGCCATTGGCCGCATGCATGGTGTCGAGCATGTCAGTCACCAGCAGGTGAAGTTCATCGGTGTCAAAAGCCGTGACCGGTTTGGCCACACGCAGCAGGCGCGGGTCGCCCATCAGCAAGATCTCACGTACCGCCATTCAACAACTCCTTCAGTCCGTTTTCATCAATCACCGCCACCCCAAGCTCCAGCGCTTTGGCGAGCTTGCTGCCGGCCTCGGCACCCGCCAGCAGGTAGTGGGTCTTTTTGCTGACCGAGCCCGCCACCTTACCGCCGGCGGCTTCGATCAGGTCTTTGGCCTCGTCGCGGCTCAGAGTGGGCAAAGTGCCGGTGATCACCAGGGTTTTGCCCGCCAGCGGGGTGGGTAGGCGCTCAGCTGGGGCGCCCTCCTCCCAATGCAGGCCGCAGGCTCGCAGCTGGGCCACCACCTCCCGGTTGTGGGTCTGTTCAAAAAAAGTCCGCAGACTTTGCGCCACCACAGGGCCAACGTCACTCACCTCCAGCAGTCGCTCCAGTGGCGCGTCCATGATGGCGTCCAGGCTACCGAATTGCCTTGCCAGAGCTTTGGCAGTCGCCTCGCCCACGTGCCGGATGCCCAGACCAAACAGAAAACGTGGCAAGGTGGTTTGCTTTGATTTTTGCAGCGCATCCACGATGTTCTGCGCCGATTTGTCAGCCATGCGGTCCAACGTGGCCAGCGATGTCAGGCCCAGTCGGTACAGGTCTGGCAGGGTGCGGATGACACCGCTGTCTACCAACTGTTCCACCAGTTTGTCGCCCAGGCCCTCCACCTCGACCGCCCGGCGCTGGGCAAAGTGCAGGATGGCCTGTTTGCGCTGTGCGCTGCAGAACAGGCCGCCACTGCAGCGGTGATCGGCCTCGCCTTCCTCGCGCACGGCCACGCTGCCGCACACTGGGCACTGGGTCGGCATGGCAAACACCGTTGCATCAGCCAAGCGCTTTTCGGGCAGCACGGACACCACTTCCGGAATAACGTCGCCGGCACGGCGCACCACCACGGTGTCACCCACGCGCACGTCCTTGCGCCGGGCCTCGTCCTCGTTGTGCAGGGTGGCGTTGGTGACGGTCACCCCGCCCACGAACACTGGCGCGAGCTTGGCCACTGGGGTGAGCTTGCCAGTGCGGCCCACCTGTACGTCGATCGCCAGTACCGTGGTGAGCTGCTCTTGCGCCGGGAACTTGTGGGCCACCGCCCAGCGCGGCTCGCGGGTGACAAAGCCCATGCGCTGCTGCAGCGCCAAGCTGTTCACCTTGTAGACGACGCCATCAATGTCAAAAGGCAGCGCGTCCCTTTGGCACGCAATGTGCTCGTAATACGCTACTAATTCAGTAGCACCCAAGGCAATGGTGGCAAGGCTTGAGACGGGAAAACCCCAAGTTTTCAAGGTTTGCAGCAAGCCGTGGTGGGTGAAAAAAACCGGTCCGCCTGCCTCGGCTGGCGTGACCTCGCCCAGCCCATAGGCGAAAAAACTTAAAGGGCGTTGCGCTGCAATTGCAGGGTCAAGTTGGCGTACCGCACCGGCGGCGGCATTGCGCGGGTTGACAAAGGTTTTCTGGCCGGCAGCCCGTTGACGCTCGTTGAGCGCTTCAAAATCGGCGCGTCCCATGTAGACCTCGCCCCGCACCTCAAGCACCGGCGGTGCTGGCAGCGCCCCGGGCATGGCGGTATCCAGACGCAGCGGAATCTGTCCGATGGTGCGGATGTTTTGTGTCACGTCCTCACCCAGTTCGCCGTCGCCGCGGGTGGCCGCCTGCACCAGCACGCCGTGTTCATACCTCAGGCTCATGGCCAGGCCGTCGAACTTGAGCTCAGCCACGTACTCGATCACCGGCCCAGCCTCTAACAGCGCAAGTTCCCGGCGCACCCTGGCGTCAAAATTAAGCGCCCCAGAGGCCTCGGTGTCAGTCTCGGTGCGGATGCTGAGCATGGGCATGGCATGCCGCACGCTGGCGAAGGCCGGCAGCGGTGCGGCGCCCACGCGCTGGGTGGGCGAATCGGCACTGACCAGTTTCGGGTGCGCTGCCTCGATCGACTGCAACTCACGAAACAGCCGGTCGTACTCAGCATCGGGAATGGTGGGAGCATCCAGCACGTGGTAGCGGTGCGCATGTTCATGCAGCACCTGCCGCAGCTGGGTCAGGGCCGCCAGATCCGCCGACGGTGACGCAGCATCAAACAAATCAGGGGTTTGCATGGCCAGTGGCACCGTCACGCGGCCTCAAGAAAACAAACGTCGTGCCAGACTTGAGCCAGCACCCAGCTCACGCTGCGCCAGGTTGTCGTAAAGCAGAGTCAGGTCGGCAGCAATCCCGTCCAGTGCCACCGCACCGAGGGGCACGCCCTGGTGGTCCATTAACAGGCCGTCCATGCTGGCAGCCAAGGCCAAAGCCGCCTCGCGCATGCGCTCAAAGGGCTGCTCCTCGCGATCCACCTGAGGCACATCCAGGCTAAGCGCCAGCTCCCGTATTGCCGACTGCGCCGGGTCATCAGCCAGTGCCGCCTGCGTGTCAAAGCTCAGACCCAGTACCGGCGGCAGGCCGGGCGTGGCAGCTGCAATCACCATGCGTCCTGGGATCGCGCCGGCCACAAAGCCGAGCCGGGCTGCGCTTTGCTGCACATACCCTGGGCTCCAGGCCGCGTGACGCGCGCGCAGCACAAATCCAAGTTGGGCATCATGTTCGCTGGCAAATTGGTCCAACTCCCGCGCACGCGCGACCTCCTCCTGCATTTCGGGAAACTCCGGAGTGCCGTTAACGGCGTCGCAAAAAGCCTGGGTTTTTATGACAAATTCAGAGTACTCAATGTCGTTGAGCGCCCCGGCACGGTTGGCCAGTTGTACGCCGGCTTGAAACGCGCTGTAGCGTTCGCCCGGTACCGGCACCTCCCAACGCTGCGCCGACTCGTTGTAGCCCTCGATCGCAAAGGGCTTGCTGCCCACGCGCCGGGTCGGCGGCATCGCTGCCAAGGCGGCATCGCCCGAGACCGGGCCGTCCAGATTGATGCTGGCCAGCACATCGATCAGCGCATCCAGCAGGGGCTTTTTTTCAGGCAAGGGCAGCGGGAAATGCGACAACTCGAAGGCGGCAGCATCCGAGGCAGGCTCGCCCCTTTCTGCCGAAGCTGCGGCAGGGCTCTCGGCCTCATTCGAAGCCTGTCGCGGCGCATGGCGACGCGACACCCAGACGCCATGCAAGGCGACCGCCAGCAACAGCACCGCACCCGCCAGCGCCAACCCAATCTGCAGTGGGCTGACGTTCATCAGGCTGCCTCCGCCAAAGAAGCCGCAACATCCATGTCCACCGCCACGATACGCGAGACGCCCTGCTCTTGCATGGTCACGCCAATCAATTGCTCGGCCATTTCCATGGCAATCTTGTTGTGGCTGATGAACAGGAACTGGGTCTCGCGGCTCATGCTGGTCACCAGGCGGGCATAGCGCTCGGTGTTGGCGTCGTCCAGGGGTGCATCGACCTCGTCGAGCAGACAAAATGGCGCCGGATTGAGCTGAAAAATGGCAAACACCAGCGCAATCGCGGTCAAGGCCTTTTCGCCGCCTGACAACAGATGGATGGTCTGGTTTTTCTTACCAGGTGGCTGCGCAATCACCTGAACGCCAGAATCCAGAATTTCATCCCCTGTGATCACCAGCCGCGCGTTGCCGCCGCCAAATAACTCCGGAAACATCTTGCCAAAGTGCTGATTCACTGTGTCGAACGTACCCGACAACAGTTCCCTCGTTTCACCGTCGATCTTGCGAATAGCGTCTTCCAGCGTGGTCATGGCCTCAACCAGGTCAGCCGACTGGGCATCCAGAAACTGCTTACGCTCGCGCACCACGCCGAGTTCATCCAGTGCTGCCAGATTGACCGCACCCAGCCCCGCAATCTCACGGTTGAGCCGATCGATCTCTGGCTGCAAACCGGTCAAACGCACGGGGCCGGCCTCAACCGAGGCTTTCAGGGCCAGCAGGTCAGCCTGGGCGTCGGCCAGCAACTGCGCATACTGCTCAAAACCCAGCCGCGCCGCCTGCTCGCGCAGCTGGAATTCTGTGATGCGCTGGCGCAGTGGCTCCAGCTCACGCTCGAGCTGCATGCGCCGTTCGTCACTGGCCCGCAGCCGAGCCGTCAGGTCGTCGTATTCGCTGCGGCGGGCGCCCAGCGCTTGCTCGCGATCGACCTTGACAGCCAGTGCAGTCTGCAGGCCGCCCTGGGCTGCTGCGTCGCTCAGGCGGGTCAATTCATCCTGCGCTCTTTGGGCTTCAGCCCGCACAGAATCTGCCTGCTGTGCTGCAGTTTCGATAGCGCGACTGAGTTCAGCCCGACGGGCGTCCAGGCTGCGCAGGGCAAAGGCAGCCTCTTGCGCCCGCCGCTCCAGGCCGCGCTGCTGCTCGCGGCTTTCAGCCAGTCGACGCTCAGCCAGCAGCACCCGATCATCGAGCTGGGCGTGCCGCTCCTGGGTGTCCGCCAGTTGCATATCGAGTTCATCAAAGCGGGCTTCGGCCGTGACCCGGCGCTCCTGCAGCTCATCAAGCAAGCCTTCCACCTCAGCCCGGTCAGAAGCTATCTGCGCGCTGCGGGCCCGCGCCTGGTCGGCCAGCTGCGTCAGGCGAAGGTTTTCAACCTGCAAATCGTGAGCCCGGTTTTGGCCCTCAGAGGCCTCGCGTCGCAGCACCAGCAGCCGCTGCGAGGCGTCGGTGTGAGCCGCCTCGGCGCGCACCAGCGCCGCACGAGTCTCATCGGTGATCAGCGTCTGAGCGCGCAGCTGCTTGTCTAGGTTGTCGATCTCCTGAGCCCGCGCAAGCAAGCCAGCCTGCTCGGAATCCGGCGCATAAAAGCTCACACTGTGCAGCCCGACCGCATGCCCCGCTTTGACAAATATCTGCTCGCCAGGCGCCAACTGGGTGCGCCGCGCAAGGGCCTCCTCGAGGCTGGTCGAGGTATAGCAACCGCGCAACCAATCGGTCAACACTGCACGCTGGCCAGCATCATGGAGCCGCAGTAGGTCTGCCAAGCGGGGCAAGGCGCCCGTTGGCTCAGGCTCTGCGGCCAATGGCGGGCTGAAAAAGGCCAATTTGGTGGGCGGTACATCGCCTGCAAACGCCCGGACAAGATCAAGCCGAGATACTTCCAGAGCGCCCAAGCGCTCACGCAGCGCAGCTTCCAGTGCACTTTCCCAGCCTGGTTCCACCTGAATACGGTTCCACAGGCCTTGCAAGTGCTCCAGGCCGTGGCGCTGGAGCCAGGGTTGCAGGCGGCCATCGGTTCTCACCTTTTGTTGCAGTGCCTTGAGCGCTTCCAGCCGTGCCGACAGCTCCGCCTGGCGGGCCGAGGTGTCATTCACATCTTGCTGATGTCGCCGCCGCTGGGCTTCCAGCTCGGGCAGGACATCCTGTAATTCCTGCAGACGGGCTTGCGCCAAGGCGGCCGCCTGGCTGGCCTGTGTCAGTTGGTCCTCCAAGTGGCGCAAGCGGGATTCATCGGGCGCGGCCAGCGCATTGCGGTCGGCTTGCAAGCGTTCACGCCGGCTGCCCAGCTGGCGCGCCTGCTCTTCGATGTTGCGTTGCTCGGCAGCCAGCACCTGAATCTGCTGCTGCACCTGCGCCACGCTGGCACGTTGGTCATTGGCACTGCGCTGCGCCAAGCGAAAAGTATCTTCGAGCTCGGGCAACTGCCCCGCCTGGTCTCCCACCTGTGCAGCCAGCAGCTCAGACTGCTCGGCGCCGGTCAAGGCTTGGTCGTCGAGCCCAGCCAATTCAGTCTCAGCACTCTCGCGGCGGGTGCACCATTGCAGGGCCTGGTCAGCCAATGTCTGCAGCCGCTGCTCGACCCGCTGACGCCCCTCCACCACGAAGCGGATCTCCGCCTCTAGCCGGCCCACTTCGGTGCTGGCCTCATACAGCAGGCCTTGCGCCTGATTGACCTGGTCACCCGCCGCATAGTGCGCCTGACGCACCGTCTCTAAGGCCGCCTCGATCTGACGCAGATCAGCCACCCGACTCTCCAGCGCCAGCACCGCGCCCTGCGCCTCCGCCTGCACCCTGGCCTGGTCGGTCTCGGACTCAGCGCGGCGCAAAAACCACAGTTGTTGTTGCTTGAGCGTGGCGTCGGCCGTCAGGCCGTTGAAGCGCTTGGCCACTTCGGCCTGCTTTTCCAGCTTGTCCAGGTTGGCGCTGAGCTCACGCAAGATGTCTTCGACTCGGGTCAGGTTCTCGCGCGTGTCGGCCAAGCGGTTTTCGGTTTCGCGCCGGCGCTCTTTGTATTTAGAGACGCCTGCGGCTTCCTCCAGGAACAGCCGTAATTCCTCGGGTTTGCTCTCGATGATGCGGCTGATGGTGCCCTGACCAATGATGGCGTAAGCACGCGGCCCCAGGCCGGTGCCCAGGAACACGTCCTGCACATCGCGCCGGCGCACCGGTTGCGCGTTGATGAAATAGCTGCTGGTACCGTCGCGGGTGAGCACCCGCCTGACCGCAATTTCGCCAAACTGACTCCACTGGCCGCCGGCCCGGTGGTCGGCATTGTCAAATACCAGTTCCACACTGGCGCGGCTGGCAGGCTTGCGAGTGGTGGTTCCGTTGAAGATCACGTCCTGCATGGATTCGCCACGCAGCTCCGAGGCGCGCGACTCGCCCAAAACCCAGCGGACCGCGTCCATGATGTTGGATTTACCGCAACCATTGGGCCCAACCACTCCCACCAGCTGCCCAGGCAGCATGAAATTGGTCGGCTCGACAAAGGACTTGAAGCCCGATAACTTGATGGAATTAAGACGCACGGGAAACTTGAGCTGCTAGGGCTGTCGATAGGTCTGGTTTTGGCCGGTCAGCGGGCGCTTGGGAGCCAGCACAAAGACGATGCAACCGAATCCGGCTCGGCCTCTATGATAACTCGCCGCTGGTGCGCGTTGTCGCTACCTGCGCTCGGGTCACCAGCAGCACACCGGGCAGGATCAGCGCGCCGCCGCCCAGGTGATGCCAGCCTAAGGGCTCGCCCAACACCACCCAGGCCGCCAGCCCAGCATAAAGCGGGACCAGGTATAGCGCCACCGCGACCCGGCTGGCGCCCAGCACTTTTTGAGACCAGCCATACATCCAATAGGCGCCAAGTCCGGGCAGCAATGCGGCCGTGACACCCAGGCCCGTGGCGCGCCAGCTCCAGGCCGGCGTGTCGGGCAAGCCCGCCTCCCACCAGGCAAAGGGCAACAGGCACAGCACGCCCCCCACGCAGATCACGGCCAGCCGGGCAGTCGCCCCCAAGGGGCTGGGCCACTTTTTTTGCAATAGCGCATACAGCGCCCAGGACACCACCGCCAGCACGATCCAGGCGTCGCCGGCCAGCCAGTGCACATCTGACAGCGACAGCCAATGCCCCCGCACCACAACATGCATCACCCCGACGAGTGACAACAACACGCCCAAAACCTGCTGGGGCGACAGCCGGTCCCCCAGAAAAACCACCGCGCCAACGGCAATCAGAACCGGCGAGGCTGTGTAAATCAGGGCAATGTTCATCGCCGACGTGGTTTGCGCGCCCAGGTACACCCAGGCGCCACAAATCAACATGCCCAAGGCGCCCAGTACCAGGTATTGCCAAAACACGTGCCGCACCTGGTGCCGGTGTTTCCACAAATCGGCTCGCGCCAGCAGCAGCAAAACCAGGCCAGCCAAACCCCAGCGCACCAGCGCCAGCTGATGTGGCGCCACCACGCCGGGGGCCAGCCGCGCCACAACGTAGTTCACCGCCCATAGAGCCGGCATCACCCAAAGCAGGGCCAGTGCCATTCTTTCCTGGGGATCAGCCTTGGACACTGTGCTCTCCACGTGCCTGAGCCATAACCTCCCTCGGGTCTCGCGCCTTCAGTCGGTGATCGCTCCAGACCTGCCTCCAACGCCGGGCACCGGGCAGCCCATGGCGCAGACCCAGCATATGGCGAGCAATCGGGTACCAGGGCGTACCAAGTTCGCTCGCCTGACGCAACATATAGGCCACCATGTGTTCCTCGATCTGCTCACGGGTGCTCTCAGACGCCACATCGCCGTAAAACAAAGCATCCCATTCGCTCAGCCACCAGGGGTTGTGATACGCCTCGCGCCCTATCATCACGCCATCGACCTGCTGTAATTGGGCCTGCACCTGCTCATTGTTGGTCAGGCCGCCATTGATCTCGATCTGACAATCCGGGAAATCAATTTTGAGCTGATGCACCAGGCTGTAGCGCAGCGGCGGCACCTCGCGGTTTTCTTTGGGGCTCAGGCCCTGCAGCCAGGCGTTGCGTGCATGCACGATGAAGGTGTTGCAGCCGGCATGGTGCAGCGCGCCGACAAAATCACGCACAAAGTCGTAGCGCTCGGTGCGGTCAATGCCGATGCGGTGCTTGACCGTGACCGGTATGTCCACCACGTCGAGCATGGCCTTGACGCAGTCGGCCACCAAAGCCGGCTCGGCCATCAGGCAGGCGCCGAAGGCACCCCGCTGCACCCGTTCGCTGGGGCAGCCGCAATTGAGGTTGATCTCGTCATAACCCCACTCCTCACCCAGCCGCGCACAGTGCGCCAAATCGGCGGGCTCGCTGCCGCCCAGCTGCAGCGCCAGCGGATGTTCCTCGGGGTTGTAACGCAGGTGGCGCGGCACATCGCCGTGCAGCAGCGCGCCGGTAGTCACCATCTCGGTGTAGAGCAGCGCGCGCCGGCTCAGCAGCCGGTGGAAATAGCGGCAATGCCGGTCGGTCCAATCCATCATGGGGGCGACGGAAATTCGCCATGGGTTGGACTGCAACATCATTTTTAGATCGATAAGTTGCGCAATTTTCGCAGGTTACGGTCAGTCCGATTCCTCAAGCAAAGCAATCAAGCGCGCATTTTCTGATCGAAGTGCTCCAAGCGAATCAGGGGGATCGAACTGATTTTCCGATTCGGCCTCAGGCTTTCACTTCCAGAAAAATGAAGGCCAGGGCATCTCGCAAATACTGCACGGTAACGCTCAATGGTTCAGCTGTCAGTTTGTTTCGCTTGACAAATGCAGTCCACTGTGTCGTTTTCTGCCCGTCTGCAGCGAACTGTTCACTCAGCCCGACCGGAAAGCCTTTAGGCTTGCTCGTTCCCCGACGATTCAGCGTGGCTGACACAGCCTGGGAAAGTATTTCTTGATCTAACTTTGCATCTCGCAGAATCACCCACAGATCGAAGTAGTCCTTTATACGGCTATTGGCTATGCCCAATGAAATGATGGCTTCCAGCTTTTCCGCAACAACGGTGTACCTTGGGTAGACGCGCAAGCTCGGCGCTGGCATGTCATCGAACATCACCGGATACATCGCTGACTCAGCTTCTGGAGTGACTGCGTCTCCAAAGCCGACATCGACTTGGACGGGACACCTGGCGCCATCAAGCGAACCTTCCAATGTCAGCCTTGTCCCCGAATAATTGGCCTCTTTGCGGATCTCTTCCGCCTTGACGGACTTCACATCAAAAGACATCCCGTCGTCCACCTCCAGCTCACAGAGTCCTTCAAAAACCGCTATCAGATGAGGGATTTCCGCAGACCCGAAGCCTAGCAAGTCGATGTCACGCGTCGGTCGCAATGGAACGTCGTACCAAAGATCAAAAAGCAAAGCGCCTTTTAAAAGAAACTGATTTTTCTCCGTTGAAATACTCAGCCGATAGAGCATCCGCTCCAACGCATACCGAGTGAGCAGCAGTTGGAAGTCCATGCCGTCGTTCTTAGCTTTATTGAGCAATCGCGCACGAACGGATGCAGCCCTGTTTCGCGTTGTCACACCAGGCTCTCCAGATACGGGCGCATAACATTTGCCACCCTGCAAGTCTGAGCAGACTCCCACAGTTCGTCCATGGTGACTTTTTTTTGTCTCCAGGCATCCCTGAGCGCTTCAAGTGCGATGTCTAGTCCCATCTTGTTTCGAAATTTGAAGCAATCTGCAACTGTTTTGGCTACCGATGTGACCGGGACGTGCACCACGCCATCGATCAATTTTTGTTCAACACCGAGCCCTGGATCGGAAAACCGCACGATGTGAAGCGGTGGATAGATCAGACTGGGAGCGCGTGCCTTGGACGAAATGGCAACCCAGACTTCATGGGGAGCCTGGGTTGTAAGTCCATGGATCTGGAGCGCGGTCAAAAGGCAAAAGACCATATGGGGGTACTTGATCGACAACTGCACCAGCTGATCGAGCTCCGTGAGTGCCCTGTCGGGGGTGGCATACAGGCCACGGCTGATCCGCACAAGCGCACCGCGGCGCAGCAACTGCTGCAACTTCTCCCCTGAGGCGCCCAGGTGCGCAAGCTCGCGTGCCCGCACCAAACCCTTGGCGTGAGCCAACTCAAGAGCAGGGTTGGTGACTTTGGGTTGCATGCTGCCATTTTACGAAAATGTCGGAAAATGTAAATAAGTACATGCAATACCGTAATATTCGCAACGCAGTAGCCACGAGGTGTGCAGCGTGACTAAAACTCCAACGTGTTGGTAGCGACCGGCCGGTGCAAGCCAGCCCCTACCAGTTACACAGTGTTCCGTCGTGAGCCAGCCGGTTGACCGGCAAATAGGCGCGCTGGTAAGGGCACTTGGCCGCCAGCGCCTCGTCGATTTCCACCCCATGGCCTGCGGCTTCACCGCTGTGCATGAAGCCGGCCTTGAAGGTGTAGGCGTGGGGGAACACGGCGTCCGCTCAGCAACACGTCCAATAGCAAGCAAGTGTGGACAAAGTCCGTCTAGGCCGATGCCTGGCCCTTGGGCGCCTGGGCGGCCAGAGCTGCGGCAGCACGTGTCTGCCAGCCCTTGCCGCTGGCGCGCCAGGCAGCCAGCACCTCGGCATCCACGCGCAAGGTCACCGGCTCCTTGTGCTGGCTGGCTTTGGGACGGCCGCGACGGATGAGCTTGTCATCGCGGTACAGGTCGGCCCGCTCAAAAAATTCGTCCGTCAACTCCGGCGCGTCGTCTGAATCATCACAGGAGCTGGGTGTCTGGCCTTTGCACTCGCTCATTGGTATCTCTCGATCTTAGGGCTCGGGGGGAAGTCAAGGCTTCGTTGGGCGAGGGTCATGTCCCGTTTATCGCTGTCGCACTCGATTCTCACTAAATTATTGTACATTGAATAATTCAGCCTAAGTGCCCGGGTTGATTGGCTCCAGCGGACGAATGTACGGCTTTGTCTGATAGCGGGCTGACCACCATTGCCCGTCATGCGCCAGCCGGTTGACCGGCATCAGGCCTGCTGAAAAACTGTAGATCAGCTATTGAGGTTGATTTGCTCACCGCTCACGCAGCGCTTGCGTCACACTTTGCAGGGGCCTGAACAAGTACTCCAGCACCGATTTTTGTCCCGTGCGGATCTCAACGATCGCTGTCATACCCGGCATGGGCGTGAGCGTCATGCCCGAGCGCACCTGGGCGCCCTCCTTGATGCGGACCAAAATGCGGTAGTAGCCCTCCTCCAGCTCAGGCAAGCTGCCTTGGCGGCGGTTGCGCTCGTCCTTCAGCGTGTCTGGGCTCAAATGTTCCAGCACGCCATCGAGCGCGCCGTACTTGTTGAAGTCGTAAGCCGTCAGCTTGACTGTGGCAGCTTGCCCCACCTTTAAAAAAGCCACCTCGGCAGGTTTCACATAGGCTTCCACCAGCATCTCGTCTTGCGTAGGCACAATCTCCATAATGCTTTGGCCGGTCTGCACCACACCGCCCAAGGTCGTCACCTGAATGTTCTTGACCACGCCCTTCATGGGCGAGCGCACCACGGTGCGTTTGAGCGAATCCTTGCGCGCCAAAGCGTTTTCGCGGGTTTGCGACAACTCTGAGTCCAGGCGCCCAAGCTCAGCAGTGGCATCGGTAAAGTAACGGTTGCGCCGCTCCACAATCTGCCCCTGCAAATCGGCCTGCTGGCGGCTCAGGTCAGCCAACTGCCGCTGCAAGCGCAGCACCTCGACCTCAGAAATCACCCCCTGTTTGACCAGCGGCGTGGTCATGTCCAGCTCGCGCTGAGTGGCCTGTTGCGAAGCCTGCATCGCCTTGAGCGAATTGTTCAGGGCCTCGTTCTGCTCGTTCAGCGCCCGCTTGCGGGCGTCATAAGCCTGCTGTTCGCGCTGCACCAGCTGGGTGTCAGACCGCACCTCCTGCGGAAAAACCAAAGGCGTGGCGTACGCCTCAGCCCGCAAACGCGCCACCTGCGCCGACAGCGCCAAAGTCTTTTCTGTGGCTTCACGGTAAACCGGCCCGGCCCGCGAATCATCAAGCAACAGCAAAACTTCGCCCGCCTCCACCGTCTGGCCCTCGTGCACCTTCATCTCGCGCAGAATGCCCGAGTCCAGCGACTGCACCACCTGCTCGCGGCTCGCCGGGATCACCCGACCTTGCCCCCGGGTAATCTCTTCGAGATCAAAAAAGGCGGCCCAACCAAAAAACACCACCAGGGTGATGCCCGTCAGCCGCAGCAACTGCGTGCTGGTGCGACGCTCGTCGTCGTCTACCGTTGCTACGCCGCGGCCCTTGTTGAACTTGTTCAAACTCATGCCTGACCCCCTTGCTGCGCTACATTCACGCCGCGCGACAAGCGCTCGATCATCTCATCGCGGGGCCCCTGCATCACGCAACGCCCCGCATCAATGACCGCGATCGTGTCCACCAGCTCCAAGAGCTGAGGCCGGTGCGTGGCAAGCAACACCGTGCGGCCCTGCAGCCACTGGCGCAAAACAGCCATCACCCGGTTCTCGGTGCTCTGGTCCATGCTCGCCGTGGGCTCATCGAGGAACACGAACTGCGGGTCACGCAGCATCATGCGCGCAATACTCAGCAATTGCTGCTGTCCGCCCGACAAGCCACCACCGGCCTCGGTCAAGGGCATGTCCAGGCCCCTCGGGTGAGACGCCACCATGCTGTACAGATCCAATTGCTGCAACACCTCCACAACGCGCCGGTCGGTGATCCAGCCGTCCGCCAGTGTCAGGTTCTCGCGCAAAGTGCCCATAAACAGCAGCGGGTCCTGCCCCACCCAGCCCATGCGGCTGCGGTGCGCCGTGGGTTCAAGCTGCTGCAGCTCAACACCCCCCACCCGCACCTGACCGGCGCTGGGCACATACAGGCCCGCCGCCAGGCGCAGCAGCGTGGACTTGCCACTGCCAATGCGGCCCAGCATGGCCGTGCGGCTACCCTCGTTCATGCTCATGGACAGGCGACGAATCACCGGCACGCGGTGTTCGCCCGGATAAGAAAACTCAATTTCGTCAAACACCAACGCAGGCGTGTGCTGGGGTGGTGCGGCTTGGAGTACCAATTCGGACGAAGTCGAGAGCCCTGACTTAGCCAGTGGCGCCGCAGGCTCCACATACTGGCGGCCCAACTCGCGGTCACGAGGACGCTTCATCAAACCATCGAGCGTCTCCAAAGATGTGACCGCCTGCTGGAAACGCGAGGCCAAGCCCATCACCCCACTCAAAGGCCCGATCACGCGCCCGGCCAGAATCACTGCGGCAATTAAGCCCCCTTGCGTCAGGTTGTTTGCATGGATCTGGTAAACACCGATCAGCACCATGCCAACGGTGATCAGTTGCCCAAGTGATGCGGTCAACCCCAGCATCAGGTTGCTGGTACTGCGAATGCGCTTGTAAGAATCCGCACCCGCTTCGTTCGCGTTTTCCCAGCGCCGTTGCAAATACGGCTCGGCGTTGAAGGCCTTCACCGTCTCCAAGTTCAGTACGGACTCAACCAGCACACTCTGTTTGTCACCCGCTTCTTTCATGTTATCGCGCGTGGCTTTGGTCAAACTCGGTTGTGACAAATAGCCCACCGCCAGCACCACCACCACAGCCAACACCAAGACCCAGCCAATTGGGCCACCGATCACAAAAATCAACCCAATGAACATCAGCATGAAAGGCAAGTCGGTCAGCAGCACAAACGACGCCGACGAAAAGAAATCACGCAGCGCCTCAAAGTCGCGCATCGAGCTGGCAAAAATCCCCACCGACTGCGGCCGATGCTCCAGCCGGATCGACATGATCTCGCGCAGCAGCATTGCGTTGATAGCCAGATCTGCCTTCTTTCCCCCCAGATCCACCAACCGCGCCTTGAGCCAGCGCATGCCAAACTCCAGCACCACGGCCACCGTGGTGCCAATGGCCAGCGTCCACAGCGACACATACGCCTGCGTGGGCACCACCCGGTCGTAAACGTTCATCGTGAAAAAAATACCCGCCAGCGTCAGCACATTGGCGATCAGCGAGGCCAGCATCGACTCCACATAAAAGTGCCTGAAGCGCCACAGCGTGCCCCAAAACCAACTGAATGCCGCGCCCCGCATCGGCACCAGCGTCTGGTCGGCACGCACCGGCGCACGGCGCACCAGCAGCAAGTCACCGGTCGACGATGCCACCAACTCCTGCATACTCAAGCTGCGCTCTTGCAAGCCCGTCTCGGGCGAGAGCACCTGCACCATGCCACGCTCCTGCCCAGTGCCAAAGCGCACCAGCACAATCACCCGGCCGTCTTGGAGCGGCACCAGCACCGGCAGAGAAAAACTGGGCAAATGTTCGATTTGCGCGTGCGACCAGGCTGCCACCAGCCCATGGCGGTGCGCCAGGTCCGGGTAAGACGCGGCTGGCACGCGGCCATGCTCATCGGTGGCAAAGCCTGCGCGCAGCGTGGGCAGGTGCACCGGGCAGTCGAGCAACGCCGCCGCCAGCGCGAGGCACGACAACAAAGGATCGTTCGGATCGGTCTTCAGCTCGGGTGGTGTCATGCGCGCACCTGGCCGCCAGGCTGTTCACAAAAATCGATCCACATGGCGCGCAAAGCGCACTCGATGTCGCGGGTGTACTGGTCGATGTTCCAAGCCGGGGCCGCCTGCAAGCGCGCACGCAAACCGCTCTTGAGCTGCAGCAGCGCCTGCCGGTCGTCCGCCATGCGTGCAGCAATCGACACATAGTCCTCGTCGCTGGCGGCCACCCAGTCGGGCAAACCAGCCGCGCCCATAAAGCTCGCGCCCATGCGCGATACAAAGTTGCGGCCCTCTTTCACCACCACTGGCACACCCATCCACAAGGCTTGCAGCGTGGTCGTGCCGCCGTTGTAGGGCACCGGGTCAAGCGCGATGTCGACATCGGCGTACTCGGCCATCATGTCGGTCAGGCCCACCGGGCCACGGAACTCGATGCGGCTGGCATCGACCCCTTGCCGTTCAAAGCGCTCTCGGAAGATGCGCACCGCCGACTCGTCGCGAAAGCTTGGCGCCTTCAATAGCAAGCGCGAGCCCGCTACCCGCTCCAATACCTTGGCCCAAAGATCAACCGTGCGCGGTGTGAGCTTGGGCACATTGTTGAACGAGCCAAACGTCAGCGGTCGCTGGGCATGGGCAGCGCCATACACCGGGTACGGGTAATTAACCTCGGGTGCGTAGCAAAACACCGCGTTGGGCAAGCGGTATACGCGCTCGGTGCACAGTGCGTCGTGCTCCGGCGGCACCACCATAGGGTCGGCCAGCAACCAATCGATATTGGGCACCCCAGTGGAGCCCGGATAGCCCAGAAACAACACCTGCACTGGCGCCACCCGCTGCGACAGCATCACCAGCCGGTTGTGAGACGTGTGACCCGCCAAGTCGATCAGCACATCAATACCATCGGCGCGAATACGCTGCGTCAATTGAGCCCGGGTCCAGCTCGTTGCCTGCACCCAATGGTCGGCGCGGCTGCGGGCCAGCTTCGTCTGGTCGTCATGGGCCACGCCCACGTTGTAAATCGTCACCTCAAACTGCGACTTGTCTAAGCGCGCGAGCACCGGCTGCATGAAGATGTTGACCGGGTGCTGGTGGTGAAAATCTGCACTCAACATACCCAGCTTAATGCGCTTACCCGGCTCCCGGGCGTTGGCAAAACTCTGCGCCGCGCGTGCCCCCTGCCCCAAGCCGGCAAACAAACTGCGGTGCAACTCGGCCACCTGCACGGCCGTGAGGCTGTCACTGTAGAGCGAACTCATGGCTGCACTGGAGCCCATAGCCGACTCGGGCCCATCTTCTTCGGCCAGCTCGCGGTAAAGCGCCAACGCCTGGTCGACCTCGCCCATGCGCCCCGCCACCGAAGCGCGCATCGACTTGGCCCCCGGCTGCGGCGCTATGGCTTCGGCCAGAGCCAGCGTTTGCAAGGCATCGTCCATCTGCCAAGCTTCTGCGTACGAATGTGCCAGATTCCACAACGCCAACGCGCTTTGCGGATGCAGTTCGACATTGCGCTTGAGCACCGCCTGCGCCTCTTGCCACAGGTTGTGGTGAAAAGACTGCATCGCAAGGCGGGTCAGCACCTCCTCGCTGGTTCCCACCGTCGCCTGTTCAAACGCACGGTGGGCAGCGTCGGTCAAGCCCAAGCGCATCAGCACGTCGCCCAGGTCAATGTACAAATCGGCAGTCACGTTCACGTGGGGCTTGGGGTTTTCTACCCGCATCAGGCCCAGCGCTTGGCGCAGCGACTCCAGCGCCCGCGCCGCGTCGCCGCGCTCAAGACGGTTCTTGGCCATCAAGGCGTGCACCCGGCTGACCGACACCGCGTCGCCTTGCGGCGCTTTTGTTGCCAGGGGTAAAGCGCGGTGGTAGCAAGCCGCCGCTTCGTCCCATTGGCCTTGGGCTTCCAGCGCACAGGCCAGCGTCTGCCAGCCCTCCCAGTGCATGGGCGCCGCCTGCGTGGCCATGCGGTAAAAATGCATCACCTCTTTTTGGCGGCCCAATTGACGAGACAAATGCCCCGCCTCCAACCAGCCCCTGAAATGCCCGGGGTGCTGGCTCAGCAAAGCGGAAAAGCGCGCACGTGCAGCGTGTATGTCGTTGCGCCGCACCGCGCACTGCGCCCACAGGAAAGCGGCCTCGGCCGAATCAGGCGTTTGCTGCACGGCCTGCGCCAGCGCGGCTTCGGCCTCTGCCAGGTTGGCACTTGCTAAGGCGTTTTTACCCGTTTCGAGCAGATTGGTTATTGGATCAGTCATATCTTTTTCGGGCTTGCAGCAAGCACGGGTTCACTTTTTTTACGTTCACTTCTCCCCCTTCACCGCTCGGGCCAATTCGCCCATGGCCGCTGACAAGCGCAGGCGGGCCAGGCGGTGGTCGTATTGCATTTGGACGGCGGCAGAGGTGTAGCCATAGGCTTCGTTTTGCACGTTCAGTAGCTCCAGCAAAGAGCGGCGGGCCAGACGAAATTGCAGGCGATAGCTCTCCACCAGCTTTTGCCCGGCCAGCGACTGGTCTTGGTTCAGGCTCACGCGCTGCTGCGCCATGGCCCAATCGGCCCAGGCGGTGCTGATTTTTTCCCGCAGCACCAGTGTTTGCTCATCCAGCGTGTTGTGAGCCGCCTGCACTTGCTCGGTCGCAGAGCGCACACTGGCCTCGCCTGCTCCACCGTTGAATACCGGCATGTTCACGCTCAGCTGTTGCAAGTTGCTCGTCTGCATCGAAAACGGGTTCACCTGGCGCGACCATGTCAAATCCACCTTGGGGCGGGTCTGGGCACGGGCCACGGCCACACCGGCCTTGGCCGCTTCAAGTTGCGCCACCGCTTGCACCAACAGCGGGTGCGTGGGGTTTGCGGCGGCCAAGGCGGTCTCCAGCGTGCTGGGCGCCGTCAGAGGCACATCGTCCAGACCCACAGGCTGGGCGGGCAGCGCATCGGCGTACCGCGTCAGCCGCGCGCGCATTTGCTGCAACTCCACATCGCGCTGGTACACCGTGAGTGCAGCGGCGTTCACGCGCACCACGGCCTGGTTCAGGTCTACGGCGCGGCCGGCGTCCACGGCCACGATCTTGCGCACGTCGTCGGCCATCTGTGTCAGCACGCCCATGTTTTTTTCTGCCAGCGCCTTTTGCTCCAAGGCCCGCGCCCACATCAGGTAAGCCTCGGCCGCTTGCTGCGCCACATCGTCTAGCGTGCCGCTGACCTTGCCCTCGGCGGCGCGTACCAGATGCTGGGCGCGTTGCACCCCAGCCTCGATACCGCCGCCTGCATACAGCGTATAGGTCGCCTGCGGCGTGAGCGAGCTCGTAAAGTCCCCCAGGCTTTGCTGGTAGGCCGAAGCGCCTAGCCCGATAACGGGCCAGCGGGCTGCGGTGGCTTTGTCAAGCTCAGCCATGGCACCGCTCACTTGCGAGCGTGCCGCCAGTGCAGCGGGGTAGCGCACCAGCGCTTCGCGCACCACGGCCATCAAAGAGCCTGCTTGCTCAACCGTTGGCGCAGGCCCGCTTTGTGCCGTGCACACACAGCAAGCCGCACCCAAAGCCACGCCTACAAACACACTGCGCTGCTTGTGCTGAATTGAGATCATTTTTTTCAACCTAATTGGGAACATGGATGGCACTTACTGAAGGGCACAATTTGAGGGGCACGATGAAACCCGCCAAACACATCGGCCTATCGGTAACCATAGAACCAAGAAAACCAATGACCCGCCTCACCGTCTACGAGGCAAATGCAACACCGCCAACGCCCGTATCTCTGCATCACTCAGCGCCGCTTTGCTGCCCACGGCCCACAGGTCAAACGCTTCGGGGCGGGCGATGCCAGCGGTGCGGGCAAAGCCGCAGGCCTGCAGGGTGTCGGCCAGCACTTGCAGCGTAAATCCGCAACGGTGGGCCATGAAAAGGTTCCCGGCGCCCATGGCGCCGCGGTGGCCGTACAGGATGTCCAGCGCCGAGATCGGGCCGGCGTCTGACTCGTACAAAGGCGAGGCCAGCTCGCCCTTGGCCACCCGTGCGCAGACCGACTGCAAATCGGGGCAAGTGATCAGCACCCGGCCGTCGGGCTTGAGCACCCGAACAAACTCCGCCAAGGCCAACGGCACCTCGTGCGGGTACAGGTGCTCAATGTTGTGGCTAGACACCACCGCATCGACCGAGCCCGTGGCCACCGCCGACATGTCGGTCATGGTGCCCACCACATCGGGCTCGACTGCCGGGTCAATGTCCAGGCGCAGCTCGGTCCAGCCTTGGGCAAACCCGGTAAAACCATGCGGCCGACCGCGTGGGCCGCAGCCCACGTTCAAGACCGTTTTCAGCGGGCTTATCAAGTCGCTGACACCGTCAACAGTTGGTCAATCAGCAACTGCTGCGCACTCGTGTTGTGGTTGTAAGCCACATAGGTGTGCGAAGTACCGCCAGAGGTGGCCACCACGTTGGTGCCCGAAGCCGTCCAACTGGCCAAGTCGGTCAACACCACCTTGTCGCCGGCATTGCCATCGACCATCAGCTGGTTCTTGCTCACCGTCGCGGCCAAGCCGCTGGTGGTGTTGCTACTGTTGAACACGTTGGAGTCGTCAAAACTCTGCAACATGTCGGCGAGGCTCAGCTTCAAGGTGTTGTTGCCGCTGCCAGTCAGGTCGATTTTCTCGATGTTTTGCAAAGCTGGGCCGCTGACCAAGCTCAGGTCGAGCAAGATGCCCGCGCCGTCGAGCTTGAAGGTGTCGATGCCGCTGCCGCCATCCACACGGGCAATGGCTTGCGATGTGCCACTCAAGCTCATTTTGGCCACGTTGTCGGCGTTGGCCACGATCGTGTCGTTGCCTCGGCCGCCGTACAGCACGTCGGCGCCGCCTGCACCGGTCAGCGTGTCGTTGCCGTCGCCGCCCACCAACTGGTTGTTGCCGCTGGTGCCCGTGAGCGCGTCTGCACCCGTGGTGCCGATGGTGTCGCCGTAAGCGCCTTGGAAGGTCATGCTTTCGAGCTTGTCCACACCCCCATAAACAATGCGCACGATGCCCGCGTTGGCGTTTGAACCTACTGTTTCAAGGCCCTGGTTGGTGATGCCCAAATCGGCAAAACCGTCGCCGTTCAAGTCGCCCACGGCGTTGACGGTACGCCCCAATTCGAAGCCCGCTGTGGCTGAGTAACCGCTGATGCGGAAGCCTTCCGACACAGCCAGAGAATCCAAAGACAAGGCAGTGGTGGCGGTCCGGCCGTACACCAGGTAAGCACCGCCGCCCGTGATACCCGCAGTGACCAAGCTGTTGTTACTGATCACCATGTCGGCCAAGCCATCGCCGTTGAAGTCGCCCACCACATCGGCATCCCACACTTTGGAGTTGTTGTTGAGCGTGCCTGCGTTCATCACGAAACCGCCATTGCCAGCGATCAGATTCGCCGTCGTCACCGAGGTGCTGTTGGTTTTGCCAAACAACACAAAGGCACGCTGGTCGCCGTCGTTGAACACCATGTCGTCCATGCCGTCGCCGTTGATATCCCCAGCGTTGGTCGACTGGAATTTGAAAGAGCCAACGCCCGTCAAGCCCGTGATGTGGAAACCACGGCCATTGCCTGCCACGGACAGCGCACTGCTGGTCCATGCCTGCACGCTCGAGCTGCCGTAATAAACGTAGACCGGCCCGGCACCACCGGTGAGGCTAATTTGTGCCAGTGCAAAGTCGCTGTAACCGTCGCCGTTGAAGTCACCGTGCATGGTGGAAAGCTTGCCACCTGAGCTGTAAGCACCCCCGTTGGTGATGCTCACATAGCTGGTGGACGTGCCCACAGCCGTGGGCATGGTCATGTTGGCCAGGTTAGGGCCGCCAAAGATCAGGTAGTTGTTCCAGTTGGTGGACATGTTGAACAACATGTCTTCATAACCGTCACCGTTCACATCGCCCACCACACTCGGCTCAAACAAGCTGTTGCCCGATGTATTGGTGATTTTGAAACCATTGCTAGCCTGCAGCGCGCTCAGGTTGACCTCACCAATGCTGGTCCTGGAGCCGTAAATCGCATACACACTGTTGCCGCCGTTGCCGACCAGAATATCACTCAAGCCGTCGCCGTTGATGTCGCCACCCCGTGTGGGTTGCGTGCTCGTGCCCAGACCCGCGACGTTGGCGATAACAAAGCCAAAGCTGTTACCCACCGCGGTCAACTGCGACACGTTCACTGCTGTTTGGCGGTCACCGCCGTACACGATGTAACGGGTACCGTAGATGTCGGTGAGCTCGACATCGTCATAGCCATCGCCGTTCATATCGCCAACGTTTTGCACCCCTTGGTTTTCGTTCGTGTAGCCCAGTTTTCCTTGGGCCAAATCGCCCTCGATCGTGAAGCCTTGGCTCAAGCTGTAAAGCTGGCTCAAAGGCAAGTCATACGCCCACTTCACCGTGATGGGTGAAGTCAGCGACGTGTTGCCGCTGGCTGCGCTGGTGATCTCGGCGCTCATGACCACATTGCCAAAAGCCTGTGTTTCCAGATTGGCTTGTGACACCAAGACGTCGATGTACTTGTTGGTGATGTCGGTCGCCGACAAAGCCCCCACGTTGATGGCCTGGGTGCCCCAGCGCAGCGTCAGCGTGTCCCCGGCCACGGCGGGCACAGGGGCAAGGGCCGCTGCAGTCGGCAACTGCACACGCACCAGCGTATTGCCGGTGTTGGTCGCGTTGGTTACCTCAGAGAAATACAGGGTGTTGTCTACAAAGCCTGCAGTGGCGGGCATGGTGGTGATGTCCAGCGCATAAGTCGCCTCAGGCATGCCGACCAAATCGCTGGCGGTGTTGGTCGTTGTCCACAGCGCCGAGTCAATGATCGGCGTGGTCGGCACGGTGAAGTCCACCGCAATCGGCTGCCCGCCTGAGGTTGCCACAGCCGTAACGCCACTGAGCAGGGTCACCACCGCGTTCACGTTGGCGCTACTGCCCACGGGCGTGGCCGCCAGCAGTTGGGCCGTGGTCACTGGCATGTCCACAAAGCCGGCGGTCAGGTCGGCGGCTGACAGCGTGACCGTAATCAGCTGGCCACCCCAGTTCAGTTGGATGGTGTTGCCCGCTGCGGCATCGGTATTGGCCAAGCTGATGCGCACGGGCGTACCGCCTGAGCTGTTGGCCTCGGTCAGGTTCAGCGAGCCGGCCAACTCGTTGGCGATGCTGATCACCGTGGGGGCCAAATGCACGATCACGTTGCTGTCCACCAGCACTTGGGCTTCGGCCTTGGTCAGGTCGCTCAAGACTTTGTAGGTCTTGCCGTTGTTTGTCACCGTGCCAATGCTCTGCCAAGCACCACTCAAATACAGGTCGTTGCTGGCGGTGCCATCGACCACCACTTGCGCGCCGTTGTTCACGGTGTCCCAGTTGGTGACTGTGACAGCCGTCCAGCCGGTGGCCGTGTTGAACGGGTTGTTTTTCTCAGACAAGCCCAACACGTCGAGCAGGCCCATGGTGAGCGAAGTGCCGCTGGCGCTCAAGTTGATGCGCTCTATGCTTTGAATGGCGGCTGGCCTGATGGTGCTCAGGTCCAATGTGGCGGTGGTCTCCAGCGTATCGGTGCCGCTGCCGCCGTCGATGCGGGCAATGGCTTGCGGGGCGTTGCCGCTGTTCACAGCCAAGGCCGCAATGTTGCTGGCGTTGATGACAATGGTGTCGTCACCGCGACCACCGTACAGAACGTCTGCACCGCCGTTGCCAATCAGCGTGTCGTTGCCGTCACCGGCCACGATCTGGTTGGCACCGCTGGTGCCCACCAAGTTGTCGGCACCTGTGGTGCCGATGAAGTCACCGTTGCTGGCCTGGAAAGTCATCGAGTTGATGCGGCTCGGCCCACCAAAAACCACTCGGGTGATACCGGCATCCGTACGGGCCGGGCTGATCGGATCGCCATAAGGCGATGCGATCACCAAATCGGCAAAACCGTCGCCATTGATGTCGCCACCTGCCGTGACCGATTGGCCGGTTGTGTCACCAGTTGTAACGCCGTCAATGCGGAAGCCCTCGGAAACGGCCAGATTGGACAAGGTCAAGGCCGTTGTAGCAGTGCGGCCGTAGACCAGATAGGCCCCGCCCGATGACACACCGTTGATGCTCATGCCATCTTGCGTCACCACCAAATCGGCCAGACCGTCGCCGTTGAAGTCACCAACGATATCCACATCGTGCGCCGTACCGTTCATGACGAAACCGCCAACGCCATTCACCACAGAAGAGACGTTGATGGGTGCATCGCTGGTTTTACCGAACACAACAAAACTGCGTGTACCTGGCTGGGCATCGCTGCCTTCGTTGATGACCAGATCGTCAATGCCATCGCCGTTCACGTCACCTGCATTGTTGGAGGTGAATGAATAGTGCATGGTCAAACCGTTGATGGTGAACCCACGTCCAGTACCGGCAACACTCATGTCCGTGGTGGTCATGCCCGTCAGATTGGGGCCGCCAAAGTAGACCTTGACACCACCAACGGTGCTTACACCGCCTGTGGCGGCGTCGCGATAAGTGACAGCAAAGTCGCCGTATCCGTCACCGTTGAAGTCACCCATCTCTGGGGGCACCTGACTGCCAATTTGAATTGAAGAGCCAGACGGCGTGTTGATGATGTAACCGTTGCTGAATGTGCCGGAAGTCGCTGTAGGCAACGTGATGTTGCTTGCCCCCGCGCTGCCGTAAACAACGTAAGTGGCGTTATAAAGCCCCAGCTTGATGATCATGTCGTCAAAGCCATCGCCGTTGACATCGCCCACCGCGCTGGTGCTTTGTATCGCAGAAGGCGTCGTGATGGTGTAGCCGTTGCTAGCCGCAAAGCTGCTGAGGTTCACGGAACCGGGGCTGCTTGTTTGCCCAAAGTAAACATACGCTGTGGTGGCGGGGTCTTTCACGATGATGTCGCTCAAGCCATCACCGTTGATATCACCCCCAACCGAGACCATCGAGGTCGCCGTGCCATTGATGATAAAACCGTTGGTGTTGCCTGCCGTTTGCAAGGTGGACAGCTCGACGTTGGCCAGACCGGGACGACCGTAAACCAGGTAAGCCGATCCACTATCACGCAAGATAAAGTCATCGTAGCCGTCGCCGTTGACATCACCCACATTGGCCACGCCAGCGCCCAGCGTAGTCCCTCCCGTGTAGTCGTTGGCAGCGCGACCGTTGATATTGAAGCCGCTACTTGTGCTGGCCAAATCTGCCGTCTGCTGGTCATAAGCCCAAACCACGGTCAAAGGCGATGTCGCAGAGCTGTTGCCGCTCGCGATGCTGGTGATCGTGGCGCTGACGACCACGTTGCCAAAGGCCTGACTGTCAATGGTGCTGAAGGGCACTGAGATGTCGACGTACTTGTTTGTGGTGACGTCCGTCGTGGTCAATGTGTAGGCCGCAAGTGTTTGATCACCCCATTTGATCGTGAGGGTGTCGCCCACCACAGGTGGGTTGACCGCACCTGTACCAATGGCCAACCGCACCCGCACCAAAGTGCCGCTGTCAGCGGTGGCCACGGCCTCGCTGTAATAGAGCTTGTTGTCAAGTGTTGAGCCTGTAGCTGCGGCAAACGTGGCACCGTGCTTGTCGTAATAAGCCTCCGGAATACCGCTCACGCTGCTGGTATTGCCCGGGGCGGTAGCCGTCCATGCTGCCGAGTTGATGGTCGGCGCGGTGGGCGTGACAAAGTTCACCGTCTCGGTGGTGATGGCGCTGGTAATGCCGTTGCCCAGCGACACGCTGACGGGCACCGGGCCTGTGGTGTTGGCGGCGGTCTGCGCTTGCAGGGTGGCCGTGGGCACGATGACCGACACGCTGTTGGCGGCAATGTCGGCCGCCGTGAGCACTTGCGTGAAAGTCTGCGTGCCCCAGGTGACGGTGATCACCTGCCCGGCCACAGCGCCAGTGCCCGTCAATCCAACGATGACCGGCGTGCCGCCCAAGCTGGCGGCTTCGGCCATGTTGATGACCGGGCCTTCGGAGATGCTGGTGATGGTGGGCACCACCGCAATCACGAGTTCGCTGCTGCTGATGTCGCTGCGGGTTGGAAAACCCGACACCGTGGTGCTGACATCGACGTTGTAGGTGGCTGCGCCTGCAGGCAACACGCTGGCGGGCACGGCCAGGCTCCAAGCGCCGGAGGTGCTGTTATAGCTCAGGCCTGCGGAGTTGCTGGTGCCACCGACGGTATAGGTGTAGGTGCCCAAAGTGTTAGTGCCTGCCGCGTCTTTGATCACAACGGTGAAGCTATCGTTGCTGGTAAGCGGCGTTCCGACGGTGTTGACCAATTTTTGCGCCACGCCGGTGATGGTGGGCGTGGTGCTGACGGTGGTCTGGCTGACCACCGTGGGCACGTCGGGCGGCGCGATGTTGACAGTCACACCGTTGTTGGTGTCGGCCACAGCGGCGTTGCCCGCTTTGTCGCTGACGCTGGCACTGATGGCGTAGGTGTTGCCGTGGTTGAGCAGCACCGCATCGGCCGATGGCACGCTGACCGACCATGCGCCCGAGGCGGCGGTGGCGGTGTAGCTCTTGCCGTTGAGGGTGACGGTGACCACTTGGCCGTCTTCGGCGGTGGTGGTTCCGCTGATGATGGGCAGCGTGGCGACGGTGGGGCTGAGGCTGTAATCGGAAAGGTTGAAGCCACGCTCGGTGCCGTCAAAAGTGCCGTTCACTGCGGTGGCCACGCTGTCACCAAACACGCTGGTGACCAGCACAGTGGGGGCGGCGGTGTCGATGGTGACGCTGCTGCTGGCCGTGCCGGTGCCGCCGTTGCCACCCGAGACGCTGACGGTGATGTCTTTGAGGCCGTCGGTGGTGAAGCCAACGGCGGGGTTCCAGGTGCCGCTGGTGGCGGCGAGTGCGCCGGTGTCGACTGACCAAGCGCCGTTGCCGTCGGTCATGACCACAAAGCTGACGCCCGCGATGGTGACGGTGACCGGCCGGTTGGGCTGGTCGCTGGTGCCGCTGATGGTGGGCGTGGTGTCGGTGGTGACGCCGTCGATGCTGCTGGTGCCGGTGTCGTTGGTGATGCTGGTGATGGCCACGGCCACAGGCGACGAGCGGATGTCGAGCGGCACGTTGGCGGGCGCACTGACGTTGCCGGCCGGGTCGGTGGCGGTGACGACGGCGTTGCCGACGGTGCCGTCAACCAAGGCGTAGCTGGGCGTGACGCTCCAGACGCCGTTGACGACCACCGCGGTTAGCACTTCACCGCTGCCGGGCATGACCACGGTGATGGTGTCGCCGTTGGTGCCGGTGCCGCTGATGACAGGCTTGGTGACGCTGGTGATGCCGTCACCCACGGTGCCGGTGTCGCTGGAAGAATTAAGGGTGGCAGTGAGCGTTGGCGCTATGGTGTCAATCGTCACTGCCAATGCTGGGCTAGGTGCGCTGGTGTTGCCAGCGGTATCGGTTGCCGTGGTGGTGATCTGGTGTACGCCGTCGGTGAGGACAGACGATGTGAACGTCCAAGTGCCATTGGGCGCAACCACTGCGGTGCCCAATACGGTGGTGCCGTCTTTGATGGTGATGGTGTCACCTGGTGACCCGGTGCCCGTGAATACGGGCGTGTTGATCTTGGTGTTGTTGTCGGTGCTGCTGCTGCCGCTGTCGGTGCCTGCGGTGAGGTCGGGTGCCGCGGGTGTGGCCGGCGCTGTGGTGTCGATCGTCACTGCCAATGCGGGGCTGGGTGCGCTGGTGTTGCCAGCGGTGTCGGTCAGGCCGGTGGTGATGCTGTGCGCCCCATCGGTGAGCGGGGTCGTCGGTGTGAGGATCGTGTTGCCACCCACCACGGAGACCGTTGCAGGTACTGCGACGCCATCGACATACAGCACGGGGGTGGTACCGGTTGGCACTACACCGACATT
>JBBAPO010000021.1:0-99148 GCA_040400795.1 Rhodoferax sp.
GCAACCGCAATACTGAATCTGCGGCACGGTCAAGGTGCCGTCGCCAGACGCTTACATTATTCCTGAAGTCTGTCAGACCTTCGTTCAAAGCCATCATCTCCGCACGTTCCTTCAACACTGGGGATGAATTGAACACCCAGTCCAAGTGTGAAACGAACTAAAGTTGAAACGTTTGTGACGTAAAGTTGTAATTGCAGTCCTTGCCGCCTTTACGTCGGATGGTGCGCGAAATAGCTCGGACGATGGCAGTACCGCAATATCTCTGGATTTGCCCCCAGAACGACCTAAAGATGTAGTTGGTCCCGCCTAGCGAGCACAATGGTACGGTTCAGCTTTGGAGCCCAGACGTGATGCAACTTTTGCTTGCGAAAGCGATTCGCTGGTAGAGCGATTCAATCTGTCACGGGGCAACCTTCGTTCCAAGCGAGATCACAACTTTACGTCACTTTCCACGACACTTACAACATTAAGTCATTTGAGGTTGACGTAATGTTGTATCTAAATGGATCCTAGATGTAGGCCTTCCCTCTGAAGCGGTCAATTGCCGGAGATACAACTTTAGTTCGTGTGACAGATGTCTTGATCTCCAACTTCAGGCCCGGCACGCTGGATCGCATCGGCATTGGCCATGCGCAGATGAAGGACCAGAAACCGGACATCATCGTGGTGGAGATGCCGGCCTTCGGAAATGCCGGTGAAATGGCCAGTGCCGCCGCATTCGCACCGACGATGGAATTGATCGCCGGGATGTCCGGCATGATCGGGTATCCCAATGGCCGCCCCTCGACCTCCGGCCCCGCGTACCTTGATGCCATAGGGGGATTGAATGGTGCCGCAGCGGCCCTCGTCGCGCTGGTGCACAGGGAACTGACTGGCGAAGGGCAGTATGTCGAGATGCCGCAATACGAGGCGGCCATGCAGTTCATTGGCGAGCACATTCTCCAAGCCATCGAGAACGGCAGGGATCCAGGCCTTCAGGGGAATGCCCGCACGGGATGTGTTCCCCATGGGGCGTTTCGCGCTCTCGGTGACGACGAGTGGGTCGCCATTGCCGTGACAAGCGATGCGCAATGGCGTGCGCTGGCGGTGACGATAGGGCGAGCCGACATGGCCGCCGGCGCGGAATTCGGATCGGCCGAGGCGCGGCAACAACGCGAAGGCGAGATCGTCGATGCGGTCCGCGCGTGGACGCAACTGCGTTCCAAGGCAGCGGCCGCGCAGGTATTGCAGTCCGCAGGCGTGCCCGCCGCAGCGGTACAGAACGCCAGGGACATCGTGAGGAGCGATTACCTGGCGGCGAGGAACTACTTCACCACACTGGACCACCCGGAGGCGGGTCGGCATCCCTACGGCGGACTTCCGTTCCACCTGTCGCGCACGCCTGGCTCGCAGTATCGTGCCGCCCCGTGTCTGGGTGAACACACGCGGTTGGTCTTGACGGAGGTGCTCCAGATGTCTGTAGGCGAGATCGCCGCCTTGGAGAGAAGTGGAGCACTTGACGACGACGCGAGCTGGCCTCGCCGCGAGGGGCGGTAGTTGGATTGTGCGGTCGCGACTCGCGCCCGAATTCTGGTCGCTGCTGAATTGCCGGAGTGCTTGGCCCATCAGTAAGATTCGTTTGCAGACCATCTGCCGTTTGAAAAGATGCCGATTGTCAGATTTATCGGCACAAAAGTTGCAGATTTATTTTTCTCTACGGCTGCAGGAGCTCCAGCGGGCTCATCACCAAGTGCGCTGTGACGTCGCACCATGGTGTCTTGAGCTTGAGTTCCACCTGGCCGGCGGCATTGAGCTGAACCCGCTCGTCGGACAGCGCCGGGCGGGTGATGTAGCTGCACAGTTGCTGCAGTCGCTTGCGCTCGTGCGCTTCGACCCGCATGGCCGCGTGAACACAGAACCCGTCGATGTCGGAACAAAGAAGCTCACCCGCCATGCGCTCGCGCGCCATGGCGCCCCGCAGTGTCAATACCTTGTGCCCGGTGCCCGGCCCGAGGGCGATGCGGTAAGTGATGGCCGCCGCCTGCAGTGGCCGCAGGGTGCGCACTTCGTCACCGTCAGAGGCGGGATCAGTGATGCCATCGAGGGGATTTCGTGTGTCAAGCTGACGAAGCTTACATCGTCCACGCTTGCGTGGCGGCGCAGAAAGTGACCCACCCGGTCTGTGCGGGTGTGGTTGCTACCGCCGACCCGCCTGGTCGTTGGCGTCCTCCCCACAGGGGAGGTCATACACCTGCTCCACGCACGACACATCGAAAACCGATGTGGCTGGTTCCAGTGTCTACCTCCTGCGGGTGCCGTGCTGCGGGTCGGTAGCGGCGGCAGTAGTTGGGGGCGCACAGATGCGAGCCGCCTTTGATCACCTTGCGGGGAATCCGGGTGCCGATACCGGTTTCGCAGCTGCGCAAGCGGGCATCGGACTCGGCCCGTCCTGGCTGGCTGGTGCAGCAGGTCGGGGCGCCCGAAACCCCCTGCGCCAGTGACCACCAGTCGGTCGTCCACTCCCAGACGTTGCCGATGACGTCGTACAGGCCATACCCATTGGCTGGGAAGCTGCGCACGGGAGAGGTTCGTGCCCAGCCATCGAGCAGGTGGTTCGTGTACGGAAACTCGCCCTGCCAGAAGTTGGCCAGCATCGCGCCCCCGGGCGCCAGTTCGTTGCCCCATGCGTATTCGGCACCCTCCAGGGCGCCGCGGGCCGCGAACTCCCATTCGGCCTCGGTCGGAAGCGCCTTGCCAGCCCAGCGGGCGTAGGTCTCCGCGTCCTGGCAGGCGATATGCACGACGGGGTGGTCGTCCAGCCCATGGATGCTGCTGCCCGGCCCTAGCGGATAGCGCCATTGCGCGCCCTGGCGAAAGAACCACCAGGTGGCCGGGTTGCGCATGTCGATGGGCGCATGGTCATTGTCGAAGACGGTCGATCCGGCGCCTGCGATGTCTGGCGGCATGCCGGGGTAGTCGTGCCCATCAAGGCGAATTTCTGCGACCGTCACATAACCCGTGTCCACGACGAAGGCTGCAAACTCGGCGTTCGTCACCGGAACTTCGTCCATCAGGAAAGGCGCCACGCGGACCCGGCGGACCGGCGCTTCTTCGGGATAGAACCGTTCGCTTCCCATCGCAAATTCGCCACCCGGAATGGGCCGCATGCCTGTGCGCGGCGTCAGGGTGCGGTTCGCGCAGGACATCGCTGCTATTTCTTGAACACCGGTGAGATGTTGGTCCACGCGCGCGGCGGCAGGGAAGTCTCCCACTCGGCATAACGCGCCTTCAGTGCATCAAACATCTGCGGTTCGCTGGCCGACAGGTCGTTCTTTTCGCCGGGATCCCGTTCCAGGTCGTAGAGCCGGGCGACGCCGTTCTTCGGCTCCATATACAGCTTCCATTTTCCGACCCGCGCCGCCGAGTACGCGGCCAGTTTCCAGAACAGCGCTTCGTGTGGCGGGCCGGCCTTCTGCTGGTTCAGGTATGGCAGCAGGTCGACGCCGTCCAGGGCCTGCGCAGCGGTGGTTGGCACGTCGCAGGCCGCTGCCACGGTGGGAAGGATGTCCAGCGTGCTGACCGGCTTGGAGAAGATCTGGCCAGACTGGATGCGGCCAGGCCACTTCATCATGAACGGCATGCGGATGCCGCCTTCCAGGGTGGAGAACTTTCCGCCGGAAAACGGCGCATTACTGCCCGGGCGGCTGAGCGCGGTGCCGTTGTCGCTAACGAAGATGACGATGGTGTCGTCCGCCAGCCCGGTGCTCTCCAACTTGTCGAGCACGGCGCCCACCACATCGTCCTGCGCCAGCATGAGCGCGTTGTACCCACGCACTGCAATATTGGGAATGCTGGCCCGAAGGCTCTCGAAATAACGCCGCGGCACTTGCAGCGGCGGCACCGGCGCATTCATCGCGAAATACAGCAAGAAGGGTTCTTCCCTGTTCTTCTCTATGAAGTCCACGACTTCGTCGCGGAAGTAGAACAGCAGGTAGTCGTTGACCTGGACGATCTCGCCGTTCTTGCGGATGTTGTTGAGCCCCTCGCGGGTCCAGGCGGTATCCGCTTCCTCGTCGTGGAAGTCGACCTTCAGGCTGAACATCTCCGGGTCGTCGGGCTGCGTCGCTTGCAGGCTGGTGTTGCCGTAGAAGACGACGGAATGGTCGAATCCGCGGTTTTGCGGCACGAACTGCGGCCCATGTCCGAGATGCCATTTGCCAATGACGGCCGTGCGGTAGCCGGCCGCATGGAACAGCTCCCCAAAATTCTTTTCAGACAGAGGCACACCACGCCGCAGGAACTCAGCCTCGCCTTGCAGGGGCACCAAGCTGCCGTCTTCCAGGCGCGCTTCCCGTCGCTCGGGGAACGCGCCCGAAGACACCTGGTGCTCGAACCCGAACCGTTGCTGGTAGCGACCGGTAATGAGGCCGGCGCGGGATGGACTGCACAGAGGTGCGGTGGAATAACCATCAGTAAAGCGTACGCCGTCGCGGCCGATGCTATCGATGTGGGTGGTGGCAATCAATTGGCTGCCATAGGACGACAGGTCGCCATGACCCATATCATCGGCCAGAATGATCACCACGTTGGGCCTGCGGCGCGGTCGGGAGTGGTCGGTCTGGGTCTTCCTGGGATCGTCCATTGTGGGAGTCTCGTCGTTGGGTGTCGGAGGGATGGGGCGGGCTGTAGACCAGCGGCGATGGTAGTGTCGATTCGCTCGGCCCGGGTAATCAATGAAGTTGATCGCGCGATCAATAAGCCGCCGGGCTGATCCAACAGGCACCAGACGCCAGAATCCCGTGAACCGGAATCCAAGCCCCCTTCTGCGCAATCGCATCAAACTGCGGCACCTGATGCTGATTGAGGCGCTGTCGCACGACCAGAGTCTGCATGGCGCAGCCAGCCGTTTGCACATGACCCAGCCCAACGCGACGCGCCTGCTCGCCGAGTTTGAGGAGATGGTGGGCGCCAGGTTGTACGAAAGGTCTCCGCGCGGCCTGCTCGTCACGCCTTATGGGCAGACTATGGAGGAGCGCGCCCGGCTGCTGCTGTCGGGTGTCGATCAGATCGAAAGCGCGATGCAGTCCCTGCTGGACGGCACGGCCGGTGTCGTACGTATTGGCATGATGGCCTCGATCGGTCCGGCGCTGCTCACCGACGTGCTGACCCGAACGCTGAGCCTGGTGGAGTCGGCCCGGGTGAGCATCGTGGAGGGTGCGCACGACATGCTGGCCGAACGCCTGCGGCACGGTGAACTCGATCTGGTGCTGGGGCGCGTGCGCCCCGACACGCCGCTCGATGGCTTGCAGCTGCATCCGTTGGTGCAGGAGGAATTTGCGGCCGTGTGTGGCAGTGACCATCCCCTGGCCCGTCGCCGGCGCCTGCGGTTCGACGAGGTGGTGGACCACCCTTGGGTGTTGCCGCCCGGGGCCGTGCTGGTTCGACAGGGGTTTGACACTGTCTTTGCGCGGGAATGCGGCCGCGCCCCGATCCGGGTCATCGAGTCGGTGTCGCTGTTCACCAATCTGTACCTGCTTCGGTCTGCGGCCCTGTTGGGGATCATGCCGGTGCCGGTGGCGGGCGACCTGCAGGCGGCAGGTCTGCTGCGCCGTCTGCCTTTGCCGCTGGGCGGCATTGTCGGACCAGTCGTGTTGCTGGTGCGTCAGGGCGGCATCCTGAGCCGCGCTGCCGAATGTGTGGCGCAGGCCCTGATCGACTCCGCGGGTGTGGCGTCGTCGGTCTGGATCGCGCCGCGAAAAAAAGCATCACCGCATCAGAAAATCTGATGCATCGGAATGCTCCGGAGCCGATACGATCTGGCATCTGAACAGAAGAGGTCCCCCATGACCTACCACCTGGCCGCAGTCGGCCGCCGTCAGATCCTTCAGGCCGGCGTGGCCGCGCTCTGCGTCAACGCCATGGCGCCGCTGCTTGCGCAGGACCGGCCGCCACTGCGTATTCTGGTCGGGTTCCCGCCGGGCGGTTCGGCCGATGTGGTGGCACGAGCGATCGGTGAGGCCATGCGTGAGGATCTGGGTAGTGTGATCGTCGAGAACAAGCCCGGCGCGGCCGGGCGCATCGCGATCGGCATGGTCAAGAGCGCCAAGCCGGACGGCCAGACGGTGATCATAGTGCCGTCGCCGCCGATGGTGCTGTTTCCGCACCTGTTCAAGAAGCTGGACTACGATCCAGTCAAGGACTTCACACCCATCAGCCAGCTAGCGCTGGTGCAGTTTGGCATCACTGCCGGGCCTGCCAGCGGCGTCAAGAACATGGCCGAAATGATCGCCAAGATCAAGGCAGATCCCAAGGGCGCCACCTTCGCGTCCCCCGGCGAAGGCAGCGCCGCCCATCTGCTGGGCACCCTGCTGGGCCAGATGACTGGCAGCACGCTGACCCACGTGCCGTTTTCGGGCGGGGCGCCTGCTAACGCCGCACTGCTCGGGGGCCATGTGGCCTACAAGATCGACGCCGTCTCCGAGTCCACTGAGTTCCATCGGGCCGGCAAGACCACCATCATTGCCGTGGCCGGGCCCAGACGCGATGCGCAGGTTCCCGAGGTTCCGACTCTGAAAGAGTCGGGCATCAATATTGACGCATCGGGCTGGTTCGGCATGTATGCGCCCGCCGGCCTGCCGCGCGATGTCCAGGTGCGTTTGCAGAATGCCGCAATGAAGGCGGTCAAGCGACCCGATGTGGCGGAACGCCTGTTGAAGCTGGGATTCGACCCGGTGGGATCGACGGCCATCGACCTCACTGCAGTCCAGAAGACAGATTTCGCCAACTGGGAGCGGCCAGCCAAGGCGACCGGCCTGAGCCTGGACTGACCTATCGCGTCAGGGTGCGGACTTGTCGCCCTTGAACATCGCCAGGTAGGGCACCAACTGTCACACAAGCTAAAGTTGTATCTCCGGCAATTGACCGCTTCAGAGGGAAGCCATGCCTTTTGGGTCCATTTAGGCCCACCGGTAAGATTCGCGCAGAATCGGCCACTTTGATCAATAGCCCACTACAAAGACGCTACCGGAGCCAACATTTGGCTTAAAGCAGACAAATCGCTGGATTCCATCGGCACCTTTTCGGCCGATTGGCCCCCATATGCCAATCTGCAATCGGGAATAGCAAGGAACCATAAGGGAAAAGCGATATGATTTATTTTGCACAAATCTTACCGACAGCCCTTGTTGTGATCTGGTGGTGGTGTCAGGTGGTGGAGTATTTTCCAATCCAGCAATGAGCCTGGAGCGAACCTGGTGGAGTGAAATTCAGTGTGCGGGTTAACCGGGTTAAAGGGGGAAGTCTACTGGCTGTGCATTTGGCTTCTGATTCCTATGTTTTGATAGGCCCCTGCCGGGCCGCCGGAGGCCCCCCCCGACTTTCGATTGGGAACAAGGCGGGCCTGAAGTTTTGACGCTTCAGGTCGGAGAAGTTACACCTCGCCAATTGAGACACACAGGGAGTTCAGGGCCGTAGCTCGACCTTGGGTTTGTTGAACATTGCAAACAACTGCGCCTTGGCCTTTTGCATCGCCTGGGCTGCTGCCAGATCGGTTTGGGCCTGCGCCTGAACCAGCAAGCCACCCATGGTGACGCCGGCCTTGAAACTGACAAGATTTTTCTCTGCGAGTTGCGCCAAACATGCCAGTGGCGTCTTCACATCCTGCAGTCGGTAGTGCTTGACGACCTTGCCCTTTGGGGAAATGGTCTCCGTGGCAAACATGCAGGGACGATGCAAATTAAGCCAGGGATTGAACACTTCCTGGTAGAACGCATTGATCGGCTGGGCGTACTTCTGGGGAATGTGGCTGTAGCCCATGTGCTTCCGGACAACGCTGGCATTCTTGCTCTCGGCTAGGGCGTTGTCGTTGCTGTGGCGCGAGCGCGATTTGGTCTGCTCAATGCGCAACTTCTCTAGCAGGGCGCCAACATTGCGATTGATGTACTCCGAGCCGTTGTCCGAGTGAAACCCCTCAATCTCAAACGGAAACTGGGCCATCACCAGCAACAGCACTGGCAGCAGGAATGCCTCACTGATGCCCTGCACACAGGCTTCGACCTGCCACTGACTTACCGCATCCACGCAGGTAATGTGATAGACCCCTTTGATACCGTCCAAGTAGCCCTGGTGCACGGTATCCACGCGCACGTAGCCCGCGCGCCCATTGGGCCGTGGCGCCTTGCGCACCCCAATGGGGTTGCACACCGCGCGGGTTTTGGTGAAGTTCACCCGCTGTTTTTGATAGCCTGTGCTTTTGCGCAGGTTATACAGGTGGGAAACCGACAGTTGGGCCAATCGCTCATAGCGCGGGTCGTCATAAACCTCAAAGGCCCGGCGCAGCAGGTGCACGATGGCTGGGCCGCACACGTCCTCGTTGGCACGATCCATCTCGACCAGCAGCGCCACGTCGCCTGGGGTGTACTTGCGGTTGAAAGGCGCGGCCGGTGCACGCAAGCGTTTGATCAACGGCGTGGTAGCCAGGCGGTTCTCCTGCCAGCGCAGGATTAGCCGTGTCATCTGGGCGCGGCTGTAGCCGCTGGTGCGACGCAGGTAGGTCAGCAGTACGCCGCGATCACGCCTTTTACACCTGGGGTAGTCAAAGCGCTTGAGTACCGCGCTGATGTGCGCATAGCGCTCGCTGTCGTTTGCACCGGGTTTGAATTCGACGCAGGCGCTAGCGTTCAAAAATTCTTCTATCTGCGCAATGGTTGTCAGCCTTGCTTCGTTCATGTTGATCACCATCCTTGGGATGATCAACCCACCTACCGCTGCACTCCAAAAATTCCTTCAGGCTCATCTCTGGGTGGAAACACGAGCCCCGCTCAGGCTCATCTCACGTTGGACAAGGCTGGTGGTTGGCAAAGCCTACAGCTGGGCATAAAATGAGAAAAACTAAAGCCGAATCTCATAATGAAACCTTCCTTGGCTCTTGCCAGCCATCGCAGTGAAATTCGCGAAATCGTCCTGGAGCACAGGGCTGTGAATGCTCGTGTGTTTGGATCTGTCGCGCAGGGCTTGGATACGGATCTAAGTGATTTAGACATTCTTGTTGACACCACTTCCGAGACTACGCTGTTTGACCTGGGCGCCATCCGCTACAAGCTCCGTAACTTACTTGGCGTGCCTGTAGATGTGCTCACTCCTGGCGCATTACCAGACAATTTTCGACAGGCTGTCATTGCCCAAGCTCAACCTATATGAGCTGTGATTCATTGCGTTTAGGGGACTATCTCGGACATATCCTTGAAGCTATTTCGCAAATTCAAAATTACTGCGAAGAACTTGATGAGGTTACATTTCTAAAAAATCGAATGATTCAAGATGCAGTGATTCGTAACTTTGAGATCATTGGAGAGGCTAGTAAAAACGTTGAACGCGTAGCACCTGAATTTGTAGCTGCTCACCCCGAATTGCCACTTGCGTTTGCGTACGATATGCGTAATCTTCTGGCGCATGGCTACTACAAGGTTGATGTAGCGGTGGTCTGGAAAACAATTGAAAGAGACTTGCCATTCCTGCAACAGCAAGTCACTATGGCTATGCGTAACTTGTGATTGCTAGTCTTAGCGGAAGTTCCTTGATCCAACACTGATGGATGTTCTCATTGATGTCCAGATCAACCGATACGAAGGAATTTGGATGCTGGCCTGGCTGGTGACAGGCCAGCAGGGTGTTACTGCATTTTGATGTTGGCTTGCTTGATCAATCTGCCAAAGCGCTCAAACTCCTGCCGGTTGAGTTGGCTGAATTGTTCAACGCTCAGATTACCCGGCTCACTGCCCAAGCCCTTGAGTTTTGCCTGTACGTCGGGCAGCCTGATGATGCGAGCAAGCTTTGATTGAAGCCGGGCGACCACCTCAGGCGGCGTGCCTGTCGTTACAAAGACACCGTACCAGGTGCTCATGTCGGAGCCGCTAATGCCGGCTTCGGTCAAGGTTGGGACATTGGGTAATTCAGCGCTTCTTTGGGGGGTGGTAACTGCCAGGGCTTTGAATTTACCTGCCTTGATTTGGCCCATTGCGGAAGAGGTGGTGTCAAACATGATTTGCTCGTTGCCAGCAATTATGTCCAGATGCGCTTGCGCACTGCCTTTGTAAGGTATGTGGACACTTTTGACGCCGGCGGCGATGTCAAACTCCTCTCCAGCTATGTGGCCTGTCGGTAAGATTCGCGCAGAATCGGCCACATCAACTTTTATTCATGATTCCTTGACGTTCGGGATGGCAAATCGGCATTTTGGGGGGTCAGTGCGCCGAAAAAGTGCCGATGGGATCCAACTATTTGTCTGATCCAAGACAAATGTTGGCTCCTATGGGGTCTCTTTAACGGCCGTTGGTCAATGTGGCCGATTCTGCGCGAATCTTACCGACAGCCCTAAAAGTGGGCAATGATTCGATGGTCATACTTCAGCGTACCCAGCGACGGGCATCTTTGAGCAGCAACAGCAGTTGAGTCTCACGCAGCACAGACGCGATGAACCCGAATCGGGTGTAGAACCGCGCGGCCTCGTCATCAATGGGGTTGGTCAGCAGGGCTCGGATGCCAGCTTGCTCGGCGATCAGCATCGTACGGCTGATGGCATCCTGAAGTAGGCCAAAACCTATGCCTCGTCCCTGATGGTGCTTTGATACCGCCAACCTGGCCAGAATCACCACCGGTAGCGGGTATTGCCCCATCCCTTTGCGGACGCGCTCCGGAGCTTCCATCGTATCGACTTGGCCTACCGTCAGGCTTGAGTAACCCACCACTCGCCCATCGTCCTCGGCGACGACAAAGGTCTTGGCGGAGCCACTACCCTGCGCTTGGCGGGCGTGGCGCAGAAGCCAGTCGTTCAGCGCAAACTTGCCGCAATCAAAGCCCTCAAGCCGATGCTGTACAGCCAGCAGTGGCTCCGGTGGCCGCAACGTCACATTGCATCCCAAGGCGCCCTACGGGCGAAAAGGTCACGCAAGCCGTCATTGGTCTGCTCGGGGCGTTCCAGCAAATCCATCAGGGCCTGATACTGGCTGCCTGACACCATGAACAAGCGTTGGTCAAGCAAGGTCTGTTCTGCAGCCAGACACGCACTGTCAAGAATGAAGTCTGTCAGTGACTTATGAGCCACTTCGGCGGCACGACGCAGCACCACCTCCTGTTCAGGCGTTGCGCGCAGCCCAAGGCGAGCGGAGCGGGAGGAAGGCGACGATGCAACGGCAGTCATGGCAGCACCTATGTTGTTAGGTAAATTGCTACGATGTTAGTACAAATGGCGCACATGTGTTGACGCTTAAATCTAAAAGCGTCAAAGACTGCCGGTAACGTGCCGGTGCAGCCAGCTTAGGCCGCCGCCACTGGCATCAAGGTCAACCCCCTGGCTCGGTACCACCGCGTTAGACACTGAGCTGAATTGAGTCAAATCGCCCTCCAGGCCACGTCCTGATTGGGCTTATCGCTATTGATTCAATAGCACTCAGTCTGCTGGCGCTCAAGCGCGGCCCTGCTACGCCACTCTGACACGCAAGTTTCACCGGGTTTTCACATCTCCGTCACGCTCCGTCTCTAGCATCTACCAAAATCTACGGAGAGGCGAACCGTGACATTTGATAATCTGAACACTGACCGGAATTTGCGCACCGTCTGGATCTCCGACATCCACCTGGGTACACCGGGTTGCCAAGCAGAAGCCCTTCTGGCGTTTTTGAAGAGCACCGAATGCGAAACACTGTACCTGGTGGGCGACATCATTGACGGCTGGCAGCTGCGGCGCAGCTGGTACTGGCCGCAGACGCACAACGACGTGGTTCAAAAAATTCTGCGCAAGGCGCGCAAGGGCACTCGGGTGGTGTTTGTACCGGGCAACCATGACGAGTTCGCGCGCAAGTACCTTCAGCATAATTTTGGCGGTGTCGATGTGGTCGAAGACTGCGTCCACACCCTGGCCGATGGCCGGCGCCTGTGGGTCACCCATGGCGATCTGTTTGACGGCGTGATCCAGTGCGCGAAGTGGCTGGCCTATGCGGGCGATATGGCCTATGAGTTCATCCTCAAGGTGAACCGCCGCTTCAACGTGCTGCGCGCGCACCTGGGACTACCCTACTGGAGTCTGTCCAAATACCTCAAGCTCAAGGTCAAGCGGGCGGTCAGCTACGTCAGCGACTTTGAAACCGCCGTGGCGCACGAGGCCCGGCGGCGCGGTCTGGACGGCGTGGTCTGCGGCCACATCCACCATGCCGAGATGCGCCAGATCGAGGGCGTGCTCTACTGCAACGATGGCGACTGGGTCGAAAGCCTGACCGCTCTGGTCGAGCACCACGACGGCCGGCTAGAGATTTTGGACTTTGGTACCCAGGCCGCCCCGGTGCCGTCGACGCTGCCGCCGCCGGTACCCGCGATTGCACTGCCAAGGCCAGTGACCGGCCTTGGCAGCGCGGCGCTAGAGCGAGCCGCGCGTGGTACGCCCAGTGCCTCAAACAGCTAGCGTCCGGCAGGAAATGACGCTGGTTGGGCATGTCTAATCAAGCGCCCACCATAGAAATCGACCGTTCCCCGACAGGCGCTGACACCGGGTTCTCGGCCACCGGCTTGCAGTGCATTCGAGACGAACTAGACACCGAAGTCGCGGCAGCAAATTTGCCCGGGGCCGTGGTGATACTGGTGTGCAATGACAGGCCTGCCTTTGCCTACGCGACGGGCTACTTGGACCCGGTCACGCGCACGCCGATGTGTCTTGACGGGCTTTTTCGCATCTATTCGATGACCAAACCGTTGACTTCGGTTGCGGCGATGGTGCTGGTCGAACAAGGGGTGCTGTCTTTGGACGACCGCATCGCAGACCATCTGCCTGAAATGCGCGGCGCCAGGGGCGAGACCACCGTTTTGCATCTGCTGTTGCACGCCAGTGGACTGACGTATGGCACGCGCAGCAAAGACGCATCCATCCGTCAAGCCTATGAAGAATTTGGCCTAGTCGTCAATCCGCGTGATTTGGATGCCCAGCGCTTGCTGTATGGGCTGGCACGTGTTCCCTTGCTGCATATACCGGGTACAAGCTGGGAGTACGGACTGTCGACAGACTTGCTGGGTCTGATGGTTGAATCCGTGACCGGTCAGCGGCTAGGCACATGGCTCCAACAGCATGTATTTGGCCCGCTGGGCATGGTCGACACCGCCTTCCAAGTTATGCCTGCTCAGCGCCGTCGTCTCGCGCAGCCCTTTGCCCGCGACCCGGTTGATGGCACGCTCATTGCGGCGCCCGACCAGACTTTCGACGCAGCGTCACAACCGCTGCTGGACAGTGGTGGCGCTGGCGCTATTTCAAGTGCCGGCGACTATATGCAGTTTGCACTCATGTTGCGCGGCGGCGGCCAGCACGGTGGCGTTAAAGTGCTGAAGGCCGATACGGTTCAATGCATGACCCGCGATCACATCTCCGGTCGGTTGGCTGCACGCATAGCACCAGGAATGGCTGCGATGTTGTCACCAGGCTACGGATTTGGGCTTGGTTTTGGTGTTCGGTTGAAGGACGAAGCGGCCGAACTACCCGGCAGTCCAGGGTTCTATTTCTGGTCGGGTACGGGCGGCACCATGTTCTGGGTCGATCCTGTACTGCAGGTGGCCGCCGTCTTCATGACCCAAGCTCCAGGACTCAGCCGCCAATCCTATCGGCGCTGGTTTGTGCGCCGGGTCTACGAGGCCTTAGATCGCCGATGACGACTGCGCGGCGGCGCAGCGTTCCAGCACAGCCATGAAATGCGCCAGCGGGAGCGTCTGCATCTCTGCCTGTTTGCCCAGGTCGTCCCAACGACGCACTGCCACGGCGTCGTCAGCATAGTCCTGGGCTTCAAAGGCCTCTATGTCTGCAGGGCTCATAGGACCGCCCTGGATTTCGAGGGTGCGTTGAGAGATCGAGGACAGGCTAGCGCGGTAACCAGGTTCTACGGCGCAAAGGTAGCGCTTGGCCTGAACATGCAACGCCACCGGCTGCGTTACCGCTGGCCCAAACCACCGAGCGAGGTACTTGGCACCCAAGGCCTCGTGCCCATCGTCCCTACCCGCTTGCAAAGCGCCTGCTGCGTCGCGATGCATCATGTGGCCAACGTCGTGAAGCAAAGCCGCAACGATCAGCGCATCGCTGGCGCCAGCACTCTCTGCGAGCTTAGCGCACTGCAACGCGTGCTCAATCTGGTTCACTGACTCCCCGTAAATCAGGGCGCCATGGACAGCGAAAAGTTGCTCGATTTCGGCACGAGGTGAGGTGTGTGTTGGGGTCATTTCAGATAAGTAGTAATGGGATTGGAAGAACGGGCTTATGCGGTAAATGCGTGTGCTTCGGTGGCCGCGCCAACCAGCGCCGCGGTGTAGGCGTTGCGAGGACGGGCGAACACGTCAGCAGTCTCACCAGACTCGACCACCCGACCATCTTTAAGGACCACCACGCGTGGCGCCATCTTCCAGATCACCGACAGGTCATGGGTGATCATCAGCATAGCGGTGGCCCGACGTTGCTGCATGGTCTGCAATTGTTCCAGCACCTGCGACTGGATCGACGCATCCAGCGCCGAAGTGATTTCGTCGCAGACCAGCAGGTCGGGCTCGGCAGCAAAGGCCCGCGCAATGGCGACCCGTTGTTGCTGGCCACCCGACAGGCTGCGTGGGTAGCGGTCGATGTACCCCGGCTCCATGCCCAGTTCCTGCAGCAGCGCAATCGCCCGCGCCCGCGCTGCGGTCAGCGTCATGCCATGAAAAACCTGCAGCGGTCTGATGACCGCGTCACCCACGGTCTTGCGCGGGTTAAGTGACGACAACGGGTCCTGAAAGATCATCTGGATCCGTCGCAGCAGATCGGCCGGCCGCTGCGCCAAAGCCGCTGGCATCGGTTCTCCTTCCCAGCGCAGGTGGCGGCCGGTGTCGGGCAGTATCCCTGCTACCACCATGCCAAGGGTGCTTTTGCCGGAGCCCGATTCGCCAATGACGCCGAGTACTTCGCCGCGAGTCAACTGCAAGCTGACGTCGCGCAGCGCGGCAGAGCGCGCGTTTCGCTGGAAAAGCCAGCCACCGCTGGGGTAGCTGAAGTGCAGATGATCCACTTGAAGCAGGTCCGATCCAACGGGCTGTACGGCAGGTGCCTGAGCCGGGTCAATTCGCAATGTGGCGGCCATCAGCAACTGCGCATACGCGGTCTTGGGTACTCTGAACACCTCACGGACCGCGCCGTGCTCTTCGATACGGCCGTCCTTCATCACCAGCACACGGTCGCAAACCCGGGCGACAACGTTCAGGTCATGGGTGACCAAGATCAACGCCGCCTTGCTGTCCCGTCTGACGTCTCGCACAAGCTCCAGCACCTGCGATTCAGTTGCTTTGTCCAGTGCGGTGGTCGGTTCGTCGAGAACCAGGAGCGTGGGCTGGCAAGCCAGTGCAGCCGCAATCACCACGCGTTGGCGCTGACCGCCGGAGAGCTGGTGTGGAAAACGTGATGCGATAGCGGGGGGATCCTCGAGGCCGGTTCGCGCCAATAACTCAAGCATCCGCACTCGCGCAGCGGCTCGATCCAGTCGGGCGCGGGTCTGAAGAACCTCCATGATCTGCGCCCCGACACGCTGGTGGAAAGTCAGCGACGAGAGTGGGTTCTGGGGCACCATGGCTACGGCGCGACCGCGCAGCGCCTGCAGCGCTTGTGGCGTTGCGGTGGTGAGCTCCTGCCCCTGGAACCGCAAACTACCCCCCATGAACATGCCGCCGGCGCGTCGGTATCCCAGCAAGGCACGGGCCAGCGTGGACTTGCCGGACCCGGACTCCCCGACAAATCCGACAGACTCACCCGGCGAGATGTGAAAGGACGCGTCGCTGACAACCTGGCGCAGCGACCCGTCCACCGCCTGGTAGCCCATACCAAGCTGGTCGGCAACGACAAGCGGATCAGTGACCGGCGACACCACGGGCGTACTCCATGCCGAAAGCGTCGACAACGCCCTCAGTTGCGAAATTGATACCTACCACGAGGCTGGTGATGCATCCAGCGGGCACCAGAATGAGCCAGGGTTGGGACCGAATTGACTGCAGTCCGTCATGGACCATCAAACCCCAGTCGGGCGTGGGCGGCGACAGACCCAAGCCAAGAAAGGACAGGGTAGAGACCAGCAGCAGCGCGCTGGAGGTGCGCAGCGCAAATTCAACCCCCAGCAGGTCCAGAATATTGGGCAACATCTCGCGCACGATGATCCGGCTGGCTGATTCGCCCCGCAGCTTGGCAGCAATGATGAAACCTTGTGACATCAGCACCAGGCCCTGTGCCCTGGCAGTGCGGATCACCCCCATCATCTTGATCAGCATGATGACCACCACAAGCACCACCACCGACTGTCCAAACCCGGTCACGAAAAGAGACACAAAGAGGATGGAGGGAATAGCAATCTTCATCTCAACAACACGGGAAATCACCTCGTCCCACAGGCCGCCACGATAGGCCGCAAACAGACCAAGCAGGCCACCTCCAAGCGCGGCAAGGGCACCCGAGACCAGGGCCACTAAGAGGCAGGAACGGCCTCCCATCAACACCCTTGAAAGGAAATCCCGACCAATTTCGTCGGTGCCAAGAAGGTACGTGGTGTCGGGTGGCGCAAAAGGCAAATCCTTCAGCTGGTAAGGGTCGTGAGGGATCAACCATGGCGCGGCCAGCGCAACCACCAGGTGGAGCCCGACGAGCGCTATCCCGACGCCAGACAGCGGATTACGGAGCAGGTGGCGAAAAAACCTACTCATGGTTGTCTCGTGCGCGGATCCAGCGCAAGGATGGCTATGTCGGCCAAGAAGTTCATGGCTACCACAATGGCGGCCGAGGTGATGGCGATCGCCTGGATCACATAAACCTCGCGCTTGGAGATGGCGCGAACCAGTTCCTGGCCGACGCCTGGGTATGAAAATACCAGTTCTACGACGACGATGCCTGACACCAGGGCTGCCGCATAAAGCGCCATAGCACTTAATGTCGGAATCGCGGCTGCCGGCAATGCATGTCGCCAGACGATACGCCATTCGGGTATGCCAGTAAGTCGTAATCGTTCTACAAAGTCACTTGACAGCGCGTCGACCATGCCGACGCGCAGCAGCCGGGTCAGGTAAGCGATGGAGCCGATCAACAAGGTCAACACCACCAGCGGCGACGCCTGGAGCAAGGTCATGGCTGTGGCGCGTGTGTCGGCTGTGATGGTGGCCGGGAACCAGGCCCATGACACCGCCAACCACATCACCAGAAAGGTGCCCGTCACAAATTCGGGAACCGAGTAGCCAATAAGGCTTAAGGTGGACACCCATTTGTCAGTGGAACGGCGGTGCGCATAAGCGGCGCATACACCAAGGAACACCGCCAGTGGCAATGCAAACAACAGTGTGGTTGCTGCGAGCAACAACGAATTGCGCATCGGGTAAGCGATGATTTGGCTGACGGCCACCTTAGAAATCAAGGTTCTGCCCAGATCAAAATGAGCCAGTCCCCACAAGAACTCCCCGAGCCGGACGGCCACCGGCCGATCCAGCCCGAGTTCGGTTTTCATCGCTGCAAGCCTTTGCGGCGGCATCGCGGACATCTCATCTGCCGACAAGGTCACGTCCAGCGCGTCGCCTGGCAAGACCTCGGTGGCCAAAAATACGAAGGTCGCTAGCATGACCAAGGTCAGCAGCGACAACGCGACCCGACGAAGAAGTGCTCTTAGCATGTTGGACTTGGCATGCTCGAAGCATTCCAAGTTGTCCCTTGAGTACCCCTCAAGCTTTCCACACTTTGTCGAATTGAACGGACCAGATTTGTGGGTGGAAGGTCAGATTGCGTATGTTTTTCTTGCGGATCATGAAGTTGTCGCCGCCGGCCGGTAACACGGCTGGCACTTCCTCGTGCAGGATGGCCTGCATCTGGGTGTACAGGGCCTTGCGCTTGTCCGCCTCACGCGTCACCATCGCCTGCGCATACAAAGCCATGTAGCGATCATGTTCCGGACCCGTCCAGTGGCCGCTTTCCACGAATTCGTGGCGCATGCGATACAGAGATATGCCGGCGTTTCTGGAGCCTACTGCTGTCATCGCAAATTTATGGTACTTGCCTTTGGCAATGTCGTTATCGCCCGTCCGGAACTGGATGTAGCCATCATTGGGCCGCTCCTCGATCGCCATCGTGAAGCCGGCTTCCTTGACGGATTGCTGCAGCACCTGGAAGTAGCGCGGTACTTCTGGGAGTTGCGGGCTGTAGTAGAGCGTCGGCAGGGTAATGCCGTTGGGGTATCCTGCCTCCGCCAACAGACGCTTGGCCTTGGCCAAGTCTCGCCCCCCAGGACGCGGTACAAAGTTGGGGTCTGTAACAACCAGGTGGCTGTCGTTACCGACCCAACCAAATTTGCCCCCGTAGGCGATCCGCACAATTGCCTCGCGGTCGATGGCCGCCGCGAAGGCCTGCCGGATGCGCTTGTCGAGGAAGGGCGAACCTGGGTGCTTGGGCAACTGGACGACAAAACTGTAACCGCCCTTGGCTGACTCAATGTCGTAAGCCGAGTCGGACTGGAACTGCGCCAATGCCCGCGGGTCGATGCTCATGACGGCATCGAACTGACCCGCACGCAAACCGTTCAGTGCTGCTTCCTGTTGGCCTTCCCGGTTGTACAGTTCTACCCGGTCCAGGTAAGGGAAGCCCTTGCGCCAATAGCCCTCATGGCGCTCCATGATGAGAGAGCGATTGGGATCGGTGGAGACGATCTTGAACGGCCCGCTACCAATGCCACTGAATCCGATAGTCTCCAGTGGACTAGCCGGCATGATCACGCTGTTGTACTCGGCCAGAATGTATGGAAATTCGGCGTTGCCGCTGTCCAGCGTGAAGCGAGTGACATATTTGCCAATGGTTTCGAGCTTTATGATTTGACGCGCGAAGGGCGCGTTTCGGCGGTGGTACTCGAACGAGGACGCTACGTCCTTGGCGGTCATCTCGGCGCCGTTGTGAAACATCACCCCTTCGCGCAGCGTCACGTCCCACACATTGAGCTTGTTGTCGGTGGGCTCGACCTTGCTTGCCAACTCAAGCTCCCACCCAAGCTGCTCGTTGACCCAAGTCAGGCAGTTCCACTGAAGTCGTGTGTTGGAGTCGACCACAAAGTAAGGGTGCCGAGCATTGCTGGCATCGGCAGCGCGGCGGTTGGCCGACAACTGGGCATAAATCAGTGTGCCGCCGCGCTTGGGTGTTTCCTGGGCGAAGGCTTCTCCCAATAAGCTTGAATCTAGTGCGGCAAGCAGCATGCCGGCACCGGCACCACCGCGCAAAATATCTCTGCGAAGAATCTTTGACATGGGTCACTCCATAAAAAAATATAATCTGTACGATGAGCACATCAATAAATGTAATTTCAAAAGATGTCATGAATGTGACGGTGACGTCACTCGACATTGAAGTCCCACGGCGCGACGGCGGCATCACACTGACGTCTTTGCGGGCGTTCGTCGCGGTTGTTGAGGAAAAGAGCTTTTCGCTCGCAGCGCAGCGCCTCGAGGTGACCCAGCCTGGCATCTCTTTGCAATTGGCCGCGCTGGAGCGCGCTTGTGGATTCCTGGTTTGCCACCGTAAGCCGCAGGTTGCCCTGACCGAGCAGGGCCGCGCCCTATTCCTGAAGGCACGCCTGATCATCAGCCAGATGAGCGAGTTCGAAGCAAGCGTGCGCGACCTGCAGGATACCGCTGGCGGACGCATCCGTGTTGGCATGTCCGCGCCCTATGTCGCGATGCCCTTGGTTGCACGCTACAGGGCGCAGTTTCCCCATGTCTTGCTGCACACGCAAATGGGCAATACGTCGTCACTGCTGGAAGACGTGCAGCAATTGCGCATCGACGTCGGCGTGATGTCGTTGCTGGAGCCGCTCTCGTCGTTGGCGTGCACCTTGATCTCGGCACCGCGGTTGATGCTCTGCGTGAGAGCGGATGACCCGATGGCGAAATTACAGCAGGTACGTGTGAATGACCTGGCCGGGCGCGACATCATTCTGCGTGAAAAAGGCTCATTGACACGACAGGTGCTGGAAGCGGCGTTTGCGGCTGAAGGACTGCCGCTGCGCAGTAACTTCGAGTTGGCCTCGCGTGAAGCGATCAAAGAGGCAGTAGCCGCGGGACTGGGTGCCACCGCGCTCTTCGAAGGCGAGTTAGGCGGCGATCGTCGCCTGGTGATGGTTCCTTTCGTGGCACTGCCCCGCTCCTCGGGGGTTTACGCAGTAGCGCTGCGGGAGTCCCTCGACTTGCCCCATGTTGGCGCCTTCATGGCCTGTGCCGTCCAAGGCCTCGTGTCATGAACGCGTCACATGGCTTGCCTAACCTGAAAATTTACCATCGGTTTTCAAAGGATCCAAATGACAGCCTGCTCCGCATTCAATCAGCCCGGGCGCTTTTTCAAGGGTAATCTCCACACCCATTCGACAATGTCTGATGGGCGGTATGCACCTGAGGAAGTCTGCCGGCGCTACCGCGAAGCAGGGTATGACTTCCTGACCTTGAGCGACCACTTTCTGCCGGTCTATGATTTTCCGGTGACCGACACCACGGCCTATCGCAGTGAGGGGTTCACCACCTTGCTCGGTGCCGAAGTGCATGTTCGGGCAACGTCCATGGGAGAGGCTTGGCACCTGCTCGCAGTGGGGTTGCCACGCGATTTTCTAGCAACTCAGCCCGGTGAGTCCGGGCCACAGTTGGCGCAGCGTTGCCGCGACGCTGGCGCATTTGTCGGCATCGTCCATCCGGCCTGGTATGGGCTGTCATTGGAAGACGCCCGCAGCATTGAAAGCGCACACGCGGTAGAGATTTATAACCACACCAGCGCCGTGAAAACCGACCGTGGCGACAGCTCCGCGCTGTATGACCAATTGTTGGCAGAAGGTCTGCGGTTGAGCGCGTTTGCATCGGATGATGCACACTTTCACTTCGACGATGCTTTCGGTGCCTGGGTTATGGTGAAGGCAGATAGCAACCAGCCAGAATTGCTTTTGGAGTCCCTCAAGCAGGGTCACTACTACTCTACGCAGGGGCCGTTGATCCACGATATCAGCATTGATGCCGGGCAGTTACACGTGAAATGCAGTGCTGCACGCTCTGTGATTTTGTTGGGCCGTGCTTCCAAAGCGGTTAGCGAGCTAGGTGTCGGCATAGAGTCTGCAACATTGGCAACCGAGGGTGTTGCCAAGGGAGGCTACGGCCGCGTCGTTGTGATTTCTGACGACGGCCGGCGGGCCTGGAGCAACCCGATCTGGTTTGCTTGAAGCTGGGCGGCTTCAGACCACTAATAAGGCGGTAAAGAAACCGCCTCAGCCCGTTTGGGTTTGGCCCGACCAATGCCGGTGTAGTCAAACCCGAGCTCGGCCATCTGGTCCGGGTCGTACAGGTTGCGCCCGTCGATGATGACCGGCTGGCGCAGGCGCCGGCGCAGTTCGGCGTAGTCGGGGCTGCGGAACTCGCGCCACTCGGTGACCACTATCAGGGCGTCTGAGCCGTCAGTTGCCGCGAGCGGGTCTTTGCAGGCCACAAAGCCAGGCTGAGCTTGCCAACGTAAGCTTGCACCGACCATTGCCGCGGGGTCAAAGGCTTGGACGCGGGCGCCGCGCTGCAGCAGCTCTTCAATCAGGTTCACGCTCGGCGCCTCGCGCATGTCGTCAGTGCCCGGCTTGAAGGCCAGCCCCCACACCGCAAACTGCAGGCCACTCAGGTCCTCGCCAAAGTGTGCCACCACGCGTCGCCCCAACAGACCGCGTTGCTGGTCGTTGATGGCTTGGGTGGCATGCAGCATGCTCAGCTCAGTGCCGGCCTCGGTGGCCATGTGCGCCAGGGCCCGCACGTCCTTGGGAAAGCAGGAGCCGCCCCAACCACAGCCGGCATACAAGAAATGGCTGCCGATGCGGGTGTCACTACCAATGCCAAGCCGCACTTGCTCGATATCAGCGCCTACCTTCTCCGACAACAGCGCCATCTCATTCATAAAGCTGATGCGTGTTGCCAGCATGGCGTTGGCCACGTACTTGGTGAGTTCGGCGCTGCGCACGTCCATCATCATCAACCGGTCTCGGTTGCGCAGAAACGGTGCATACAGGGCTCGCATCAACAAGGCCGCCTGGTCGTTGTCGCAGCCCACGATCACCCGGTCTGGCCGCATAAAGTCGTCAATCGCCACGCCCTCCTTGAGGAACTCGGGGTTAGACACCACAGCGTAAGGCAGCATGGCAGCGCGTTGGCGCAAGGCAGCAGCTATGGCGCTATGCACCAGGTCTGCCGTGCCCACCGGCACCGTGCTCTTGTTGACCACCAGCTTGTAGTCGTTCATGTGCTCGCCAATCGACTGGGCCACGGCCAAGACATGTTGCAAATCGGCAGAGCCATCTTCAGCAGCCGGTGTGCCCACGGCGATGAACACGATGGTGCCATGGTTCACGGCCACGGCCACATCGTTGGTAAAGGTCAGTCGGCCGGCCGCAGCATTGCGCTGCAATAGCGGCTCCAGGCCTTGCTCATGGATGGGGGAGATACCGCGCTGCAAATCGGCCACCCGCTTTGCATCGACGTCCACGCAGACCACGCTGTTGCCCATTTCTGCCAGGCAGGCCGCTGTCACCAGGCCGACGTAACCGGCGCCAAACACACTGACTTTCATGTACTTCTCCAGAGGGTTGATCTGGAGCAAGATCGTCGCGAACCGACGTGACCGCGTTATGACGTTAGCGCGTCAAAACTGTGACAAGGGGTGGTAATTCGATGTAACGGGCGGTTGAAAAGTCATCGCATCAAAGCCTGCCCCATCCGGACCTGCCGACCCGTCTCGATACCTTCACACAGCTCAAAACCAGGCGGGGTAAACACGATGATGGTGGAGCCATGCTCAAACCAGCCGAGCTCTTCGCCCTTGACACAGTGGGCTGTGCAGGGCATCTCGTTGGCGCCGCGGTAGCGCAGGTGCAGCAGAACATCAAGGAAGTGCAGTCGGATGCTGGCGACCAAAATAGCAGCCACCGGCACCAGTGCGATGGGCTGGCCGCCCTCGGTCAGGCGGGCGCGCAGCACGGCGCGCTCGTTGCGGCAGAACAGACGCTCAACCCGCGCCAGAGCGATCGGGTTCACATTCCAGGTATCGCCGCTGAGGTAGGTCACATGCTCAACCGTCATGTTCTGCGGCGCATGAAACCGGTGGTACATGCTCGAGGTCAGACGCAGGGTGATGTAGCTGCCATTCATAAACACACTGGGGTCTTGACTGGGGCCAAACAACTCACCGATCGAGTACGGGAAGCCCTTGGCCTGCAGCACCATGCCATCCACCACGCGACCGCAAGCCCCCACGATGCCGTCGCTGGGGCTACACAGCACCGCCGGGTCTGGGTCAATGACACGCGCGCCGGGCTGCAGCTCACGGGTGAAGCAGTCATGCAGGCTTTCAAAGTGCTGATGCCGGGCATCGCTTAAGTCCACGTCAGTGAATAGCCGCCAAACGCGAATCGACAGCCGCGCCAGCAGCGGGCTGCGCAGGTGGCTGAACCAGCCCATCCAGCGTGTCAGCAGCAGCCGGGGCACCCGGTTGGTGAGCAGGAAATTAAGATCTTCCTGGAGGAAAAAGCGTCGCAGCAGATTGGTTTTCATATGGCTGTCAAATAAGTTGGATAAGTTTGTCATTTTTCTAACTGGAGCAATTGATGGACAACAGCATGGCCCTTCCCTTATTGGCCCTGGGCGTCCTGGCATGGGCCCTACCCAAAGCCAAACGCCGGCTTGAACTCTCGCGTGCCAAGCACCGTTCGCTGGCAGGTCATTCGCGCATCGCCAAACGCATCGCTGGGCTGCTGCCCGGCTATGCCTATGACGAAGCCACCTTCTTTAACTCCGACCATGCCGACGGCCCGGTGGTGCAGCGGCGGCGGGATGGCTTTACCCGCTTGGCAGCCCTTTATGACACCCGTTATGCCAAGAGCGCAGCGATGACTGCAAGCGCCCGAGCCATCATCTCGGACATGCAGTTCACCGGGCGCTACCGCGTGCCCTACCAATTCACTGACTACCTGGGCCGCCATATCAAAAGCGGTAGTTTTCTGCAGTCGTCGCAAGGGGTCACAGTGACCGACCTTGACGGCAATGTGTTTTACGACCTGACGGGTTCTTACGGCGTGAACCTGCTGGGCTATGACTTTTACAAGCAAAGCATCGAGGCCGGCCAGCGCACGGTGCAAGCGTTGGGTCCGGTGCTTGGGGCCTATCACCCCTGTGTGCTCGACAACGTGACCCGGCTCAAACGCATTTCTGGGTTTGACGAGGTCTCGTTTCACATGTCGGGCACCGAGGCCGTGATGCAGGCCGTGCGCTTGGCCCGCTACCACACCGGGCGCAGTCATTTGGTGCGGTTTTGCGGCGCATACCACGGCTGGTGGGAAGACGTACAGCCCGGCCCCGGCAACCCCCTGCCGCCGCGGGAAACGCATACCCTGAAGGACATGGATGAACGCAGCCTGAACGTCTTGCGTACTCGCAAGGACATCGCCTGTGTCTTGATCAACCCTCTGCAGGCCCTGCACCCCAATGCGCCAGCGCCTGGCGACTCGTCCCTGGTGGACAGCAGCCGCAAGGTGGGCTACGACCGAGCCGCCTACACCGCATGGTTGCATCGCCTGCGCGAAGTTTGTACGCAGCGTGGCATTGTGCTGATCTTCGACGAGGTGTTTCTTGGGTTCAGGCTGGCACCGGGCGGTGCGCAGGCCTATTTTGGCGTGCAGGCAGACATGGTGACCTATGGCAAGACACTGGGCGGTGGCTTGCCGGTGGGTGTGGTTTGTGGCCGGGCCGCCTTGATGAAGCGCTACCGTGAGCGCCGGCCGGCCGACATCTGCTTTGCCCGAGGCACCTTCAATGCGCACCCCTATGTGATGGGCGCCATGCAGGCCTTCCTGGATGCCATCGAGACGCCGGAGATCATCGCGCTCTACGACGGTCTCGACGAGCGCTGGGATGGCCGTGCCCGCCAACTGAACGACCGGCTTGAGCAGAATGGCTTGCCGGTGCGTGTGGCGAACATGTCGACGGTCTGGACAGTGTTGTATACCAAACCCTCCCGGTACAACTGGATGCTTCAGTTTTATCTGCGGGCACATGGACTGGCCTTGAGCTGGGTGGGCAGTGCTCGACTGATATTCAGCCTGAACTACACCGACCATGACTTTGAGGCTGTGGTTCAGGCCTTTGTCGGGGCCGCCAAGGCCATGCAGGATGATGGCTGGTGGGACGGCCCGGTGCAAAGCAACCAGACCATTCGCAAAGGCATCTTCAGGGAGATGCTGCGCCAACCGCGCTGAGCGACGGCGGTTTAGCGCAACCGTCACCGATGACGCGCATGCGTCATCGGATCAATCAACTCACCACGCAGCAGGGCGAGGGGCGCCTTGTGATACAGCATGATGTCGTGGAACGGGTCGGTGATGATCTTGCTGGCCCAAACCAGGCCGGTCCACATGTCTTGCTGAATCCAGAGTTGGCCGACACGGAACAGCAGGCCGGCCACGCCCAGGGCAAGCCAAGATATGCCAACGTCGTGCAAAAACTCAAGCCAGTTGCCGGCAGCGGCAATCTGCCCAAACAGGGTCGGCTCCAGCCACAGCACCACTGGCGCTGCGGCCCAAACGCCTAAAAGCACAATTTTTCGCCGAATGTTGTAGCCGATCTTGATCGCCTCTTTGTGCTCGTCGGTCGCCTGGTTGACCTCGTCGTAGCCCCGTGGCTCAAAGAAAAAGTGACCGGCTTGGCGGCTGGTCATGGAAACTGACCAAGCCAGCAATGCCGCCCAGGCGGGTTCAATAAAAAGCAATACGTATGAGATGACAAAGACGACCGCGCTCAGCAGATGCAAACTCTGGTTGATGCGGCTATGGTGGTAGTAACGGTGGTCATCCCAGCGTTGCGTCTTGAGCTCTTGCAAATAACGGTTCATATCGACCTCGAAAAAACAGGCTTGGCGCCCAGGGTAATGAGATAAGCGTTCTTACTCTAGCGAGCCAATATGAAAATGGCGTGACATCAGAGTTTCATATCCGAGAACAGAGTTGTCATCATTTTGTTATCAAATGCTGCAAAGATGGAAAGATGGACACTGACATAAACCACGAGTTCGAGGTTGACAATTTTCCCGCAAAGCAGCGTTCGTTGCGGGTTGCGGTGGTGTCAGAAACATATCCCCCCGAGGTGAACGGCGTGGCCTTGACGCTGGCCCGTCTGGTTGAGGGCCTGCGTAGCAACAACCATGACGTGCAATTGATCCGGCCCCGTCAAGGTGGGGCCGACCAGGGGAGTCAAGAGGCCCTGACACCGGGGTTTCATGAGGTATTGATGCGGGGATTGCCTATCCCCCGTTACCCCGAGCTTAGGATGGGGTTGCCCTCCAAGGGCGCACTGGTCAAATTATGGCAACTCCGCCGTCCTGATGTGGTTCACATCGCCACGGAAGGCCCTCTTGGCTGGTCTGCGCTGCGGGCTGCGCTCTACCTAAAGCTTCCCCTGTCCACCGACTACCGGACTAATTTTCAGAGCTACAGCACACACTATGGCGTTGGCTTTCTGCATAAGCCCATCATGGGGTACCTGCGAAAGTTCCATAACCGCGCGCACTGCACCATGGTTCCCACCAAAGCATTGCAGACGGCGTTGGCTGCGGCTGGCTTCCACAAGCTCAAGGTTGTGAGCCGGGGGGTTGATACCACTGCCTTTGACCCAGCGCACCGCCAACTGGAACTTAGGACCCAGTGGGGGCTTGGCGACGATGACCTGGCGGTTCTGTGTGTCGGCAGACTTGCCCCGGAAAAAAACCTGAAGTTGCTGGCCCAGGCCTATCAGGAGATCAAGCAACGGATACCGCGCGCTCGACTGGTGCTGGTAGGGCACGGCCCAATGCGCCAGGCGCTGCAGGAACAGTGTCCCGACGCCATCTTTACCGGTCAACTGCGAGGCAGCGTGCTGGCTGCACATTACGCCAGCGCCGATCTGTTCCTGATGCCCAGTATGACCGAGACCTTTGGAAACGTTACCACCGAAGCCATGGCCAGTGGTTTGCCAGTGGTTGCCTTCAATGACGCTGCCGCCGCAGAATGGTTGGTTGATCAGGTCAACGGCAGCGTGGTAGCACTGGCTGACTCCAAAGGGTTCGTATCAGCCGCCTTGGCGTTGGCGGAGCAGCCCGCCCTGAGGGCCCAGTTGGGGCAGGCCGCTCGCCAAACGGCCTTGAAGTTGGACTGGTCCCATATCGTGCAACAATTTGAAGATGTGCTTCAGACAGTGATGCACCAAGCCAACGTCAGCGGGACTGGTGCGGCAGGTTCTGACTGACCGCACTAGCTGACCGCAATGCCGCCCGGGTCAGCACCGCCATAGCCATAGCGATAGACCCGCCAAACAGGGTCATGAGTGGAACGATCGGCACCTCGGCGGCGATCAAGGCCGCGTAAAGCCCCAACATGCACAACACGCTCAAGTTTTCATTGAAGCCTTGAACGGCCACAGACCGCCCGGCGCTCAGCAAGGTGAAACCGCGGTGCTGGAGCAGGGCATTGAGGGGAACTACCAGGAACCCACCTACCATCCCGACAAAGGCCAGCATGGCTATCGCCACCCAGAGCACTGAAACTTGGGCCACCACCGGCATCATCAGACCCAACAACACACCGGCCGGTAAGACGCGTCTGGCTTGGTCTAACGCCACCCAGCGGCCTGCCGCCGCCGCCCCGACGACCACCCCTACAGCGACGGCCGCTTGCAAATAGGCGGATTGGTCCAGTGGCAGGTGCAGCACATCGCCTGCCCACTTCAACACCACAAATTGCAGCGTGGCACCCAGACCCCAAAAAATGGTGGTGACCGCCAGCGACAGGCCACCCTCCCGGTCGCGCCAAAGTGTGCGGTTAGCCCGTATGAAATCGTTAATCAGAACCAACGGGTCAACCGACGTGGCTGGGTAACGCGCGCCGCTGTGCGGTATCCCGATATTGAGCAGGCCCGCCACGGTGTAGACCAGCAACAACATTAGCAAGGAGGGTGCCAACCGCGAAGGGCCAATCAGCCCTTCGGCACCCAGCAGTGCGTGCAGCTTGTCAAGCACGCCAACATTGACCAGCACACCGCCCAGCACCGCCCCTAAAAGCGCGGCGCAGACCACCGACACCTCCAGCCAACCGTTGGCGCGTACCAGCCGTTGCGGGCCGACTATCTCGGTGATCAAGCCATATTTGGCCGGTGCGTAAGCCGCGGCGCCCAGTCCCGCTATAGCGAAGGCCAGCAACGGGTTGACCCCGACCAATAAAGCCACCACGCCCAACATCTTGACCCCATTCATCCAGGCCATCAGCCGTGCTTTGGGAAAGGCATCAGCCAATGGGCCCACGAACGGCGCCAGCACAACATAAGAAATTGTAAAAACGAACTTGAGTAGAGGCGCCCACCATACCGGCAAGCCCTGCTCTGCCAGCAGGGCAATGGTGACAATCAATAGCGCGTTGTCGGCCAAAGCCGAGGCAAACTGGGCCGTGACGATCAGGTAAAAGCCTGGCGGCATGCGGCCGTTCATACCTATAAAGGCTTGCGCACCAGTTGGACCACTTGGTAGCTGGGGCAGGAATAGCGCGCGATGTCATGGGCATTCAAAGGGAATGAACCGCAGTTGGACAGCCGACGAAAGGGTGAGTGGTAAATCCCGCATTGGTAGCGCCCATCGTTGATCGGCTCCAGGAACACGCAGCGTTTATCCATACAGCAGTTGCCGCACTGAACGCAGGAGCCTGTGATGTCGGCTGGCACCTCGCTGGCGCGTCCCATCACGTCTTCAAAGTAGTGCAGGGCTGGACCCTCGCGCAGCGCGCCGATATGAACGCGCATCTTCCGGACAAAGCCTGCATAGTCCCGTAGGTACTTCAAGCGCCCGAACAACAGGCTTGCAAACAACGGCGTGAATGGCAGCAGCAGGGACAAGCCGCCCAAATAAAGGGTGGCAAACCATGGTGCGACGCGGCTGGACAAAGCGGCAGGCAGAGTAAATGAGCGCATAAAAAGTGGCATGGTGTCGCCGCCAACATAGGGGCCTAACAGAGCAAATTCTGTGTCGATTAAGTGAAACTTTGATGACGATTCAAAAGGGCTGGCGTCAAAAGACCCAGTGCCTAACTGCCGGGTAAGTGATGAACCAGATGCGCCACCCTTAACCAAGAGCTGTCACAACTTCGTCATGTTGGATGGCTACTGTCACCCGACTGATCAGGAGCATGAGATGACCGCTGCCATACATATTCGGGCCTTGAGCAAGACCTTCTCTAGCGGCAGACAGGCGCTGCAAGGCATTGACCTCACCATTCGCGCCGGCGAGATGGTGGCGCTGATTGGTGCGTCGGGGTCTGGCAAGTCCACCCTGCTGCGCCATTTGGCGGGCCTAATGCCGGCGGATCGGGCAACCGAAAGCCTGATCCAGATTCACGGCCGAACCGTCCAAAAAAGCGGCCGAATTGCCGACGATGTGCGTGATATCCGGTCCGGTGTCGGTTTCGTTTTTCAGCAGTTCAACCTGGTTGATCGGTTGCCTGTGATTGTGAATGTTTTGGTGGGTACCTTGCACCGGGTTCCGCTATGGCGCAGCTTGATCCGGCGCTTTACGCGGGAAGAAGTGGCGCGCGGCGTTTCGGCTCTGCAACGTGTGGGCATCGAAGACTGCCGTAACCAGCGCGCGTCGACCTTGTCGGGTGGTCAGCAGCAGCGGGCGGCGATTGCCAGGGCCTTGGTCCAAGGCGCCAAGGTGATCTTGGCGGACGAGCCTATTGCCTCTCTGGACCCAGAGTCCTCGCGCAAGGTGATGGACATTTTGCAGCGCGTCAATCAGGAAGACGGTTGTACGGTGGTCGTATCGCTGCATCAGGTCAACGTGGCAATCAAGTATTGCCCGCGCACCATTGCGCTGAACCAAGGGCGTGTCGTGTACGACGGCCCATCAACGGCACTCACACCTGAGCTTTTGCGTGGCCTGTATGGCGCAGAGGCCGATGACATCTTGTCGCTTGGCGATCATATTTCGGTGCTGCAGAACGCCAAGCGGTCCAGCCGGTCTGAACTGGCCTCCGTCCCGGTGGCGCTGACCCAAGCAGCCTGAACCACCTTCATCGTTATCGTTTGACCTTATTAAGGAAACTTTATGTTAAAAAAACTCATCACCCGTTTCGCGGGCGCCACGCTGATGGTCGCACTCCCGTTGGCTGGCTTGGCGCAGGACTTGAAGGAAATCAACTTCGGCATCATCTCAACCGAGTCGTCCCAAAACCTCAAGTCAGACTGGCAACCGGTGCTGGACGACATGGCCAAGAAGGTGGGCATGAAAGTCAATGGCTTTTTTGCCTCGGACTACGCTGGCATCATCGAAGGCATGCGCTTCAACAAGGTTCAAGTGGCCTGGTTTGGCAACAAGTCGGCCATGGAGGCGGTGGACCGTGCTAGCGGTGAGGTCTTTGCACAGATGATCAATGCCGACGGCACATTGGGCTACTATTCACACCTGATCGTGCACAAGGACAGCCCTATCAAAAGCTTGGACGACATGCTGAAGCAGGGCAAAAATCTGTCTTTTGGCAACGGTGATCCCAACTCCACCTCGGGCTTTCTGGTGCCTGGCTACTACGTGTTCTCGCAGAACAACATCGACCCCAAGAATTTCTTCAAGGTGTCGCGTGGCGCTAACCATGAGAGCAATGCCCTCGCGGTGGCCAATAAGCAGGTGGATGTGGCGACCAACAACAGCGAAAACCTGGACAAGATCAAAGACAAATTGCCCGGAAAGTTCAACGACATCCGGGTGATCTGGACGTCGCCGCTGATCCCTTCGGATCCTTTGGTAATTCGCAAAGACATGGCCGAGCCACTCAAGGGTAAGGTCAAGGAGTTTTTCTACAACTACGGCAAGGGTAGCCAGCAGGAGAAAGACAACCTCTACAAACTCTCCAAGTTGTCGTCTTTCAAGCTCTCAACCAATAGCCAACTTATACCCATTCGGCAGTTGGAACTGTTTAAAGACCGCCACAAGATCGACGCTGACGTAAGCCTCGCAGCAGCTGACAAACAGTCAAAACTGGCTGACATTGATCGTCAGCTCGCTGCATTGGCCAAGAGCCAGTAACGGAGCGAGTAAATGATTGCATCCGCCAAACCTCTAAGCCCCAGCACTTTGACGGGGCTGCCACGCACCAGCCTGATCACGCTGTTGTCTTGGGCGGTATTGTTGGCCTTGTTGGCGGGTTCATGGCGGGGCGCCGATATGCGACCCTTGGACCTTGTGCGTGACGCAGGCAACATGGCCACCTATGCGGCTGATTTCTTCCCGCCTAAATTTGCCCAGTGGCCGCTTTACCTGACCGAAATGGTAGTCACGATTCAGATTGCTCTGTGGGGCACGGTGCTGGCGGTGATTTTTGCGGTCCCGCTCGGGCTTCTGTCCTCGGCCAATATCACCCCGCTTTGGGTGCACCAGCCGGTGCGTCGCTTGATGGATGCGGCGCGCGCGATCAATGAAATGGTCTTTGCCATGTTGTTCATTGTGGCCGTTGGCCTGGGCCCGTTTGCTGGCGTACTGGCCCTGTTCGTGCACACCACCGGCGTGCTCGCCAAGTTGTTTTCGGAGGCGGTTGAGTCGATTGACGCCCAGCCGGTCGAGGGTATCCGGGCGACCGGTGCCAATGCGCTTGAAGAAATCATTTATGGTGTGATTCCACAGGTGCTGCCACTTTGGATTTCTTACTCGCTCTATCGGTTTGAATCGAACGTCCGCTCGGCCTCGGTGGTCGGCATGGTGGGTGCCGGTGGCATCGGTGTCATTCTTTGGGAGATCATCCGTGGCTTCCAGTATGCTGAAACCTGCGCCGTGATGATCATCATCATCGTGACCGTATCGGTCATTGACTTGGTGTCCGCACGCATCCGCAATTCACTGGTTTAAGCGCTTAGCGGGTGGTTTGGGCCCGTCGTGTTGAGCCCGTCCGTCAGGTAGGCCAGGAGTTGCTGGCCTGCATCCGCCAGCGCCCCATGGTTGAAGATGGTGCAGTGGGTTTGCAGGCCTTCAAAGCGGGCATTGCGGGCCAGCCGGGTATGCATGGCTTGGGGGTTATCCCGGCCACGCTGTGCCAGTCGATCTGCCAGTTGCTGAGGTTCGGCCAGGATCTGCACTACCCGGATGTCGGCGCCGGGCGCCAGGCCTTGCACGTGCTCACGCGACCCGTTCACCACCACCACCCTTCCTTCCTGCACCGCCGTCGCGTAGTGCGCGTCTATGCCATAGCGCAGGTCATGGGCCTGCCAGCGCCAGGACAAGCCGCCGCTCAGGCGCAGAGCATCAAACTGGGCCAGCGTGACTGCGGTGTCATCGGCGCCAGGCTGGGCTTCGCGCGTCACCAAGCGCCTAGAAAACACAATGTCGGGTCGCTCGGTCAGGCGCTGTTGGGCCCAAGCCATGATGCTGTCCTTGCCAGCGCCTGAAGCACCGCAGACAAACACCCAGACGCCGCTCATGCTCCGAGCACCAGGTCGTGGAGCCGGCGAAAGGGTTGCCCTGGCGCGGGCTCTTCAAAGATGCACAGGCGGTCCAGTGTCAGCGGCGTCTGTGCATTCAGCCGATCTACTTGGCTTGACACTGCTTCGGTCACCTGGTCGGCCTGCGCCTCGTTGACCGGGTCGGTCAGCGTGAAGTGGCAGCGATAGCGCTCCAGCACATGGGGGTAGCCGTAGCGGTGCAGCAGCTCAAGTTCGCGCGCATCCAGTGTGGCCGGCTGCCGGCGAGCCAGCTCGTCCGGGGTTAAGGGCTGGCGCAGGTCGTCCAGCTCGATCACACAGGCGCTGGCCAGATCAGAGACGACAGCGTGATGCTCAGGCGTTAGCAGCACCACATAGGGCCCCAGGCGTCGCACCTGCAACGGCGACAGTGGTACCGGGCGCAACCGCTGGGCCAATGACCGGGTGCGGGCCAGCAGCTCGGCCGGGGTGACGCCCGAGCGCAAGTGAAATGGTGCCTTCAGCGTGGCGTGGAAGCCGTAGCGGCGGGCCTGCGTTGTGAAGTGGTGGTGTTCGGCCGCTGGCAGCATCGGCGCTGCAAACTCCGGCGGTATACCGTCGTGGGATTCATCCCGCCCCAGCCAGCCGGCGCCAAATGTCCACCAGGGCGAGCTGTGGGCTGGCGTAAAGTAAATGGCGTGGCGCATGGTCATGGGCGATCTCCCGGTTCAATCACCAGTTGTACCCGGTCACCGCAAAAATAGCACTCACCGTATTTGATCGGTACGTTCTCCAGGTCGACATCGGTACTCTCCACCCACAACAAGGGGCGGCTCGCTGGTTGACCGAGGAGTCGGGCTGTTTCATCGTCGGGCATTTTGGTGCCTATTCGGCTGAGCTTGCGCACATAGTCTTGCACCCCGAAGTGTTTGAGGATATCTGACGTGGGGCGATCGTTGGTCAGCATGGCCAGCAGGCCGTCAAAGCGTTGCGCCGGGTAGTAGGCGGTGGCCAGGCCAATCGGTTCGTCATTGGCCTCGTTCAGGGTCTGCACCATCAGCGCCGAGCTGCCTTTTGGCAGGCCCAGCGCCTGTGCAGCCCGCTCCGGTGCAGTCACCGACCGCGCTGTCAGCAGTTGTCGGCCCGGTGACAGGCCCTGCTGCAGCAGGTTTTCATTGAACCGGGTCCGCTGCGTCAGATGGTAGTCCAGTACGCCATGCTGCACAAAGGTGTTGCGGCCCGCTTCGATGCGCACCAACCCTTCCAACTGCAGGGCGGCGACGGCCTGGCGCAAGGTATGCCGATTGACACCGAAGCGCGCCGCAAGCTCTATCTCGCCCGGCATGCGACCGCTGTCGGCATATCGCCGGTCCTGGATCTCGGTTTTCAGGATGTCAGCGATCTGGCGCCAGACAGAGACGCCGCGCCGGCGACCCGGCAATGAGGACCTAAATTGTTCCATGGTCATAAATCCTTCATGTTGCCGCGGTGAACTACGGGCTTGGCGCAAAAGGGCGTCAGGGCATCCCCAGCAATTTACCAACTGATTTAGACATCTGTATGACAACTGAGTTACCCGTCCACCAACAAGCCAACAGACCGGCCTGGCTGGCCGTGCTGGCCCGCGCCAGTCAAGAGGACCTCGCGGCCTGTTTGCCAACGCTTGGCCCCTTGCCAGAGGTCCATACCATCAGACCGCCTGAGGTAGGCATGATGATGGTGCGCGGGCGCATTGGCGGGACCGGCAACCCGTTTAACCTCGGAGAGGCCAGCGTGGTTCGATGTGCCGTGCGGGTGGGGGAGGGCCCCTTGGGTGTCTCCTGCGCGCTTGGACGGGACAAGCCGCGCGCCAAGCTTGCCGCCCTGTTCGACGCCCTGTTGCAGGACCCGCAGCAACATGACCACCTGCAGCAGACCCTGATCGAACCCCTGGCGCAGGCGCAGCGACAGCAGCGCCAGTCCCGCCAGCAACAGGCGGCTGACTCCAAGGTTGAGTTCTTCACTCTGGTGCGAGGCGAATCATGAATCAGCGCCATCTCGCCGGTGGATTGGCTGATGGTGTGCATGACAGCCAGAACACCTTTCGCGCCTTGCTTGACGCCATGGCCCGCCCGGGCCAGGCGCGCAGACTGGGACCCGCTTTACCGGGTGTTGCACTGGGCGGCGCCATGGCCCTGCTCTTGCTGAGTCTGGCTGACGATGAAACCGCGGTCTGGTGGCAGAACGATGATGCCGGCTTGGCGCCGTGGTTGCGTTTTCATACCGGGGCACCGTTGGCAGACCAGCCACAAGCGGCCGCCTTTGCCGTGGTCACCGACCTAGGTCAGATCCCGTTACTGACCGATTTTGCGCAGGGCAGCCCGACGTCTCCCGAGCAATCGACCACGCTGCTGTTGGAGCTTCCGGCGTTCGAGGGCGGGGTCCCGCAGGCCTGGCGCGGGCCCGGCATCGAGGACCTCACCGTCGTCAGCCTGGCCGGGCTGTCGGCAGATTTCTGGCGCCAATGCCAGACCAACCAAGCCGGGTTTCCACAGGGTGTGGACATGGTCTTGACCTGCGGAGAGTGGGCCATCGGCTTACCCCGTAGCACGCAGGTGCAGCCTGCCCTGGAGCCCTGATATGTATGTTGCGGTCAAGGGCGGCGCCGCCGCCATCGAGGGCTCATGGCGTTTGCTGGACCAGCAACGCCGGGGTGATACCCGCCTGGCGGCGCTGAGCGTGGCGCAGATCCGGTCCCAGCTGTCACTGGCGGTGGACCGCGTGATGACCGAGGGTTCACTCTACGATCCAGAGTTGGCAGCGCTGGCCATCAAGCAGGCCAGTGGCGACTTGGTGGAGGCCATCTTCCTGTTGCGGGCCTACCGCACGACTCTGCCGCGCCTGGGCTATACCCAGCCGCTGGATACGGCGCGCATCACCTTGAGCCGGCGCATCTCGGCCGCCTTCAAAGACGTGCCGGGCGGTCAATTGCTGGGTCCAACGTATGACTACACCCAGCGCCTGCTGGACTTCGCCCTGCTGGCAGATGAGGGCGTCGATGCCGCAGCCTCGGTGACCCAAGTGCCTAATGAGGGCCCAGACAGCATCCCGGAGCCGGTGGTGCCTCGCATCAACGACCTGTTGACGCATGAAGGCTTGCTGGAGACACCGGCACCGTGTGCGGGCACTGAGCCTGGCGACCTGACCCGCAGTCCGTTGATGTTCCCAGCCGATCGTGCTCAGCGCCTGCAGGCGCTGGCACGCAGCGACGAAGGCTGGTTGCTGGCGATGGGTTATTCGACCCAGCGCGGCTACGCCAACTCGCACCCGTTTGCCGGTGAAATTCGCCGCGGCATGGTCAGTGTGATGGTGGTGCCTGATGAGCTGGGGTTCGAGGTGGACATCGGCGAGATCGAAGTCACCGAATGCCAAATGATCAACCAGTTCAGCGGTAACCGTGAGACCCCGCCGCAGTTCACGCAAGGCTACGGCCTGGCCTTTGGCGGCGCTGAGCGCAAGGCCATGGCCATGGCCTTGATGGACCGCGCCCTGCGGGCGGGTGAACTGGGTGAAACCGTTGTAGCGCCAGCCCAAGACGAAGAATTTGTGCTGGCACATGCTGACAACGTTGAGGCTTCCGGTTTTGTCCAGCACCTGAAATTGCCGCACTACGTGGATTTTCAGGCGGAGCTTGCCCTGGTGCGCAAGCTGCGTGCCAGCCACGTCGCCGCGGGCGACGCAACAGCCATGAACCAGGAACCGTCGTGACCGAGTCCCATTACAACTTCGCTTTTCTTGACGAGCGCACCAAGAAGCGCATTCGCCGGGCCCTGCTCAAGGCGGTGGCCGTACCGGGCTACCAGGTGCCGTTCGGCTCGCGCGAGATGCCCTTCGCCTATGGCTGGGGTACCGGGGGCGTGCAGATCACGGCCAGCATCATCGGGCGCAGTGATGTGCTCAAGGTGATCGACCAAGGCGCTGACGACACCACCAATGCGGTCAACATCCGGCGTTTCTTTGCCCGCACCACCGGTGTGGCGACCACCCAAAAAACCCGGGACGCGACGCTGATTCAGACCCGGCACCGGATCCCCGAGGAGCCCTTGACGGCGGCTCAGATCCTGGTGTATCAGGTGCCCATGCCCGAGCCCTTGTCCAAGCTGGAGCCGCGTCGGCGTGAGTCCATCAAGATGCATGCGCTCCGTGAGTATGGGCTGATGCATGTGCGCCTGTACGAAGACATAGCCCAACTTGGCGCCATTGCGCGGGCCTACGACTACCCGGTGATGGTCAATGAGCGTTACCTGATGTCGCCTTCGCCGATCCCGAAGTTTGACAACCCCAAGATGCACATGAATCCCGCCTTGCAGCTGTTTGGTGCCGGTCGAGAAAAGCGCCTGTATGCGGTGCCACCCTACACCCGGGTGCGCAGCCTTGATTTTGAGGACCACCCTTTCGAGATTGAGCGCTGGCCGCACGCCTGCGCGCTGTGTGGCGCGGCTGACAGCTACTTGGACGAAATGATTGTTGACGACCAGGGCGGCCGGTTGTTTGTCTGCTCGGACAGCGACTACTGTGAGCAGCGTCGCGAGGCCGGGCACGTTGGGACCCAGCAGGCGGTGAACGTAACCAATGTCCTGGCTGCGCAAGATGGCGGGGGTGGCGCGTGAAGCCGGGCGTCTTGCTGTCGGCCCGCCATGTTGGCAAGGCCTTTGTGTCGAACGGCGCGCAGCGCTGGGCTTGCCGCAACATCGGCTTTGACCTCTATCCTGGCGAGGTGCTGGCTGTTGTGGGTGAATCCGGCTCGGGCAAGACCACCCTGCTGCGGCTGCTGGCGGCACGCCTGGCGTGTGACGAAGGTGCGGTCGGCTACCACGCGCGCTGGCCCGGGCACGCGCCGTCGGACAGCTTGACCGATCTGGCTGCCATGTCCGAGGCGCAACTGCGTCAACTGGCCCGCACCGACTGGGGTTTTGTTGAGCAGCACGCCCGCGACGGGTTGCGCATGAACGTGTCTGGCGGTGCCAATGTCGGCGAGCGGTTGATGGCCCTCGGAGAGCGTCACTACGGGCAATTGCGCAGCCAGGCGCTGGACTGGATGGCCCGCGTGGAGTTGGATGTCGAGCGCGTGGATGACCTGCCTGGCACCTACTCGGGTGGCATGCAGCAGCGCCTGCAGATCGCACGCAATCTGGTGACTCGTCCGCGCCTGGTCTTCATGGACGAGCCGACCACCGGGCTCGACGTGTCGGTGCAAGCGCGCCTGCTGGATCTGCTGCGGCAACTGGTCGATGAGCTTCAGCTCGCCGCTGTCGTGGTCACGCACGACCTGGCGGTTGCCCGGCTGCTGGCGCATCGGATGCTGGTCATGAAGGATGGGCAGGTGGTGGAACAGGGTCTGACTGACCGAGTGCTGGATGACCCCCAGCACCCCTACACCCAGTTGCTGGTGTCCACCGTGTTGACCCCGTGAAAGCCAAACCATGAATGCACTCCAGCCGACACCGGTCATTGAAGCCCTTGCCTTGGGCAAAACCTTCACCTTGCATGCTCGCGGCGGCTTGTCGCTGCCGGTGTTTCAAGGGATTAACCTCAGCGTACGTCCCGGCGAATGTCTGGCCTTGACCGGCCAGTCTGGCGCGGGTAAGAGCTCGTTGCTGCGCTGTCTGTACGGTAACTACGCGGCCACCAGCGGCGAGGTGCGAGTACACCATCACGGTGAATGGGTCGCCCTGTCTGGCGCCGAACCGCGCGATGTGCTTGCGGTGCGGCGGCACACCCTGGGCTACGTGTCCCAGTTCCTGCGTGTGATCCCGCGGGTCAGCACACTGGACATCGTCGCCGACCCATTGCGGCGTTTGGGTGTGCCGGTGTCTCAGGCGCGCGAACGTGCCGCCGAATGGCTGCAGCGCCTGAACTTGCAAGAGGCCCTGTGGGCGCTGCCGCCAGCCACGTTTTCAGGTGGTGAGCAGCAGCGCGTCAACATTGCTCACGGCATGATCACCGAGCCGGCGGTTCTGCTGCTCGACGAGCCAACCGCCTCGCTGGACGCCGCCAACCGGCGCGCCGTGGTGGCGCTGATCTGTGCTGCCCGCCAGCAAGGCAGCGCCATCATTGGGATTTTTCATGATGAAGAGGTGCGCGCGCAGGTTGCCACCAGCTGCCTTGACATAGGGCAGCACCGGGCCCTGACCTGAACCCCTGCCCCTGAAAACGCCAAATAACCCACATCCACAACACCATGACCACACTGATCATCCGCAATGCCACCATTGTGGCCACCGAAGAATGTTTTATCGGCACCGTGCTGATCGAAGATGGCGTGATCCGCCGCGTCGACTGCGGCGACACCGGCCTGCCCGATGCGCAGGACTGGGCCGGTGACTGGCTGATGCCGGGCCTGGTCGAACTCCATACCGACAATCTGGAAAAGCACCTGGTGCCACGCCCCGGCGTGCTCTGGAATGCCCATTCGGCCATGACGGTTCATGACGCGCAGTGCGCTGCGGCCGGCATCACAACCGTACTGGACTCGGTCGTGATTGGCGACATGGACCAGGGTGGAGCCCGGGCCCAGACCCAGCACACGGCCATCGCCGCCATGCACCAGTGCCGCGACGAGGGCCTGATGCGCATCGAGCACCTGCTGCACTTGCGTTGCGAGCTGTCAGCGCCCGACATCCTGTCGGTGTTCCAGCAGTATGCCCACGACCCCTTGCTCCGCCTGGTCAGTGTCATGGACCACACGCCCGGCCAACGCCAGTGGCGCGATCTCGTTAGCTTTCGACGCTATGCCGAACGAAACCAGCGTTTCAGCGACGCCGAGTTTGATGCGGTCATCGCACAGCGCCGTGCCGACCAGAAGGCGTTCGCCATCCCGCACCGGGCTGCGATTGTCGAGGCCAGTCTAGCCCTTCAGCTGCCGCTGGCTAGCCATGACGATACGCTGGTCACCGACGTGGAAGCGGCTGTGGGTGAAGGCGTGACCATGTCGGAATTCCCCACCACCGTCGCTGCTGCGCAGGCGGCGCGCCAGCACGGCATGGCCATCATCATGGGCGGACCGAACATGGTCAAGGGTGGTTCTCACTCCGGTAATGTCGCGGCCGCCGAACTGGCGCAGGCCGACCTGCTTGACATTTTTTCGTCGGACTACGTGCCCAGCAGCCTGCTGCTGGCAACCTTCATGCTGGCCGAGTTGGACGGCTGGTCGTTGCCCAAGGCCGTCCGTACGGTGACATGCAATCCGGCGCGTGCGATTGGTCTGCAGGATCGTGGCCAAGTGGCCGTTGGCCAGCGTGCCGACCTGCTGCGGGTGCGCATGAACCGCGCTGGCATGCCCTCGGTGTTGCAGACCCTTTACGGCGGCCAGCGTGCGTTCTAACCAGCGGCCGCAGTTGCCCAACCTTAACCGGATACCCCCATGCCTGCTTTGCAAAATCCTTTGAAGACCATCGCCCTCATGTTTGATGCCAGTGGCACGCTACGCTATGGCGAACATGTCAACCAGATGGAACACGCCCTGCAATGCGCCCTGCTGGCGCAACAAGCCGGCGCCGGTGATGAACTGGTTGTTGCCGCCCTGCTGCATGATATCGGGCACCTGCTGCACCGCGATGCGCGTGGCGCGCTGCTGGCGGGGGTTGATGACGTTCATGAAAATCTAGGCGCCAAATACCTGGCTAAATGGTTTAGCCAGGCGGTCTGCCAGCCCATTGCCCTGCATGTCCAGGCCAAGCGCTTTCTGTGCCTGCGCGAGCCCGCGTACTACGATCTGCTGTCACCGGTGTCGCAACGCAGCCTTGCCTTGCAGGGCGGACCGATGTCAGAGGCGCAGGCCCTTGAGTTTGAATCCAGCGAGCATGCGGCGGCGGCAGTGATGCTGCGCCGCTGGGATGATGAGGCCAAGGTGGTCGGACTGGCCACGCCGCCACTGGCGCACTTCATGGCGATGGCCGAAAAATGCGGACAGATGCCGGTGGCGCCCAGTTCGCTAAATTAAGTTGAACCGTTCCAGCCCATTGCCGGTATGACATACCGGGGTCACACGCTGGCGGTAACTTAATTTGATCCTAACTTCTGGAGCCCTCCAATGATCGAAACCAACCGCCGCAGTTTTGTCCTCGGCCTTGCCGCCGCTTCCGCCACCATCACCGGCGCATCCGCCCAAGCCCAGACCGGTGCAGCCGTGCTGCCCACATTGAACAGCAGCACCATGGCGACTGACGTCACCTACTGGGACGCAGTGCGCAAGCTTTACGCCGTTTCGCCCAGCATCGTCAACCTGGAGAACGGTTACTGGGGCATCATGGCCGAGTCGGTACGTTTGGATTACCTGGCCAAGACCGACATGGTCAACCGGGAAAACTCGTTTTATGCGCGCACCCAGTTTGGCCGTGATGCTGAAGCAGCCCGGCTGGCCGTGGCTGCCGCAGTGGGCGCCGCGCCTGCAGAGGTAGCTCTTACACGTGGCGCCACCGAAGCACTGCAACTGCTGATTGGCGGCTACAACAAGCTGCAGCCGGGTGATACTGTGCTGTATTCCGACCTGGATTACGACTCGATGCAGTACGCCATGAACTGGCTCAAGGAGCGCCGTGGTGTGAATGTCGTCAAGTTCAGCATCCCTGAGCCGGCCAGCCGCGCGGCGGTGCTCCAGACCTACCAAAAGGTGTTGGCTGATCACCCCAAGGCAGCTCTGCTGCTGGTGACCCACGTCAGCCACCGCACCGGCCTGGTCATGCCAGTGGCCGAGATTGCTGCTCTGGCCCGCATCCGTGGCGTGGATGTGGTGCTGGACGCTGCCCACTCCTGGGGCCAGATCGACTTCAAAGTGCAAGACCTGGGCGTGGACTTCATTGGCTTTAACCTGCACAAATGGATTGGCGCGCCGCTGGGTATCGGTTTCATGTATGTGGCCAAGTCGCGGCTGGCCGATATCGACCGTGCCATGGGTGATGAGGACTGGGCGCCTACCGACATCCGATCGCGGGTACACACTGGCACCTACAACTTTGCCTCGGTGTTAGCGCTGCCAGGTGCGCTGGCATTGCACCAGCAGATCGGGCCCCGCGCCAAGGCGCTGCGCCTGCGCCACCTGCGCGATTACTGGGTCAGCCGCGTGCGTGATCTCAAGGGCTTGGAGATCTTGACGCCCGACGAGCCGGGCATGGCCGCTGGCATCACCTCGTTCCGCCTGGCCGGCAAGGGTACTGCCGCCGACAACAACGCCATCGTGGCGCAATTGCGCGACCAGTTCGGTGTTTTTACGGTGCGACGCGCTGGGGTGGCCAAGGGCCAGTGCATCCGGGTGTCACCGGCGATCTACACCTCTGAGGCTGATCTTGACAGGCTGGTGCAGGGATTGCGCGCAGTGACGTCTGCTTGATCGGTACTTGCCCGGCACATAAGGGCCGGGCAAGCCGCTCAATGACCAGTGAATTTGGGCGTCCGTTTTTCGAAGAACGCTGAGATCGCCTCTTTGGCATCGTCGCTGCGCAGAACTCGAACCTGGTTCAAGGCCTCCATTGCCACGATCTCTTCGGCAGTGTGAGTTTCCGCGGCATTGAGGTTGGCCTTGATGAATCGGTAGGCTAACGGCGGGCCGTCCGCCAGGCGTCGGGCGAAGGTGGTTACCTCGTCGCTGAGCTCGGCATCCGCGACTACTTTGTTGACCAGCCCGATCCTTAATGCCTCTGCCGCGGGGACGCGGTCAGCGAAGAAGAACAGTTCACGTGCCTTGGCAACGCCGACCAATTTGCTGAGGTAATAGCTGGCGCCCAACTCGCCCGAAATCCCGATGCGTGCGAACGCTGTGGAGAAAAACGCGGTGTCAGACACGATGCGAAAGTCGCAGGCTGCCGCCAGTGCGGTGGCGGCGCCGACGCAGGCGCCGCGGACCATGGCGATCGTCGGCTTGGGCATGCCGTGTAGCAGTAGCGGACCTTCGCTGGCGCGGCGGGTGCGCTCGCCTGAGTTGTCGATGTCATTCCAAATCGGATCATCTTTCCATTTCACCCACTGCGGATCATTTCGGTCGATCGCTTCGAACTCCTTGATGTCGCCACCTGCGCAGAAGGCCTTGCCCGCACCGGTCAGAACGACCACACGCACGTCAGGTGCTGCAGCGGCTTCGCGCAGGCGGTCGTTGAGTTCCCGCGTCATTGAGATCGTGAGACCATTCATCGAAGCCGGACGGTTGAGTGTCACGGTCAGAATGCCGTCTTGCAGGTTAGTCAGGATGTCGGTGCTCATAGCATCTCCAGTGATCGAAGCGAATGTCAGTGTTGACGGGGAGGCCAAGGAATGAATGCGCTGGTCCGCCAGACGTAGTCTTGATAGCCAGGGTTTTTCTTGCCCAAACGGCGCTCCAGCAGGTTGGCGCCTAGGGGCCCGATGATCATGGCGCTCAACAGTGCCGGGGCAAAGATGGTCAGCATGCCTATCAGCCCGGTGTCGCAAGCCATTAGATACAAACCCCATTGCACCAACATTTCACCAAAGTAGTTGGGGTGGCGCGAATAACGCCACAGGCCTCTGTCCATGACCTCGCCTGGCGATCGCCTTTGCCGCCGGAAGCGAGCCATTTGCCAATCGGCCAGAGCCTCCACGGTGAGACCGGTAGCCGACAGCCCAAAGCCGATCCAGACTAGTGGGCCAGGTGGGCCGGACGACGGCATGGAAATCGCGACCACCACAGGCATGGTGCACAAAAACATGAGCAGTCCCTGCAGGCCAAACACAGATCGCAGGCTGTACAAAGCGTAGTTTCGGCCCTGGCCTGTCACGTGTTGACGCAAGCGCGCATAACGGCGGTCCTCAGCGCCCCAATTGCGGATGCCGATATACAGGCCAAGACGCACGCCCCAAACGGTCGCCACCAAAAGCACCAGCGTCGCACGGGTGCCGCCACCGCCCACCGTGAGCCAAGCCACCCAGGCCACAGCAGCGCTACCCAGTCCCCAGAAGATGTCGACGATGCTTGAGTCGCGCATCGCCAAACTGATCAGCCACAGTGTGACTACGAAAAACCCGGCAATGAAGATTGCGCTGTTGGCGAACACCGGCAGCAGTGGGGTGATCAGTTCTGTCATGCAGTCTCCTCTGAGGGGCTTGTCGTCGCGATTGGGAACTGACAAGTGCGCGACATCGAATTTTTTTACTTTCTTAGTCAAACTAACTATACTTGATTTGACAGGCCGCAAAGAGCCGCGTTATCGTAAGTGTTAGCAAGCCAACCCATACAACCAACAGGAGACACCATGGGCTTTAAGAAGACTTCTCTCGTCGCCATTGCCGTTGCGGCCACGCTTGTGGCGGCGAACACCAGCGCGCAAGTACGCGGCGTTACCAAAGATGAAATTCTGCTCGGCAGTCACATTGACCTGTCCGGGCCAATCGCCGAACTGGGGCGAGCCGGCGTCAACGCCGGCAAGATGGCAGAGGAAGAGATCAATGCGGCCGGCGGCATTCATGGCCGCAAATTGCGCATTATTTGGGAAGATTCTGGCTATGACCCCAAAAAAGCGGTTCTGGTCACCCAGAAGATGATTGACAAAGACGGTATTTTTGCGCTTATCATGGCCACTGGCAATGCCCCCGCTGAAGCCACCTACCCGATGCTGATCAAGTCTGGCGTGCCCAACCTGTTTGCCTGGGCAGGTAGCCCGATGTTCACTGAGCCCTTGGAGAAAATCAGCTTCGCATTCTTTCCAACCAACGGCGACACCATGGCCCCAGCTGTCAAGCACTTCGCTGATCAGGGCAAAAAACGCTTCTGCTTCATCTACCAGGATGATGGTTTTGGCGCCGATGTGAAGGAGGGTGTGGACCGCGCCCTGAAGGCCGCTAAGCTCCAGGTGATTGAGGAGGTTGGCTACAAGCGCGGCACAACTGATTTCAGCGCTCAGGTCGCCCGTATGCAGCGAGGCAACTGCGATATGTTGCTGCTGGGCACAGTGCCTGCGCCCGCCGCCGGCATTGTCCAGGAGGTGCGTCGCCGCAACTGGAATATACCGATCCTTGCATCTTCCAACACCTACGATGAGTCTACGCTGCGCCTGGGCAAGGAGGCCATGGAAGGTGTGCATGCGGCGGTCGTTATTCCTAACCCGGATCCCGATCGCTCGTCGCCAGCGGTCAAGGAGTGGCTGAAGAAATACCAGGCCAAGTACAACCAGCCCGGTTCTTTGTATGGCGCCTATGGCTACGCCATCGTGCACCTGGCCGCTGAAGGCCTGCGCCGTGCCGGCCCGAACCTGACGGTGGACTCGCTGGTCAAGGGCGTTGAATCCATCAAGGGCTATAAAACTCTTTTTGGCGGCCCCTCGGTTAATTTCAGCGACAAGGATCACAAAGGCATGCGCGGCGCACTGCTCTACAAGGTAGAGGGTGGCCGCTGGGTTCCCGAAGGTGGCGAACTGCAACCTGTCCAGTGACCGTCTGCCGGGCATGGCGGGAGGGATCATGCCCGGTCTTCTGACCCATTTTTTTCAGCGAACCTGATGAACGAATTCCTGCAACAACTTGTCAGTGGAATCGCGGTCGGTTGCGTCTACGCCTTGGTGGCACTGGGCTTTGTCCTAATTTACAAGGCCACTGACATCGTGAACTTCGCCCACGGTGAAGTCATGATGGTGGGTGCATTTCTTGGATTGACCTTCATCGAGATCCTCAAGTTGCCTTATTGGATCGGCTTATTACTGGCAATTGCTTGCATGACCGTGTTTGGCATGCTCCTTAACCGCTTTTTGTTGCGTCCACTGGCTGGACAGGGCATTCTGGCGGTGATTGTGGTGACCTTGGGCCTGTCGATCCTGTTGCGTGCTTTTGCCAGTGTGATTTGGGGCCCCGAGACTTTTGCCCTGCAGACGCCGTTCTACAACCGCGTGGTTCGTGTCGGCGAGGTGGTGCTGAGTCAGGAACATGTGGCGATCATTGTGCTCACCATCCTGCTGGTGGCCGCCTTGTATGCCTTCTTTCGCTATAGCCGTATCGGAATCGCGATGCAAGCGACGTCGGAAAACCAATTGGCGGCCTACTACGTCGGTATCCCGGTGCAAAAGGTTCACTCTCTCATCTGGGCACTTGGTGCGGCCACGGCCGGTGTGGCTGGCATCATGTTGGCGCCGATTGCTTTTGTCCAGGTCAATATGGGCTATGTCGGGCTGAAGGCTTTTCCAGCGGCCGTGCTCGGTGGTTTCGGCAGCATTCCAGGGGCGATCGTGGGTGGGGTGATCATCGGCGTCGTCGAATCGATGGCGGTGCTCTACCTCCCAGAGGGTATTAACAATGTGGCTGCTTATATCCTGCTTTTGTTGGTGCTCATGGTGCGCCCCCAGGGCTTGTTCGGCATTCAGTCCAAACGTCGCGTATAGGCCAGCTCCACCATGTATTTCCCTAAACGAACCTCTTACCGGGATGATCTGCGGTTGTTTCCGGATCGTTTCACTTTGTGGCAATACCTGGCTCTTTTTGCTGGCCTGCTGTTGTTGCCCCTGGCGGCTGATGGCTACATCCTGAGCCAAGCCACTTTCGTTTTCATTTATGGCATCGTGGCTGTGGGCATGATGCTGTTGGTGGGCTACACCGGCCAGATATCACTGGGCCATGCCGCTTTTTTCGCGGTAGGGGCCTATACCGCCGCGGTGTTGCAGTCCCGTGGCATGGCTTTTTTGCCGGCCTTTGTGGCGGCCGGTGCTTTGTCTGGTGTTGTTGGCATCATCATTGGTTTGCCGGCTCTGCGTGTGAAGGGGGTTTACCTGGCCATGGCAACCTTGTCCTTCGCTTTCATCGTTGAAGAAGTGATTGTGCGCTGGAGCAGCGTTACGCGAGGGAATCGTGGCATGACCGTCAATGACCCGGTCATTTTCGGATTAAAGCTGTCCGGCCCGGTCCACATGTATTACCTGTCATGCGTCGTCTTCTGGCTGGTGATGCTGGTTGTTATCAACGTGTTGCGATCGCGTACCGGTCGCGCTTTGAGCGCATTGCGAGACAGCGATGTAGCTGCCGAGAGCATGGGCATCAACCTGGCAAAGTTCAAAACCACCGCGTTTGCCATTTCGGCGGTGGCGACCGGTCTGGCCGGTGCACTGTATGCGCACAAGCTGTCTTACATCAGTCCCGAACAATTCGGCATTATGGTGTCGGTCGAGTTTCTCATGATGATCATCATTGGTGGCCTGGGCTCCCTGCATGGCGCTGTATTTGGTGCCATGTTCTTCATCGTGCTGCCGCAGATCATTGTGGGCATCAAGAATTATTTACCTACTAGGATCGCTGAGTTACCTGTATTAGAGTCTGTGAGCTTCGGAGTCTTGGTGATCCTGTTTGTGCTTTTCGAGCCCCGCGGACTCAATGGTTACTGGGTCCGCCTGAAGACCTACGTCTCACTGTTCCCGTTCTACCGGCGGGGCATGTTCAAGCGTAACAAGATTGCCTCCAGCGACCTGATCAAGCATTGAGACCCCTATCATGAGCCTCTTCCAGGTCAAGGATCTTGCCGTTCATTTTGGTGGCATCAAGGCAGTCGACGGTGTCTCCTTTGAGGTCGAAAAGGGCAGTATTTTCACCATCATCGGACCCAACGGCGCCGGGAAAACCACCATTTTTAATTTGGTCAGCCGTATCAACGACCCTACCGCTGGCAGCATCCATTTTGAAGGGCGTGACATCACCCGTGTTGCTGCCAATCAGGTGGCCAGCCTGGGCATTGCACGAACGTTCCAGAACATCGAGCTCTTCGACAACGCCAACGTCATGCAGAACATCCTCGTTGGGTGTCATGTTCACGTGGGGACCAGCTTGTTGAGCGAAATCCTGCGCCTGCCTTCTTTTACGCAACGTGAAATCGAGTCACGCAAAAATGTCGAGAAGATCATCGATTTTCTCGGCCTTGATGCTTACCGCGACAGCACGGTGGGCAGCCTGCCGTACGGTTTGCGCAAGATGGTGGAGCTCGGCCGTGCCTTAGCGGTCTCGCCCAAGTTATTGCTGCTTGATGAGCCATCCTCGGGCTTGAATGTTGAGGAGACTGACAACATTGGTTCCTGGATTCGCGACATACGCGATGTACTCGGGGTCACTATCCTGATGGTCGAACACGACATGCGCCTGGTGTCTGCTGTGTCCGACCGTGTTCTGGCCTTGAATTACGGCAAACTGTTGGCGATTGGCACGGCCGCGCAGGTGCAGCGTGATCCGGCCGTGATCAGCGCCTACCTTGGCAATTGAGCGGGAGACACACGCGATGGCCCTGCTTGAAGTCAACAACATTGAAGCCGCTTATGGCGCTGTTCAGGCCTTACGAGGGGTGTCGTTGAAAGTGGAGCAGGGCCAAATCGTTGCATTGCTGGGTGCCAATGGCGCCGGTAAGACGACAGTGCTCAAGGCTATTAGCGGGATCGTTGAGCCTCGTCAGGGCAGTGTGAGTCTGGAAGGTCGCGATCTCGCAGGCATCGAGCCCGACAAACTGGTGAGCTTGGGCTTGAGCCATGTGCCAGAGGGCCGGGAGATCTTTCGCATGCGGACAGTGCATGAGAACCTGGTGCTTGGCGCTTATCTGCGCAAGGACCACGCCGTCATCCAAGCCGACATGGCGCGTATCTTTACGTATTTTCCTATTCTGCGGGAACGACAGCAGCAACGTGCTGGGCTGCTGTCTGGTGGGCAACAGCAGATGCTGGCCATTGGCCGTGCCCTCATGGCCCGGCCGCGGGTGATGCTCATGGACGAGCCATCCTTGGGGCTATCACCGCTGCTGGTCAAAGAAATCTTCACCATCATTCGGCGCTTGCGGGATGACGGCATGACCATTTTGCTGGTGGAACAGAATGCCAGCGTGGCGCTGGATGTGGCTGATCGCGGGTACATCATGGAGGTTGGCCGCGTTGTCTTGGAGGACAGTGCCCAAGCGTTGCGCAACAACCCGACCATCCGTGAGTTTTATCTTGGTATTGCGCAGGATGGTGCGCTGGCGTCCACGGGCAACCGTCGAAACCGAAAGAAACAATGGTGACCACAGCAGACACATTAGCCGCTCGGTTCTGGCGCGTTGCAGCTCAGCGCAAGGCTGGCGTGGCTTTGCGGTGGAACCACTTAGGCCTCTGGAATGACATCACCTGGGCCGATTACGCCGAGGCGGTGCGAGCGCTTGGCTTGGGCTTGCTGGCCATGGGGGGCCGACGCGGTGACCGGGCCGTCGTGCTGTCCGACGTCCGCCCTGAGTGGTGTCAAATCGAATTCGGAGCGATGGGCGTGGGCATCCAGTCGGTTGGGCTGCACCACACCGATTCGGCTGGCCATCTGGCGCAGGTGGTCCAAGACAGCGCGGCGCGCTGGCTCTTCGTTCAGGATCAGGCCCAACTGGAGAAGGCCTTGGCCGTGCTGGGCGAGATGCCCGGGATCGAGAAAATCTTCTTTTTTGATGGCAGTGGTTTGCATGCCCTGGCGCACCCTCTGGTCACCGACTTCGAGACAGTGCTGCAAGCGGGCCGCGTTTTTCATGGCGAGCATCCTCAGCGCTGGGAGACCGAGGTGGGTATGGCTCGCCCCGAAGACGTTGCCACCATCGTTTACACCTCTGGCCGGACAGGCGTCCCCAAAGGGGTTTTGCTCACGCACAGTAACCTGATGTTCCAGATGCAGGCACTGGGGCAGCTGTGTCCCAGCCAGCCTGGTGACGATCAGCTTGGCTTCCTGTCTATGGGTGCCGTCCTTGAACGTTACTTTTCCCTCTACCGTGCGCTGGATCACGACATCGTCGTGCACCTCGGCAAAGGCCTTCCCACGCTACTCGACAATTTGCGCGAGATATCGCCGCACATTGTGATGGCGGTGCCCAGGGTCTGGGAAAAACTCTATGCAACTGTATCCATGGGTGTCGCAGAAGGCACGCCTATGGAGAGATGGGCTTACGCCACAGCGATAGAACTGGGAAATCGCGTGGTGGCTTGCCGACAATCTGGCCAGGCAGTACCGTTTGGGTTGAAGCTGCAGTATGCATTAGCCCGCCAATTTGTTCTCAATCGGGTACGCACCCTGATCGGCTTGCGGCGCGCGCGCCTTTTGGTGTCCAGCGCAGCGCCTATGTCGCCGGCGCTGAGCAGCTGGTTTGAGGCCCTGGGCCTCACCATGGTAGAAGCCTATGGCCAGACCGAATGCAGCGGCGTGGCCACCATCAGTCGCCCGGGTGAAGGCCCATCGGGCGCGGTTGGCAAGGCATTGCCAGGCACAGAGATCCGGCTTGCGACCCAAGGTGAAATCCTGGTGCGCGGCCCGCATGTTTTCTGGGGCTACCTGCAACCGGCCCAGGAACAAGCGGGCAACTTGACCGACGGGTGGCTGCCCACAGGCGACCACGGCCGGCTCGATGCAGAAGGTAACTTGCATGTCACCGATCGCATCGCTGACGCCATTGAGTTGCCGTCCGGGGTCCGAGTGTCGCCGGCGGACATCGAATCACGTCTCAAGCTCAGCCCCTACATTGCCGATGCCATTGTTCTTGGCAATGGACAGCCCCAACTGGTGTGCCTGCTGCTGATCGAGCAGGAGACCGTGGCCCGTTATGTGCGTGAACGGAAACTGGTGGTCACCGGCTTTGCCAACTTGACCAGAGCTGCCGAGGTGCTAGCCTTGATTCAGCAAGACATCGACCGGGTCAACCGCGAGATTGGCCCGCATGCCAGCGTTGGTCGCTTCGCCCTACTCGAGACGGACATCACGGTGCATGACGCCGAGATGACCCCGACGCTCCAGTTGCGCCGCAGGATGGTGCTCGAGATCAACCGTTCACTGGTCGAGAGCCTTCTTGCGGGCCCGGCTGACTGATCATTCAACCCCACAATCAACAGGAGACAGCGCATGAAAACCAAGAGCCAGATATATAAAGATTCCCTGGACGCCTGGGGCCGTGGTGATGTGGAGGGCATGGCGGCGCCCTACCATGATGACATTGTTTGGTATCCGAACCGCTCTATGCGACCGGTCAAAGGTAAAGCCGCCATGCTGGAGTTCATGGCCAAGTTCGGCGCCGGTATGAGCAACCCCCACTACGACCAGACGCTCATGATCGAAAAAGACAATATGTTGTTTGTGGAGGGTACTGAGAACTACACCAAAAATGGGCGTCAAATCAGCATTCCCTACGCTGGGGTGGTGGAGTTCCAGGGCGACAAGATCATCGCATGGCGGGACTACTTCGACCTCAAGTCGTTGGAAAAGCAACTGGCGGGGTGAGTCGGCGCCGCGTGCGTCTTGGTATGTCAGCTGCGCAGCCGCTCGCGCTTGACCACGATGCCGGCGGCGTCACGGTCCCAGGTATCTGCGGTAATGCCCTCCTTGCGCAACTCCGCTTTCTGGATCTTGTTGGTCGGTGTTTTTGGCAGCGACGTCACAATGCGCACATAGCGCGGCACCATGAAGTGTGCCATGCGCGGAATCAGGAACTGCAGCAGCTCCGCAGGGTCAATAAGGACACCAGGCTTCGGTGCCACCACAACCATCACATCATCTTCACCCCCCGGGTTGGGGGCAGGGATGGCCCCCGCTTCCTGCACCGCAGGGTGTGCCAGCACTTCGCGCTCGACCTCCAGGGACGAGATGTTTTCGCCGCGACGCCTGATCGCATCCTTGGCGCGATCGACGTAAAAATAGTTGTCCTGCGCGTCCTTGCGGAAGACATCGCCGGTGTGGAACCAACCATTGCGCCAAGCCTTGGCGGTCGCTTCGGGCATGCCGTTGTAGCCGGTGGTCATGGCCCATGGCAAGTCGGAGCGCAAAATCAGTTCGCCCAGTTGGCCGACAGGTACCTCGATATCGTTCTCATCGACCAGACGGCATTGGATACCGGCGCGTGGCTTACCGCAACTGCCGAAGGCACGCGTGTTGAGCTCTGCCACCAGGGGCACCGAGACTTCGGTCATGTTGAAGCCAGTCAGGTAGCTGAAGCCGTACCGCTCCGCCAGCTCGACAGTTTGCGGTGTTACCGGGCCCAGCGTCACGATCGAGAGAGGGTTATCCTTCTCGCCGTCAGTCGGCGGTGCCTTGGCAAGAAATTCGGTCATCGCGCCGATCAGGCCGGACGTGGTGGTGCAACGGTACTTTTTGATCTGCGCCCAGAAATTTCGGCTGTCGAAACTGTCCACAAGGTAGAAGGAGGCGCCACGAACCAATGCCGTGAAGATCGAATTCGTCCCGCCGACATGGAACATGGGCAGATTGACCAGGATCCGGTCGTCCGGCCCCATGTAGCCATAAGACAGCACCCCCGAAGCGTACAACTGCAGGTAGGACGCGAGCACGCCCTTGGAGGGGCCCGTGGTGCCCGAGGTGTAGATGATGCCGTAGATGTCCCAGGGCTGCACTTCGGGTACTGGGCCCAGCGCTTGGGCATCGCCGTCCAAGGCGGATGGCGGAAGCAGGGTGCGGCCGCCGGGGACAGGGCCACTGTAGTCGCCCGACACGATGATGGTCTGGATCTGTGCCAGGTCCACGTCATGCAAGCGGTCCATCAGGCCGGCATGGCAAACCAGCACCTTCGCCCCCGCGTTGCTGATCACGTGCGCCAGCAGGTTGCCACGGAAAGACGTGTTGATCGGACAGTAGCGGGCGCCCAGATAGTTGGCCGCAAACCAGACCAGCACCATGGTCTTACCGTTGGGCAGCCAAGCACCGACCGAATCACCTTGTTTGATACAGAGTTGTCGCAGGGCTTGTGCGGTGGCCAGTACCTTGGCCCGGGTTTGCGACCAGGTCCACTGCTCACCATCCTCGAACACTGCAAAAACTCGCTCGGGCGTGGTTGCCGCCCAATGGTCAAGCAGTGGGCCAAGTACCGAGCGTTCCCGAGATGGCATAGCCGGGTTGAACCACGGGGGATTGAAATCTCCTTCGATGTACATGGCGGATTCCTGATGATGAGGGAAGGGATAGCCCGGTGGAGATCTGATTGCAGACGCAATCGAATTATGGTCCACAGCGCCGCCGGGCGGGTGGTACCAACACGACACAATGTCGGCCACAGTGGCTCGGTAAACTTTGAAAGTCCAAAAAAATGAACCTGCAGCAACTCCGACAAATTATGGTCTTTTATGGCCGTTTCACGCCGAGCTACACCCAGATCGGTTACCGCACGCGTGCCTTACTTTGGCGAGATCCGAAACCGGACTTCGCCGGCCAGACCTGGCTGGTGACAGGTGCCTCCGGTGGACTCGGGCGGTTCATGGCATTGGAGGCGGCCCGGCTGGGTGCCACAGTCATTGCCGTCGCCAGAAATCAGTCCAAACTCGATCAGGTCGTTGCCTATGCCCGGGCCATAGGAGCGGACCGAATTGAGACTGCTGTATGCGATTTTTCGTTGCAGGCCGATACCCAGCGTCTGGTCAATGACTTGGTCGGGCAAGGGCGCAAGATCGACGTGCTGGTCAACAATGTCGGTCTGCTCAGTCATGCACACCAGATCACGTCCGAAGGACGCGAGCAAACCTTCACCACCAACCTCCTGAGCCACTACGTGCTCACCGAAGGGCTGATCCGTGGAGAAGCCTTCAACATGACCCGCCCGCTGGTGATCAACATGACCTCAGGTGGCGGCTACAACGTGGCTCTCAGTACCCGAGCGCTCAACACCCTTGACCCCAAAAAATACAACGGGACACTGGCCTATGGTTGGCATAAGCGTGCCCAAATGGTGCTCAATCAGCATTGGCGCGACAGCTACGTTCAGCGCGGGTTCAATTTCTATGTGATGCACCCGGGCTGGGCCGACACCGACGGTGTCAAGACCGCGCTACCGCGTTTTCGCGAGGTGCTTAAGACCGTGCTGCGAGATGAAAAGTCAGGTACGGACACGGCCATCTGGCTGGCCGCTGTGCGTCCTGGGCAGCGCGAAGAGGAAAGCGTTTGGTTTGATCGCAAGCAGCGCGCTGCGCATGTTTACCCCCACACCCGTACCAGCAAGGACACGCCAAAAACGCTGCTGGCTTGGCTGGAGGCCGAGGCTGCACGATTGGTTTGACACCGGGGCGTCAAAGGGTACCCGGACCCAACTCATAGCCGCCCTGCGGCAAAGTCTGCAATCCGTTGCGCGGTGTCGGGGTCGGCAAAGCAGGCCATGGCGGCCTCGCGTTCCAACTCCAGCGCGCTGGCCAGCTGGGTTTGCAGCTGGCTGGTCAGCAGTCTCTTGAGGCGGCTGGTGGCCCCCGCCGAGCGGCTGGCCACTTGTGCGGCCAACGTCAGCGCGGTGGTTAGCATGTCGTGCAAGGGCACCACGCGGTTGACCAGGCCCAGGTCTTTGAGCGCCTGAGCGCCATGGCGTTCGCCCAGCACAATCAGCTCCATAGTGCGCTGGTGGCCCAGGGTCTGCGGCAGCAGGTGGGTCACGCCGCCGGTCACAAAATGCCCCAGCGCCATCTCGGGGAAAAAACACACCAGGCTGTCGGCGGCCACCACCAGGTCGCAGTTGAGCACCCACTCAAAGCCGCCGCCTACCGCGTAGCCGTGTACTGCGCCCACCACCAGTTTTGGCCCGAACATGATGTCGCGGGTGATCTGCTGGATGCGCTCGCAGTGCAGCGCAATGGCCGCCGGGCTTTCGGACTGTTGCTCAAACTCCTTTAGGTCGTCGCCGGCGCAAAAGGCGCGGCCGGCGCCGGTCAGCACAATAGCGCCGGTGGCTGGGTCGGCCTGCGCCTGCACCAGTGCGGCGTGCAGGTCCACCAGCAGGTCGCCGCTGATGGCGTTCAGGCGCTCGGGACGGTTCAGGGTGACCAAGCTCACGCGGCCTTCGGTACTCAGTTGGGCAAATGTCATGGGGGGTACTCGGTTGGGTGGGTGCCTGTCATCCCCGCGCAGGCGGAGAACCATCGTAAGTGTCGGCGGTGATGCCGTCCTGCTGCAGACGAAATTTTTCCACCTTGTCGGTGGGGGTCTTGGGCAGCCCCTCGGCAAAACGCAGGTAGCGCGGCACCATAAAGCGGGCCATGCGTGCTGCGCACCAGGCGCTCAGCGCGGGGGCGTCGGGCCGCTCCCCGGGGCGCAGCACCACGCAGGCCATCACCTCTTCTTCGGTCAGCTCGCTGGGCACGCCGTACACGGCGCAGCTTAATACGGCGGGGTGGGCCTCGATCACCTGTTCCACCTCGGCGGCCGAGATGTTCTCGCCGCGCCGGCGCACCATGTCCTTGCGCCGGCCCACAAAGTACAGGTAGCCGTCGGCGTCCTGGCGCAGCAGGTCGCCGGTGTGAAACCACAGGTTGCGAAAGGCCTCTAGACTGGCTTCGGGCATGCCGTAGTAGCCTGCCATCAGCAGGCCTGGCTCCAGCGCGCGGATCACCAACTCGCCGGTGGCGTCTGGCCCCAGCGTGAACCCGTCTTCGTCTTGCAGGGCCACCTCGAACGGGCCGATCGCCCGGCCGCAGCTGCCCACGCGCCGGGGTTCATCCAGCGGGGTGTAGATCATCACCCCAGCCTCGGTGGAGCCGTAGAGCTCCACCAACCGGCAGCCAAAGCGCGCCTCGAAATCTAGCGCCCAGCCCGGCAGCGGCACGCCCCAGCCCAGCCGCGCCACGTGCTCGCGGTCGCCCGGCGAGGGCGGTTGCTTCCACAGCATGGTCAGGGTGGCACCCATGAAATCGAACACGGTGGCCTTGAAGGCCCGCATCTCGTCCCAGTAACGTGAGACGCTAAACCGCTCGCCGATGGCCGCCACGCCGCGCAGCAGCAGCGCCGGGGCGATGGTCATCACCGCCGCATCCAAGTGGTACATCGGGTAGGGACAGTACAGCGCATCGTCCGGCCGCAGGCCCAGCCCCGCTATCGCCAGCCGGGCGTGTCCCAGCACAAAGCGGTGCGGAATCATCGCCGCCTTGGAGCGGCCGGTGGTGCCCGAGGTGTACAGCAGCAGGCACAGGTCGGCAAAGCCCACTGCCGGGCGCGGCAGGGTGCTGCTGTTGGGCGTGATCTGGCGTAGTACCTCATAAGGGAGGCAGCTTGACTTGGTTGTTGACGGCCCGGCGGCCAGCCCGGCGTCGCTTACAAGCACCAGTTGGCTGATGCGCGGTAGCGCCGGCAGCACCTCGGCCAGCGTACCGTAAAGAGAGGCGTCCGTGATGACCAGGCGGCTCTGCACCAGGTCAATCGCGTCGCGCAGGGCCGCGCCGCGAAACGCGGTGTTGACCGGCGCCGTGACTGCGCCCAGCTTGGCGAGCGCAAACCACAACACGGCAAAAGTAATGCAGTTGGGCAGCAGCAGGCTGACGTTGTCGCCCTGGCGCACGCCCAGCGCGTGCAGGCCGGCTGCTACCCGGTCGGACTCGGCATCGAGCCAGCCGTAAGTCCATTCGCCGCTGGCCATGCGGATGAAAGGCTGGTCGGGCACAACGGCGGCGGCAGCGCGCAGCGCATCCCCTAGCGAGCGGGGCAGGTCGGCCAGCAGGGCAGAGGCGGGTTCAGGGGGCATGCACTGAATATACCTGCGGCGCTCATGGGAGCTATGCGCGGCATAAAAGTCAAAACGCTATTTAATCAATAGCTACATCATCAATAACCACGGGGCCTAGAGCCATATTTGACATATAAACAGTGAACCAGCATAGCGACTGTTTTGCCCTCGAGCTCGGCATTCTTGACGGGCAGACGCGGCCTGGTCGCTCAGGTTCGGTCTTTCATTGCGGCGTGGCATGCAGCCAGCGCATGGAAACCCAGTTTGCCGGTGGTCTTGTCCTCTGTGATCACGCCCTTGCGGTTAAAGCCTTGGTTGAAGACGGTGTGCCGGCGTTCCGAGCGGAAGTCGTACAGAAGCCAGGGAGCAATGCCGCAGACTTCAGCCAGTCGTCGCGCGAGCCGCTGGCCTAAAGCCAATGTCTGCATTGGGACGATGGTTTCGTGGGTCTGTGTTTGCGCCATGGGTTGGAGGCAGTTTTCTCCACTGCTTTTGATTGCTACTGATTCATCAGCGCGTTGGAAAAGCCGCCTTCGAAAGTAAGAACGTAAGTGAGCGCTCAAAGCCTTCAAAAATATTTTTCAAATTTATGCGGTGAATTGAAACCCGCAGTCGGCATGCCCATGCCGATCAACAACGAAAGCGGTGAGCAGCCCGTGCGGCGCGTACTGCCAGGGCTGCGTCTTTGGTGCAGGCGCGGCAACAGTCAACCATGTATCGCCTACCACGCCGCGTACTCTGCCGGACGCAATCCATAGCTCGCCAGAACACCCTCGTGCAGTCGCCTTAGTTCATCCACCAGCAGTGCCTGCACGGCGGGTTGTTCGTGCTCGGGAATACGCTGCGCCACAGCTCTCTGAATGCTGGCGAGTGGGTCAAGTTCCGGCTGCGAGATGAGCGCACGGATGGTCTGATTGATGAAGTCACGCCAGGCCAGGCGAAGGGGGTCTGGCTCCGCCAGGTCTCATTGGGCCGGTAGGTATCCAAAAAATCACGCTGGTAATCCACCGGCCTGCGTGCTTCTGGCGGCTGTTAAATATAGAGGAGGATGTCCTGGCTGTCCGCAGACAGAGGGATGAAGCTGGGGAAAGCATCGGCTTTGTCGGTGAATGTGACGGTGCCAGATTGGGCGCCGGCAAAAAAATAGCGTCGGGCCCGGCCTTCACCCAGCGCATTCACCTGGCCACTTTAAATCAGCATTGCGATCAGCCGTTGTGCCGTTCGTCTGGCAATGTCAGGGTGCCCGGTCAGCAGCTCGGCAAGCGTCAATCCGTTTTGGTACGCCTGAATGCTGTTCAGCAGGGCAGTGTCGGAGGGCATGACGGCATTGGCGCAGTTTGCCGAACTGCGCCAGATTTCGTATGCAAATGGCGCCGATCCTGAGCGGCTAGGACACAGCAGGCCAAGATGGCATGGCGTCAAGCAGACAGTGGCTGCTCAAGGGAACGATGTCTTTAAAAAGTGGCCCGTACCGCCGCCCGCAGCTCTGGCGAGACCTCGGGCAGCACCCCAAACCACGATTGGAACGCTGGTCGGGCTTGATTGAGTAGCATGCCTAAACCATTGACCGTGCGGTGGCCGCGCATCCGGGCTTGCGTCAGCAGGGGCGTTTCCAGCGGGATGTAGATCGCATCCGACACCATGGCCTCCAGCGGCAGCGCGTCCAACGCGACATCCAGAGGTGCTTGGCCGTGCATGCCCAGCGTGGTGGTGTTGACCAGCAGGCTCACGCCGGCCATAGCCTCGTTGCGCTCGGCCCAGGGCACCACCTTGACCCGGTCGCCAAAGTCGTTGGCCAGTTCCTGCGCCCGCTCCAGGGTGCGATTGGTGATGCGTAGCTCAGGCACACCCTCGTCCAGCAGGGCCACCACAATGGCCCGCGCTGCGCCGCCGGCACCCAGCACCAGTGCCGGCCCGGCATCACCGCGCCAGGTGGCGTCGGCATCGCGCAGGCTCTGGATGTAGCCGGCGCCGTCGTTGTTCATGCCCAGCAGGCGTCCGTCGGGCTGCACCACGATGGTGTTGATGGCCGCCACCCGTCGCGCGGCTGGGTGCAGCTCGTCCATGAAGCGCATGGCGCTGACCTTGTGCGGCACGGTGATGTTGCAGCCCGCAAAGCCTAGCGCCGACAGGCCGCGGATGGCCGTCTCTAGCCGCTCCGGCTGAACTGGCAGCTGAACATAGGCGCCCTTGAGCCCGTACTTGGCGATCCAGTGGTTGTGTATGGCAGGGGAGCGGGTGTGCGCTACCGGCCAGCCCATCACGCCGGCCAGTACAAACGGTGAATCGGACATAAGCAGGGCTCCTTGTAGTGGCTGGGGCGTGTCGGGTAATTCGGGCCGCTGTGGCGGTTATCCTGCCTTTACGCCAAAGACGAGCCAGATGGCGAAACAGCACCATCGCGATTATCATGGGATTCCGGGGCTGGCCTGCCGGGGTAATTTATAACAAAATAGGCCCCTAGCCCTTGATGGCCTTAGCCCTATAGCTACTTTTTTCATAGCAAAAATCCACTCTATCTAAATGCCATGAACGACAGTCTCGCCTCGCTACCCCCGCCGCTTGGCGCTCGCGCTTACTCGATGGCCTACCTGACGGCCCACCGCTGTGGCGCACCCGAGGCGGTGCGCGTGGCCGCCGCCGCCGGTTACAACTTTGTTGGCCTGCGCCTATGGCCGAACGCCGCTGGCACGCCGTATCAGCGCCTGCTCGGTGACGCAGCGCTGATGCGTGAGACCTTGGCCGCCTGCCGTGATACCGGCGTGCGCGTGTTTGATCTGGAGATCGTGCGCATCGGCGAAGGCTTTGACCCCCGGCTGTACCTGCCCTTGTTCGAGGCTGGCGCTGCACTGGGCGCCCGCGCCGTGCTGGTCGCCGGTGACGACACCGACCCGGCCCGACTGGCCACCAGCTATGCCCGGTTGTGTGAGCAGATGGCGCCCTTTGGCCTGACGGCCGACCTGGAGTTCATGCCCTGGACGGCGGTGCCCGATGCCCGCAGTGCCTTGGCGCTGGTCGAAGCCGCCGGCAGCCCGGCCAACGCCGGCATTTTGGTCGATGCCCTGCACTTTGGCCGCTCCCACACCGCACTGGACGACATCCGCGCCATCCCGCGCCGTCTGCTGCACTACGCCCAGATCTGTGACGGCGAGGCAGGCACCCACTTCACCACAGAGCAGTTGCTGCACACCGCCCGTTGCGAGCGACTCATGCCGGGTGAGGGCGATATCGACCTCTTGGGCCTGTTTGCCGCATTGCCGCCAGATCTACCGGTGAGCGTAGAGATGATCAACTTGGTGCGTGAAGCCGTCACGCCAGCGCAGGCCTGGGCCACTGAATGTCTGGCGGCGAGCCAGCGTTTACTGACAACCCTGCCTGGCTAAAAAGATTCCCAGGTTGTTTCTTTCTGCACCGCGCCTGCCGACGGTAGTGCGAGAGGAGCTGTCGCACGCTTCGCAGTTGTTGCTGCCTTGTCGACGCCGAACATGGCTACCCTGCCCACCAGCTCCTGGGACAGGGACCTGAGGCTCTGGGCCGCTGCAGCCATCTGCTCCACCAGAGCGGCGTTTTGTTGGGTCGCTTGGTCCATATGGGTAACTGCCTCGGTGATCTGGTTAACCCCTGCGGTCTGCTCGGCGCTGGCCGAGCTGATCACACTAATCAGGTCGGTTACCTGCTGGATGCTGGCTACCACCTCGGTCATGGTGTTACCCGCCCGGTCAACGAGCTGAGAGCCCTGGGCGACGCGCTCGACGCTGGTGGTGATCAGGGCCTTGATTTCCCGGGCCGCCTCGGCGCTGCGCCCGGCCAGGCTGCGCACCTCGCTCGCCACCACGGCAAAACCGCGGCCCTGCTCGCCCGCCCGGGCCGCCTCCACCGCAGCGTTGAGGGCCAGAATATTGGTCTGGAAAGCAATACCGTCGATCACGCTGATGATGTCTGCGATCTTGCGCGATGCCTCATTGATGCCTCGCATGGTGTCCACCACCTGTGCCACCACCTGGCCGCCCTGCATGGCTGTGCTGCTGGCTTTCTGCGCCAGCATGCTGGCCTGGTGTGCCGTGTCGGCATTCTGGTTCATGACCGAGCCCAGCTCCTCCATGGAGGCCGCTGTCTGCTGAAGTGCGCTGGCCTGTGATTCGGTTCGGTTGCTCAGATCTTGGTTACCCTGAGCAATTTCGGCCGAAGCCACCGCCACTTGGTTTGAGCCTTCACGCACGCCAGAGACCAGTGTGACCAGTTTGGCCTGCATCTCCCGCAAAGCCTGCAGCAGCTGAGCGAACTCGTCTCTGCCGTCGGCATTGAAATGGGTGCGCAGGTCACCGGCGGCAAAAGTCTTGACGACACTAACTGCCTGATTCAATGGGCCCAGAATGCTGCGGGTGATGAGCCAGGCTACACCCAGGCAAACGCCCACCGAGCCCACCAAAATTAGCAGCAGCAACGTCATGGCGGAGCGAATGCTGTCCTTGGCGCCGGCCTCGTCCTGGGCAGCACGCTGAATGGACATGGCCACCACTTTGTCAATGGCGGTGCGGTGGTTATCGTAAGCCTGGTTGATGCGCAGGGTGGTGGCGCTGATGGCCTCCCGGTTGTCGGCCCGGACGGCCGGAATCAGCTGGTCGAAGGCCAGGCTGTAGAACGCCATGGCTGGCTCGTAAGAAGACTTGAGCAACAGCTCAGCCAGTTCGGGCTCAAGCGTTTCCCGTGACCAATAGACATGGCGGTCGTCGTAGTCTTTTTTCAGGGCTTTGAGCCGTTCTACCAGCCGATCCTGCTCTGTCTTACCACTCGCACTGACCAGCTGCAGGCTCACCAAGTACGACTCTATGATGTATTCAGGCGGTGGCAGCACATCAGCAATCAGGTCCTTGCTCTGCACAATCCGTTGGTACAAAGGTCCATTCACCTTGAGCGAATCAAGCGTGCGGAACGACCAGCCGCCATAAAGCAAGAACCCTGTCAGAAACAGCACCAGCAGCAGCAGGAACCGGGTTCGAATTTTCAGATGGTTGAGCGTCAGCGACGGCATTTTGAGTGGCCCTTCCTAAAATGGCCTCATGCTACTACGCCGCGACCGACTGATTCCCGCCATTGTGGCGAGCCCCCTGTTTCTGCAAAACCTTGATTCCTCGGTGATGGTCACGGCACTGCCCAGCATTGCCACCTCACTGGCCGTGCCGCCGCTGCACCTTAACCTGGCCATCACCGCCTACCTCCTCAGCCTGGCGGTTTTTCTGCCGCTCAGTGGCTGGCCGGCCGATCGGTTTGGGGCGCGGCGGGTATTTTGTCTGGCGATTGCGCTGTTTTCGCTGGGCTCAGCCCTTTGCGGTATGGCTGGCAGCCTGCCTGAGCTGGTGGTCTTCCGCATTCTGCAGGGGCTAGGCGGCGCCATGATGGTGCCCGTGGGCCGCTTGATCCTGTTACGGGCCGTGCCGCCCGCAGGCATGGTCGCGGCCATGGTCTGGTTCACCGTGCCGGCGGTCATTGGCCGAATGATGGGCCCGTTGTTTGGCGGAGCCATCGTCACCTTTGCCAATTGGCGCTGGATTTTTCTGGTCTACATCCCGTTTGGATTGTTGGCCATTGCACTCACGAGGGCTTTTGTGAGTGACGACCCGCCCGCAGCTGACCTCGTGCCGTTTGACTTTGGCGGCTTCGCCTTGCTGGCCCTGGGCCTGAGTTTGCTGCTCGGCGCGCTGGAAACCGCTGGGCGCACCATGGTGCCGGTGCTGGTGTCCTGCCTGGCGGCGCTGCTGGGTGCGGCAATGCTGTGGCTCTACACGCGCCATGTCCGCCAGCGTGATCACCCGCTGATTGACCTGGCTATCCTGCGCCACCGGACCTTCCGCCTGTCGGTATTTGGTGGCCTGCCGCTGCGCATTGGCATTGGCGCCGTGCCTTTTTTGCTGCCGCTGATGTTACAGCTGGGCTTTGGCTTGTCGCCCCTGGCGTCCGGCACCCTCACGGTCGCCACTGCAGTGGGCGCCCTGGGCACGCGGGTGGTGATGACGCAGGCCATTCGGCGCTTTGGCTTTCGCAAGCTGCTCATGGGCGCCACGGCGCTCAGCAGCCTGTTTTACTTGGGGTATAGCCAACTCACGCCAGACACGCCGCACCTGCTGCTGTTTGTGGCGCTGATGATGGGCGGACTGGTCACCTCGATGTGCATGATCTGCTTGAGCACGCTGGGCTTCTCGGAAATCTCCGCTCCCCGCATGAGCCATGCCACTGCGCTGTCTGCCATGGCGCAGCAGGTCTCCTTGAGCTTTGGCGTGGTGCTAGGCGCCGCCCTGCTGGCAGCAGCCTCCTTTTGGCATGGCGGCAATGGCATAGATCTGCAACCCGGGGACTTTTCCCCCGCGTTCATTGTGGTGGGGCTGGTCAATGTGCTGTCGCTGTGGTGGTTTGTGCGGCTTGATCCGCATGCGGGCGCGCAGATGCGCTGAGCAGCCTGGGCCAGGCTTCCACACTGGTCATTAGCTGCTACCCCCTGGCAGGCGCCATGGGTTGTCATATTTTCTTCATCTGGACTTATTACAGTGAAATGTTATTTTCACTTTATGGTGGTCGTCGCATGAAAAACCGCTCTCTGTCCCTCTCCCTAATCACTGCCGCCATTCTTTCGGCCTGTGGCGGCAACGGAATTCCCGTGACCGCCGGTATCTTTGTAGATGCGCCCGTCGAGGGGTTGAGCTACACCACGGGCTCCATAACGGGGACCACAGACGCTACGGGGCGCTTCTTGTACTCACCGGGCGCAAACGTCACTTTCTCTTTGGGTGGCATTGCGTTTCCGCCAGTTGCTGGTGCGGCCATGGTCACGCCCGTGGACTTGGTCAGTGGCACCGGGGCCCAAGACCCAGCCGCAGTCGCCATTGCGCGCTTGCTGCAATCGGCAGACGCTGATGGCAACCCCAGCAACGGTATCCAACTTGACAACAACAAGCTTGCAAAAAGTGCCAAGGCGCCGGCCAACTGGGCTGTAGCGAGCGATAACGATCTCACAGCCCTGCTGTCTGGCTCAACCAGTCTGAAATCAGAGTCGGCGGCCCGCCAACACATGACAGAGCAGCTCGCCATGCTCACAAAGGATGCCGGCCTGCCACGTATGAGCATGGTCGGGCGCTATGCCAGCGGCGGTACAGTCGCTGTCCCATCGCAGGTGGCCGAGATTGTTGCTTTCCACCCCGGCAGTAAATCCTTGTTCGTCACGGTCGATACGGCCGCCGAGCCATCTTCTTTCGCCCGTATTGACCTCTCTGCCCTGCCTACCACCGCGCTGGCCAACAGCACCACCGCCACCAACCTGACGGCAGCGCCCAGAGTCAACGTTGCAGCCAGTGTGAACGGCGGTGGCTTTACCGCCGGCGGCGTGCAGAGCCTGGACGTCAGCGGTAACCTGCTGGCCATCGCGGTGCAGTCCTCGCCCAAGACCAATGCGGGTGTCATCGCTTTCTATAGCCTGGACTCGGCTGGCACTGCCACCTATCTCAAGAAAGTCACGGTCGGCTCTCTGCCGGACGGTGTGGCCTTCTCGCCAGACGGCAAGTACCTGGTGGTGGCCAATGAGGGCGAGCTCAGCACTACCTTCATGACGGACGGCATTGACCCGGAGGGGTCCATCTCCATCATTCCAATCACCAGCGGTGTGCCGGCCGATACGGCCATAACTCTTGGTTTTAGCGACTTCAACGTCGGCGGAAGCCGGCGCAGCGAGTTGCCCGCCGGTGTCCGGATCGGGCGCCCGGGTGCCACCGTGGCGCAGGATATTGAGCCTGAATATGTGTCGATTTCAGCGGACAGCAAAACCGCTTTTGTTACCCTGCAGGAGAACAATGCCGTCGCCGTGGTAGACCTGGCCAGTGGCAAGATCAGCAAGATCTTTGCCCTGGGCTACAAGGACTACACGACCAAGAACCGGATCGCAGCCTCGGACCGGTATGCCGGCACCACAAGCACTCTCTACAACAGCCCGACCCAGCCTGCACAGCTTAAAAACTACCCCAACCTGTTTGGTGTCTACATGCCCGACGGCATTGCCACTGCCACCCTCAACGGCAAGACCTATTTCCTCACGGCTAACGAAGGGGATGACCGCGGCGACTTCCTGACAGGCGCTTCTGCTGAGACTGCGCGCTTCGCCGACCTGGTCGCCAGCCTTGACCCAACGGCTTTCCCGGCCGCGACCGTGGACGCCATCAAGACCGCACAAGAGTTGGGGCGCTTGACCCTGATGGCCAAAGACGCCAACGGCAAGTTCGGCGACACCGATGGCGACGGTGATTACGATCGCTTGTATGTGCTGGGCGGCCGTTCCTTCTCCATCTGGGATGCCGAGACTGGCTTGCAGGTGTTCGACTCGGGTGATGACGTGGAGCGCATCGTGTACAACAACGCGGCTGATGACGCCACCAAGTCCCTTGCCTTGCTCAAGGCCGATCAGCTGTTGGGTCGGCTCGACAACAAGGGGCCTGAGCCCGAGTCTGTGGTGGTGGGCCAGGTGGGCAGCGAGACCTATGCGTTTGTCGCCTTGGAGCGTGCCAGCGCTATTCTGATGTACCAGATCACCAACCCGCTCAAGCCCAAATTTGTGCAGTATGTTCGCAACACGACCGACCTGACCGACGGAGACATTTCGCCTGAGGGGTTGAAATTTATCCCCGCAGCGCAGAGCCCCAACGGAGTGGCCTTGCTGGTGGTGGGCCACGAGGTGACGGGTTCAGTGGCGGTGTACCAGATCAAGTGACGGTCTGTTGCCGGATAAACCGCGCCGCCTGATCCAGCGCGGCCCGCCCCTCTGGCAGGTAGCGCGCCATTACGGGAAAGGCATGGGGGGTGTTGGCCCATTCCAGCAGTTCAACCTGGCCGCCCGCGGCGAGCATCTGCTGGTGTAGCCGCCGCGCATCTTCAATCAGAATTTCTGCGCGGCTGGCAACCAGCAGGCAGGGCGGCAGGCCGGCCAAAGGACCAAACAGCGGCGACTGCCTGGCATCGTCCAGTGCCATGCCCGGCGCATACAGGGCGGCGGCCTCGTCCAGCACTTGCTGGGACAGCACCACATCGCTGGCGGCATTGGCTTGGCGCGATGGGCTGCGGTCGGTCAAATCAAGCCAGGGCGAGAACAGCACCAGGGCGGCCGGCGGCGGCAGGCCCTGGGCCTGGATGGCTTGTGCCGTGCCCAGCGCCAGATTGCCGCCGGCGCTGTCGCCAGCCAGCAGCAAGCGCAGGGCCGGGATACCTTGCGCCAGCAGCGCTTGGTACACCGCCAAAGCGTCGTCCAGCGCCGCTGGAAACGGGTGCTCGGGCGCCAGCCGGTAGTCCACCATCAGCAGCCGGATCTGCGCCCGCCGTGCCAACTGGGCCGCCAGGTCACGGTGGCTGTTGAGCCCGCCCATCACAAACGCGCCGCCGTGTAGGTACAGGCAGATTGGCGCCGTGTCGGGCTGCGTCAGGATGCGTGGCGTCACCCACTCCACCGGCAGGCCGGCCAATTGATCAGGCTTGATCTGCACCGCAGGCCCGGGTTTGCTGCGGTCTGCGGCCAGAAAGCGCCGGTTACGCCGAAAGCGGTGCTCGGCACTTAGCTTGGCACTGGCGCGTTGCGCCAAGCGCATCAGGGTGCTGATGACAAAGTTCTGCAGGCTCATGACGTGGTCGCCTCAGCCGCGCGGGGCGGCATCAGTCACAAACGCGCTGATGGCAGCCCGCATGGCCTCGGGCACATCCACCCGCAGTGAGTGGCTGCTGTTGGCCAGCACCTGCAGCTGCGAGCCCGGGATCAGCCGGTGGATTTCTTCAGAAAACTCGGGCGGGCAAATCCAGTCTTGCTGGCCAGCCAGGATCAGCGTGGGCGCCGTGATGCGTGAGAGCTCGGGGCGCAAATCAAATGTCTGCAAAAAACCGCCCGGTGCAAAGGCCTGCGCCATGGCCTCGGGCGAAACGATGCCGCGGGCCCGGCCCTGCTCAGCCGCTGCCGCGTCGTACTTCAGCGCGTACATCGGCCCCATGACTGCGTAGTAGTGTCGCATCTTGTCGGCCGTGTCCAGCTTGCCTGCCCAAAGGTCGTGACACACTGCCACCTGCTCGGGCGAGCCACGCTCGGTCACGAGCTGCCGCGCCCGGGTATTGAAGCCGGCGTGCGCTGCCGTCACCATCAGCACCAGGTGCGACACCGACTGCGGGTAGCGCGCCGCGTGCGCCATGGCCACCATGCCGCCGTAGCTGGTGCCCATGCTCACAATCGGCCCCAGCCCCAGGTGGCGGCGCAGCGCCTCCATGTCTTCCACGTTTTCGTCTAGGTTGTACAGCCGTACATCGCCTCGCGCCGAGCGGCCCTGGCCCCGGTGGTCAAAGTAGACCAGCTGCAGCTGGTCGGCCAGCGGCCCAAAGCCTGCCTTCAGGTCGCTGTGCTCGCCGCCAGGGCCGCCGTGGATGACAAAGGCCGCCGGCTTCTCACGCATGCGCGGGCCATCGGGCACCAGGCCCATGCCGTCGATGTCAAAGTAGATCTTGGTGTTGCGCAGGTGGGCGAGCATGGCGGTCCTTGGTGGGTGGGAAAAGAACACATCTTAGTCAGGGTGCTGGACCGCCACCCGGAACTGCTCGCCGAGGTGCGTGAACAGCCCTGAAAACAGGGATCAAATCGGACTCTAGCCCTTATGCACTATGCATTTGTTGCTATCAATTTTGAAGTTTTCGAAAATTAGAGCCGCATTCCAATGGCGTGGCCCTCCGCAGTCGCCGCCATGGGGTCCCGCGCCAGCAGGCAGTCGCCGATGCGGTGAACCGGTACACCGCTGCCACGCAAGGCCGGCCACAGAGCTAGGTTCGGCTTGCGCGGGGTGGCGTAGGTGATCAGGGCCACCTGGTCGATGTAGCGCAGCGTGTCGCCAAAGATGCTGCGGTAGGCCAGGCGTCCTTCTTCTTCCATCAGATCGGTCCAGACCGGTTCGACCTGCGTCAGGATCTCGATACCGCGTTCGGCGCACCGGCGCTGAATGCGCTGGCGCACCACCAGGGGCACATCCTGCGCTATCGACTCACGGCCACACAAAATCACTACGCGCTCAAACTTGTCCTTTAACCATTCGGCCGCGGCGTAGGTGCCGGCGGTCTGGTCCAGGTCGTACAGCACAGCCACGCCGGCCTGTTTGCCCGGGCGGTCGAGCAGCGCCGCTGCCACCGCGCGCAGGTCTTGTACCCAGCCCTCGTCGCGCAAGTGGCCGGGCAAAGCCTGCGGCCAGACCATGGTTGCCCCGGTGGCCAGCACCACCGCCTGGGGCTGCGTGGCCAGCACCACTTCGGCGGTGACCTCTTGGCCCAGTCGCAGGTCGGCGCCCAGCCGTTGCAGCTGCATCAACTGGTAGTCGGCAATGCTGGACAGCGATTCACTGATGGGCAGGCGCGATTGCAGCTGCGCTTTGCCACCGGGCAGCGCCCCCTGCCCCCACACCGTCACCTGATGGCCACGCTGGGCGGCAGTCATCGCCGCTTCCAGACCCGCAATACCGGCCCCAACCACGGCGATGCGTTTTGGCTGCTCTGCGGCCGGCAGGGCGGCATCGAGCTCATTGGCGTCTGCCACGCGCGGGTTGTTGTCGCAGGCGAGCGGCAGCCCCTGGATGATGGTGCCCCAGCACGAGTTGCAGGACACGCAGTAGCGGATGTTGCGCGCCATGCCTTGCTGCGCCTTGAGCGGCCACGCAGGGTCGGTGACCAGGGCACGGGCCAAGCCCACCAGTGCAGCGTCGCCCCGCGCCAAAATGCCCTCGGCTTCGGCTGGGTCGGTAATGCGCCCCAGCGCCATCACCGGCACATCCGGCGTCTCTGCCTTCAGGCGCTGAAGCAGGGGCATAAAGGGCAGCCGGGGGTAGCTGTCATCGGGCAGGTGCATTTCCAGCGTGTGGTGGTGCGTGCCTTGTGCGTACGACAGCAGGTCAACCTTGACCTGGGCCACCAGATGGCGGGCAATGTCTGCCGCCAGTTGGGGGTTCACGCCATCGCGCAGGCCATCGTCGCCGGGCAACTTCACCGCCAGCATGAAACTGTCGCCGCACACTTGTCGAATGGCCCGGCAGACTTCCACCAGCAAGCGGCTGCGGCCGGCCAGAGTGCCGCCGTAGCTGTCCTCGCGCAGGTTGGTGTGCGGCGACAAAAACTGGTGGAAGATATGACCGTGCCCTGCTGACACCTCGATGCCGGTGTAACCGCAACGCTGCAAGCGCCGAGCGGCGTTTGCAGCAGCCTCTACAAATGCCGCCAGCTCGGGAGGCGTCAGTTCTTCTGGCATGGCGTAGAACAGATCGTCTGGCATGGCAGACGCCCCACGCAGACCACTCACCCGGCCGGGCACGCGCCGGGCCCGGCCGTTGTCTTGAATCTGGGCCAGCAGATGACAGTCCTGTTCGCGAATGGCTTGGGCAAAACGGCACAAATCATCGGCCATTGAGTCGTTCCAGGCGCACAGTCGCTCTGTGCCCTGGCTGGGCAAAAACGCGACCGGGTCGGCGATGATCAGCGCGGCCCCGCCGCGCGCACGGTTCAGGTAATACTGGCGATAGCGCGGGTGCATGCCGTCTGCGGCCGAGTACCGCAAAGACATTGATGCGTGGACAATGCGGTTCTTTAGGCGCCAGGCGCCCACCTGCAGTGGTGAAAAAAGCAGCGGGTAGGCATTGGTATCAGGCATGTCACATCGATCCACAAGAAAGTCCACCATGACCCCGGAAGAACTCACCCAACGCCTGGCTGGTGTGCAGGCCAAACGGGGCTACTTGTTGCCCCACCATGGCTTGCTGGCGATCACCTCGCCCGCCATGCTGCAGGCCTATGACCAGTTGTACACGGCGCTGGCGCTCGACCGCAAAACCCTGTCGGTGCGAGACCGCGAGCTGGTGTGGTTGGCCATCTTGGTGGCCTGCGATGAGGCGCTGGCCACGCACCATATTGCCCGTTTTTATGAAGGCGGCGGCAGCGACGCCGAGTTCAAGGCGGTGCTGCAACTGACGGCGTCGCTCAAGGGCGCGACGGCCTACCGCTTTGTGCAAAACCACTGGATGCCGCATTTGCCCTCGATCGACATCGTGGCCGCGTATCGGGACGCGGTGGAACACGCAGGCCAGCCGCTGTCGCGCCGCGACATCTGGCTGTGCGCCTGCAGCGTGCACGCCGCATTGGGCCACTTTGATTGGCTGCACCATGCCCTGATGGCGGCCTATGCCAGCCAAGTGGACGAGATAGACCTGGCCGAGGCGCTGACGCTGATGATGTTCCCCGGCAGCGTGCCCTATTTCGTCGAGGCGGCGCGGGTCTGGATGGAGGCGATTCGTGATGGCCATGTCAAAGCCTCGCCCGCCTTTGCCACCTGGGCAAACCTGCAGGGCCAGGGTGGTTACGACGAAGCATCGGCCAAACCTAAAGGCTGAGTCGGCCGCGCAACACATCGGCGATGCGCTCGGCCAGCATGTAGACCGGTGCCGCCGTGTTGCCACTGGTGACACGCGGCAAAGACGAAGCGTCCACAACCCGCAGGCCCGCCACGCCGCGCACACGGCACTGGTTGTCCAGCACCGCCATCGGGTCGGCTGTGCCGCCCATGCGGCAACTCGACGTGGGGTGGTACACGGTGTCGGCGGTGGCGCGGATCCAGGCCTCGATGTCAGCATCACTTTGCACGTGCGGCCCTGGCGCCAGCTCTACACCGCGCCAGGCGTTGAAAGCGGGCTGTGCAAAGACCTCACGCAAGCGCTTGACGCCTTCGCGCAGCACCACCAGGTCTTGCGGCGCGCTAAGGTAGCCGGGCCGAATGCGCGGGTGCGCCAGCGGGTCTGCCGAGGCCAGTTCGATCGCCCCCGTGGAATCGGGCCGCAGCTGGAACACATTGGCAAAAAACCCTGCGCCGCGGTCTTGCGGCAGCACCTTGGAGAAATACGGCAAACGCAAGGCGGCGCTGGAGAGTGCCGGCAAAAAATGCGACTGCAAATCAGGTTGCGCCAGGTCGGGCGATGACTTGTACAGGCCGCCCACCTCCAGCGGAAAACTGGTGGCCGGGCCCGTGCCCCAGACCATCGCCTTGAACAAGGCCCAGGCCGCCAGATCAACCCGGCGCAGTCGGTCCAGCGTGACGCCGCCCAGGGCGCGGTGCTCGACCCGGGCCAGCAGATGGTCCTGCAAGCCCTGCCCGACGCCTGGCAGGTCCATGCGCACCGGCAGGCCCTGGGCCTGCAGCGCCGCTGCCGGTCCAATGCCCGAGAGCATCAGCAGTTGCGGTGAATTGACTGCGCCGCCGCAAAGCAACACCTCCCGCTCAGCCCGCAACGCGACTTTTTTACCGTGGTGCAAGACGTCGACACCCTGAACCCGGCCGTTCGCGTCCCAGTTCAAGCACAAGGCTTGCGCCTGAGTGACCACGCGGAGATTGGGGCGGTGCAGCGCTTGGCGTAAAAAAGCGCCCGAGGCACTGACGCGTCGGCCATTGCGGATGGTGAAGTCGTAAGCCCCGGCGCCGTGGGGCATGGGGCCGGCAAAGTCATCACTTTTGGGGTGCCCAGCCTGCTGTGCGGCTTGCAAATAGACTTGAAACAAGGGGTTGTCCAGCCGGCCGGCAGACACCGTCAAGGGGCCGCCGGTGGCATGGAAGGCACCACCCCCGCGGTGGGAGTTTTCACTGCGCAAGAAGTAAGGTAATACCTCGTCATAGGACCAGCCGGTCAAGCCCCGGGCCGCCCAGTCGGCAAAGTCGATGGGCAAGCCCCGCATGTAGACCATGCCGTGAATGCTGGAGGAACCGCCCAGTACCTTGCCCCGAGCCCATTGGGTACGGCGGCCATTGAGCTGGGGCTCAGGCTCGGTGACATAGGACCAATTGGCGTAGGCCGATCGCAGAATCAGGCCCGTCATCAGGGGCACACCCAGCAGCGGGTTCCAGTCACGCCCGCCAGCCTCAATCAGCAGCACCTGGCAATCGGGGTCTTCGCTGAGCCGAGCCGCCAGCACACAGCCAGCCGGGCCGGCCCCCACCACCACGTAGTCGGCCGGTTTTTCAAGGGCCGACATGAAATCTTTTGCACATGTTGGGGTTCACCAGATTGTCAAAATGTTCAGTTGTCTCTATATTAGAACAATTGCCAACCCTGTCCACATGGAGTGATTGAATGAGCCAACTGAACCGTAGAACCGTCATCGCAGCCACCACCGCCTTGGGGGTATCGTCCATATTGCCTGCGCGGGTGTATGCCCAAACCGTGCCTGAGATCCAGACGCTTCGCTCCACCTCCAAATCCTGGCTGTGGGCAGCCGAAGACTATGCCAACTCCCGTGGATTTTTTGACAAGGCCCGCGTCAAAGTGGTGAGCAACGCCTCCAACCGTGGCACCAATGTGGCGGCCCTGGCCGGCTCTGGGGTCGACATCGTTCTGGGCGACCCGGGTGAAGCGTCGCGTGCGCGTGGCGAAAAACTGGCCATCAAGTCTTTCGTCTCCACCGTCAACAAATACGCCAGCAATGTCGTTTTGTCCAATGCTGTGCTCAAACGTCTTGGCATCACCGAGCAATCACCGGTTGAGCGCAAAGCCGCGGCCTTGAAAGGGTTGCGACTTGGCACCACCGGCCCCGGTGCCGCACCCGATGCTTTGTTCCGCTGGTTGGCAGTGCAAGCCAAGCTTGACCCCAATACCGATTTGCGCCTGGTCCCCATGCAAGGTGGCGGCCCCGGCATGCTGGCTGCGCTGCAGCAAAACGTCATTGATGGGTTCTGCCTGTCTTCCCCGACGTCGGACCTGGCCGTAAAGGACCGCGACTGCGGCTACCTGTTCAATATGGCGCTCAACCCGCCCGCTACGCTGAAGGAATACAACTACATCATCGCCTCCACCAGCGAGGCCGCCTTGGCCAACAAAGACCGCCGCGAAGCCCTGGTGCGCTATTGCATGGGCCTGGCGATGGCGCTCAAGGAAATCAACGCCAGCCCGCCCGAGTTCCGCGCCTGGGCTGATAAGTGGTTTGAAGGCCTGCCGCCTGAAATTGCCAGCACGTCGTTTGACATCAACAGCAAGATCTTCTTCTCGAACCCATTGCCCAAGGAGAACCTCTTCCAGTCGAATGTTGACTTCTTGAACACAGTGCAAAAGACGATGAACGCCGCGCCGCTGCCCTCCACCCTGACCTTCAAAGACATGTACGACACCACCGTGGCGCAAGAAGCCCTGAGTCGGCTTTGAGCGTGTCGGTTCAGGTTCAGGGCGTAGAGAAACGCTATGTGCGGCGCGACCGCGAAACCGTCGCCCTGGCGCCGGTTGACTTGACGATCGACAAGGGTGACTTTGTCGCCTTTGTCGGTCCATCGGGTTGCGGTAAGTCCACCTTGCTCAACATGATCGCGGGCATCATCGAGCCCTCTGCCGGCAAAATCCTGCACGAAGGGCAGGTGGTGCGCGGTGTGAATACGCGAGTCGGCTACATGACCCAGACTGACAGCGTGCTGCCTTGGCGCACGGTGTATGAAAATATCGAGTTGCCCCTGACTTTTCGCCCCTTTTCCTCGGAGCAGCGGCGCGAGCGGGTCGAAGCCATGATGAAGGCGGTCGACTTGTCCGGCTTTGCCAACAGCTTCCCCAATGAGCTTTCTGGCGGTATGCGCAAGCGGGTCGCGTTGGCTCAGGTGTTGGTGTACGAGCCCGGCACGCTGCTGATGGACGAGCCATTTGGCGCTCTGGATGCCCAGCTCAAACTGATGATGCAACGACGCTTGCTGGACATCTGGCAAGAGACCGGCAAAACGGTGATTTTCGTGACCCATGATTTGTCTGAGGCCGTGACCCTGGCCCAGCGCGTGGTGGTGTTTTCTGGCCGACCCGGCCACATCAAGACCATTGAGCCTATCAACATCCCGTTCCCGCGTGATCCGTTCAAGGTCCGCTTCGAACCCCAGTTTCAGGCCTCCTATGAGCGTCTGTGGTCTATCCTGGCCCCTGAAATCGCCAAAGGCGAGGATATCTAAGTATGAAAAGCACGGACGCAGAAGCCGCTGTCATGAGTGGTGGACGCAGCATCGCTGTGGCCCAGTTCGAAGCCGCGCAGGGGCGGCGTGCCCGCTGGATCCTGGTCTTGCGCCTGCTGGTGGGCATTGCGTTCCTGGCGTTCTGGGAGTTTGCCTCTGGGCGCCTGATCGACAAGCTGTTCATTTCTTCTGCCTCGGCGGTGTTCGGCCGTTTGGGCAAATGGGTGATGGACGGCACCCTGGTCAATCACCTCTCCATCACGCTCTATGCCACGATGTGGGGGTTTTTGATCGGCTCCTTCGTTGGCTTTGCGCTGGGTCTGTTGTTTGGGCGCTTTCGGGGGTTGGCCGAGGTGCTTGACCCCTTCATCACCGCTTTGTACTCCATACCCAAGATCGCCCTGGCGCCCTTGTTCATCATCTGGTTTGGCATTGGCATTGAGTCCAAGGTGGCGGTCTCTGCCTCGATCGTGTTTTTTGTGGTGTTTCTCAATACCTATGCCGGGGTGCGAGATGTCAACCCATTGTTCATCAACGCCATCCGCATCATGGGCGGTAATCAGTGGCATGTGCTTCGCTCGGTGATCATGCCCAGCGCCACCTCGTGGGTGATTACCGGCCTGAAGGTGTCCGTGCCCTATGCTTTGGTGGGCACCGTCATTGGCGAGTTCATGTCGTCCAACCGTGGCATTGGCTTTTTGATCAGCCAGGCCACCGGTTTGTTTGACACCACCTCAGTCTTCTCCGGCCTGATCGTGCTGTCGATGGTGGGGGCCATCTTCAACGAAGGCTTGGGACGACTCGAGACTTTCTTTTTGCGCTGGCGGTAGGTCGGCGCATCAGGTGCCGGACAAAGGCGAACCCCGGCGAAAAGTTGTAAAGCATTTTCATATCGTGCTACGATTTGAAAATGCTTTAAGTTCAAATCCCATGACCTCCGTTGCGCTATCGCCAAAATTTCAGATCGTTATACCCAAGGACGTTCGTAAAGCGCTCAATCTTGTAGCGGGCCACAGAATGGAAGCGCGCGTCGTGGGCGACCACGTGGAGTTGGTGCCCGAATTGCCTATCACTTCGATCCGAGGCATGTGCCGTGGCATCAACACCGATGTTCCGAATGATCCGGAAGTTAACCAGGGCCGCGGCCTATGAACGTGGTGGATTCCTGCGGATGGCTGGAATACATTGCAGACGGGCCGAATGCCTCTTTTTTTGAACCTGTACTGGCTGATCTGCCCAAACTGGTGGTGCCCGCCATCACGATCTATGAGGTGTGCAAGCGGATCTTGTTGCAGCGGGACCAAGCCGATGCCGACCGGGTCGTGACCGCCATGAGCCGCGGACAGGTCGTGCATTTGGACGCGCAGGGCTTGCGTCTGGCGGCTATGGCGTCATTGCGTTACCAACTTGCCATGGCCGACGCCATCATTTGGCAGACCGCACAGGCACATGGTGCACGACTTTTCACTCAGAATGTAGACCTAAAAAATGCCCCGGGTGTGCAATATCGGGTGAAGGGCTGACAGTGGGTGCGGGCAGGACCCGCGAGCAGAAAAGAACAGGCATCGCCTCCAACGCCGCCGCTCGTTGTCAGGCCCCAGCCATCGTGGTATTTTCGGGATTACTCAGCAATTTTTGTAACTTCGGAGAAATGCAATGGACCTTGGACTCAAAGGAAAGCGTGTGCTGGTCACCGGCGGCAGCAAAGGGATTGGGCGGGCGGTGGCGGAGGGGTTCGCGGCTGAAGGCGCCCATGTCTCGGTGTGCGCTCGCAATGCCGCAGAGGTGGCCGCCACAGTGGCTGCACTCAAGGGCATGGGCGTCACGGCCTTTGGTCAGGCGATTGATGTGGCCGATGCCGAAGCGCTCGCCAAATGGGTGGCTGACAGCGCGGCTGAATTGGGTGGCATTGATGCGCTGGTGTGCAACGTCAGCGCGCTGGCTGTTGGCGATTCGGCTGAGACCTGGGAAAAGTCTTTCCGGGTCGACATGATGCACAGTGTCAATGCGGTCGCTGCGGCCGTGCCATTTCTGGAAAAATCGGCCAGCGCGTCGATTGTGCTGATTTCCAGCGTATCAGGCTTTGAGGTTGACTTTGCTGCCGGATCCTATGGCGCCATCAAGGCTGCGCTGATCCATTACGGCAAAGGCCTCAGCCGCCAGCTTGTGGCCAAGGGCATACGTGTCAATGTGGTGTCGCCTGGCAACACCTATTTTGACGGTGGCATCTGGCAGAACATCGAGAAAAATGTTCCCGATCTTTACAGCTCCACCCTCAAGGTCAATCCCACGGGCAAGTTCGGCACACCGCAAGAGGTGGCGAACGGCGTGGTGTTCATTTCCAGCCCGGTGGCGAGCCGCATCTCGGGGACCAACCTGGTGATCGATGGCGCCCTGACGGTCGCGGTCTAGGAGCAGGTCATGAGCGGCCACCACCACCATCACCATCAGCACACCATCCACCGCGAGCACATCCATCACGGTTGGAACAATGCGCTCACGCCCGCCCTGAGAATCGCACCCGGTGAGAGCATTCAGTTCGAGACCCTGGATGCCTCCTCCGGTCAACTCAACAAAATCTCCACCGCACAAGACCTGGCCAAGCTTGACCTTGGCCGGGTCAACCCGGTGACCGGCCCGGTTTACATCGATGGTGCCCAGCCCGGCGATGCACTCAAGGTCACGGTGCTGTCGTTTCGGCCGTCGGGCTGGGGCTGGACCGGCAACATACCCGGTTTTGGGCTGCTGAGCGATCAGTTCCCGGATGCGCACCTTCACCACTGGCACTACGACCCCAACCTGGCCACCTCAGTGATGTACGGCCCCGGCGGACGCGTGCCACTCAAACCCATGTGCGGAACCATCGGCGTAGCACCTGCGGAACCGGGCCTTCATAGCATCATCCCGCCCCGCAATGTGGGCGGCAATATGGACATTCGTGATATCGCCGAAGGCACCGAGTTGTACCTGCCGGTCGAGGTTGCGGGCGCTATCTTTTCGGTGGGTGACACCCACGCGGCGCAAGGGGACGGCGAGGTCTGCGGCACGGCCATCGAAAGCCCGATCGACGTGGCGCTCAAGTTTGAACTGATCAAGGGGGCTAATCTGCGCATGCCCCGGTACGTGACACCCGGCCCGGTCTCCAGACACCTCGACAGCAAGGGCTACGAGGTCACTACGGGGATCGGCCCGGACCTCATGGCAGGCGCCCGAATGGCGGTGTCAGAGATGGTGGAGTTGCTGAGCCGGCGCTACGGTTATGCGCCGATTGACGCCTACATGCTGTGCAGCGTCTGCGCGGACTTGCGCATCAGCTCCATTGTCGATATGCCCAACTGGGTGGTCTCCTTTTACTTCCCCCGAGTGGTGCTGGAGTAATCGTGAGGGCGGTGGCCGTGACTGAAACGCAATCTGCAGGACTGACCCGGCGTGACTGCCTGCAGGCCCTGCTGGCCGGCACTTGGTGCGTGGGCGCCGCCCCGGCCAACGCGCAGTCCCCTGCCGACGGCGTGGAGGACGACACCTGGACGGACACTGACCGCAAGCGCGATGTGCCAGTTAGGGTCCGCTGGCCACAGTCGGACCGGCACAACAGCGCTCTGCCGGTGGTGCTGTTCTCGCACGGTCTGGGCGGCACGCGCGATGGGGGCACGGTCTGGGGCCAGGCCTGGGCCGCTGCGGGCTTTGTGGTCGTGCACATTCAGCACCCCGGCAGTGACCTTGCAGCGGTAAGCCGCACGGCCACCTCTTTCAGCGACAAAGTCGGCCTGCGCGCCGCTGCCGGCGCCGCGCAGCTGTTGGCACGCCTGCAGGACGTGAGTTTTGTATTGAACCAGATCGGCCTGCGCCAGACGGCACGGCAGGGTCATTGGGCCAGTGCGCGCCCCGGCGCGGTTGGCATGAGCGGTCACTCCTTCGGAGCCCACACGGCGCTGGGCATGGCCGGCCAGCGCTACCCGGGTTTCGATGGCCTGAGTGAGCCACGGCTGGCGTCCTTCATAGCTTTCTCGCCCACCCTTCCCTCGGCTGGAGACGCACAGCGTGCTTTCGACCGCCTGAGTCGCCCGGTGTTGTCGGTCACCGGCACGCGTGACCAGGATGTACTGGGCAACGGCGCCACACCTGACAAACGCATTGCCGTGTTCGCGGCCTTGCCCCCTGGCGGTAAAGCTCAATTGGTGCTTCAGGATGCCGACCACATGACCTTTGGCGGCCAGACAGGGCGCGCCACCGAGATCGTGCCGCGCGAGCCCGTGACGCGGGACCAACAGGCGCGGGACCACGCGCTGGTGGCCGCCATCACCACCGACTGGTGGCGCGCCACACTGTTGGACGATGCGGCAGCGCGAGCCCGGCTCAACGAGCCAGTCGGCCTGCGCCCGGGTGACCATTGGCAGCAGAAATAACGGGTCATTGAACTTGATGGCTTATCACTCGCCTATAGCCCGTGCCACTGCACCCGGAGACCAAGCCATGAGCACTGAACCCTCTGCCGAATTGCTGACCGAGATGCGGGGCCCTGTGATGTGGCTCACGATCAACCGCGAGGACAAGCGCAACGCGCTCAACCCGCCAGTACTGGCAGGCCTGACCGAGGCGCTGACCAGTGCCAACCGCAACCGAGAAGTTCGCGCCGTGGTGATCACCGGTGCTGGCAGCAGGGCGTTTTGCGCGGGCGCTGACTTGCAGAGCGGCAAGTCGTTCAAGTTTGACTACTCCGAGCCCCACGTGGGTTTTGCCAATCTGTTCCGGCAAGCCAAGCAATCCACCGTGCCGCTGATTGCCCGCGTCAACGGCGCCTGCATGGCCGGGGGCATGGGCATCATGGGTATGTGTGACATGGTGGTGGCCACGCCGCAGGCCATCTTTGGCCTGCCCGAGGTGAAAGTGGGCATTTTCCCGGCGCAGGTGCTCAGCGTGATCGGCAGCCTGCTGCCGCGCCGCGTGCTGGCTGAGATGTGTCTAACCGGCGAGCCGCTGAGCGCGGCGCAGGCGCTGGAATATGGTCTTATTAATTACATCCGCGAAGACCTGGACGCAGGTGTGGACTGGCTGTTGGACCGCATGCTGGACAAGTCGCCCGCGGCCATTCGGCGCGGGCTCTACACCATGAAGAAAATCGAAGCCATGGCCTTCGAAGAGTCAATGTCTTTCACCGAGAGCCAGATTGGCCTGTTTGCGCTGACCGAAGACGCGGCGGAGGGCCAACTGGCGTTCCGCGAGAAACGTAAACCGGTCTGGACCGGCCGGTAGCCGAACCATGGCAGACCACACACAGGCTGATCGAGTTGTCCGCATTGGCGGCGCGTCGGGCTTTTGGGGCGACAGCAGCCTGGGCGCGCCGCAGCTGGTGGGCAGCGGGCAGATTGACTACCTGGTGTTCGATTACCTGGCCGAACTCACCATGTCCATCCTGGCCGGCGCCCGCCTGAAAAAGCCCGAACTCGGCTATGCCACCGACTTTGTGGCGGTGGCTATGAAAGCGGTGCTGCGCGAGGTGGTAGACCGTGGCATTCGCGTGGTCAGCAATGCCGGTGGCGTTAACCCGCAGGGCTGCGCTGCGGCACTGGCAGCATTGGCCGCCGAGCAAGGCGTGCCCCTGACAATTGCCGTTGTGTTGGGTGATGACGTGCTGCCGCTGCTGCCGCAGCTGCGCGAGGCCGCAAGCCCGGTGCGCGAGCTGCAAAGCGGTGCGACATTGCCAGCGCAAGTGTTGACCGCCAACGCCTATTTGGGTGCTTTGCCAATCAAGGCCGCGCTGGATGCCGGTGCCCAGGTCGTCATCACCGGTCGCTGCGTGGACTCTGCAGTGACGCTGGGCGTGCTGATGCACGAGTTTGGCTGGCGCCAGACCGATTACGACGAACTGGCCGCGGGCAGCCTGGCCGGCCACATCATCGAATGCGGTTGCCAGGCCACCGGCGGCCTGCACACCGACTGGGACACAGTGCCGGGCTGGGCCGACATCGGATACCCCATCGTCGAATGCCGCGCCGACGGCAGCTTTACTTGTACCAAGCCCGCCGGCACCGGCGGCCTGGTGACGCCAGCAGTGATCGCCGAGCAGATGCTGTACGAGATTGGTGACCCGGCCCGCTATATCCTGCCCGACGTGGTGTGTGATTTCACGCAGGTTACGCTGGCGCAGGCTGGAGAGCACCGGGTGACGGTGCGCGGTGCACGCGGCCATGCACCCACCGACAGCTACAAGGTCAGCGCCACCTACATGGCGGGCTTCAAGGCCTCGGCCCAGCTCACCATTGTGGGCTTTGACGCGGTGGCCAAGGCCCGGCGCACCGGTGCGGCCATTGTGGAGCGCACCTCGCTCATGTTGGCCAAGCTGGGGCTGCCAGCCTACACCGCCACGCACATCGAGGTGCTGGGTGCCGAATCCTGCTACGGCCCGCATGCCACGGCGCAGCACACCCGCGAGGCGGTGCTGCGCCTCACGGCCACCCATGCACGCAAGGAAGCGCTGGACCTGATGGCCCGCGAGGTGGCGCCGGCCGGCACCTCCTGGGCGCCGGGCACCACCGGCGCAGGCGGCAGTCGGGCATCAGCATCCCCCTCTATCCGGCAATACGCCTTTCTGTTGCCCAAAACACTGCTGAACCCGGTGGTGCTGATGGATGGCACGGAGATGCCGGTGCCACAACCCGCAGGCATTGCCGCTGTGGCACGCGAATCTGCGCCAACACCCGTTGCCATTGCCATTGCCGTTGCCGTGCCAGACGTGGCAGCCCACCCCAGTGAACTGCGCGAGGTGCCGCTTATTCGGCTGGCCTGGGCGCGCAGCGGTGACAAGGGCGACATCTCTAACATCGGCGTCATTGCCCGCGCGCCCACCCTGCTGCCACTGCTGCGCGCGCAGCTCACCGAAGGTGCGGTGGCGGCCTTTTTGGCGCACCTGGTCAAAGGCCGAGTGACGCGCTTTGAGGTACCCGGCATCAACGCCTTCAATTTTGTCTGCGAGCAGGCCTTGGACGGCGGGGGCATGAGCTCCCTGCGCAATGACGCGCTGGGCAAGGGCATGGGCCAGATCCTGCTGTCCATGCCAATCCAGGTGCCCATCGCGCTGCTGGCGCAGTGTCGGCTGGGCTGAACCGGACACGCTCCAAACTGACACCAGCCCAGCTGGGACCACCCTACAAGGCCACCACCGCAGTAGACCCTCTCGTATCGACAGTTACCAGGGGAAACCCTTGGTAGACACCTGTATCGATAATGCAAATAATTGTGGCAGACCAAGTTGTGCCTTCCTCCTGAAAGCACATTGCCGCACCGGAAACGATCCGCTCAAGCGACAACGACCACTTCCAGTTAGGAGGACGCCATGATTCACGACAAAGATGTACAGCGCTACCAACGCGATGGTTTTATTGTTGTGCCAGATGTTTTGTCAGCCCAAGACATTGACGACCTTCGCCGCGTGACCGACGAGTTGGTAGAGCATTCCCGCCAGGCGACGGCACATACTGATGTGTTTGACTTGGAGCCGGGGCACTCGGCCCATCAGCCTCGCCTGCGCCGTATCAAGTCGCCACACCTGCGGCATGAGGTGTATGCCCGCATGGTTCGTCACCCTGCTGTTGTGTCGATACTGTGCCGCCTTTGGGGCCCCAACGTACGGTTTGATACGTCCAAGCTGAACCTCAAGGCCGCTGGATTCGGTTCGCCCGTGGAGTGGCACCAAGACTGGGCTTTTTACCCACATACCAATGACGATTTGGCCGCAGTGGGCTTCATGATCGACGACTTCACACCGGACAACGGCTCAATGCTGGTGATTCCGGGTAGCCATACCGGCCCCGTGTATGACCACAATTCCCACGGTATTTTCGTTGGAGGTATTGACCCTTCCCACAAGAATATCAACTTTTCCAAAGCAGTGATGTGCACTGGTAAGGCGGGTTCGATCACGGTTCACCATGCTCGCCTGTTGCATGGGTCGTCAGCCAACATATCGGGTCAACCGCGACGCTTCTTGCTGCACCAGTACCGTGCGGGAGACGCGTGGCCTATCGTCCATGCCCCCACTTCCTGGGATGCCTGGAGCTCGCTGTTGGTCGCCGGGCAGGAGACGCTGGAGCCGCGCATGACGAACGTGCCGGTGCGCCTACCTTATCCAGGATCGGGGCGTGCCGAGACGATTTACGAGAAGCAGCTTGATTTGGACAATCGCTACTTCCAAAGCGCCGAGGAAGCTGCCAGAGCAACGAACTGACGACGGCTACCCTATTCTGCTCAAAGAAGGCCTAGCCTACAACGCATAGGCTACGGGCTTGCCCTTTTCAGCTCAGGCCATGTGCGGGAAGAATGCTTTGCGCGCCTGCGCGCCTGCGCGTCCATGTCGGACTTGAAGGTGTACTGCGCCTTGAGCGCTTCGACGCGTTGTGCTGCTGGCCGGGCGTTGATTTCGTCCAGCAGCAGACGTTTGACGTTGGGCAGCTTGGCCATAGCGTCGTCACCCAGTACCAGATGCGCCGCCCGAGCCCAGCCCCACAGCGCCATGTCGACCAGCGAGTAACAGTTACCGACCACATGGCTTTGTTTTGACAGGTGGACATCGACGATGTTCCAGTGCCGCCAGGCTTCGAAGTTATAACGCTCGACGGCATAGGGTATGGGCTCTGGCGCGTAACGCTTGAAGTGAACCGCCTGGCCGCTGTAGGGCCCGATGCCGCTGGCCACGAACATCAGCCATGACAACATTTCGCCACGCGCCTGCGGCGTGTTTGCGGGCAAGAACTGGCCGCTTTTTTCAGCCAGGTACAGCAGGATCGCGTTGCTGTCAAAAACCACCACGTCGTCGTCCACGATGGCAGGCACCTTGGCGTTCGGGTTGATCGCGGTGTATGCCGGCTCGTGTTGCTCCCCTTTGCACGTGTCCACCGGAATAATCTCGTAGGGTAGACCGGACTCTTCCAGGAACAGCGCCACTTTGGCTGGGTTGGGTGCAAGGTTGAAGAAAAACTTGATCATGGTGTCTTCTTTCAAGGTTGGGTCTGGCTGCCTATGGTCGGCGCAACACCAGCGACGTCATCTGACTTCAATGCGGCTCCTGAAACGACTCTAACAACACTACACAGACCACCCTACAGGCGCGAGAGCGGTGCGAGAACAAAAAAAGAGACGCGGGTAAACCCGGCCCCCAAATTTATCGATAAAGACAAGAAATCAACATTTTGTCGATAAAATTTATTTCCTAATAGGAGATCTTTCCATGAAACGTTTTTTTGCTGGCCTGTTGAGCGGCCTGTGCATGCTGGCCAACAGCTACGCCGCCTTTCCTGAAAAGCCGATCCGTTTCGTGGTCGCTTTTGCGCCGGGCAGTTCCACCGACATCGTGGCCAGGCTGATCGGCGAGCAGTTGTCGGTCGCCTTGGGGCAACCGGTGATCGTTGAGAACAAGCCGGGCGCTGGGGGCAACATTGCCACCCAGGGCGTGATGAACGGGCCGGCCGACGGCTACACCCTGCTGTTCCACAGCGTGGCCTACGCGGTCAACCCCACACTGTTCAGCAATGCCGGCTATGACGCGGTCAAAGACCTGCAAGCGGCGGCTTTGGCAGGCTTCACGCCCAACTTGCTGTATGTGCACCCGGACGTCAAAGCCAGCACGCTGCCGGAGTTGCTGGCGCTGGCGCGCAACGGCAAGCTGGCTTATGCGTCTTCAGGTAATGGCACCACCACGCACCTGGGTGCTGAATGGCTGTTTCGTGGGCTGGCCAAGGTGGATGTGACGCACGTGCCGTTTCAGCCGGCTGCGGCCACCAATGCGGTGGTCAGCGGGCAAGTGCCGATTGCCTCGGCCTCAATGCCCCCTGCGGTCCCTTTTGCCAAAGCTGGCAAGGTACGCCCGATTGCCGTGATGTCGCTCAAGCGCAGCCCGGCCCTGCCTGATGTGCCAACAGTGGCCGAGCTGGGCTTCAAAGACTTTGAAGCCAACACCTGGTTTGCCGTGTTCGCCCCCGCCAAGACGCCGACTGCCGTGCTGGACTTGCTCAACGCCGAGATTAACAAGGCCCAGGCCGTCAAATCGGTGCAGGAGCGCTTTGTAAATCTGTCGCTCGAAGCCGGTCGTATGGACCGACCCACGCTGCGCCGCTATGTCGAGGGCGAAGTCGGCAAGTGGGGCCAGTTGGTCAAGGAATTGAACATCAAAGTCTAGTAATCTTTGTCCGGACCAATTCAATCATTTCAAACAACTCAATCAGGACAAGCGATGCGTTTTGCAAGTTACACCACTGGCGGTAGCTCTGGCTGGGGGCTGCTGGTTGACGGCGGCGTGCTCGATGGCCGGCAACTTGGCGAGGGCCTTCCGCCCACGCTGCGCGAATTCATTGCGCAATGCGCGGCCCAACCGCAGCTGCTGGCCGATGTGGCCGCCCGAGCCAAGTTGGCCACGCCCAGCCCGCTGGGCGCTGTGACGCTGGCGCCTTGCGTGCCCGACCCCGGCAAGATCATTTGTCTGGGCGTGAACTATGTGGACCATGCCAAAGAGGGTGGCAACGCCATCGCCGATTTCCCGGCGTTCTTTTTGCGTTGCAACACTTCGTTGCTAGCGCACGGCGCGCCCTTGCAGGTGTCACCCACCTCTGACAAGCTCGATTTCGAGGCCGAGTTGGCCGTGGTGATCGGGCAGCGAACACGCTTTGTATCCGAAGCCGATGCGCTGAACTCGGTGTTCGGCTATGCCTGCTTCAACGACGGCTCTTACCGCGACTACCAGCGCAAGGCCAGCCAGTGGACCATCGGCAAGAACTTTGACGCCAGCGGCGGCTTTGGTCCGTGCCTGGTGACCGCCGATGAACTGCCCGCAGGGGGTGTGGGCCTGCGCATCCAGTCCATCTTGAATGGCAAGATCATGCAAGATGCCAATACCAGCGACATGGTGTTTGGCGTCGCACGGACCATCGCTTTGCTGTCCCAATGCCTGACCCTTGAGCCCGGCGACGTGCTGGTCATGGGCACACCCGGTGGCGTGGGCTATGCCCGTACGCCGCCGGTGTGGATGAAGGCTGGCGACACCATTGACATCAGTATTCAGGGCATCGGCGTTCTCTCCAACCCGGTCACCGCATGAGAGACATCGACCTCACCAACATCACCGAGGCTGCCGCGCAGACCTTCCAAGGGCTGCCGGACGCTCGGCAGCGGGTTTTGGTGCAAGCACTGGTCAAATCGCTACACCAGTACGCCAAGGACACCCAGCTCACGCACGCCGAGTGGCGAGCCGCGCTGATGTTCTTGCACAAGGTTGGGGACATCTCCAGCGACAAGCGCAGCGAGTTCTCGCTGTTGTCCGATGTGATGGGCTTGTCGAGCATGGTGGATCTGCTGGCCTCGGATCCATCAGCCACGCCGGGTAGCGTGCTCGGGCCCTTTCATGCTTTGGGTTCGCCCTGGCTGAGCAACCCCGCTGATTTAATCGGCGCCAATGAAGGCCAGCGCGTGCTGCTGCGAGCCAGCGTGTGTGACACTTCAGGGCAGCCCTTGCCAGCGGCCACCATCGACTTCTGGCAAAACGCGGCCAATGGCCTTTATTGGCAGATCGACCCCAGCCAGCCCCCCGACAACCTGCGCTGCCAGCTCAGGGTGTCGGCTGAAGGCCGATTCGAAATTGCGACCACTCGCGCAGTGCCCTATGAAATTCCGACCGACGGCCCGGTCTGGCTCGATCTGGTGCAACCGGCTGGGCGCAGCGCCTGGCGGCCGGCGCACTTTCATTTGATCGTCTCGGCACCGGGTTACCGCACCTTGGTGACTGAATTGTTTGACGCTGAAGATCCCTACCTCGATAACGATGTGGTTTTTGGCGTGCGCGACGCGCTGGTGGGCCGCTACCAGGATGTGATCGATCCGCAAGCCTGTTCACGCATCGGGCTTACCGGTACCACGGTACCGGTGATGAATGTCGACATTCGCCTGGCTGCTGTCTGACCAATAAACTCTGGCCAAACCATTCAAAACGCTAACCTGAACCAAATGATCTGGCGCGTGGCCGAGCAGATCAGCAAGCTCTCCGAGGCCTTTGAGCTGATGCCCTAGGGCGGGTCAGGCGGTGTGGCCACCGTCCCGCGCTTCCTTGGCCACCAGGGTGGCGGTGCGCGTGTAGTGCTGCACCAGCATCTGCACGGCCTCGTCGGCCTTGCCGCCGATAGCGGCTTCAAAAATGGCCACATGCTCGGCGTGCACGTTGCGCGAGCTGAAACTCTGCCCTGCAGCCACCTGCCTGAAGCGGTAAGCCTCGTCCGCCAGGTTTGCGCAAAAATTGAGCAACCAGCGCGACGGGCAACGCGCCAAGAGCGTCCGGTGAAAGTCGCGATGCAGCGATTCCCACGCCGGGTTGGGTACATACTGGGTGTCGGCCAATGAGCGTGGGGTGCGCGACAGTTGGTGTACCAGCAGCACCAGCGCATGCTCCCAGTCGGAATCGCGCGCCTGGATGGAATCGCGCAGGGCCAGACTCTCCAGCCGGGCCCGGGTCTCGGCCAGCGTTGGCAGTTCATCCCACTTCAGCGCCGAGACGCTAAAGCCGCGTTGGTCGGTCCGGTCGACCAGGCCCTCGGCTGACATCCGGCTGAGCGCCTCGCGCAGGGGGCTGGCACCGACCTTGTAGCGCTGGCTGATGGCCTCCACCCGCAGCTTGCTGCCCGGCTCGAGGATGCCGTGCGTGATGTCCCAGCGCAATTGCTCGTAGACGGCGCTGGCGCGGGTGATGCCGCCAGCGCCATTGCCAGAAGACTTCAAGGGTGGCTTGCGTGCCATGGGTGGTGGGGTTGAGGATGGTTGGAGCAGACGCCCCAGAGCTTAATTAATCGATTAATTGAAGTTTATCGCAACCCCGAGCAAAACCCCCTGGTTTTGGCTACTCTCCGCGGTACTCTGAATGTGCAGAGAGCGCCCGTGATTGTGCAAGTGGTCGTCCCTGTTGACGACAGCCACATGTTCCCATCCGCCAATGTCTCGGTCACCGTCGCGGGCCGGAAACTTGCCAATCCACAAGGAGCCCTCTGCCTCGGTGAAATTTGCTTTCGGGCGCGCTCCACCCAGGGATGCGCCTGGCGCCACCAACACGGTTAGCCACTTGCGCAGCGCGTCAAGGTCGTCGATATGCCTGCCACTGAGTTGGTAGGCGACGGCCTCTAGCTCAAACCCATCGGGCCTGATCGGCGTGAGCTGCCCGAGCGCTTATATTTCTTCGGGCAGAGACGCTAAAGCTCGCCCAGCGGCGCTTTCTGATGTTTTGTGTCAAATCGGGCTCTAGGCATCGTATTCATTGAGCTTATAGCTATTATTTTTGTAGCGTTGGCCACTGGTTGCGGGATCAGGTCTTGAAACGCTCGAAAAATTGAGCAGGTGAGAGTATTTCTACCCCCTTGTAGGACTTCACGTCCTTTAAATCCGGGTCGCCCGAAATCAGGATTGCTGCGCCAGAATCCATGGCGAGCCCAATGAACTTGTCGTCGGTTTTGTCACGACTAATCGACACCGCGGTCGATGCTTCAAAGCGCTGGATTGATTGAGCAATCTGCACTAGGTGGCGCAAGCGGCCAGCATCACCGAAATAGGGGTCAAATTTGGGCCGTGCAATCCGTGTGTCTAGCTCATGCCAAGTTTCCTGATTCTGGGCAATCACGAAATGCTCGACAGCCAGCGCCAGGACTTGGGCGGTCTTTGATTGTGGGAGCAAGCCCGCGCTGATCAAGACATTGGTGTCTATGACGATATACGCAGGCTTAGTCTTCATTGAGCAGACGCGTTACATCGTCTTCTGTCAAGCCCTCCTCGGCCGCTTGATTGCTCATTTTCCCGAGGTGTTGGCGCATCGCCTCTCCCGCATCTTTGCCACGAAGCGAATAGCTCTCGCTGATCAGCGCAGCAACATGCAAGGGAATAGTTTGGGTAGTTGCCTTGTAGTCTTCGTAAGACATGACGACAGCCACAGGTCGGCCTCGGCGGGTGACTGCGATAGGCTGTCGCTGGGATGCGTCAATGAGTGTTCCAAATTGGCTTTGGGCAGCAAGAGAGGTCATTGTGAGCATGTTCATCGCTCCATATATTAGGTGTTACACCCATAATAGCTGTTTCAGACTCTATGTCAAATCTAACCTGCCTTCAAACTATTCCCCAACTTTCGGCCTTTCTGGCCGTAACGCTGAAGGTGCACTTCATGGTTCCTGACAGCGACGACAGGCGCTACGCGTGTCTGCGCCCTGGGAAATTGACCTTGCTGCTCTCGCGGTGCTCAGGCCAGTCGGCCTATTTTTTGCCGAGCATCTGCCAAGTGCGTATGCAGCGCCTCCAGGCAGGGTTGGAAGGCCGCACTGAACCCGGTGTCGCTTCGCAATCCAGCCAGATAGGTCTGCGCCAGCTCACGTGCCGCCCGCCAGCTTGCCCCATCCACAGCCGGATGAATGTGCGCGGATGACACCGTATCCATCACCACACCGCCTGCGGTGGGGCTGAAAGCCATGGGCAGCATGTCATAGGCAGGGCTTAAGGCATAGGGTCTTCCCTGGTCGCTCACAAACGACAGGTTACCGGCGTGCATGTCGGTATTGCCAATCAGGGTCCCAAAGGCGTACAGCAGTGTCGCGCCCTCATGCGCCTGTGCGGTGATGACCTTTTGTCTGGCCAGCTCAGCCGTCACTACCGGCCACGATGCCGTCGCTTTCCCGACAAATTCCCCATCCAGAGCAGCCAATGACATCAGGGCACGTCGGCCAAGAGCGCCGACCCGGTCAAACCGGTCTAGCGCCAAAAAACGTTGCACCCCAACGTCCACCACATTTGATACAGCCGTTGGCACCCCAGCTGCAGCCAGCGTCTGCAAAGCCAGATGCTCGGCCAGCAGCAAGTCGCGCCAGCGTGCCGCAATGGGGTTGTCATCGGCGACTGAAAACTTGACCAAAACATGGCCTCTGTCGGCCCAAGTACAAAACTTGGGCTGCTCGCCGCCCGCTGATGACCAAGTTTCCCCTGCGGTGAGCGCCTCAGTTGCCAGGTGCGGGTAATGGTGGGCACCCGCCGCCACGGGTGCAGTGGCGTTGACGAACCGGTCCCGGGCCAGATCTCCCAGCAGCACATTGCCAACCGCGTCGCCCCCGCAGAGCAACAGGGCACGCAGTGCATCGGTGTCACGCCAGTGCCGAACGTCAGAAGGCAAGCCCAAGCTGGTTGCATGTTGACGCGCATAGGCGCGCCCAAGAAAACCTTGGGGACGCATGTCGGTTAACCACCAGGGCAAGCCAGCGTGATAGCTGGTCTGGCCATTAGCGTCCCGCATCACAAATCCGTCGGGCCTGACCGGCGTGAGCTGCCCCAGCGCTTCGATTTGGCCCGCTGCATTGACACGGTAGACCGGCATGTCGGGCAGTCCCCGAAAATTGTCCCGCAGCGCGTACTGCGTGGAACGTGCAGCGCCCCATGTAACGATTTCTCCGTGCATGGACGCCAAATCTCGCGCCAGGGTCGGTCGGGTGACGCCAAGGCCAGTACACAAGGCGCCTGCGGGAACGGGGCCTGCCGCCAGCGCGGTACGGATTTGGGCAATGCGGTCCATGGTGAGACGCTTATAAACAATTTATGTAACGATATTTATTACAATTTTATCTGGCTGCGGGGTTTACTGCAGAGGCTCACCGCTATTTGAAGTCAAATCGGGCTCTAGCCCCCGTATTCATTGGGCTCATAGCTATGATTTATATAGCGATTGCGGCGTGTTAGGCACATCTTTACCGCAGTCGCTCCCCGCTTGACGACAAGCTTGGCTGAATCTATGAGCGGCCTATGACCTGCGGGGCGCCGACCGGGTGGCACCCAATTACCCCTGCCACAGCGCTGACTGCGCACTGGCTGACAGAATTAAGCCTATGGATTCTTTGTCACAGATTGCGCTAGGCGCTGCCGTCGGTGTCGCCGTCATGGGCCGGCGAACCGCCGTGTGGAAGGCCGCCGCCTGGGGTGCGGTGGCCGGCACTCTGCCGGACCTCGATGTCATCATCGACCATGGCGACCCCATCCGCAACATGGTGCTGCATCGGGCCGAGACCCATGCCCTGTTCTGGCTGACGCTGTTCTCGTCGCCGTTTGCGGCGCTGGTCGCCAGGCTCAGTGGCGAGTGGTTCCTGTGGCGGCGCTGGTGGCTGGCCATGTGGCTGGCACTCGTCACGCACCCACTGCTGGACGCGATGACGGTGTACGGCACGCAGCTCGCGTTGCCGTTCTCAAACCATCCGTATGGCGTGGGCAGCGTCTTCATCATCGATCCGCTGTACACCGTGCCGCTGCTGGTCGGCGGCATTTGGGCCCTGGTCAGCCGCGGTGGCAGACGCGGGTTGGCGGCCAATGCCGTGGGGCTGGCCATCAGCACCGCGTACCTGGGCTGGACCTTCGCTGCCCAGCAACACGTCGAGAACATCGCGCGCGCGTCACTCGTGCAACAAGGGCTGCAAGCCGAGCGATTGCTGGTATCGCCCACCGCCTTCAACTCGCTCTTGTGGCGCCTACTGGTGATGGAAGGTGGCAATTACCACGAAGGTTTTTATTCCTTGCTCGATACCGATCGCACCGTCCGGTTCGATCGCTTCGACCAAGGCGCTGCGTTGGAGCGCGAACTGCCGCCCATCGACGGCGTACAGCTTATCGCGTCGTTCAGCCATGGTCTCTACAAGTTGCATCAGGACGGCTCGAGCATCCTGATCACCGACCTGCGCATGGGCCAGGAACCAGCTTATGTCTTCGCTTTCGCAGTGGCGCAGCAGCGCAGTCCGCCGGTGCCTTTGGCCCCGATCGAGCAGATTGCGGTCCGACCCGACCTTGCGCGCGGGCTGCCCTGGTTGTGGCGGCGCGCACTGGGCGAGCCGCTGCCGCCGCCACGCTGAGAACGCGCTGCCGGATCGTCCGTACAGACAACTTTCAGCGGCCTATTCAGCGGGCGTTACCCGATTTCAAACAAGCTCGTGACCCAGCGCCTTTAGCTTGCTGGCCAGATGGGCAATGTGGGCCGGCCCCACCTCACAGCAACCGCCCACGATCGTTGCCCCCATCCCCACCCACAGCATTGCAAACTCGGCATATTTCTCAGGCGTCATATCGTGGCGGTGGGTCAGTTCCTTGACTGTCGGCGCATCTTTCAGGAAATTCTCTGAGATATGAGTGAAGCCATTGGCATAGGCGCCAAAAGGCAGGCCCAGCGCCTTCAGCGCGCCCAAAGCCGCCGCCATCGCCTCGGGAACCGAGCAATTGGCCAGAACCGCCGCCACCGGATAGCGCGCCACCACCGCCGCCAGACCCGAGACCGGCTCGCCCGAGCGCAGATTCGTCCCGTCATGATCATCGACCGAGACCGACAGCCACACTGGCCGCCCCGAGGCTTGCGACCCTTTGGCCACGGCTTCAGCCATCGACAGCGAGGCCATGGTCTCGCACAGGATCATGTCCACATGCGGCCCCAAAATCCGCGCCACCTCGGCATATTTCGGCGCAGCCACCTCGACCGGTTCGGCCAGATCGGGTCGGTAGGAGGCCTTTAGCGGCCCGATCGACCCTGCAATCCGCACGTTCCTTCGTTGACCCTTGGCCTCATGGGCCTCGACCAGGGCGCGCAAGTGCAGCGCATGGAAGAGATGATCCAGGTCGACGCGTTCCAGCCGGTCGTGATGGATGGCATAGGTGTTGGTTGTGGCCACCGTGGCCCCGGCGTTGAAGTAATCCTCGTGGATCTCGCGCACCATGCCGGGGTGGTCGATCATGACCCGCGTCGCCCACAAGGGCGTCGGCTCGTCGCCCGACCGCGCCAACAGTTCTTGCCCCATCCCGCCGTCCAACAGTGTGATCTTGGTCATGTCGCTCTCCTGTTTTTTTCTGCACCATCTACGCCGTATGCCTGAAGTTTAAGGGTTTGATCGGAGGTCTCCGATGGGCCACGCCGGGCCATGGATGACGAAACCGTCCCTGCCCCGGAGTTTGGCCTTTCCCCCGGCGCCATCTCGGACAACCTGCGAGTCGTTGAAAAGCTCAACGCGACGACGACTCAAAAGGAAAATGCGCCGCTGGCGATGGCTGCATGACGGACACTGGGCAGAAAAGGGCGCTGCGGTGCTGGGCATGGCGCAGTACTGATGGGTCTAAGGGTCTGCTGGCAACGGCAAGCCTCGCGGGTTGCCGTAATGCACGAAGCTCAACGCAAATTGGGCAGCCGACCCAGCCGCAAGAACTGGGTTTCTCCATTGGTGCCATCGACGCCGTCGTTGTCGGTAATAGCGAACGCGTTGCCGGCTGCGTCGACCGCAAAACTCTCCACCTTGTCAAGCACAATGCCTCGCGGCTTTTGCAGATCAGGCACCAAGTCAAGCACCATGCGCTTGCTGACCACCGGCACTTGGCTGGCGCCCACTGCTGCAGGCACCAGGCCCGCCACAGAAAACGCGCGCAGCGTCTTGAGTGATTTGTCGCCAAACTGGTTGTCGCGCTCGATCACCACAAATTCATTGGGGCCGACTGCGGTTATTTCTGACAAACCGACCCAGCTGTCCGCTGCCGTGGTTTTGTCCAGCGGGTAGTGCAACACGCCCCATGCCTTGCTAGAGGGCTGGTATCGCAATATTTTGGTGAAGCCTTGAGGATCGTTTTTCCATTCGCGTTGTACTGCAATCCACACCACCTCGTCTGCGCCGGCGCCAGTGCGGGAAACACCCTCAAATCCAAAACGCACCGCCTGGCTGGCCAGTGCTTCTGGCAGTTCAATTTCTTCCTCTACTTCGCCCTTGGCCGAAACACGCAACAGCAAGTTTTTCGCGGTGCTATCTTTTTTGGCTGGGTCACCTTCCGACGCGATCCAGAAACTGCCGTCCGCACGCTGGGAAATGCCTTCTGCATCGAAGCTGGCAGGTTTGCCGCCCTTGGTCACGGTGATCTCGTTGGTAATGAGCGCTGGGGTGACGTTGGCATCAATTTGTAAAATGCGGGTGGTTGAGTAGGCGCTGTCCGTCACTGCCCACAAGTGGCCCGGCTGCTGAATATCTGCCGAAGTTCCGGAGATGGCGCCCCAGGCGATAGGCGTGCCTGCCGGCGTGTCTTTGGATATCAATGTCGGGTAGTTGGCAGGCGCGTTGCTTCGCTGGTAAATGGATACAGAGGCGCGTGCTGCACCGTCTGTCTCTGAGGCCACGACCAAGAGATTGCGCTGCGCAATAGCCAGCAGACCCTCCGGACCTGTGCCCGCGGGCAGCGCTTGCAAGAACTTAGGTTCCTTGCTGGGACCCAGATCCAACCACACGCTAATGAGGGAAGAGCGCTCCGAGCCGATAAAGATCAGACGGTCTTTGCCGAATACGCCCACTTCTGCGCTCTCGGGCTCATTGCCCTTGGCGGCAGAACGACGCTCGGGGTAGTGGCCCAGACGGATGGCCAGGTGGTCCAGCACGGCGCCACTGTCGAACTCCACCTTACCGTCAATATTGATGATGGAAAAACTGCGGGAACCCCCTTTGTAATCGCCCTCGTTGGCCGTTACAAAACGAGTGTCATCGAGCCATGCCACCGCATCGGGCTCACGCAGAACGCCCGTGGTGGATTCCGAGGGATTGATGACGCCGTCGCGCTTGAGATCGACTTGCTTTAAGTTGACCGAGCCCGCCGAGAAGTGGCGCACTACCTGGCGCTTGGCCACGTCGATGAGCACAAGGTGGTTATTTTCTTGCAGCGACACCACGGCCATGCCTTTGGCGTTGACTTTGACAAACTCGGGTTCCGGGTCGGTGGGGGCGATCGCTGCCAGACCCGTCAGGTCGATGGGATGCGCTCCGGTGCAGTCGGGAACGCCGTTTTTAATCGGAAGAATCGTGACATTGCCAGCGGGCAGTTGGGGAATGGCGCCTTTGTTGAGTGCTTCGTCACGCTGGTTTTCAATCACCACCACGATGTTGCGGCCCATTTTGTCGAGTGCCACCGAGTCCGGCTGGCCCTGCAGATTGCATTTGTCAATGACTTTGCGGGTGGCGATATCGATAGTCACCAGGTGACCCTCGGGCTGATAAAAAAGCTTGGAGGCATCGACTGCCGCCATGATTTTGCCGCCCAAGATAACCACCGAGGTGGGCTCACCGTCTACCGGTATAAAACCAGCCGGCTGCGGGCTGGCCGGGTTGGTAATGTCAATCAGGCCGATGCCCTGCTGTTCGCCGTCGGTGTAGGCCAAAAGGCGGCCGTCTTCACTGGCTGCGATGATTTCAGCAATCGACTTTTTGCTGACCGCGCGGCCTGCGGGTACGTTGCGAAATGCTTCAAAGGTGGCAATTCGGTTGAAATTCTCGGTCTGCCCTTGTGCATGTACGGGCAAATAGGCTTGCGCACACGCGATGAGCATTGCAGCCGGAATGAAAGTTTTGATCCGATTCATAAGATTTACCTTTTGGTTTTTATCGCCAATTGACCACATTGGTTTAACCTTCAAAGGTAGCAAGCAAATATTACATTTCCGTGACTTGGTTGTGAAGTGGTCAACGTCCTAAAACGTGCCATCTATACCGGCCGGATCAGGCCAAAGGTGTCGATGAAATGCAGGCTGTGGCCGACGCGTTGAGTCTGATGGCCAACGTCCATTCACACAAATCCGTACCCAGTAGTCACACAAAACTGACCCTGCGTTAACAAAGGATTGGGTGCTGTCGTAGAGGAAGGTAAATGTGTCACTGCCGTTTTCCAGGACAAGCAAAACGTCCCCGAGGCCATATGGGTGCTGGACTTCAGGATTGCTACGCAGACCGCTCGGATGTCTGCGCTGCCTGGAGACGCGCTGCATGGGGCCTTCTCTAAAGCCATTCATTTGATGCTTGTTTGCATAAATGTATTACAATTATGGGACTAGAATTTGCCTAACTTTTTCGTATACAAGGATTTGGCCATGCATGCCACTACGCTTTCATTTCGTGCCGGCAACGACTTTGCCGATGAGGTACGCACGCTAGCCGGCCTCGTGGGACTCAAGAGTTCGGACTACATCCGACAAGCGGTCTTGGAGAAAAACGAACAGGTCATGGCGCAGCGCATTGCCGCACTCTCCAAAGAGCTCTCGGCTGAGCATCTGGCCTTCAATGAGTCCTTGGACGAGAGTCTTCAAGATGGCCTTGATTAAGGTCCTGCGCGGGGAAATTTGGGGGGTCAACCTCGAACCTCAAACGCACAAGGAAGAACCCGGCAAGCGCAATCGCCCGGCCCTTGTCATCCAAACCGACATCTTGAATAAGAGCGGTCATCCAACCACCATGGTGGTGATGGGAACCACCAGCGTGAAGCGGGATAAGGACTACTTTCCTCTGCGTGTAGCATTGGTCAACCAGAGCGGTTTGGCGCAGGAGACGGACCTGCTGATTGATCAAATTCGCGCCATCTCCAACCGAAGACTCATGGGTTCCAAGCCCTTGGCAACCCTCAGTGTGAATCATCTGAAACGGGTTGAAGATGCGCTTAGGTTGCTCATTGGGCGGTGAGGCGCTGACCTCAGGTTAGCGCCTCACCAAGCAGTTACGATTGACGGTGGAAATGCCGTGATGCGGTCCTAGAGATTTGCTGTCAAACGAACTAAAGTTTATACGTTTGTCCTAGGGATGCTCTGAACAACCCGCCCCCGAATCAGGTAGCGGCCATCCAGTTGTCAGATTGTGGAATTGCGGTTTCAAACCTTTGACGCTGCCCCGTTTTCCTTGGCCCTTTGGTGATGTGGCACCCCTTTGCCGCCCCAGACCCCTGATTTCGGGCGCACTCATGCCCCCGCACCCATCAATTTGTGCCGCACCATCCACAGGTTCGACAGCGCAAACAAGGTCTTGAGGTGCGCCGTGTTCTTCGCAAGCCCCCGGTAGCGCACCTTCACAAAGCCGAACTGGCGCTTGATCACTCTAAAAGGGTGTTCCACTTTGGCCCGAATTGCGGCCTTGAGCTTTTCTGCCTTGTCGATCAGGGCATCCGCCTCGTCGTCTTTGTTGAGTGCTCTGCGCTTGCCCGGGCGCATGGCCACGTGCCAGGTGACATCGCCCTTGGCATCGGCGCGTTTGTCGATCCCGCGGTAGCCCGCATCACCAAAGGCCACGCTCTCCTGGCCGTGCAGCAGGGTGTTGCCCTCGGCAATGTCAGCCACATGGCCTGCGGTACCACGCACGCTGTGCACTAGGCCGGAGTCGGCATCAGCGCCGATGTGGGCCTTCATCCCGAAGTACCATTGATTACCCTTCTTGCTCGAATGCATCTCGGGGTCTCTAGCCTTGTCTTGGTTTTTGGTAGAGGTGGGTGCTGCGATCAAGGTGGCATCAACCACGGTGCCGGTCTTGAGCAGCAGACCACGCTGGCTCAGAATGCCGTTGACCACGCCCAGCACCTGCTCGGCCAGTTTGTGTTTCTCCAGCCGGTGGCGTGGACTTGGGGTTTTGCCAAAGCGCAGGATGGTGGACTCATCAGGCAGCCGGGTGAAATCGGGCAGCTGTGCAAATTCCCGGTACAGGGGCACATCGAAGAAGGCTTCTTCCATGGCCGGATCAGACAGGGTGAACCACAGCTGCAGGAAGTGTGTGCGCAGCATGGTCTCCAAGGGAAAGGGCGGTCGGCCATTCTTGCCTTCCGGGTATTACGGCGCAATGAGTGCGACCAATTCAGCCCAAGGCACCACCCGCTCCATCTGTTCTAGGAACTCGGCTTTGCGGGTTTTCTTAACGTTCAGGCTCAGGGGTAAGGCGGCTTGTTTCATGCTATGCATTTTATAGCAAAAGAGGGGTTCCTAAAAGACGTGGCTGGGGGTTTTGCAGAGGTTCCCTAAAGGCCTCGGTCAAACATTCGGCTTTCAGTGCGCTCATTAGATCTGCAGGAATCACCGCTGGCGATGGCTGCATGACGGACACTGGGCAGAAATGTGCGCTGCGGTGCTGGGCATGGCGAAGGCCACCGATGGCTTGCAGCCATTGCCGACCAAAGGCCTGCGCCACCGGCGCTGCCAACCACCTCCCCCCACCTTGTTGACAACACCCCGCCCTTTTGATATCTTTAAGATATCTATTTTCAAAGGAGTCAGAAATGAAAGCTGCAGCAGCCCAGATCGCCTTCCGTTATCGCCCGCAAGACAGCGCAACTGGCGTGACCCGCACAACGACCAAACGTCTGGCTGATGTATTGGGTGTTGACGAAACGCAAGTGATTCACCTGGCGCTGCATGAGCTGGCCACCAAGTTTCTGCCTCAATACGAGGCAGATGAGGGAGCTTTGACCAAAGCCCAACTCAATCAGGTTAAAAAATCAGCCCCCAAGGCCAAAGGCGGCACTGTCCGCAGCAGTCTGTTTGAATTGGAAAACGCCTGATGCGCTGGTGGCCGGAACCCACGGCTGGCGAAATCGTCTGGTGCCATTTCCCTGACAACATTCACCCCAAACCAAAGCCACGCCCCGGCCTCATTGTTTCGACCAAGGAAGACGACGAAGGCATGATTTTCGTGAGCGTGGCGTATGGGACCAGCCAAAAGACGGACCGTCTCTACAGCGGGGAATTCAGAATCGCAAAGAGCGAGCAACCTAGTGCATATACCAGCGCCGGTTTGAGCTACGACACCAAATTCGACCTGAGAAACGTTCTTGAGCTCCCGTTCAACGACGCCTACTTCTCGGTCCCACCGCATGCGCCACACGGCCAAATCCCAAAACTAGGAACTCTGCATCCGAGCATGGTCCGGATTGCCGCCACCGCTTTTGAGGCAGCAAGTAAATAGAGGCAGTCATGGCTGTGAAGCCAGCATGAAAATGGGTGTGATTGGTTGTTCAATTCATGCCGCCGAGTGTTTTTTAACCCAATCACGCAGTGCCACCGCCAGCCCGGCCTGCAATACCGCGTCGGACAGGGGCCGGTCGTCTGCGTCCTCGCCATCCCAAACATAGTCACCCTCGGGCGGTACGGCTGCAACGGCAGCCCTGACTTGCTCACGGGTCAATGCATTAACTTTCGGTCCATTCATAGTAGGTCTCTCGTTCTGCGGTGCTTGGCGAAATTGGCCGCGCGTTTAGCTTCGTCCCAGATCAGTCTTTTGGTCACAAGAATAATTGCATATGCGTTTAACCGCCTCAGCAGGCGTCTGGCCATGGGTACGCGGCCAGGATTATTGCGGGGAGCGATTTGGACAAAAAGACGCTGTCAGAAGCGGCCATCTGCGAAAAGTTCATCACGCCAGCCATCCAACAGGCGGGCTGGAACCAGTCCACTTGGCACAAGGCATCACCAACGGATGACTTTCCGACTAGACGGATCAGGCGACCAGCATAGTGCGTCGATCCACGACCAACCAGCGAGCAGTATTGAGAAACTTCGATACTAAATACGTCGCTAGCCCTTGTCCCATATGCTCTGACAGCTATATTTTTTGTAGCATTTGACATTGATCCACCGCTTCTCAGCATCAAACTTGAGCAATACCCCCAGCGAGCTACAAGCTCACAGCGGCGCTCCTTGTAACGCCAGCGTGACGCTCATGGGTGCGCTGCCCTCGTGCTTCACGTAGTTGGCTGTGCCGTGATACGTGAATGGCGCGGCAGTACCGTTGCTCAGCTTGTTGTCGCGCACGAACAGGTGGATTTGCCAACCCGTTTTTTGATGGTCGATGATGCTTCTGCCTTTGCTGGACTCCGGTGTGGTGGCACTCTGGCTTTGCCAGTGAAAAGTCTTTTCGTCGATCCAGTGGTCCAGGTACTTGTGATCCTCCGCTTTACCCTGTTTGTTCAAGGTGATGAGCAACACGTGAGCTTTTTGATCGTGTAGAACCACGTGACCGACGTTCCACAGGCCTTGGTTAAATGCCAGGCCGAACAGTGGTGGGATGTCTTCTCGCAAAAAGCCTCGCCCAAGCGCCAACTCCAATGGGTCCAGCACTTCTTTGAGTCTTGCCAGCGTCCGCATGTCGTCGGTGGCGTCTAAGTCCGCATAGGCCGGGTTGTTGGCGCGCAGAACATAAGCCCCTCCGGGAGACTTCAACACCATACGAAGAAGGTATTGGTTATCGCCAGATTCATCTTGCCGCTCAATGGCGATCACTGCCCCGGTGATCGAGCCAGCGCCGGCAGGTGTCAGGCGCTCTAGCAGCAAGTAATCGCCATCTCGGATGGGGTTTTTGCCACCGTCCATGGAGTGACCAGAAGCGCGTGCAATGAAGTGCCGCTGCGGGTCTAGCTTTCCATGCCCATCACCCAAAGGACGATATTCTTCGGCATCAGCCGTACCAGTTTTGAAATGCCCGCAGGCGATTCGGATGTTTGGGAAAAACGGCAGTTCTACCCCACTACGCACAGGCCGAACAAATGGAATCACGTTGCTGGTTTGTGGTGTTGCTTGACGGTGCTCGTAAGTAGAAAACCGGAAGTCGATGAGCTGTTGCACCAAATCCTGCAAGATTTCAATATGTTCAGGAGCCACGGGAGTCTTGGAAACGAAATGTCCTTCGCTCAACGCAAAGTACGCTGAGGTATCGCTCCCACGTGTACTGCCAATCCAAGCGTCTACTGGGTTCTTCCGCCAGTAGCGAATCCACGCCTCACTTTGGGCAGCTTGTGGGTTTTGGAAGCCCTCGGGCAAATCGGCTAGAAATTGCCTTCGCCTTGAGAGCACCAGCCAAGAACGAGCCGCCAACGCCTGCAAAGCAGGGCCGCTTCGCCAACCGTCCAACTCCTGGAACGCCTCTAACAGCACCATCTTGTAGCTGCGGGTCATGTGCGCAATTTCGACCTCTTGAAGCAGGGCGCTGTTGGCCTGAGCAACCGCAGCTTCTTCCACCGTTAACTCGTCCAAGCTCGTCAGAAAGCCGAACCAGCTCCCGTATTGGCGGCGCATTTGTACCATGGACATACCGGCCCGATAGGCTTCGGTGGGTGTAGGCCTGCGGCCCAAAGAGTCCCGCAGGGCTTCGTACTCAGCTTGAATGCCAGGGCGTTCCAGCGACTTGAGGAAGTCAATCAGGCGCAGGTCAAAATTGGCAAAGCACCCCTCCGGCAGGGTAAGCCGCTTCTGCTCAGCATCCCGGGCGAACTGGCCCAGTTGCTTGAAAGTGCTACCCACGCCAAACAACGCCTGCGGCTTGTGCAAAAAGCTCTGGTGATTGCCAATGAAGTCCAGCACCACCAGATGCGTTTTGCCGTCTGCATCAGCTTTATGGACGGCGTCAACCAGCATGGCCGGTCCAGCGACAATCATCTTGGCCGGTTTA
>JBBAPO010000022.1:0-96815 GCA_040400795.1 Rhodoferax sp.
CCAATTTGTGCTGGAGGGGATGCTGCTCACCGCCAATGATTCGGGATATAACCAGGGGTACGTGGCGTTTGAGATGGCCTTTGGCATCCTAGAGAAGGGTTTGAGTCCGGCCAGAATGGCCGTCAGAACGCCAGAACGGGGTCCTTATCTGGTGAATCGCAATAGGGCTAAGGCCTTGGGTATTCCGCTCGACGATGCCATGTATTTGATTGACGAGGTTGTTGATCAGTCCCTGGCATTGCGACGTTAAGGTTTAAAAAGACTTGACGCTCGGGTTGCATATGACCAAGTCGATGCCCATTTTTCATCGCTTGTTGCTGGCTTTTCTGGCTGTGGGCACGATCATTGCTCTGCCCCTGATTTACTTTTCCTTTGAGTTCAGCAAGGAGTCGGCCCGCCTGAGAACCCAACAGAGTATTACGCAGCAAATTTCAATTCTGGCCGCGAGTTTTGATCAAGAATATAGCCTGGGGCTTCAGCGGTCCCTGAAACAGGTGACATCGTCGGAAGCCCTGGCCATGTACCTGTCGGCATCGCAAGATGAACGTATCGTCAACGCTAAAACGCTTGAGACAAGTTTCTTGAACTTGCAGGCGGATTACGACAATTATTCGGGCATTTATTACGCTGACGCCCAGGGCAAGTTAGTGGCGAGCGTTGAGGACAAGAAGCGTAGTGCTTGGTCAGGTGGTCTGAGCACAGAGCCGCTGTCCCCGTCAGATGAAGCGACGCCCACCAGGGCTAACTTCAATCGATTGTTTGCCCGTATCAAGACCACGCCAAGTCTTTTGTCCTCCGGCAACATGGAGTGGTTTATGCCTCCGCGTCAGGTCGCTGTTGAGGGGCCGTTCACCGATGAAAAAGGACGTTTGACGCTGCTGGCAGGGTTACCGTCGCTGGATTTTGACAATGGCGCCTTCAGTGGGGTCGTGGTGATTCGTATTCGACTCGATAGCTTCGTCGCGCGGCTTAAGTCGGTCAGCCTCTACGACACTAACCCGATCTGGCTTTTCTCAGCCGATGGCGCCACACTTCTCAAGCCAAACGTGTCGACGTTGCAACTGAACCCGGCGGCTTTTTCTGACAATACAAAATTTGGGGGTGTGTTGTTCACAACCACCGAAGAAGGGTTGTTGGCCTATCAAAATCTATCTATCGTTCCTGGGGAGTTTTTTGCGCGTATTGCCTACGCGGTGCCGTTTTCCCTGTTAGTTCAGGATTTCCAGTCAGCGCTGTACTTTTTTCTTGCTGTGCTGGCTGCTTCAGCGATCGCTGTCTTTATGGTGGCTTTTGTGGTCGCTCGCAATTTCTCGACGCCTATTATCGAACTGGCGCATGCAGCGTCTCGTCTGGCGCGGGGCGATTTGTCAACACGCGTTGCCGTCACAGCCAGCGGCGAGGTATTGACTCTGGTCAACAGCTTCAACCTGATGTCTGAAAATCTCCAACTCGCTAACCAAAATCGTACCAAGGCCTTTGAGGTATTGCGACAAACGGCCGCGCAGATGCAGGGTGGCGAGATTGCCGTTGATCAACCCTCAGAAGATTCGCAACGTCAACGCGGTGAAAGCTCCCGGGCCTTGGGCCAGGAGGATGAGCAAGACCTGCGCGAGATTTCGAATCTGATCACGCAATTGGTCCAAGAGCGGGTTCAAAATCTTCAAAAATTCCGAGAAGCCAAGGAGTCAGCGGATCGGGCAAATCGCACCAAGAGTGAATTTCTTGCCATGATGAGCCACGAGATTCGAACGCCGATGAATGGCATCTTGGGCACCGTGCAGTTGCTGGAACTTTCACCTTTGAACGAGGAGCAGCGGCGGGATTTGCTGGTCGTACGCAACAGCGGCGACGCCCTGCTGATCCTGATTGACGGCATTCTTGATTTTTCCAAAATCGAGGCGGGTAAGCTCGAACTAGAGTCGCACGACTTTGACCTTCGTCAAGAAATCGGCAGCACTATGGCCTTGTACAAGCCGCTTTTTGCGACCAAGGGCCTGCGGCTGGATGTCGATATCGATGCAGAAGTCCCCGTCATGCTCAACGGAGACAGCACCCGATTGCGGCAGATTCTGTCGAATTTGGTGTCGAATGCCATCAAGTTCACACAAGCTGGTTTTGTCCGAATTCACATCGGTGCGGATCAAATGGCCGACTCAGCGGTTCGATTACGCGGTTCAGTAGAGGACACTGGTATCGGGATCACGGCCGAAAGGTCAGATCGGTTGTTCAGGGCTTTTTCGCAGGTGGATGTTTCAACCACGCGCCAATACGGCGGCACCGGGTTGGGGCTGGCCATTTGTGCCAGGCTGTGCGAAGCGATGGGCGGTAGTATTCGTGTCGCCAGTGAGAGTGGCGTCGGATCAGCCTTTCATTTTGAGGTTCAACTCCGGGCAGGATCCTTACCGTTGCAGAAGCCGCCAAGATCGTCAGATGCGATGGCGACTGACTTGTCGTCATTGCGTGTTCTGGTGGTGGAGGATCACCCTGTCAATCAAAAAATTGCCGTTGGCCTGCTAAGAAAACTCGAGATTCATGCGGATCTGGCTGAGAACGGCGAGGTTGCTGTTGATATGACGCGCTTGGGTCGCTACGATGTCGTTTTGATGGACATGCAAATGCCGGTCATGGATGGGGTTGACGCGACCCGAGCCATTCGCTTGCTGTCACTTGAGTTTCAGCCCTGGATCATCGCGCAGACAGCCAATGCTTTTGACACTGACCGCGAAAGCTGCATGCAAGCAGGCATGAACGATTTTTTGAGCAAGCCGTTTCGGATGGATGCCCTTCGGGAGAAGCTTGAAAAAGGCGCCCAGTCCGCCCGGCGGGCGAAGGCCGACGTGGCTTAAGCGGCTGGTCTTTGCCTCAGGTGCTATCGCGTTCCACGACCTCAAAACCCAGGTCGATAAATGGCTGGGACTGCGTCTCCCCGCGGATCAAGGAAACCAGCATATTCGCTGCTGCCTGGCCTATCCCTGCCCTGGGGGTTCGAACCGTCGTCAGTGTCGGCATCATTTGATCACTGCCGGTCAGATCGTTGAATCCGGCTATGGCCACCTGACGCGGTACAGGGATCCCCAGACGAAGGGCCGCTAGCAACGCGCCCTGTGCCAGGTCGTCGTTGCAAAAAAATATGGCGTCGACAGCCGGGCTTTGGCCCAAGATCTTCTCAAACATCATGCCTCCTAGCGCCAGGGACGATGCCGAAGGGTCTAGCCATTCCAGCGCCGGGTCGTAATGGCCTTGCTCTTGTAGTGCAAGACGCCAGCCGTCAAGCCGTTGCATGACCCGGGCATCCAGTTGTGCGCCGGCGAATGCGATGCGTCTGCGGCCACGCGCCAGCAAAAGGCGTGTCAATGTCGCACCAGCCTCAGTTTGCTGGAAGCCTACGCAGTAGGGTGGATTGCCATCTAGTTCGCTGGGCAAGTCCATCAGGTGGACACAGGGTATTTGGCTTTGGGTCATCAAGGCGCGCGTCGCGGCATTGTGTTCCAGTCCAGTAATCAGCAGGCCGGCCGGCCGATGCAGCAGTTGTTCGCGCAACAGTTGTTCCTCCTGCGCATCGTCGTAGTGCGTCACACCGATCAGTGTCTGAAACCCGCTGGCTCTGAGCGTGCGCTGCGCGGCGTCCAGCAGATCGACAAAAAGTGCGTTGGATAGCAGGGGAATCAGGATGGCCACATGGTTGCTACGGTGCGACGCCAGGGCTCTGGCAGCCGGGTCTGGCACATAGCCCAACTGGGCGGATGCGACGGCGACCCTCTCAACCAGAGCCGGATCTACCGATCGTTCGCCACGTAGCGCGCGCGACACCGTGATGGGGCTCACGCCCGCGACTCTCGCCACATCACTTAGCGTGACACGGCCTGTAGATCGATTGCGTTGGAGGGTAGGGCGGATGAATTTCAAGGGTAAGTCCCAAGCGGGCGAGTGCTGCAAGGCGGCTAAGATAGCGCTATCCTGGCCGTTGCCCACACTGTTGATTATGCGCTGACGGGGTCGCCAGATTAAAGGAGTATGGACGTTGTCGAAACAAGAGATATTGGCTGTTGCCAATGTTCACCCGTTGTATCTCAAAGCCTTGAAAGAGGCTTTCGTGGTGCATGAACGTGCCCATGAAGGCGACACGACTGCATTTGCTTTGCTCGCGCCCGGCATCGTCGGCATTGCTGCCGGTGGTGAGTCCACGGTGTCGCGGGCCCTGCTTGAGCAACTGCCCAATTTGAAACTGGTTTCAGTGTTCGGCGTGGGCTATGACGGCATCGACGTTCAGGCCGCATTGGACCGAGGTGTGATGGTGACCCACACGCCCGGAGTGCTGACCGACGACGTGGCCGATCTGGCGATGGGCTTGGTGCTGGCTGTTAGCCGCCAGATCGTCCAAGCTGATCAACACGTCCGAAGCGGACTCTGGCCCCAAGGGGCGTTGCCCCTCGGCAAAAAGGTCTCTGGCGCTCGCATGGGCATCGTCGGGTTAGGCCGAATTGGTGCGGCGATTGCGCGCCGAGCGAGGGCCTTCGATATGTCGGTTGCTTATACAGCGCGCTCGGAAAAGCCGGCATCGGGCTTCCGGTTTTATGCCACAGCCAGCCAGTTGGCTGCCGAGGTTGATTTCTTGGTGGTGATCACGCCTGGCGGGCTGGGTACCCGACACCTCATCAATGAAGATGTGTTGTCGGCCTTGGGCGCTAACGGGGTTCTGATCAATGTTGCGCGGGGCAGTGTCGTTGATGAGCAGGCTCTGATCCAAGCTTTGCAAACCGGCCGGATCGCCGGGGCTGGCCTTGACGTTTTTGCGGCAGAACCCCATGTGCCAGAGGCCTTATGGGGTATGCCGAATGTCGTGTTGACCCCGCACATGGCGAGCGCCACTCACCAGACTCGTCGTGCTATGGCCGACCTGGCTTTTGCCAACATGCAGGCAGGCGTTGCAGGACAGCCCTTATTAACTCCAGTCCCCGAATGCCAAGCTTAGTCGAGGGTCTGCTGCCTCAGATCGTGGTCATGGGAGTATCAGGCAGCGGCAAATCAACGGTCGCTGCAGGCTTGGCTAGCGAGCTGGGATTGCGCATGGTTGACGGAGACGACTTGCACCTGCCAGAGAGTGTGACCAAAATGCGATCAGGTATTGCGCTGGAGGATGCGGATCGGTGGCCTTGGCTGGACCGGATAGGGCACTACCTTGCTGAGGAAAGCGACCAGCCAGCACAGGGCCGCATCGTGGCGTGCTCGGCACTCAAACGGACTTACCGTGACCGTATTCGCCGGCTGGCGCCGACTGTGCGGTTCATTTTTCTGGACGGTGAGCCGGAGTTGATCCGCGAACGGATGTCGCGCCGCAAAGGGCACTATATGCAGCCAGGGTTGTTGTCCAGCCAGTTGCATACCTTGGAGCGGCCGCAGGCTGATGAGACCGATGTGATTGCGCTCGATATCCAGGCACCACCGGCGCAATTGGTCGCGCTGGCTGCTCGTGCCTTGGTTGTCGGCCAACCATTCGCCAATGCCTGAGCCGTTGTTTCAGCCGTTTTAGCCAAGTTCAAAGGATCCAATGTTCATACGCTGCGCTTTTTTTCGTGGTCAAGTCAAGCCTGGATTTGAAAAGGCTTTTGATCTTTACATACGCGAGCAATTAGTGCCCTTGTGGACCCGGTTCCCGGGCGCACAAGAGGTAAGGGTTTTGCGCCAGTTGGAAAGCGATGTGAGCGATCCAAGCTTGGCGATGGTACTGTCGGTCCGTTTTCCGAGTCGCGAGTCGATTGACATGGCCTTGGCATCCGAGGTCCGACATCGTAGCCGTGAAGTGTCAAAGGGCCTGATCGAGATGTTTGATGGCACTGTGTTTCACACCATCTTCAGCGCAGATGGCTATGCTCTGCCGACAGATTAGTTTGAGGAGTGCCGGAGGAGTGATCGTGTTCTTCCGGACAGTTGATGTGATGTTTATTTACAAGGAGACATTTTTATGAAAGTTTCACGCCTACTTATTGCCTGCTTGATGGCCAGCATCGGTACCGCCGCGTTGGCTGCAAAGTTCAACCTCAAGCTTGGGCATGCCGTCAATGCCACAGACGGACAACACGCGGCCGCGGTCAAGTTAGCCGAACTCGTCAAACAGCGCACTAACGGCGATGTCGAGATCACCGTTTACCCGTCCAACCAGCTCGGCAATGACGCTGCGATGATCAATGGCACCCGTGGCGGCACGATTGACATCGTGTCCAGTGGCGCCTCCAACTTCAATGGAATTGTGGCCAACACGGCGGCACTTGAGCTGCCCTTTGTGTTCCGCAATGCGCAGCACGCCTACAACGTGCTTGACGGGTCTATCGGTACAGCTATTCTGGAAGAGTTGTCACCCCATAGCCTCAAGGGTCTGGCGTACTGGGAAAACGGCTGGAGGGCATTCACCAACAACAAACGTCCGATCCGCACCCCCGATGATGTCAAGGGCCTGAAGATCCGCTCCACAGGTAACCCGTACCATATCCAGGCGTTCAAGCTCTTGGGCATGAACCCATCGCCCATGCCCATCGCCGAGCTCTACACCGCGCTCGAGACCGGTACTTTTGATGCTCAGGAACACCCGATCAACGTGACCTGGTCATCCAAGTTTTATGAAGTGCAAAAGCACCTTACGGTCAGCAACCATGTGTACTCGCCGCTGATTCTGGCCATGAACAAGGCAAAGTTTGACAGCCTGCCGGCGAACTTTCAGGCCATCATGGTGGAGTCCGCACGGGAAGCCGCCAAGTACCAGCGCGACCTCAACGCTGGTAATGCCAGCAAGGTCGTGGCTGATCTGAAGAAATCGGGTATGCAGGTGATTGAAGTGGTGGACATGGCACCGTTCCAAAAGCTGACGTCTGATGCCATCGCCAAGTCTTTTGGCGAGAAAAACGGCATGGTGTTACTCAAGGCGATTGAGGGTACCAAGTAATCCTTACCCAGCCGGTTCGCCTGTCATCAGGCGTCCGGCGCTTCTGTCTGCCTGTGTATGAAAACTCTGAACAATCTGTTCTTCAAACTTGCCGAGATGCTGTTGGTGACCATGCTGGCAGTCATGGTCGTAATGGTGTTTGGCAATGTGGTGCTGCGTTACGGCTTCAACTCCGGCATCATCAGCTCTGAGGAACTGTCCCGCTATCTGTTCATTTGGATCACCTTTTTGGGTGCCATCATTGCATTTCGGGAAAACGCGCACCTGGGGCTCGACACCGTAGTACGCCTCTTGCCCAGCAGCGGTAAAAAAGTATTTTTCGCGGTATCGAATATTCTGATGTTCGGTTGCTGTGTTCTGATGTTTTATGGCACATGGAAGCAGCAGGGCATCAACGCGACCACCCTGTCGCCAGTGACCGAGACGCCCATGAGTTGGGTTTACGGTGTGGGCTATCTCACGAGTGTGGCCATGGGCTTGATGATTCTTGGCAAACTGGTCAGGTTGGCCCGAGGCGGCTTTACCGATGATGATTTGATTCAGGTTCAGGACTCAGAGGACTCTGCAGCGCCGCACAGCCCGGGAGCAGCGCGATGACCATCATTGTTTTTGTGGGGTCCTTGCTGGCAGCTATGGCCCTGGGGATGCCCCTAGCGTTTTCTCTGCTGGTGTCAGGCGTGGCGCTGATGCTGCACCTGGATTTGTTTGACACCCAGATCGTCTCGCAAAACCTGATTAATGGTGCCGACAACTTTCCTTTGATGGCGGTGCCGTTTTTTATGCTCGCAGGCGAATTGATGAATGCTGGTGGCATGAGCCGGCGCATCGTGAATTCAGCTCTGGTGTGGGTCGGGCATTTTCAGGGTGGCTTAGGCTATGTGGCCGTGTTTGCAGCCATCATCATGGCCAGCCTGTCGGGCTCTGCCGTGGCGGATACCGCAGCGCTCGCGGCGGTGCTGCTGCCCATGATGCGCAAGGCCGGTTATCGCATGGACCGATCGGCAGGGCTGATTGCCGCCGGCGGCATCATCGCGCCGGTTATCCCGCCGTCTATCGGGTTCATTCTGTTTGGGGTGATCGGCGGTGTGTCGATCTCCAAGCTGTTCATGGCCGGTATTTTCCCCGGGCTCCTGATGGGTTTGGCACTTATTATTACTTGGTGGATCGTCGCCCGCCATGACAAGGTGGAAGTGTCACCGCGGGTTCCGATGGGTGAGAAGTTGCGGGTCACAGCCGATGCCTTCTGGTGCTATTTGATGGCGGTAACCATCATTGGCGGGATGAAGTTCGGTATTTTCACCCCGACCGAGGCGGCAGTGGTTGCTGTGGTCTATTCGCTGCTGGTGGGGCTGTTCATTTACCGCGAGATCAAGCTTCGAGACCTATATCGCATCACCTTGAACGCCGCCAAGACCTCCTCCGTGGTGATGTTCCTGGTGGCCGCAGCGTTGGTTTCAGCCTGGCTGATCACGGTAGCCAACATTCCAGCTCAAATGGTTCAGCTGATGCAGCCCTTTATTGACAACAAGATGCTGTTGATGGCGATGCTGATGTTGCTGGTTTTGGTTGTCGGTACAGCACTGGATTTTGCCCCAACCGTTTTGATCCTTACGCCGGTTCTGATGCCGCTGGTGCGCCAAGCCGGCATTGATCCGGTCTACTTTGGCGTGCTGTTCATCATCAACAATGCGATTGGTCTGCTGACACCGCCGGTCGGTACCGTGCTCAACGTCGTCTGTGGGGTGGGGCGGATCCCGATGCATGACGTCATCAAGGGGGTAATGCCTTTTCTTGCATCTCAGGTGGTCGTGATGGGTCTGTTGATTGTCTTTCCCGGGCTGGTGATGGTGCCCTTGCGCTGGTTGACCACCTGAGAGGCTATGACAATTCTTGACTCATTCCGGCTGAAGGGCCGTACTGCGCTGATAACCGGGTCTTCGGGGGGTATCGGCTTGGCGCTTGCACGTGCGCTGGGCCAGGCCGGCGCACAGGTTGTCCTCAATGGCCGTAATGTTGAGAAACTTGAAGCCGCTGCCCGGCAGTTGCGCGGGGAAGGTCTGGTTGTTAGTACATCGGTGTTTGATGTCACGGACGCCGCTGGCGTCAGTGCGGCCATCGAGGCTATTGAGGCTCGGTTGGGTCCCATCGATGTGCTGGTCAATAACGCCGGCATCCAAATCCGCAACCCCTTGCATGAGTTTGCCGATGCCGACTGGCACACACTCATGCGAACCAACCTGGACAGCGCGTATTTTGTTGGTAAAGCGGTGGCCCAAAAAATGATACCTCGGCGCAGCGGCAAGATCATTAATGTCTGCTCCGTGCAAAGTGAGTTGGGGCGCCCTGGCATCGCACCTTACACAGCCAGCAAAGGGGCATTGAAAATGCTGACCAAGGGCATGGCAATTGACTGGGGCCCCTACGGTATCAATGTCAACGGGCTTGGTCCTGGGTACTTCAAGACCGAACTAGCTGAGAAGCTGGTGGCTGATCCAGCATTTACAAGCTGGTTGGTTGGCCGCACACCCAGCCGGCGCTGGGGTGATGTGCAGGAACTGGGTGGCGCCATCGTCTTTCTGGCCAGTCAAGCGGCTGGCTTTGTCAACGGTCATATTTTGTATGTGGATGGTGGCGTCACCGCCACCCTGTAAAAGGATCAGATCATGCGTGCACTCATTTGCCATGCCGCCCAAGACCTCAGACTTGAAAACATTGAGCCCCCCTCACTCGGTGAACAGCAGTTGTTGGTGCGGGTCGCTTATGGCGGCATTTGTGGCTCTGACCTGCACTACCAGCAGCACGGAGGATTCGGTACCGTACGGATCAAGCAGCCGATGGCCCTTGGCCACGAGGTCTCTGGCGTTGTCGAGGCACTTGGAGCCAAGGTAAACGGCTTTAGCAAGGGGCAACGCATCGCGATTTCGCCCTCCAGGCCTTGCGGCAGTTGCCGCTTTTGCCAGTCGGGTATGCACAACCATTGCCTGTCCATGCGGTTTTATGGCAGTGCCATGCCGTTTCCGCACGTCCAGGGGGCATTCTGCGAACACCTGGTGATCGAGGTCAGCCAGGCACACCTGGTGGCGGACCACCTGAGCCTCTCCGAGGCTGCCTTAGCTGAGCCTTTGTCTGTTGGCCTGCATGCCATTCAAAGGGCAGGCGGCGTGCTGGGCAAACAAGTGTTGGTCACGGGTTGCGGGCCGATTGGATCCCTGTTGATCGGCGCTCTTCGGCGAGCCGGTGCCGCTAGGATTGTGGCCGCCGATATCACTGACCTGCCGCTGCGTTGTGCCGCGAGCATGGGAGCCGACGAGACCGTCAACCTAAAAAGCGATGCTGCCGCGCTGGAGCGTTACAAAGCGGATAAAGGACAGTTTGATGTGGCCTTTGAAGCGTCAGGCAGCCAGGCCGCCTTGCTGACGGCGCTGGAGGTGATCACGCCGCGCGGCATTTTGGTCACTGTCGGCCTGGGCGGCGACATGAGCCTGCCGATGAACCAGATTGTTGCCAAAGAGGTTGACCTTCGGGGTACTTTCCGTTTTCATGCCGAATTTGCCACAGCAGTCCAATTTTTGAACCAGGGCCTGGTGGATGGCAAGCCGGTGATCACCAATGTGCTGCCTATGAGCCGTGCGCTGGAGGCATTTGCTCTGGCGGCGGATAAAAGTCAGTCTCTCAAGGTGCAAATCGAGTTTGATGAACAGGGTCAGGCCGCATAATCAGTCGCTCCCAGGTGACGGCTAAGGCCCGGTCCTTGAGCAGACTCAAAGGCCACCTTGAAAAAAATATTCCAACTCAACGTTGAGGGCAGACACCCCGACCGCCTGCTTGAGGCGAGCAAGCATGACATCAGAAAATATGTCGCGCGCCAACGCCGCGCGGCCTTGCCAGAAGGGGTGGATTACTGGGATTTCGCCTGCCGCTTTGGCCCTACAGAGGCCGACGCCGCCCCAGTTCATTTCGCCACGCTCATTAGCCTGATGGATGCGGCGGCAAAGGATGGCAAGACCAGCTTTTTCGTCGACATTCTGGGTCAAAAGGGCTATCGCAAGCCTAAGGCTGACCTCTTTGCAGCTGCCGCCGGCTCCAAGCCAGAGGCATAAGCTGGGTGTCCAGGAGTCACGGCCGAACGGCCGGCGCTTCAAGCGGCATACCCGCCGCCCGTTGAACTAAGTAGAGTTCCAGCGCGACCAGGTCAGGGGATCCATAGGGGAACGGCTCGGCCCGTACACCGCTCATGCAGTTGCGCAGCCGCCGCTGAAGCGTTCCCATGCCCTGCCACTCCAGCCGATAGAGTGGATAGCCGGTAGGGTGCGCCTGCGGAATGACAGTGCCACCCAACAGGCGTCCGGCCTGCTGATCATGGCATTGGGCACAAGACAGATTTAGTTGACCAAGGCGCTGACTAAACAGCGCTTCGCCGCGGTCTCGATAGGGCTTCAGCCGTGGGTCTGGGTCAGGGCGGATCGACATACCCCGGGATTGGTGCACTACCACGGCTTCGAGTGCAATCAGGCGCAGGTCCTGGGGTGGCAGACTGGTGGCCAACTGATGCCGCTGGCGGCAAAGGTTGATCCGCTCCCCCAAGGTCACCGGTTTTTGACTCGTAGTATCAAAACCAGGATAGCGGACGACTGCGCCCCGTAGGCTGGCAACAGCGCCATGGCAGCTGGCGCATGATTTGTTTGCGCTGCCCACGGAACTGCTCCATAAGGTTTCGCCGTCTGCGACCCAAAGCATGGCCGGGTTTTGTCGGTCATCTCGCTGCATTGCCTGGGTAGTGGGGCTCATGTCGGCAAATCCAGAGCGCCGGCCCAGGCTGTCTTCTGTCGTTGATGGCTGGGCGAAAAGTGGTTGTCCGATGGCCGCAGATAGCATCGTTAGCCAAAGAAATTGCCACCAATACCGCATTGGTGTCCTCAGTCCGTCACCTGGACCGCCACGGTTTCGGTTTGACGAAAGCCCTGATCTCCCTCCCAAATCAGTGTCAGCGTACCGTTGCCTGTGGCTCGTAAATGAAACGCGACGTAGGGGTTGGCCGAAATTGCGGCGAACAGTTCAGCCGAAAAAACCAGGTCCTGCCCGGAGGCGTCTGAAAAAAAACAGCTAAAGCGCCGGATCAAGTCTCGGGCTAAAACTACGCCGTCAGACCCTGGGCGGTAGCCGGTTTCCATCGGATGCGCGATCAGCGTCTGGATTTCGACGTTGTCGCCGCGGCGTATTGACTTGGGTAGGTTGATTAGCGTACGGGCCATGGTTAAAGCCGTTTTAGTCGGTTTCGATACAGGCGGCCAGCGTGACGAACACTTCGATCGTGTGCGACCAGCAACTGCCGTCATTCATGCGCGCCATTGCCACTAGCTTCTGGGTTGTGGCCAGGCGAATCCGGGTAGAGACCTTAGCCAGGCCGCCGCGCGGCCCAAGTTGGAAGCTCGCCACCTCGGTTTGCGGGTTCCGCTCGTTGAAGATGGCAATAGCGGTCACGTGGTCTGTCGGGGTCATAGTGCTTTCCACCGAGACCGTCGCCGGCACCGCATTGCCGTTGTCTACCAGTCGTGCGACATCAAGAAAGACTCGACCCACCTGAATGCGAGCACCAGCGGCGAATGCATTCATGGCCTGGGTCAGTTCATCTTGGGTGGCAGCGGCTGGTCGCACCAGCACGGCCGCACTCAGACCCAAGCCGGCGGCCAGTGCTTGTCGTCTGGTGGGAATTAAGTTTGACATGAGAGGGGTTGGAAAGGGAGGTACTGTCAGGGTTGCTACTTATAGGTTCGTTGGCTCATTCCCGAAGGGTCTGCAGGTACGCCACCACATCTTCGATCTGTTGAGGACTCAAAATGGGCTGACCCACCCATGCCGGCGCCACCCTGTTCAACCCCTCGGTGCTGGCGTATGACGGCATGATGCTGTCAGGATTGATGCTACGTGCATTGGCGATACGCTGGCGCAACTGAACAGCGGACCAACGGGCCCCTGCACCTGCCAGGCTGGGGGCCAGATTGCCCTGCACGCGCGTATCTCCAGCAGGGGCGCTGTGGCATAAAAGACAAAGGCCCACCTGTCTGTTGATGACAATGGATTCGCCACGCGCTACGTCTCCAGGGGGTGTTACCAACTGATTTTGGCTGTTTTCCCCTATTGCATCGCCCAATTGCAGCATCAGAGCCACTGCCAGGGTACGGACGCGCATGGCAACCAAGGCCTGCAGCCCTAGGTTCACCATGCATGTCCTCGCTTTTCACGCCTTCTTGAGGCTGTGATTTTTGAGGGGCAACTCGCGGATTCGCTTGCCTGTCGCAGCAAAGATGGCGTTCAACACCGCAGGCGCAGCCACGGCAATGGTTGGTTCGCCGACGCCGCCCCAGAAACCACCCGAAGGCATCACGATCGATTCAACCCGCGGCATATCTGCCATTTTGACGACCGGATAGGTGTGGAAGTTATCCTGTTCCATGCGTCCATTTTTGACTGTGCACTCGCCGTAAAGGGCCGCCGAGAGTCCGTAGGCAAAAGAGCCCTCAATCTGAGCCTCGATCTGCTGCGGGTTGACCGCATGCCCGGGGTCAGTTGCCGCTACGATGCGGTGAATCTTGAGTTCTCCGTCGTCGCTGACCGACACTTCTGCGCAGGCGGCCACGTAACTGCCGAAGCCCATGGTCTGGGCCAGTCCACGAAACACGCCCTTGGCCGCAGGTTTGCCCCAGCCAGCCCCTTTAGCCGCTGCATCCAGCACAGCTCGGTGCAGCGGGTGTTTAGCTAGCAATTTGTGCCTGAAGGCCAGAGGGTCCTGGCCCGTGGCGTGGGCTAGTTCGTCGATGAAGCACTCCACATAAATGCTGTTTTGGTTCAGGTTGACACCGCGCCAAAAGCCAGCCGGCACATGCGGGTTGCGCATGGCATAGTCGATCAACAGGTTGGGCACGCTGTAGCCGAGATGCCCCTCGGTACCGGCTGCCAGTAAACCCTGGAAGACCACCGGATCTTTGCCGTCTTTGATGCTCTGCGGCGCCACCGTGGCCAGAATCGATTGCCCGGCAATTCGCATGTGTAATCCGGTGAGTTGGCCCTGGGCATCAATGCCGGCGGTCAGCTTGCACTGGGTTACTGGGTGGTAACGCCCGTGCAGCATGTCTTCTTCACGGCTCCAGATCAATTTAACTGGAATGCCTGGCATTTGCTTGGCGATGCTGACAGCCTGGTGAATCCAGTCGGTGCCGCCACGGCGGCCGAAGCCTCCGCCGAGCATCAGCTTGTAGACCTCGCATTTTGAGGCTGGAAGGCCAGAAGCCTCGGAAGCGGCAGCCAATGCGGCCTCGCCATTTTGGGTCGGTGTCCAGACCTCACACAACTCAGGAGTGCCACTCGCAGACACACTGAATTTCACAGTGGCGTTCATCGGCTCCATGGTGGCATGGTTCTGGTGCGGCATGCCGTAGACCGCTTCGATTTTGCGGGCGGCACCAGCTATCGCTTTGCGGGCGTCGCCGTTTTCGTTACCGACGGCACCTTCCGGTGCAACCAGTGCCGCTTTTAACACCTCGGCAAATGCCTCGCTGGATGCTTTGGCGTGTGGTCCTTCGTCCCACTCGATGGGAAGTGCGTCCAAGGCGGTCTTGGCATGCCACCATGTGTCGGCGATCACAGCGACGGTGCTGTCATTGACGCGGACGACTTTTTTGACGCCTTTGCGGCCGGCGATGGCGGCAGCATCGAAGCTTTTGAGCTTGCCCCCGAAGACCGGGCAATCCTTGATCGCGGCGTTCAACATGCCAGGCAGCTTCAGGTCGATGCCGTACATCTGGGCGCCAGTGGTCTTGTCGACCGTATCAAGCCGAGCCAACCGCTTGCCTGCAAGTTTCCAATCCTTGGGGTTTTTGAGCGTCACGCTGGTTGGTTGCGCCAATTTGCCCGCCGCTACAGCCATCTTGCCGTAGCTGGTCGTGCGGCCGCTGGGCACGTGCGTGATCACACTGTTGGCGGCGCGGCAATCGGCTGCCGCAACCTGCCACTCATTAGCAGCCGCTTGAACCAGCATCGTGCGTGCAATGGCGCCACCCTTGCGAACATAGTCCTGCGAATCCCGGATGCCACGGCTGCCGCCTGTGCTGAAATTACCCCACACCCGATTTCGGGCCAGGCTCTGTCCTGGCGTCGGGTACTCGGTGGTGACTTTGGCCCAGTCGCACTCGAGCTCTTCTGCAACCAGTTGAGCCAAGCCAGTCAGGGTGCCCTGACCCATCTCCGAGCGGGCGATTCGGATGACCACACTGTCGTCCGGTCGTACAACCACCCAGGCATTCACCTCGGCCGGCCGGGCATCTTGCGCCCCTGCGTCGATTGACCAGGGTGCCGATATAGCGACGACCAGGCCTGTACCTGCCGCAGCCGACTGCCCCAAAAATTGCCGGCGCGAAACACCAGTTGAAGTGCTGGCTTTAGATTCCTTGATCATGTTGTGCTCCCATCGGTGTGCTGGATCGACAGACCGGCCGTTTTGGTGTTGCCACCCTTGGCGACGACCTTGATGGCGGCCCGAATGCGGTTATACGTGCCGCACCGGCAAATGTTGGTGATAGCAGCGTCAATGTCGGCATCTGTTGGGTCGGGCTTTTCCTTCAGGAGCGCCACCGTGGCCATGATCATGCCGCTTTGGCAAAAGCCGCATTGGGGCACATCCAGGGCCGCCCAGGCTTTTTGAACCGGGTGCAGGCCGTCGGTAGACAGGCCTTCAATGGTGACGATTTTTTCATTGGCCGCCACAGTCGAGACGGGCCTGACGCAGGAGCGCGTCGGGACACCATCAATGTGCACTGTGCAGGAGCCACACTGGGCCAAACCGCAGCCGTATTTGGTGCCGGTCAAATCCAGTTGCTCGCGCAGGACCCATAACAGAGGGGTATCGCCCTCGGCATCATGCTCGCGCACGACATTGTTAACTGTCAATTTCGCCATGGTGACTCCAAGATGAGGCCGTATATGGCCATTGTTTGACCAGAATCATCTTATCCCGGCGACGAGCGTGTTAAGGGAATTCTTTGCCTAGGGTATACCCTGAATTTGGAGGCGGTGAATCACGCCATAGCGGTGCTGAACTGCTGCCTGAAGTTGGCCTAAGGGGTGGCTGGCGATGACTGGACCCGGCGTGCGCCGTCAAAACGCCGGTTCCAGTACGACACGCCCATGTCTTCGACGCGAACTTCGGCGCCGGGTTTGGGGGAGTGTATGAATTTACCTTCTCCGACATAGATGCCCACATGACTGAAGGCCCTGCGCATCGTGTTGAAAAAAACCAGATCGCCAGGTTGCAATTCTGATCGTTCAATTTTTTGTGTGGTCGCCGCCTGCTGTTCGGCGCGGCGCGGCAGGATCAGCCCTACCGTTTGCTCGTACATCGCTTTGACGAAGCCGCTGCAGTCAAAGCCTGTCTCAGCCGTGTTGCCACCGCGTCTGTAGGGCACACCCAGGAAGCCTAGTGCGGTGAATACAAGTTCGGAGGCCTTGTCAGTGGCAGTTTGTCGCACTTGGTCAATGCGGGCCAGCAGGCCTTTGTCAGCAAGCAGACGCTCCATGTCATCAGCCGGGGCGGCTGGACTGGCCAGAACCTGCGTGGCGAACAGGAAGATGGCGATAAGATGGAGAAGTCGCATCTGCCCAGTATAAGCTGCTAAGTCGCGGTTTTCTAAAGTTATAAATTACATTAGAAATAGAATTTAAGACCTTGATTTATATATTAAAAATTCAAACATCATGTTTAAAGCTATCGTGTTGGACAACAACCCTGAGTTTCTGGCCTCGGTGCAGACCGTTGACGAATCTCGCCTGCCGCAGGGAGATGTCACCGTGGCGGTGTCGTACTCCACCCTCAACTACAAGGATGGCTTGGCCATCACCAACAAGGGGCCGGTGGTACGCCAGTGGCCGATGGTGGCTGGCATTGACGGTGCCGGTACCGTGATTGAATCCAGCCATCCGGCTTGGCAGGTCGGTGACGTGGTAGTTCACAACGGCTGGGGTGTCGGAGAAATGCATTGGGGCTGCCTGGCAGAGAAAGCCAGGCTCAAAGGCGACTTGCTGGTGCGCGTGCCTTCGGCGTTCACGCCACGCCAGGCCATGGCGATTGGCACGGCCGGCTACACCGCGATGCTGTGTGTGCTGGCCCTGGAGGACCACGGGCTTACGCCTGCTTCAGGCGATGTGCTGGTGACGGGCGCCACTGGCGGCGTCGGCAGTGTGGCGGTTGCCTTGCTGAGTCGCCTGGGCTACCGGGTGGTGGCGGCGACCGGCAAGGCGTCTGAAGCCGCTTATCTGGAGCAGTTGGGTGCAGTTGGCGTGATAGACCGCGCAGACTTGTCCGCACCGGGAAAGCCCTGGCAAAAAGAGCGTTGGGCTGGCGTGGTCGACGCGGTCGGCTCGCACACGCTGGCGAACGTGCTGGCACAAACCCGCTATGGCGGCGTGGTGGCAGCATGTGGTCTGGCGCAGGGCATGGACCTTGCGACCAGCGTCATGCCCTTCATTCTGCGTGGCGTGACCTTGGCAGGCGTTGACTCGGTGATGGCGCCGCTGGCCCGCCGGCAACGCGCCTGGGACCGACTCGCTCTTGACTTGGACCCAGTCTTGCTGGAGGCCATGGTGCAGGAAGTGCCGCTTGAGGGCGCGGTGGCCCGCGCCCATGAGCTGATGGCAGGGCGCGTGCGCGGCCGAACTGTGATCAAAATTGGCAGCTAAGCCCCATAGAATATAGGGTTACAGCTATCATTATGATAGTATTTTCTGGTTGACGCTCAAGGGTGCCAAGCCATTTTTCCAAGAAAGTTCGCTATGTTGTTAGAAGCCGCCGACGCCCAACTGGTGCTAGTTGATTATCAAATAGGCTTGATGCCGGTGATGTGGGAAGCTGAAGCCGTCACGGCAAATGCAGTGCGTCTGGGAGAATTGGCACGCCCGTTCGGAGTGCCTGTGTGGGGGACCGAGCAGAACCCTTCCGGTCTGGGGCCTAATCTGCCGTCAATCAAAGCACTTTGCGGTAATACCTTGAGCAAAATGCAATTTAGTGCGGTGGAAGAAGGCCTTGGCGAATGGCTGCGGCCTCCAAGCAAACCCCCTGCGGGCAACGCCCGCAGCCTGCCCAAGCACCTGCAGAAGCCCTTGGGAGGACCACCACCACGCAACACTGTCGTAATTGCTGGCTGCGAGGCACACATTTGTCTGTTGCAGACCGCTCTCGATTTGTTGGAGGATGAATTTGAGGTCTGGGTTGTCACCGACGCATGCACGTCCCGCACAGAGCGCAACCGGGATGCCGCTTTTGATCGCCTGGCCGGGGCTGGGGCTGAGTTGGTCACGACTGAAATGGTGGCTTTTGAGTGGTTGCGCTCCGCCGAACACCCTGCCTTTAAGGCAGTGCAGGCCTTGATTAAGTAACGCGGATCAGCCGACGGCAGGAGCTCGCGGTCCTTGCGGCCAGAGCCAGAGGCATGAGAGGAGTCAGGCTATTGCAAGTTGATTGACCATAATTATGAATTCAGTTTATTGCACCGACCGGAGACCATCATGACAAGCTATTCGGAGTTCCATCACCGCTCCATCGCCGATCCCGAATCATTTTGGGCAGAGCAGGCGAAGTTGATTGACTGGGATCTGCCTGCGAAGCAAATTTGCGACTACAGCCAGCCCCCGTTTGCCAAGTGGTTTGTCGGCGGCACGACCAACCTGTGTCACAACGCGGTGGACCGCCACCTGCACGAGCGCCCTGAGCAGGCCGCGCTGATCTTTGTGTCGACGGAAACCAACCAAGAGCGGGTCTACACCTTTCGCGAATTGCACGCTGAGGTTCAGCGTATGGCCGCCGTGATACGGCAATTGGGCGTTCAGAAAGGGGACCGGGTTTTAATCTATATGCCGATGATTGCCGAGGCCGCTTTTGCCATGCTGGCCTGCGCCCGCATAGGCGCCATTCATTCGGTGGTGTTCGGCGGCTTCGCCTCAGGCTCGCTGGCATCGCGCATCGAGGACGCATCACCAAGATTGATCATCAGCGCTGATGCGGGTTCGCGAAGCGGCAAAGTGGTTGAGTACAAGCCGCTGCTGGATGAGGCCATCCGCCTGTCCAGCCATCAACCTGACGCGGTGCTGCTGGTCGACCGCCAGCTCGCGACCATGGCGCTGACAGCTGGGCGTGATCACCTTTGGGGGCCCCTGCGCGAGCAGCACCTGGATACCGTGGTGAATTGTGAGTGGCTTGAAGCGACCCACCCCAGCTACACCCTGTACACCAGCGGCACGACTGGCAAGCCCAAAGGTGTTCAGCGGGATACGGGCGGCTACGCCGTGGCCTTGGCCGCCAGCATGAAGCATATTTTTTGTGGCGAGCCGGGCGAAACCTATTTCTCCACCAGCGACATCGGTTGGGTGGTGGGCCACAGTTACATCATCTACGGGCCGCTGATTGCAGGCATGGCCACCATCATGTACGAGGGCTTGCCCACAAGGCCCGATGGCGGCATATGGTGGAGCCTGGTCGAAAAATACAAGGTGACGGTGATGTTTAGCGCGCCAACGGCGATACGCGTGCTGAAAAAACAAGATCCAGCGTTGTTGAAAAAATACGATTTGTCCAGCTTGCGGGCCCTGTTTCTGGCGGGCGAGCCGCTGGACGAGCCAACCGCACGTTGGATCGCCGACGGCCTGGGCGTACCCATCATCGACAACTACTGGCAGACTGAAAGTGGCTGGCCGATCCTGACCATTGCCAATGGCGTCGAGAAGACGCTCAGTAAATTTGGCAGCCCCGGAATTCCGATGTACGGCTACAAAGTCAAGTTGCTGGACGACCAAACGGGTGCAGAGCTCACAGTGCCGAATCAAAAAGGGGTTGTGGCGATCGAAGGGCCTTTGCCCCCGGGCTGCATGCAAACGGTCTGGCGTGACGACGAACGCTTTGTGAAGACCTATTGGTCCAGTGTGCCGGGCAAAATGGTTTACAGCACCTTCGACTGGGGCATCAAGGACGAGGACGGGTACTACTTCATTCTGGGTCGGACCGATGACGTGATCAATGTGGCAGGGCACCGACTGGGTACTCGCGAAATCGAGGAAAGTATTTCAGCCCATCCCAATGTGTCTGAGGTAGCGGTGGTAGGGGTTGCTGATCAACTCAAGGGGCAGGTCGCCATGGCTTTTGCTGTGGCCAAGGACGCCAGCAGCCTGACGGATGCCGGCGCGCGGCTGCGGCTCGAGGGTGAAATCATGAAGCTGGTGGACCGCGACCTGGGTGCGGTGGCGCGGCCTGCGCGTGTGCTGTTCGTGACGGCGCTGCCCAAGACGCGCAGCGGCAAGCTGCTGCGGCGGGCGGTGCAGGCCATCTGTGAGGGTCGGGATCCGGGCGACCTGACCACGATGGAAGACCCGGCGGCCCTGCAACAGATTCGCGAGCTGATGCTTGCGTAAGCTGACGCCAATATATTGATGGCACAATTCTGATCGTACTAGGCCCTTCCAACGCCACAGACGCATCCGCCAAACGGTCTAGCCGTGACGCGGAAGGTTAATCAAACAGCTTTAACCAGCTAATGTTTCCTGCAGGGAAACGGAGGTCAGCGGAATATGAGTGAAATAAACGCCCCGACGGCGAGCGCGTCTTCGACCGTGTATCAGGCATACCAGGCCAACACCTACCTCTTTGGCGGCAATGCGCCCTATGTCGAAGAGATGTACGAGAACTACTTGGCTAACCCGGGTAGCGTGCCAGACAACTGGCGCGATTATTTCGACACTTTGCAGCATGTGCCGGCGCTTGACGGCTCCAACGCCAAAGATGTCCCCCATCTTCCTGTGGTCAACGCTTTTGCCGAGCGCGCCAAACAAGGTGGCACCAAGGTGGTGCTGGCCAGTGTTGATGCGGAAATGGGCCGCAAACGCACGGCGGTGCAGCAATTGATTGCCGCCTACCGCAATGTCGGTGCCCGCTGGGCGGACCTGGATCCGCTCAAACGCACAGAGCGCGACCACATACCTGAGTTGGACCCGGCCTTCTATGGCTTCAGCGATGCCGACCAGGAAGCCGTGTTCAACACCAGCAACACTTTTTTTGGCAAGGAGTCCATGAGCCTGCGCGAGCTGATGAACGCTCTGCGCCAGACCTACTGCGGCACCATTGGCGCCGAGTACATGTACGCAACCGACCAGAACCAAAAGCGCTGGTGGCAACAGAAGCTGGAAAGCATCCGCAGCAAACCGAGTTTTGATACTGAGAAGAAAAAACACATTCTGGAACGCCTGACTGCGTCAGAAGGGTTGGAGCGCTTTTTGCATACCAAATACGTAGGGCAAAAACGCTTTTCGTTGGAAGGTGGGGAGAGTTTTATTGCTTCCATGGATGAACTGATCCAGATGGCAGGCGCGCGAGGCGTGCAAGAAATCGTCATTGGCATGGCCCACCGGGGACGGCTGAACGTGTTGGTGAACTCGCTGGGCAAGATGCCTGCTGACCTGTTTGCCGAGTTCGACCACACTGCGCCTGAAGAATTGCCCAGTGGTGACGTGAAGTACCACCAGGGTTTCAGTTCCGACGTGTCCACGCCTGGCGGCCCGGTGCACTTGACGCTGGCCTTCAATCCGTCGCACTTGGAGATCGTCAACCCGGTGGTTGAGGGCTCGGTACGGGCCCGTATGGACCGGCGCGGTGATCCCCACGGCAAGCAGGTTTTGCCGGTGCTGGTGCATGGTGACGCCGCATTCGCTGGGCAGGGCGTTGTGATGGAGACGTTGGCCCTGGCAGAGACCCGTGGGTATTCCACAGGTGGCACAGTGCATATCGTGATTAACAACCAGATTGGCTTCACCACCAGCGACCCGCGTGACAGTCGCTCCACGCTGTACTGCTCGGACATCGTCAAAATGATCGAGTCGCCGGTATTGCACGTGAACGGTGATGACCCCGAGGCGGTGGTGCTGGCGACCCAACTGGCGCTGGAGTTCCGTATGGAGTTCCGCAAGGACGTGGTGGTCGACATCATCTGCTTTCGTAAGCTCGGCCACAACGAGCAGGACACGCCGGCGCTGACGCAGCCGCTGATGTACAAGAAGATCGCCCAGCATCCCGGCACCCGGCGCCTGTACGCCGACAAACTGGCCGCACAGGGCCTAGGCGCCGAACTTGGCGACGACATGGTCAAGGCGTATCGGGCTGCCATGGATGCGGGTCGGCACACGGTTGACCCGGTGTTGACCAATTTCAAGAGCAAGTATGCGGTGGACTGGGCGCCCTACATGGGCAAGAAGTGGACCGATGCCGGCGACACAGCGATCCCGATGGCTGAGTGGAAGCGTTTGGCGCAGCGCTTGACGACCTTGCCCGCGACCATCACACCGCACCAACTGGTGCGTAAGGTCTACGACGATCGTGCCGCCATGGGGCGGGGTGACCTACCTGTCGACTGGGGCATGGGCGAGCACATGGCGTTTGCCTCTTTGGTCGCCGGTGGTTACCCGGTGCGTCTTAGCGGCGAGGATTGCGGCCGGGGCACCTTTACCCACCGCCATGCCGTTATCCACGACCAAAATCGTGAGAAATTTGACGAAGGCACCTACACGCCCCTGCAGAATGTGGCGGATGGCCAGTCGCCGTTCGTGGTGATCGATTCCATTCTTTCGGAAGAGGCTGTGCTGGCGTTTGAGTACGGCTACGCCTCCAATGACCCGAATACCCTGGTCATCTGGGAAGCGCAGTTCGGCGATTTTGTCAACGGGGCTCAAGTGGTCATTGACCAGTTCATCGCCTCGGGCGAGGTGAAATGGGGCCGCGTCAACGGCATCACACTGATGCTACCGCACGGCTATGAGGGACAGGGCCCGGAACACAGTTCGGCCCGGCTGGAGCGCTTCATGCAACTCAGCGCAGACACCAATATGCAGGTGGTGCAACCGACGACGGCCAGTCAGATTTTTCACATCTTGCGGCGCCAGATGGTGCGCAACATTCGCAAGCCCTTGATCATCATGACGCCCAAGTCACTGTTGCGCAATAAGGACGCCACTTCGCCCCTTTCGGAATTCACCAAGGGCAGCTTCCAGACCATCATTCCGGAGCAAAAAGAAGACATCGGTAAAAAGGCGGACAAGGTCAAACGCCTGGTCGCCTGCTCGGGCAAGGTCTACTACGATCTGGTTAAAAAGCGGGAAGAAAAAGGCATCGACGATGTGGCCATCCTGCGCGTCGAGCAGTTGTACCCGTTTCCGCATAAGGCCTTCTCGAATGAGCTAAAAAAATACGCCCACGCCACCGAGGTGGTGTGGTGCCAGGACGAGCCGCAAAACCAGGGCGCTTGGTTTTTTGTGCAGCACTATATTCACGAGAACATGCTGGATGGGCAAAAACTGGGCTACTCCGGGCGAGCAGCCTCCGCCTCACCGGCCGTCGGATATTCCCACGCGCACCAGGAGCAGCAAAAGGCGCTGGTCGAAGGCGCGTTTGGCAAGCTCAAAGGGTTCGTCTTGACCAAATAAGGTCTGCGGCCTCCTAGAAATTAATTGAAAGAAAAGTTATGGCTATCGTAGAAGTGAAAGTCCCACAGCTGTCCGAGTCGGTGGCTGAGGCCACCATGCTGCAGTGGAAAAAGAAGGTCGGTGACGCCGTTGCCGTGGATGAGATCCTGATCGAGATCGAGACTGACAAAGTGGTGTTGGAAGTACCTGCACCCAGTGCCGGCGTATTGGTCGAGATGCTGGTGGGTGATGGTGGCACGGTCGTGGCCGATCAGCTGATCGCCCGTATCGACACCGAAGCCCTTGCAGGGCTGGCAGCCCCGGCAGTCGCGGCAGCGGCGGCACCCGTTGCGCTGGCTGTCCCCGCCGCTTCAATGGCGGGCGTCGCCATGCCGGCGGCTGCTAAGCTGATGGCCGACAACCAATTAGCATCCGGTTCTGTGGCGGGTACCGGTCGCGACGGTCGTGTTACCAAGGGCGATGTGTTGGGTGTGATGGCTGCCGCAACAGCAGTCGTCCCTGTATCTGCTCCTAAAATTATAGCTGCACCCCTAGCGCCAGCAAGGGCTGCGGCCACATTTTTGCCTCAAGTAGCGGTGCCGGCAGCCGAGTCGGTCGATCGACCTGAGCAACGTGTTCCGATGAGCCGTTTGCGTGCCCGCGTCGCGGAGCGCTTACTGCAGTCGCAATCCACCAATGCCATCCTGACCACTTTCAACGAGGTCAACATGGCACCTGTGATGGAAATGCGCAAGCGTTTCCAAGATAAATTCGAGAAAGAGCATGGCGTCAAAATCGGCTTCATGAGCTTCTTCGTCAAAGCGGCGGTCCATGCCCTGAAGAAGTACCCGGTCCTCAATGCCTCGGTAGATGGCAACGACATCGTCTACCACGGCTACTTTGACATCGGAATTGCGGTGGGCTCACCACGTGGCCTCGTCGTTCCCATCTTGCGCAATGCCGATCAGATGAGTTTTGCCGACATCGAGAAAAAAATTGCTGAGTACGGCGCCAAGGCCCGCGATGGAAAACTCGGCATCGAAGAAATGACCGGTGGGACCTTCTCTATCTCTAACGGCGGTGTTTTCGGCTCGATGTTGTCTACCCCCATCATCAACCCGCCGCAGTCGGCCATCCTCGGCGTGCACGCCACCAAAGACCGCGCTGTGGTGGAGAACGGTCAGGTGGTGGTGCGCCCCATCAATTACCTGGCCATGAGTTACGACCACCGAATCATTGACGGCCGCGAGGCTGTGCTGGGCTTGGTGGCTATGAAAGAAGCGCTGGAAGACCCGGCGCGCTTGCTGTTTGATATCTGAAGGCGGCATCATCATGAGCAACTCATTTGACGTGGTGGTGATCGGGGCCGGCCCCGGCGGCTATATTGCGGCCATCCGCGCGGCCCAACTCGGGTTCAGCGTGGCCTGCATCGATGAATGGACCAACAGCAAGGGCGGACCAGCGCCCGGTGGTACCTGCACCAATGTGGGTTGTATTCCATCAAAGGCCTTGCTGCAGTCGTCTGAGCATTACGAGCAGGCGGCACATCATTTCGGCGAGCATGGCATTAGCGTGACCGGTTTGAGCCTGGATGTGGCCAAGATGATTGGTCGCAAGAATACGGTCGTCAAGCAGAACAACGACGGCATCCTGTTTTTGTTCAAGAAAAACAAAGTCAGCTTCTTCCATGGCCGTGGTGCATTTGCTGCGGCTGTTGCCGGCGGCTACGAGATCGCGGTTGCCGGCTCAGCGCCTCAGATGCTGCTGGCCAAGCAAGTGATTGTGGCCACGGGCTCCCGGGCACGTGAACTGCCTGGGACACCGTTTGACGAGCAGCAGGTGCTCTCGAACGAGGGGGCGTTGGACCTGGACGTCGTCCCGAAGCGCTTGGGCCTGATTGGTGCGGGTGTGATCGGCCTTGAGATGGGTTCGGTCTGGCGCCGCCTGGGTGCGACGGTGACCGTGCTCGAAGGCCTGCCCACTTTTCTGGGGGCCGTGGATGAGCAAATTGCCAAGGAAGCCAAGAAGGCATTTGACAAGCAGGGCCTGAAGATCGAACTCGGGGTCAAAGTTGGGGCGATCAGTATGTCGGCAGAGGGCGTCATCATTGCCTATACCAATGCCAAGGGCGAGCCCCAGCTGCTCAATGTCGACAAGCTGATAGTGTCGATCGGGCGCGTGGCAAACACCGTCGGACTGAATGCACAGGCCGTAGGGCTCCAACTCGATGAACGCGGTGCTGTCGTGGTCGACGATGAATGCCGTACCAATTTGCCAGGCGTCTGGGCTGTGGGCGACGTGGTGCGTGGCCCAATGTTGGCCCACAAGGCCGAGGAAGAGGGTGTGGCGGTGGCGGAGCGAATTGCCGGTCAACACGGCCATGTCAACTTCAACACGATTCCTTGGGTGATCTACACCAGCCCCGAGATCGCGTGGGTAGGGCAGACCGAGCAGCAGCTCAAGGCAGCCGGTCGAGCTTACAAGGCTGGCACGTTCCCTTTTCTGGCAAATGGTCGGGCTCGCGCGCTGGGCGATACGACCGGCATGGTCAAGATGCTGGCGGACGCTGCCACTGATGAGATTCTGGGCGTCCATATTGTCGGTCCCATGGCGAGCGAATTGATTGCAGAGTGCGTCGTGGCCATGGAGTTCCGGGCGAGCAGCGAAGATCTGGCGCGCATTTGCCACGCGCATCCCTCGCTCAGCGAAGCCACCAAGGAGGCGGCGCTGGCGGTAGACAAGCGCACGCTCAACTTCTAGGGCGGGCGCGCGAATTGATGCCGGTGTCCAGCGCCTACCAGCGCGAGTTGCAGCAGCGCGGGTACGCCAGTGATCCCGCGCAGTTGCGAGCGGTTGCGGCGTTGGAGCGCTGTGCCGCAGAGTGGCGGGACTACAAGGAAAAGCGGTCCAACGCCCTCAAGAAATTGCTCAACCGGCCAGAAATTCCACGCGGCGTCTACCTGTATGGTGGTGTCGGCCGTGGCAAAAGCTTTCTGATGGACTGCTTTTTTGGTGCTGTTCCGCTCAAGCGCAAGACGCGTTTGCATTTCCATGAGTTCATGCGGGAAGTGCATCGGGAACTGGCGGCGCTGCAAGGCACTGTCAACCCACTGGACGCCCTGGGCAAGCGGATGGCAGAGAAATATCGGCTGATCTGCTTTGACGAATTCCATATCGCCGACATCACTGATGCGATGATCTTGCACCGTTTGCTCAAAGCCCTATTTGACAATGGTGTGGGCTTTGTTACGACGTCAAATTTCAGGCCGGAACAGCTCTATCCAAACGGCTTGCACCGCAGCAGAATCTTGCCTGCCATCGACCTTTTGAACGCTAGGCTTGAGGTGGTCAATGTTGATAACGGTGTCGATTACCGGCGCCGCACCCTGGAGCAGCTGACCCTTTACCATACGCCCCTGGGCGAGTCCGCCGAGCGGGCGATGGACGAGGCCTTTGACCGCTTGGCAGAGTCGCAGGACGAAGATCCCGTGCTGAACATTGAGGCGCGGCAGATCCGGGCCCGGCGCAAGGCGGGGGGCCTGGTCTGGTTTGATTTCAAGACCCTGTGTGGCGGGCCTCGCTCGCAAAATGATTATCTGGAGCTCGCCTCACAGTTCCATACGGTTCTCTTGAGCGACGTGCCGCAGATGCAAGTGCGGATGGCGTCAGAGGCGCGGCGCTTCACCTGGCTGATCGACGTGTTGTATGACCGCCGGGTCAAGCTCATCATGTCCGCCGAAGTCGCGCCAGAGATCCTTTACACCGAGGGCCCCTTGGCGCACGAGTTTCCGCGAACAGCGTCTCGCCTTAACGAGATGCAATCCGCTGAATTTTTGGCGCTGGACCGGCGATTGGTCGATACCCGGCTCACATGACGCGAATTCTTTTCTTCGCGTTAATGTTGCTGGCCCAGGCGGCGACCGCGCAGCCGACGACGGCGCCCGGTCAAGAGCCGATGGATATTGAGGCTGAGCGCCGGCGGATCCAGGCCGAACGCTTGCAAGAGGCAGAGCGTCACAAGCGTCACGATGCTGCCTGCTACGCCCGTTTTGCAGTCTCCGACTGTCTGTTGGCCAACCGTGCCCAGCGCCGGGAGGTTCTGGACCAGCTGCAAAAGCAAGAATCGGCAATCCACGCCCAAGAGCGCAAGGAAAAGGCGTTTGAGCAACTGCAACGCGTTCGAGACAAGGCTGCGGCCAAGGACAGCGTGCCGGCTGCCGTCCCGTGATTGTTGCCGGTCGGCCTGAGCTATGACGCTGCGACATCAGGTGCAAGCCGCGTTTGCGGAGGCCGGTACCCTGTCGCAGATGGTCGAGGAATTTCGTCCGCGGCAAGGCCAATCTGACATGGCGGCGGCGATTGCCAGCACGCTGGAGGCGGGCGGTGTGCTGGTGGTCGAGGCGGGTACGGGCATCGGCAAGACCTTTTCCTACCTGGTACCGGTGCTGCTCAGCGGCCAGCGGGCACTGTTGTCAACAGCCACCAAAACCCTTCAAGATCAATTGTTTAGCCGCGACCTGCCCAGACTGGTCAAGGCGCTTGCCTTGCCGATACGGTCCGCCTTGTTGAAGGGGCGCGCCAGTTACCTGTGCCTGTATCGGCTGCAACTAGCGCGCGAGCGGGTGGATCTGACCGATCAGCCGAGCATGGCCGGCCTGGCGCGTATTGCGCTTTGGGCCCAGGCCACCCAAACCGGCGACTTGGCGGAACTGCCAGGTCTTGACGAGCGTTCGCCCCTGATTCCCGTGGTGACCTCCACGCGCGAGAATTGCCTTGGCTCGCCATGTCCGAGCTGGCGGGATTGCCACGTCAATCAAGCCCGTCGTGAGGCACTGGCTGCTGATATCGTGGTGGTCAACCACCATCTGTTTTTTGCCGATCTGGCGGTGCGGGAGTCCGGCATGGCGGAGCTGCTACCCACCGTGCAATCCGTAGTCTTCGACGAAGCCCATCAGCTCAATGAAACTGGGGTTCAGTTTCTGGGGCAACAGCTCGGGACTGCACAATTAATGGATTTTGCCCGTGACCTCCTGGGTGTAGGCGTGCTGCACGCGCGCGGATGGCGCGATTGGGCGCAACTTGCCGCTGACCTGGAGCATGCCACCCGCGATTGGCGCATGCTGGTAGGTCGGCAACCGGCAACGGCTAAATTACGCTGGTTGAGCCAGGCACCCGAAACTCTGCATGAGGCGAGTTGGCAAGAGGCGATGGCAGCCGTTGCCAATGCCTGCAGTCAGGCGTCTCTGGCGCTGACTGAGGTCAGTGAGACTGGCCCGGAACTGGCTCGTCTGGCCACGCGCGCACTGTCTTTGACCGAGCGGCTCACGGGCTTCATGCAGCCCTGCGAAGCAGGTGCGGTCCGTTGGCTTGAGGTCGGTCCCCACCTCAAGCTGATCGAGACGCCACTTGACATTGCAGACACGGTCAAAGCCCGGCTGCTCGGGGTGAGTCATGACCCCGCTGACAGGCGTGCCTGGATTTTTACCTCTGCGACTTTAGGTGATGACCCGGGCCTCACCTGGTTTACCGAGCCTTGCGGTCTTGCGAGTGCCACGATTCTGAAAATCCAGAGCCCGTTTGACTATGCGGCGCAGGCTGGCCTGTATATCCCGGCGCACATGCCCAAACCGGGCGCCCCAGAGCATAGCGAGCAGGTGGCCCACTTTGTCGCTGAGCATGCGATGCTGTTGGGTGGGCGTACGCTAGTCCTGACCACGAGTCTGCGGGCCTTGCATGTCATCAGTGCGCTGCTGCAGCAGCAGTTTGCCAGCTCGCAAGCCTTGCACATTCTGGTGCAGGGGCAAGTGCCAAAACGAGAACTCATTCAACGATTTCGTGAAGGCAACGATGCGGGTGGTCCGGGTTGCGTTCTGCTGGCATCCGCCTCCTTTTGGGAGGGGGTGGACATTCCGGGTGCAGCCTTGCAAATGGTGGTTATCGACAAGCTGCCCTTTCCGTCTCCCAGTGATCCGCTGGTGGAGGCCCGAGGGCAGCGGCTCGAGTCCGCAGGGCGCAAAGTATTCAAAGACTACTATTTGCCAGAGGCGGCAGTGGCGCTGAAACAGGGGGCTGGCCGACTTATCAGGCACGAGACCGACCGCGGCGTTCTGGTGGTGTGCGACACCCGCTTAAGCAGCATGGGCTATGGTCGACGGTTGCTAGCCGGGCTGCCGCCGATGCGGCGTTTGTCGGCCAAGGAGGATTTTCTTGCTTTCTTGGTGGACCTTACCAAACCTTCCACCACGGATCGGTCTTGGCTTTAACGCCACCCGTGAGGTAGGGTGATTGAGGGAAGTTTTTAGCCAGAACCCGTCGGGCGTCGTCGCGCAGTTGGACCATGCCCAATGCATCATAAGATTTGATCAAAATCATCAGGGCTTCTTCTACTGACGGGGTATTGGGATGGTTGACCACCGCGACCTGAGCCCGGTTGAGGGCTGCCACATAGGCGCCTCGAGCGAAATAATAGCGCGCCACATGAACCTCGTAGTCGGCCAGGGAGTTCACGATATAGGCCATGCGCTGGCTGGCGTCGGGGCTGTAGCGCGATTGCGGGAAGCGCGTGACCAGGTCTTTGAAAGACTCGAACGATTCTTTCGCCGCCTTTTGGTCCCGCTCCGACAGATCCTGACGGGTGATATTTGAAAGCAAACCCAGATCGTCGTTGAAATTGACGATGCCCTTCAGGTAGAGCGCGTAGTCAAGGGCCGGGCTGGCAGGGTGCAACTTCAAGAAGCGCTCGATGGTGGCGAGCGCCTGCGCCTGCTCCCCCGATTTGTAGTGTGCGTAGGCCTTGTCCAACTGCGCCTGTTGGGCCAGCGGTGTTCCAGCGGCACGCCCTTCAAGTTTTTCAAACAAAACGATGGCTTTGTCGTAAGCCCCTGCCGCGACCTCATCTTTTGCCTCTGTGTAGATCTTGCTGGGGCTCCAGCCAGCTGTAGCGTCCACGGGGGTGGAGGAGCAGCCTCCCAGTAGTACGGCCAGACTGGCCGCCAAGGCCGCGAAGACCACCGATAATTTGGCTCGAAGCATGAAGGACAACTTTCTTGGAGACGACAGGCGTGATTATATCGAGCGGGTCAGCTGACGATGGGCTTGACGACCATGCAGAGGCCGGGCCGGATGCTGAGCTGCGGCCCTGGCTGGCTAACGTCAGCCAGCATGGTCATCGACTTGACCGGGCGCTCGCGGAACTCGTACCCGAGTTTTCCCGCAGTTACCTTCAGCAACTGATTGCGCTTGGGGCTGTCACGCTCAACGGCACCAGCATCACTAAGCCTGCAGCCCGGGTCAAGGCAGCCGACTCTGGAACGATTGAACTGCGACCCACGCCGCAAAGCCAGGCTTTCAAGCCAGAGCCAATGGCATTGAACGTTGTGTACCAGGATGCGCATGTGCTTGTGATTAACAAGCCGGCTCACTTGGTGGTGCATCCCGCGCCAGGCAATTGGAGCGGTACCCTGCTGAACGGTCTGCTGGCCTTTGATGCCGCCCTCATGGACCTGCCTCGCGCAGGGATTGTGCATCGGCTGGACAAGGACACCAGTGGCCTCATGGTTGTGGCGCGCACCCGCCTGGCCATGGACAACTTGGTTCGTGCGATTGCTGCGCGCGACGTCCAACGGCATTACCTGGCGCTGGCGCAACGGCGATGGGTAGGTGCTGGCCGTCAGGAGGTTCAGGCCGCAATCGGCCGCGACCCTCGCAACCGTCTGCGAATGGCAGTTGTCGACCTAAGCCTTCATGCGGGCAAGTCAGCCAGGACCGATATCGAGCTACTCCACAATGCCGAGAGCACATGTCTTGTCAAATGTACCTTGCACACCGGGCGAACGCACCAGATCCGTGTCCATATGGCTTGGCTCGGCCATCCCTTGCTGGCAGATGACACCTACGGCGGCACTGCCGCCGCGGGAATGGATCGGCAGGCACTTCATGCCTTCCAGCTGGCTTTTAGCCACCCGGTGACAGGCCAGGCCTTGAGCTTCAGGGCAGACTTGCCGGGCGATTTTCGGGCAGCCATGGACGAGTTAGGCCTGCGCTACAATTTCAGCTAAGTATTGGCGCGCTCTACGCGCCGACCGTCACCCGTCCCCGCTCCGCAGCTGATCGACTCTGCGGGAAGCGCTGAGTTGAATCATTCTGATTTCGCGCCTAATAGGTGCCCGACCCGGACCTGCCATACACATGAACTCGGCTGATGCCAAGCGCGTTTTGGAAACCGCCTTGATCTGCGCCCAACAGCCCCTGCAGTTGCGGGAGCTTCGTGCATTATTTGACCAAGCGTTAGGTGCAGACACCATCAAACAGATGCTGCTGGAGTTGCAGCTTGATTGGTCTGGGCGTGGCGTTGAGTTGGTCTGCGTAGCTTCTGGTTGGCGCTTTCAGAGTCGACCAGACATGCGGGTTTATCTGGATCGACTGCACCCTGAAAAGCCGCCCCGCTACAGCCGTGCGACTCTGGAAACCTTGGCCATTATTGCTTACAGGCAGCCAGTGACACGTGGCGACATCGAGGACATCAGGGGCGTCACTGTGAACTCGATGATCGTGAAGCAGTTGGAGGACCGAGGCTGGGTCGAAGTTATTGGGCACCGCGAATCGATCGGCCGACCGGCGCTGTTCGCAACCACACGGCATTTTTTGGATGACTTGGGGCTTGAATCCTTGGAACAGCTGCCGTTGCTGGACTCGCCTGCGCAACAGGCCCGCGCGCTTGAAGCGCTGACCGCCAGCAACGCCGACTCCGACATCTTGCCTGCCAACAGTCCTATCGCAGCCCATGAAGCACCAGGCTCGCCCACGTTTCAGGACGGTCAGGCCGGTCGCGAGGCTGATTTGTTTTTTTTGACGGGAACCTCTTTATGAGTGAACACACTGCCGATATGCCAGAAGAGACCAGTGCTGAGCTGTTCGACCAGCCTGTACTGACGCCGCAGCCCCCCCATTGGGCTGATCCTTCGGAGCCACCCAGCGGTATCGCCAACCGGTTTGGTGACGTGATCTCCGGTCAATTTGACGCCGACGAGGAGCAGCCAGACCTGGCACTACCCAAGCGGGTTCTGGCCCCGCAAGCCGAGACGCCCAAACTTCACAAGGTGCTCGCGCAAAGCGGCATGGGGTCAAGGCTTGAAATGGAGCAGTTGATCTTGGAGGGGCGGATCACCGTTAACAACGAGCCCGCGCACATAGGGCAAAGAATCCAGTTCGGGGATCACGTCAAGGTCAATGGCAAGCCCATACGTATTCGAATCGATGCGCCGCCCGCGCGCGTCATCGCATACCATAAGCCGGCTGGCGAGGTGGTAACCCATGACGATCCGCAAAATCGGCCGACGGTATTTAGACGTCTGCCCAAACTGTTTCAGGGCAAATGGCAATCGGTGGGCCGCCTGGATCTGAACACCGAAGGTTTGCTGCTGTTCACCAGCTCTGGTGAATTAGCCAACAGGCTGATGCACCCCCGATTTGGACTCGAGCGGGAGTACGCCGTGCGCGTGTTGGGCGCCTTGAACAAGGAAGAAAAACAACGTCTGCTGGAGGGTGTAAAGCTGGACGACGGCCTGGCTCAGTTTGGTTCGATCGAGGAGGGCGGTGGTGAGGGGTCCAATTGCTGGTACCGCGTCACCATCTCGGAGGGGCGTAACCGGGAGGTGCGACGCATGTTCGAGGCCGTGGGTCACGCGGTCAGTCGTTTGATCCGAATCCGATACGGCGCGATGGTTCTGCCACGGGGCCTCAAACGCGGCGCCTGGATGGAGCTTGACGACGCAGACATAAACGCCTTGATGCAAGCCGCAGGCGGCACCCAGAGTCGGAGTTCCTCTGGGGGCCAGGCTGGCCAAGGCGCGAACCGAAGCGACCGGGGTGGGCCGGATTCCGGATTGCGACGACGGGGAAGCGGTGGCCGCGGCGCAGGTCCGCGCAGTTCGAATGGCGGAGGAATGCGCCAATTGCCTGCAAGTTCGCTGGGTGGCATATCAGGTCCGGCGGCTGGGGCGAATGGTGGGCGACGGCATCGGAGTGATTCTCCCGAACAGAGTGACCGGCAAGCGGCCGCCAGCCAGCCAGACCCGATGAAAACGGCATTTGGCTACATTGGCGCCGACAGTTTTACCCGACAGCGGCAGGATCAGGGCCAACGCCGGGGCGGGGCCAATGGGTCCGGCGGGGGCGGCCCGCGCCGCGGCGGTCCGCGCCGCTGACTCCACTGCAAACATAGGGGCAAACTTCAGCGGTTAAACTAAGGGGCTTTGTCCTATAGGCAAGCTATTTTTAACGCAATTGACATTTCATGACTATCGAACGAACACTTTCCATCATCAAGCCCGACGCGGTTGCGAAAAACGTGATCGGACAAATCTATGCCCGATTTGAGGCCGCAGGCCTCAAAGTGGTGGCGGCCCGGATGGCCCATTTGTCACGCCGTGAGGCGGAGGCTTTCTATGCCGTGCACAAAGCGCGCCCCTTTTTCAAAGACCTGGTCGATTTCATGATCTCAGGCCCTGTGATGATCCAGGCCCTTGAGGGCGAAAACGCCATTTTGAAGAACCGCGACCTCATGGGTGCGACTGACCCGAAAAAGGCTGATGCTGGCACGATTCGTGCCGATTTCGCAGACAGCATTGACGCGAACGCAGTCCATGGTTCCGACGCTGCTGAAACTGCGGCAGCTGAAGTGGCATTTTTCTTCCCCGGCCTGAACGTTTACTCGCGATAAGCGATTCAATGACCGCCAATCTGCTCGACTACGACCTCGAGGGTTTGGCCCTGTTCTGTGAGCGACTGGGCGAGAAGCGCTATCGGGCGGTCCAGTTGTTTCGCTGGATTCACCAAAAAGGAGCGGTCTGTTTTGACGACATGACCGACCTTGCCAAGTCTTTGCGTGAGAAGTTGGGGACAACAGCGCATCTGACTGCGCCGGCGGTGCTGTCCCAGCACCAGTCGTTGGACGGCACCATCAAGTGGTTGTTTGATGTCGGCGGTGGTGACGCCGTTGAGACGGTATTCATTCCAGAAGACGACCGCGGCACTCTGTGCATCTCATCTCAGGCGGGCTGTGCGGTGGGTTGCCGCTTTTGCTCGACTGGGCATCAAGGCTTTAGTCGTAATCTGTCCACCGCTGAAATTGTGGCGCAGCTTTGGTTTGCTGAGCATTTTCTGCGCAAGCATCTGAATCAGACTCAGCGTGTCATCTCCAACGTGGTCATGATGGGCATGGGTGAGCCCTTGCAAAACTACGCGGCATTGCTACCGGCATTGCAGGTGATGTTGGACGACCATGGTTATGGTTTGTCGCGACGACGCGTGACGGTGTCGACTTCCGGCGTTGTGCCCATGATGGACCGACTGGCTCTGGATTGTCCGGTGGCGCTGGCGGTGTCCCTGCACGCGCCGAGCGACGTTTTAAGGGACAACCTGGTTCCCTTGAACCGCAAGTACCCAATTGCTGAGCTCCTTGATGCGTGCACTCGGTATTTGGCCCATGCTCCGCGCGATTTCATCACCTTTGAGTACTGCATGCTCGACGGTGTGAACGACCAAGTCGTGCAGGCTCAAGAACTGGTGCGGCTGGTCCGGGAGCGCGCAGGGGCGGGCCTGTCGTGCAAGTTCAATTTGATACCGTTCAACCCATTCCCGGCCTCAGGGCTGGTTCGCTCCAACTTGACGCAGGTGCAGCTCTTCGCGCGAACGCTCAGCGATGCGGGCATCGTGACCACCATCCGCAAGACTCGGGGTGACGATATTGACGCTGCCTGTGGGCAGCTTGCCGGCGATGTTCGTGATCGTACTGGCGTCGACGAAAGAATCTTGCGTCAGCGACGCATCGTCATTCGCCCCAGCCCTGAAGGCCTTTCGGCTGGCCGGGGTCATTCGCAATGAATTCAATGCCTAGAGTCTCAAGGCTGATATCAAGTCAGTTAAGTGCGCTGGTGATACTGGTGGTGATCGGACTGTCTGGCTGCATGGGCCTCCCAAATGGCGGGGTTAGCAGTGGCGGCCGAGATATTATGACGGCGTCAGATGAGCCCGATGGTCGAAAGCGGGCACGCATCCGTCTGGAGTTAGCCCTCGGGTATTTTGAGCAAGGACAAACTACGGTTGCACTCGACGAGCTCAAGCAGGCGCTCGTTGCCGATCCGGCTTACGCCCCAGCCCATAACTTGCGCGGTCTGATCTACATGCGTCTGAATGATTTTCGCGTTGCAGAAGATGGCTTTAGTCGGGCGCTGGCGCTGAATCCGGGCGACTCCAATGTCATGCACAACCTGGCCTGGATGCAGTGTCAGCAAAGGCGTTGGCCCGAGTCTTTTCGCCGGTTTGAACAGGCCCTTGCAGATCCTCAGTACGGAGAGCGGGCCAAAACTTTTCGAGCCCTCGGTTTGTGCCAGGCAAGAGCCGGTCTGCCGACCGACGCCGAACGGAGCCTTCTCAAGTCGTATGAATACGAGGCTGGCAACCCAGTGACCACTTTCAACCTGGCTGTGCTGATGCGCTCACGCGGTGACTTGGTGCAGGCGCAGTTCCATTTGCGCAGGCTCAACAACAGTGATTTGGCCAATGCAGAGTCTCTTTGGCTGGGGATCAAGGTGGAGCGAGAGCGCGACAATCAGGAGGCCTCGCAGCAATTGGCGGACCAGATGCTGAAGCGGTTCCCACAGTCACGCGAGTCTGGCGCATTCCAGAGGGGGGCATTTGATGAATGATGCTGGCGTGCCGCTTTTGCTTAAGCCAGAAGAAGGCTTGGTCCCGAAGGCGTCCCCTGATTCGGCCGGGAGCCTGCTTCGCCGGGCTCGTGAGGCCGAGGGGCTTCACATCGCTGCGCTTGCAGTTGCATTAAAGGTACCTGTCAGAAAAATTGAAGCACTCGAAGCCGACCGACTGCATGAGCTGCCGGATATCGTATTCGTGCGTGCTTTGGCAGCCAGCGTGTGCAGAGCTTTGAAAATTGCGCCCGAGCCAATACTGGCGCAATTGCCGCAGAGCCGCCAGACGCAACTCAAGTCGGTTGAGGCGGGGACCCAGGCAAGTTTCCGGGTTAAGGGGCTGCGATCAGAGAGTCGGCCCTGGGATCAATTGTCTCGGCCCTACTGGCTGGCGATTGTTCTGCTTGTGCTTGGGCTTGCAGCACTGATTTTCTGGCCGCTCAAGCCAGACCTACCGACGTCGACGGGCAGTGCTCCCGCGGTGGCCGAGCCAGCGGTTCCTGTGTCTGTTACAACTGAGTTGCCCCTGCCCCTGCCTGCTGTGATGCCGTCGAATGTGGTAGAGCCTGCTCCAGTGGTCGGCGCAGTTGCCAACGCCGTAGTCGCGGGTTCGGGCTCGACCACTGGTGTTTTGATATTAAAGGCCAGTGGCGCGTCTTGGGTCGAGGTGACAGATGCGAGAGGTGTGGTTCAGTTGCGTAAGACAATGAGTCCCGGTGAAGTGCAGGGCGTTTCCGGCGTTTTGCCTTTGGCCGTGGTGTTGGGGCGCGCGGGCGTGATGTCCGTGCGGATTCGGGACGTCCCGTTTGATGTCGGGGCGGTCAGTAAGGACAATGTTGCACGTTTTGAGGTGAAGTGATGGATAACTGCCTTCCCATTGAGCCAGCTCAGGCCAAGGCGCGTCGGTCCCGGCAGGCGCGCATCGTGTGGAACTCGCGGGTCGTGACTGTGGGCGGTGACGCTCCAGTGCGCGTGCAGTCCATGACCAATACAGACACAGTCGACGTTATTGGCACAGCCATTCAGGTGAAAGAACTGGCTACGGCTGGGTCTGAACTGGTCCGACTGACGGTCAACACCCCCGAGGCCGCGCAGGCAGTGCCCTATGTGCGAGAGCAACTGGATAGGATGGGCATTGATGTGCCCTTGGTCGGGGATTTTCATTACAACGGCCACAGATTGTTGACAGATTTTCCCGATTGTGCCCAGGCGCTGTCCAAGTACCGCATCAACCCTGGCAATGTGGGCAAGGGCGAAAAGCGTGATCGGCAGTTTGGCCTCATGATCGAAGCGGCAATGCGCTGGAATAAACCCGTCCGAATTGGCGTCAATTGGGGTAGCCTTGACCAGGAACTGTTGGCTGAGTTAATGGATGACAACAGCCGACGGGCCAGCCCTTGGGCTGCCAAATCGGTCATGTACGAGGCCTTGATCACCTCGGCGGTAGAGTCTGCCCGGCGCGCGACTGACATGGGCATGAGTCCGGATCAAATCATTTTGTCCTGCAAGGTGAGTGGCGTGCAGGACCTGATTTCGGTGTACCGCGCGTTGGCCCAACGCTGTGATTACGCCTTGCACTTGGGGTTGACGGAAGCAGGCATGGGTACCAAAGGGGCCGTGGCTTCAAGTGCTGCTTTGGCGATCCTGCTGCAGGAGGGCATTGGCGACACTATCCGGGTGTCCTTGACGCCCCAGCCCGGGGAGGCCCGGACGCAAGAGGTGGTGATTGCTTCTGAAATTCTGCAGGCACTCGAGTTGCGGTCCTTCGTGCCCAGTGTTACGGCCTGTCCTGGTTGCGGCCGAACTACAAGCACCACGTTTCAAGAACTGACTCAACAGATTGAGGGTTTTTTGCGGTCTCAGATGCCGATTTGGCGTGACCAGTACCCGGGCGTGGAAAAGCTTCGGGTCGCAGTCATGGGCTGTATCGTTAACGGGCCGGGCGAGAGCAAACATGCAGATATTGGTATCAGCCTGCCCGGCACCGGAGAGGCGCCAGCGGCGCCAGTATTCATTGATGGCGAGAAGCGCATGACCTTGCGTGGCAACGACATTGCGCGGGAGTTCCAGAAAATTGTTGAAAATTACATCGAAAACCGATTTGGCAAGCCGACGTCTGTCCCTGTTCTCTAGGTTCCCCCATGACTGCCAATGACACGGCGCTCAAGGCGGCCAAGCTGACCGGCGTGAAAGGCATGAATGACGTGCTGCCCCCGGACTCTGCAGGGGTTGAGTGGCTGGAGGCCCAAGTTCGTGCGCTGATGGCGAGGTATGCCTACCGCAATATTCGAACGCCAATTGTGGAACGCACGCCGCTTTTCACGCGGGGTTTGGGCGAGGTCACCGACATCGTTGAAAAAGAGATGTACACGTTTGAGGACCGTCTCAACGGTGACTCTTTGACCTTGCGGCCCGAGTGCACAGCGGGTGTGGTTCGCTCGGTGGTTGAACACTCGCTGTTGTATGACGGTGGCAAGCGTTTTTATTACATGGGCCCGATGTTTCGCCATGAACGGCCTCAGCGTGGACGGTACCGGCAGTTTGATCAGATTGGCGCTGAGGCCCTTGGTTTTGGTGGTGCCGAGGTCGATGCAGAATTGATTCTGTTGGCGGTAGCGCTCTGGCGCGAACTCGGCCTGAACGACGTCCGGCTTGAAATCAATAGCCTGGGTCAGCCTGAGGAGCGTCTGCAACACCGGCAGGCCCTGATCGCCCATCTGGAAAGCCATGCCGATCTGCTGGATGACGATGCGCGGCGGCGCCTGCACAGCAACCCGCTGCGTATTCTTGACACGAAGAACCCTGTGATGCAGGGCTTGGTCGACGCGGCGCCGCGCCTGCTCGACTTTCTGGGCGAAGCCTCTTTGGCCCACTTCGACTCTCTGAAGGCCATATTGGATGCCAATGGCGTGACCTACACAGTCAATCCGCGCTTGGTGCGCGGCATGGACTACTACAACTTGACTGTGTTTGAATTTGTCACCGATCGGCTAGGGTCGCAGGGCACGGTATGCGCTGGCGGCCGTTACGACTACCTGATTGAGCAGCTCGGTGGGAAGCCTGCGCCAGCGGTCGGCTGGGCGCTTGGCGTTGACCGGGTGTTGGCACTGGTCAGGGAACAGGGCGGCGCCGAGGTGGTGGTGCCACTTGACGCCTATGCGGTCGTGGCACAAACCACGGCACTGCCAGTGGTGCTGTTGACCTTGCAAACGTTGCGTAACGCAGGCGTCAGTGTTCAGATGCACGCCAGCGCGGGGGACTCTATGGGTAGCATGAAGTCGCAATTCAAGCGGGCTGACGCCAGCGGAGCCCAATATGCGCTGATTTTTGGCGACGATGAAGTCGCTCAGCACCGCGTCACCATCAAGTCGTTGCGAGATGGCACTGGCACACAGACCAGCCAATCTCTGGCTGACATTGCGGCCTGGGCCCCGACCCTACAATCGCGAACTTAATTGAGTACCCGTATGGCAAATCAACTCGACCTCGAAGAACAAGAACAACTTGACCAGATCAAGCATTTCTGGAAGCAGTATGGCAATGCCATCACTTGGGTGCTGATCGTTGTGTTGGGTGCCTTTGCCAGTTGGAATTTCTACCAACACTGGCAGCGAAGCCAGGCGACGCAGGCGGCCGCCATGTACGACGAAGTTGAACGCGTCGTCAAAACCGGCGACATGGTGAAAATTGAGCGTGCCTTTGCCGATATGAAGGATAAGTTTGGAGCGACCGCTTACGGCCAGCAGGCCGGTTTGCTGGTGGCACGGCAGTATTTTGATGCTGGCAAACTTGACCAAGCCAAGGCTGCCCTGACTTGGGTAGCCGAAAAATCAACCGATCCGGGTTACCAGGCTGTAGCTCGCTTGCGCTTGGCTGGGGTGCTGGCAGACAGCAAGGCCTACGCCGAGGCTCTGGCGCAACTCGCGGGGCCGTTTCCAGTCCAGTTTGAGGCGCTAGTGGCCGATCGCAAAGGCGATGTCCTTATGCTTGAGGGCAAGAAGGAACAGGCCCGCGCCGAGTACGACAAGGCCTACCGCGCCTTTGAACCCCGCACCGAATACCGCCGGTTGGTTGAGGTGAAGCTCAATGCCTTAGGCGTTGATCCGCAGCCCCCGCTTGTTACGGCTGCGGTAAAAGGTACGCCGTGACCTTGATGTTACCTGTACGGCTGGCGCGAACCGGCCTGTTGATGCTGGCCCTGGCCCTCGGTCTGGTGGGTTGTTCGGGCACCTCCAACCTCATTAAACCAGCTGAGCTGGCGCCCAACCCAGGACTGCTTGGCGTGCGGATGGTGTGGGCTGCCAAAGTGGGCGCGATTGATTTTCCGCTGGATGTCAGGGTCAATGGTTATTTGGTCGCACTCGCCAGTTCGGACGGTCTGGTCGCAGTACTGGACGGTCGCACCGGGGCAGAGCTATGGCGCGCCAAACTCACTGAACCCATCGGCGCCGGCGTCGGCAGTGATGGCCGGTTGGTGGCTGTGGTGACACGACAAAACGAGTTGGTGGTGCTGGAGAATGGTCGAGAGCTCTGGCGTCAGAAAACACAAGCCCAGGGCTTTACGGCGCCTTTGGTCGCCGGTGGGCGCGTCTTCCATATGGCTGCAGACCGCAGTGTGACGGCTTTTGACGCCGCATCGGGGCGCCGCCTGTGGAGCCAGCAACGCCCAGGTGAGGCCCTGGTGCTGCGCCAAGCTGGTGTGCTGTTGGCGGTTGGCGACACGCTGGTGGTCGGTTTGGGTAGCCGTTTGGTTGGCCTTAATCCTGCCAACGGCAGTGCACGCTGGGACGCGCCGATTGCGACACCACGCGGTACCAATGATGTAGAGCGATTGGTCGACGTGATCGGTCGTGTCAGCCGAGACGCGGAGGTGGTTTGTGCCCGCGCGTTCCAGGCGGCGGTGGCATGTGTCAACACCAGCCGCGGCAACGTGCTGTGGAGTAAGCCGGCCTCTGGCTCGGTTGGTCTGCATGGTGACGATCGCTTGGTGTTCGGTGTGGAGAGTGACGGCAAGGTGATGGCCTGGAGGCGTGCTGATGGGCAGCTTTCTTGGTCATCAGAGCAGCTCCGTTATCGTGGCCTGAGCACACCGCTTGCGGTCGGCCGCTCGGTGGTGGTTGGGGACGCATCGGGCCTGGTGCATTGGCTGTCGCGCGATGATGGCGCATTGCTGAATCGTATGGGTACCGATGGCTCGGCGGTTGTGAGTGGCCCGGTGCTGGTTGACGGGACCCTGGTTGTTGTGACGCGTCAAGGCGGTATCTTCGGGTTTAAGCCCGAGTGAGCGCATCCGTGAAGCCCGTTCTTGCGTTGGTTGGACGCCCCAACGTGGGAAAGTCGACGCTGTTCAACCGTTTGACCAAGTCCCGTGATGCCATCGTGGCGGATTACGCAGGATTGACCCGTGACCGTCACTATGGCAACGGTCACCAAGGCAAGCACGACTACATCGTCATTGATACGGGTGGTTTTGAGCCCGATGCCACCACCGGCATATACCGTGAAATGGCCAAGCAGACCCGCCAGGCGGTTGCTGAGGCAGATGTCGTCATTTTTGTGGTCGACGCCCGCGCTGGCGTCTCCGCCCAGGATCATGACATTGCGAAATACCTGCGTCGGCTTGGTAAGCCCTGTCTGCTGGTCGCCAACAAAGCCGAGGCCGTGCGTGAAGGCATGCCGTTGGTGGAGTTTTTTGAGCTGGGCTTGGGTGATGTGCACCCAGTGTCCGCTGCGCATGGGCAGGGTATCCGCGCACTGGTTGAACTGGCCTTGGCGCCATTGCACCTGCCTGAGCTGGAGGAAGCTGACGGACAACCCGATGCTGGAGCCATCAAATTGGCGGTGGCTGGGCGGCCCAATGTTGGCAAGTCGACGCTGATCAACACGTGGTTGGGTGAAGAACGCCTGGTCGCCTTTGATTTGCCCGGAACCACACGCGACGCCATCTCTGTGCCCTTTGAGCGAGATGGGCAGAAGTTTGAATTGATAGACACAGCGGGCCTGAGGCGGCGCGGGCAGGTCTTTGAGGCGATCGAGAAGTTTTCTGTGGTTAAAACCTTGCAGGCGATCGAGTCATGCAATGTGGTTTTGCTGCTCATAGACGCCACGCAGGGGGTGACCGATCAGGATGCCCATATCGCTGGCTACACCTTGGAAAACGGACGGGCTGTCGTGGTGGCCGTCAACAAGTGGGATGCGGTGGACGACTACCAGCGCGAACTGGTGAAGCGCTCGATCGAAACCCGTTTGCCGTTTCTGAAGTTTGCGGCCATGCATCTGATTTCTGCTCAAAAGCGGCAGGGACTGGGTCCGTTGTGGGCGTCCATCGTTCAGGCTCACAAAGCGGCCAATTGCAAGATGTCCACGCCGGTGCTGACCCGGCTCTTGCTGGAGGCGGTGCAGTTCCAGAGCCCGAAGCGCTCTGGCATGTACCGCCCCAAGCTCCGTTACGCCCACCAGGGCGGGATGAATCCACCCGTGATCGTTATTCACGGCAATTCGCTTGAGCATGTCACAGACAGCTATAAACGTTACCTGGAGGGCCGTTTTCGAAAGGAATTTGATTTGGTTGGCACGCCGCTGCGAATCGAACTAAAGACCTCCAGCAACCCCTATGTAGGCAAAGACGAGGCCTAACACCACACCCTTCGCAGCTAAGCAAAGCTGCTAGCCGTTTCACTGCGTTACCTCCAAATAGCCCGACAGGGCTGTGGTATCGTCCCTCTTTCCCACTATTTTTTGAACACGGAGGATATCGTGAACAACAAAGGTCAGTTACTCCAGGACCCGTTTCTCAACGCACTGCGTCGGGAACATGTACCGGTTGCCATTTATCTTGTCAACGGCATCAAGCTGCAGGGGCAGATCGAGTCTTTCGACCAGTACGTCGTGCTGCTGCGCAACACGGTCACTCAAATGGTCTACAAACACGCCATCTCCACCATTGTGCCGGGACGTGCGGTGAATTTTTCAACTGGCGAGGGTGACGCACCTGCAGCCGCATGATCGACGGGCGGCCCCAACCCTTCTGGTTGGGGTTGATTTTGGACTGCCTAATTTTGACCGTGAGCTAGAGGAACTCGGCTTGCTGGCGCAAACAGCGGGTCTGGATCCTGTTGCCCGCCTGACTTGCAAACGCAAAGCGCCAGATGCCGCCCTGTTTGTCGGCAGCGGTAAAGCCGATGAAATCAAACTGATGGCAACTCAGCTGGGCGCGGTTGAAGTCCTGTTCGACCAAAGTTTGAGCCCGGCACAGCAACGCAATCTCGAGCGCCATATTGAGCTGCCTGTGAACGATCGGACATTGTTGATCCTCGAGATTTTTGCGCAACGGGCGCGCAGTCATGAGGGCAAGTTGCAGGTGGAACTGGCCCGCCAGCAGTACCTGAGCACCCGACTGGTCCGACGCTGGTCGCACTTGGAACGCCAAAGCGGCGGCATCGGCATGCGCGGCGGCCCGGGCGAGACGCAGATTGAGCTCGACCGGCGCATGATTGGTGAAAGCATCAAGAAGATCAAGGACCGGCTCAGCAAGGTCAAACGCCAGCGGCAGACCCAACGGCGTCAGCGGGAGCGCCGCGATGCCTTCAATATCTCATTGGTTGGCTATACCAACGCCGGCAAAAGTACGCTATTCAATGCGCTCGCCAAGGCGCGTGCTTACGCAGCCGACCAGTTGTTTGCAACGCTGGATACCACCACCCGCCAACTCTACCTCGGTGATGCAGAGCGGTCGGTTTCACTGTCTGATACCGTAGGCTTCATCCGCGACTTACCCCACGGTTTGGTTGATGCTTTTCAGGCCACCTTGCAGGAGGCTGTCGATGCCGACCTGCTGCTGCATGTGGTAGATGCGTCAAGCCCCCACTTTCTTGAGCAAATGGTCGAGGTGCAGCGGGTATTGGGTGACATTGGAGCCGCAGATATTCCGCAGGTGCTGGTGTTCAACAAGCTCGATGCCATGGACGATGCGCACCGCCCCCTGCAATTGCAGGACACTTATGACCTTGATGGCGTGCAAACGCCCCGACTGTTTCTAAGTGCCAGACAGGGCGAGGGACTTGCTGCGCTGCGACGCCAGCTTTCGCGGGCGGTTACCGCTGGTACGACGAACGCGGAGAAACCAGGGTATTTCCATTCTGAACTTGGGGAAGATACCCAATTGGGCACAATCGAGTAACGACAAACTTGGGACAATCGAGATGAAATTTCATTTGCGCGCCATTCGCTGGACGTCAATTGGCAATGCTTTGCGGTGGATGTTTAACCTGAACGACTCGCGATGGGGCCGTGGCGACGATAAGCCTGCTGACGGTGGTGGTACCGGCGAGCCGAGCCGTCCGGAGGCCCCGGCACCCGAGGCGCCCCCCAGGGCCCCCGAGCGCCCTCAAAAGCCAAGGCCGAGTGCTGGTCCGCCTGATTTGGATGAACTTTGGCGCGATTTCAACCGTAAATTGGGTGGCCTGCTTGGCAGCGTTAAGCCGGGGGGGCGCGGTGGTGCAGGCGGATCGGGAGGAATGGGTGGAGGCGGTGGTTTTCAACCCGACATGAAGAGCGCTGGCATTGGCCTGGGTTTGATCGCCGGCGTGGTCGTTCTCATTTGGCTTGGAACCGGCTTTTTCATCGTCCAGGAAGGGCAGCAAGCCGTCATTACCCAGTTTGGGCGATACAAATCGACAGCAGGCGCTGGCTTCAATTGGCGGGTGCCGTACCCGGTTCAGCGCCATGAATTGATCTTCGTGACGCAGATCCGTTCAGTGGATGTGGGGCGAGATACCGTCATTAAGGCCACTGGCCTGCGAGAGTCGGCCATGTTGACCGAAGACGAGAATATCGTCGAGATCAAGTTTGCCGTGCAGTACCGTCTGAGCGACGCACGAGCCTACCTGTTTGAAAGCAAGAACCCCGGCGAAGCGGTGGTGCAGGCCGCTGAGACCGCCGTGCGTGAGGTGGTGGGCAAGATGCGCATGGACAGCGCCTTGTCGGAGGAGCGTGACCAAATCGGGCCCCGCGTGCGCGCCCTGATGCAGAAAATCCTTGACCGTTACAAGGTCGGCATTGAAGTGGTCGGCATCAATTTGCAGCAAGGCGGCGTGCGGCCGCCTGAGCAAGTGCAAGCTGCTTTTGACGATGTGCTCAAGGCGGGGCAGGAGCGTGAGCGTGCTAAGAATGATGCCCAGGCTTATGCCAATGATGTGGTGCCCCGGGCAGTGGGCTCGGCCTCTCGCTTGAAGGAGGAGGCTGACGCCTACAAGTCCCGAGTGGTTTCACAGGCCCAGGGCGATGCGCAGCGCTTCCGTTCTGTGCTGACCGAATACCAAAAGGCGCCGCAAGTGACCCGGGACCGCATGTACATCGACACCATGCAACAGGTCTATGCCAACGCGACCAAAGTGCTGATCGACTCCAAGCAGGGCTCCAACTTGCTTTATCTGCCCTTGGACAAGATCATGCAAATGTCGTCTCAGCCCTCACCGGTTGGGCAGGAGGTGCCGCAGGCATCGACGCCTGCTGCGGTGTCGGGAACGAACCCGCTCTCAAGCGCTGCCGATGCGCGGCCCAGAGATGCCACCCGGTCGCGTGACCGTGACACCCGCTAGGAGCCTGACATGAACCGTTTGGGATTTATTTTTTCGTCGTTGCTGGTGCTGCTGGGCTTGGCCAGTTCCACCCTGTTTGTGGTCGACCAGCGTCAGTTTGGCGTGGTGTACGCGTTGGGGCAAATCAAGGAGGTTATTACCGAACCGGGCCTGAATTTCAAGCTGCCACCGCCGTTTCAAAATGTGTCCTACATCGACAAGCGTTTGCTAACGCTCGACAGTACCGACACCGAGCCGATGTTGACGGCTGAAAAACAACGTGTGGTGATCGATTGGTATGTGCGCTGGCGCATCTCGGAGCCAACGGAGTACATCCGTAATGTCGGCACCAATGAGGCAGCGGGTGCAAGTCAGCTTAACCGTGTGGTCCGCAATGCCTTCCAGGAGGAGATCAACAAACGCACCGTCAAAGAGCTGTTGTCGCTCAAACGCGAAGCGCTGATGACCGATGTCAAACGTGAAGTACTCGAAAAAGTCCGTGGCGAGAAGCCCTGGGGCGTTGATGTGGTGGATGTGCGGATCACGCGAGTCGACTACGTCGAAGCCATCACCGAGTCGGTGTACCGACGCATGGAGGCCGAGCGCAAGCGCGTGGCCAACGAACTGCGGTCCACTGGCGGTGCCGAAGGTGAAAAGATTCGCGCTGACGCGGACCGTCAGCGTGAGGTGGCCGTTGCCAACGCTTACCGCGATGCGCAAAAGATCAAGGGTGAAGGAGATGCCGAGGCCTCGCGCATCTACGCCGATGCCTTTGGCCGCGACCCGCAATTTGCCCAGTTTTACCGCAGCCTGGATGCCTATAAGGCCAGCCTCGGCAAAAAGAGCGATGTGATGGTGGTCGATCCGTCTTCGTCCGAGTTTTTTAAGGTCTTCCGGGGCAACGCCGGCCCAGCCGTGCCGACTGCCGCAACGCCAAAGAAGTAAACCTTGAGCGAGGACATCTTGTGGTTGGCATTGGCTCTGGTTCTGGTGATTGAGGGGCTGTTTCCCGTGTTGTCGCCCAACGGATGGCGACGCATGTTCTCTCAGATCCTGCAATTCAATGACGGGCAACTGCGATTTTTCGGGATGTGCAGCATTCTTGCCGGCTGCTGTGTCATTTGGTTGCTGTCTTGACGTGTCCAGACCCGGTTTTAACGGGCCTGGACCAGTAAAATCATGGCTTCTACTGCTTCACGCTCTTTTAAATGTCTGCCTGGCTCCTGCCGGATCATATTGCCGATGTCTTGCCGTCCGAGGCCCGGCACATTGAAGAACTCCGCCGCGACCTGCTTGACATGGCCCGTTGTTATGGTTACGAGCTTGTCATGCCGCCTTTGCTGGAGCATCTCGAGTCCTTGCTGACCGGGGCCGGTCAGGCGCTTGACCTGCAGACCTTCAAATTGGTGGACCAGCTCTCGGGCCGGATGTTGGGTTTGCGAGCCGACAGTACACCCCAGGTTGCCCGTATTGATGCACACCTGCTCAACCGCAGAGGGGTCACTCGCCTGTGTTACTGCGGGCCGGTGCTCCATACCCGTCCGGGCAGTCCGCACGCGACCCGCGAGCCTTTGCAGTTCGGCGCCGAAATTTATGGCCACGCCGGACCGGAGGCCGATCTTGAGGTCTTGTCTCTGGCGCTGGATGGATTGAGTGCGGCGCGGGCACAAACGTTGTCGGTGGACATGGCCGACGCGCGCATTGTGCGTGCTCTGCTGGAAGGGGTGAGCCTTGACGCGCAGTCCCTGGCTGAGGTTCATGCCGCGTTGGCTGCCAAAGACAGCAGCGCCTTGCAGGTGCTGACCCGCCAACTGCCACAGGTCACGCGCGATGGCCTGCTGGCATTGACTCAACTTTATGGCGACGAGCGTGTGCTGCTGGAGGCCGAAAAAGCACTCCCTGCTATGCCGTTCGTGCAGCAGGCGCTGGCCCATCTAAAGTGGCTGGCTGGCCGGCTTGGCGACGTCCAGGTGACCTTTGACTTGGCTGACCTGCGCGGCTATGCCTATTACAGCGGCACTAATTTCGCAATTTTTGCCCGTGGCGCGCATGATGCGCTGGTGCGGGGTGGTCGCTACGACGAGGTAGGCGCGGTGTTCGGACGAAACCGTCCGGCGGCCGGCTTCAGCCTCGACTTGAAGGCGCTGGTCAGTGCGGTATCGCCGCTGCCCTTGCGTGCTGCAATTCGAGCGCCATGGCGAGATGCCGCTGATTTGCGGGCGGCTGTAGCCGCGCTGCGCGCGCAGGGTGAGACGGTGGTGTGTGCCTTGCCTGGCCATGAGAGCGAAGTCGATGAGTTCCACTGCGACCGCGAATTGACCTCGGTCGCCGGCCAATGGGTTGTGCAATCCATCTGAAAACAACACGAGCAAAGCAATCAATGAACGTAATCAAGGGACGTAATGTCGTTGTCGTCGGCACCCAGTGGGGCGACGAAGGCAAAGGCAAGCTGGTGGACTGGCTGACCGAAAGTGCGCAAGGCGTGGTCCGCTTCCAGGGCGGACATAACGCCGGCCATACGCTGGTCATCAACGGCGTTAAGACCGCACTGCACCTGATCCCCAGCGGCATCATGCGCCCGGGCGTCAAGTGCTACATCGGCAATGGCGTTGTCTTGTCGGCGGCCAAGCTGTTCGAAGAAATCGAAGGACTGGAGCGGGCCGGTGTCGAGGTCCGCGGGCGCCTGCGCATCAGTGAGGCCTGCCCGCTGATTCTGCCGTTCCACGCCGCCCTGGATGTGGCTCGTGAAGCGGCGCGCGAAAAAGGGGGCAACGCAAAGATCGGCACCACCGGGCGCGGCATCGGACCGGCCTACGAGGACAAAATTGCCCGCCGCGCCCTGCGTGTGCAGGACCTCAAGCACCCGGAGCGTTTTGCCGACAAACTGCGCGATCTGCTGGCCCTGCACAACCATGTACTGATCAGTTACCTGGGCTCGGCCGCCTTTGATTTTGGCCCCACGTTGCAGCCCTACCTGCAGGACGGCCAGGTGCAGTTTGATGCTGTCTTTGCCGAGGCCATGCGCCACGCTGAGCTGCTCAAGCCGATGATGGCAGACGTCTCGCGCGAGCTCAATGAAGCCCACCTCAAGGGCGCCAACTTGTTGTTTGAGGGCGCACAGGGCACTCTGCTCGACGTGGATCATGGCACCTACCCCTACGTGACCTCCAGCAACTGCGTTGCGGGCAATGCCGCGGCCGGCTCCGGCGTCGGGCCGGGCATGCTGCATTACATCCTGGGGATCACCAAGGCGTACTGCACCCGTGTTGGCGGTGGCCCGTTCCCCACCGAGTTGGACTGGGAGGTGCCGGGCACGCCGGGGTACCACATGAGCACGGTGGGCGCCGAAAAAGGCGTTACCACGGGCCGCAGTCGCCGTTGCGGCTGGTTTGACGCGGCCCTGCTCAAGCGCTCCGCCCAGGTCAACGGCCTGACCGGGCTGTGCATCACCAAACTCGACGTGCTTGACGGGCTGCCCGAGTTGCTGCTGTGCACCGGCTATGAGCTCGATGGCGAACCCATCGACATCCTGCCGATGGGTGCGGACGACATCAGCCGTTGCAAGCCGGTGTACGAGGTCGTTGACGGCTGGAGTGACAGCACGGTCGGTGTCACCCAGTATGACCGGTTGCCGATTCAGGCCCGGCTTTACCTGCAGCGCATTGAGCAGGTCACCGGGGTCCCGGTCCACATGGTGTCAACCAGTCCGGACCGCGATCACACCATTTTGTTGCGTCATCCCTTCCTGGCCGATTGAGCCCAGGCAGCCCACAAAATATTGATCAAATAAGCCTCTAGCCCTTACGCAGCAAGCATTTATAGCTATCTAATCAGGAGCACTATCATGTTGACCGAAGACGGCAAACACCTTTATGTGAGTTACGACGAGTATCACAACCTGATCGAAAAGCTGGCGATCAAAATCCATCAGTCTGGCTGGCAGTTTGACACCATCCTGTGCCTGGCCAGAGGCGGCATGCGCCCCGGTGACATTCTGTCGCGTGTCTTCGACAAGCCGCTGGCGATCATGTCGACCAGCTCCTACCGTTCCGACGCGGGTACGGTGCAGGGGCATCTCGACATTGCCCGCTTTATCACGACGCCCAAGGGTGAAATTGCGGGTCGCGTCTTACTGGTGGATGATCTGGCCGACTCCGGACACACGCTGAACGCGGTGATCACGCAACTGCGGACGAATTACGCCCCCATCACCGAGCTCCGCAGTGCGGTGATCTGGACCAAGGCCCTGTCCACCTTTACACCCGACTATTCGGTCGAATTCTTGCCAAGCAACCCCTGGATTCATCAGCCTTTTGAGAGCTACGACGCGCTGCGGCCCGAGCAATTGATCCAGAAGTGGAGTGTCTGAACATGGCCGCTACGCCGCTAGACATTGCCACTGCGCTCATACACCACCCCTACCAGGCGCCAGCTGGTTTTGAGGCGCCGCAGCCGGGCGTGTTCAAGGCGTCCAGCGTCTTTTTCCCAAGTGTCGCCGCCATGCGGACCACCGAGTGGAAAGACAAGACCGGCTACACCTACGGCCTGCATGGCACGCCCACCACCTACCTGCTGGAAGAACGCCTGTGCACCCTGGAGGGCGGCTTGCAATGTGTGTTGTCGCCCAGTGGTCTGGCGGCGATTGCCAACCTGTCGCTGGCATTGCTGCGCAGCGGCGACGAGGTGCTGATTCCAGACAACGCTTATGGACCGAGCAAGGCGCTGGCTGCAGCGGAACTCAAGGCCTGGGGTATCAGCCACCGCTTTTACGACCCGCTTGACCCGCAGGCCCTGGCGGCCAGCATCAGCCCGGCCACCCGCTTGGTTTGGCTGGAGGCGCCGGGTTCCGTCACCATGGAGTTCCCCGACCTGCCGGCGCTGGTTCGGATTTGCCAGGCGCGCGGTGTCTGGACGGCACTCGACAACACCTGGGGTGCTGGGCTGGCGTTCGCCCCGTTTGATTTGACGCCCGGCAGCAGCCCGGCGCTGGCGGTTGACTTTTCGGTGCATGCCCTGACCAAGTACCCCAGCGGCGGTGGCGATGTGCTGATGGGCAGCGTCATGACCAGGGACCCAGCGCTGCATATGGCGGTCAAACTCACCCACATGCGGCTTGGGCTCGGGGTGGGCGTGAATGATGTCGAAGCCATCTTGCGGTCCCTGCCCAGCATAGCCCTGCGTTACAAGGCCCATGACGAGGCAGCGCGAGAGCTGGCGCGCTGGTGTCAGACTCGCTCTGAGTTTGTACAGGTGCTGCATCCCGCATTAGCTGGCTCTCCCGGCCACGATGCCTGGCGGGCCCTGTGCAAGCCGGGTCCGGGCGGTGCGGCCGGCCTGTTCAGTGTGATGGTCGACCCGCGCTTCAGTCAAGCCCAGGTGGACGCGTTTTGTGACCAGCTTCAGCTCTTCAAGCTCGGTTACAGCTGGGGCGGCCCGGTCAGCTTGGTGGTGCCTTACGACATGGGCAGCCTGCGGACCGGTTGGCCTGCAGTGCTCAAGCCCGGACGGGTGGTGCGCTTCTCCATCGGGCTCGAGGCGGTGGCTGACTTAAAGCTTGATCTGGCTCAAGCCTTGAACTCAGCGCTTGCTTGAGTCAGTGTTTTCCTCTATGGCCTGCGCCCAGGGTCTGGGCTAGGCTGGCGGCCATGACCATTGATCGCTCTGTTGCGGGACCTGATGCCACGGCTCAGTCCTACCAGCCCCCGCCCTCCCAGATGCCCGGCAAAGACCTGTTGCCCCTTGGCCTGCTGGATCCTTTGCGCTGGCTACGGCGGGGCGGCGGCGACTTGTGGGCCGCCAAGACCATTGGCCTGTTCTATGGCCTGTGCTTCTGGTTGATGGCGCTGGTTTTGGGGGCAGTCTTTCGAAATATGCCCGAATACACCTTGTCAATGGCTTCGGGCTGCTTGTTGGTCGGACCATTTTTGGCGCTGGGCCTGTACGAAGTAAGCCGACGCCGCGAGGCGGGGATGCCGCCGAGCTTGGCGCTGTCGCTGACCTGCTGGGACCGTCACCTTAGCAGCATGGGTTTGCTGGTGTTGTTGCTGATCGTGCTGGAGTTGCTGTGGGGCCGTGCCTCACTGGTGGTGTTTGCTGTTTTCTTTAATACGGGTATGCCGTCGACCACAGGTGTGCTGCAGGCCGTGTTTAATTTCCAAAATTGGGAGTTCCTGCTGGTGTATGCCTTGGTCGGTGCTGTGTTTGCGGCTCTGGTTTTTGGGGTTGGCGTGGTGGCAATTCCCATGATTTTGGACCGCGACACCGATGCTATTTCGGCGGCCATCACCAGTTTTCAAGTGGTCTTTGAAAACCCGCTGGTGATGCTGTACTGGGGTTTGCTGATGACCAGCCTGGTGGCGGTCGCCCTGTTGCCTTGGGGGCTGGGTCTTGTAGTGGTCGGACCCTGGTTGGGCCACGCCAGTTGGCATGCCTACCGAGGGAGCGTGCGCTGGCATGAGGCTCCCCCGTTAGTCCCGCCAAATCAGTGATAAAAGCTGGCAGGCCGTGGCAGACCTCATCTGCAAAATGTTAAAGTCTTCGTAACTACTTGAAAGCACAACTTGGCAACACCCAACTACGGTTACGAAAAGCGTCAGAAAGAGCTGGCAAAAAAGAAAAAGAAAGAGGAAAAGCTCAAGAACAAGGCTGAGCGCAAGGTGGGTGAAGGTGACCCCGATGCCCCAGGCGCTGGGGGTGCTGAGGGTGCTGACGGTGCCGAGGCCGTGCCCGACAGTGGCACAGCCGCTGCCGGTTGACGCCTTTTCGAGCTCAACATAGCCAAGCCGCTTGGGCCGCCAGTCCCGCTGGTAAATCGTGTCTAATACGCCAGGTGTTTATCCTGGTTCCTTGAGAATATCTTGCGCCAAGTCGGCCATAGCGCCCTTGCTGTGGTCCTCTGGCGCTATCATTTTTGAGTGCTCGTACTGCTTGAAGTTTCGTCGCATCGATTGCAGGTAGACCGGGTCATAGTGCAGGGTCAATAGTTCCTGTACCACCGGCGCAATCTCACCAGCCCGCACTGAGGCCTGCCAGGCCTCCACAACCACTTTGCCACGGAGCTCGGTCAGCGCCTGCAGCCGATCGCAGAAGTGGTCGCTGTCGCTGACAAAAAAGGCGTAGTCTTCCATCAGCAGTGCTACCCGCTGGGCATCGGGCAACACCAGGTTGAGGCAGGGGCTTTGCCGCATGACGTCAATCAGCGCCGTGGGGACAGCCACATTGCCCACTTTCTTGCTCTCACTCTCAATAAAGACCGGTCTGGCCGGGTCGAGCTGGCACAGCGCATCCCAGATCAGGGTATCAAAACGCTTCTGGCTCGGCTGCGCCAAGCCTGGAATGGCGCCCAACACTGAACTGCGGTGGTTGGCCAAACCTTCCAGGTCAATCACTTGCGCGCCGGCCTGCGCCAATGCTTGCAGCAGGCGGGTCTTGCCCGAACCGGTAGTTCCGCAGACCACGCGCCAGTTCAGCCCCACCACGCGGCGGGCGATATCTTCAACCATGGCGGCACGAAAGGCCTTGTAGCCGCCTTCCAGCAGCGTCACCCTAAACCCGATCTGGTCAAGGATCAAGGACAGTGCGCCGCTGCGCTTACCGCCACGCCAGCAGTAGGCCAGGGGCCGCCACTCCTTTGGCGTGGCCATCAGCTCACGCTCGATGTGCCCGGCGATGTTGCGCGCGGCCAGGGCAGCGCCACGCTTCTTGGCCTCAAAGGGGTTGACCTGTGTGTACAGCGTGCCAATGTCGTGCCGTTCGGCGTTGTTGAGCGTAGGCCAGTTCACCGCCCCTGGCAGATGGTCTAGCGCGTATTCGTCTTCACTTCGCGCGTCGATGACGGCGTCAAACTCGTGTAGACGGCCAATCGCCTGCTCAGCGCTCAGGGTGATCAGGCTCATTTGAGGAGTTTTTTCAGGGCTGGCCAGACGTTGGCCAGCATGATGGGGTGGGCTTCTGCTTTGGGATGAATACGGTCGGCCTGAAACATTTGCGTTGGCTCTGTGCCATCACCAACGCCAGCCAGCAAAAACGGGACCAGGGCCGCTTTGTGTACTTTGGCGACCGCCGCAAACACGGCGGCAAAACGGTCGGCATAGTCTCGGCCGTAGTTCGGTGGGATCTGCATTCCCACCAGCAGCACCCGAGCACCTGCTGCTTGCGCGGCCTGCGTCATCTGGCTGAGGTTGTCTTCGGTCAGGCTCAGGGGTAAGCCCCGCAAGGCATCGTTGCCCCCAAGCTCGATGATCACATGGCTGGGCCGGTGTTGGCTCAGCAAAGCGCCCAGGCGCGAGCGGCCTCCGGAAGTGGTGTCGCCGCTGATGCTGGCATTGATGACTGTCGCGTTCAACTTCTCGGTTTTGATGCGATTCTCCAAAAGCGCCACCCAGCCGGTGCCACGTTTGAGTCCATACTCGGCACTCAGTGAATCGCCCAACACCAGAATCGTCTGGGTCATCGGTGAGGTGCCGGCGGCGAGCGCCGCTGCGCATGACCCCAAACTGGTCGCAGCAATAACAAGCGCGATAAAGTGATGTCGATTCAAAGAAAGTCCCATGTCTGATTCAATTATTTCGGTCGAGCATCTGTTCAAGTCGGTCACCGACTCGACCGGTACGCTCGATATTTTGCGTGATATCGATTTTGCGCTGAAACCAAAGGAAACCGTGGCCATCGTGGGTGCGTCGGGATCCGGCAAAAGCACCTTGCTGTCGATCATGGCCGGCCTTGACACACCCAGCCGTGGCACGGTTCGCCTGGCAGGGCAAGATCTGTTCGCCATGGACGAAGATGAGCGAGCCGGTTTGCGAGCGCAAAAAGTCGGCTTTGTTTTCCAGAGCTTTCAGCTGCTGGGCAACCTGACCGCGCTGGAGAACGTGATGTTGCCCTTGGAGTTGGCAGGCCGCCGCGACGCCCGCCAGGCCGCCACTGCCATGCTGGGCCGGGTTGGTTTGGCCGAGAGACTGCGCCATTACCCCCGGGTGCTCAGCGGAGGCGAGCAGCAACGCGTGGCCCTGGCCCGCGCCTTTGTGCTCCAACCGGCACTGCTGCTGGCCGACGAACCCACCGGAAGCCTGGATTTCGCCACTGGCGAGAAAGTCATGGAATTGATGTTCGCCCTGAACCAGGAGCAGGGCACCACGCTGGTGCTGGTCACCCACGACCGCGCCATTGCCAGCCGTTGTGATCGCTGCATCACGATCGAGGCAGGCCGGGTTCTGGGTAGCTAGTCGGCACTGGTATTTTTGTGGTTAGTGGTGTGGGGGACGGGCCGTGGTTGGCGAGCTGCATGGGCCGACGGCGTCCCGCCGCTCGTGTCCCTCCGCCCTGCGGGCTCCTTCCTTGACCTCGCCGCGACACGCCATCGGCCCCCGCAGCAAAGGAAATGATTGGCCCACTTGCCGTCATTCCCGACTCGATCGGGGATCCATGACCTCCTGGATTCCCGTTTTCACGGGAATGACGGAAAACACCAGAATGTCCCGCCGCCCTGATCCTGCAAATAACGGCCTGTTGCCGGCCGACGAACTCACCATCAGCTCGCGGTGACCGCGATCCCCTTGAACTCGCCGCTGGCAATGCGTTTTTGCCACTCAGCCGGGCCGGTGATGTGGGCACTGGTGCCGCCGGCATCCACTGCCACCGTGACCGGCATGTCGACCACGTCGAACTCGTAGATAGCTTCCATGCCCAGGTCAGCGAATCCGACCACCTTGGCGGTTTTGATCGCCTTGCTGACCAGGTAGGCCGCGCCGCCCACGGCCATCAGGTAGGCGCTCTGGTGTTTGCGGATGGCCTCGATTGCCACCGGTCCGCGCTCGGCCTTGCCGATCATGGCGATCAAGCCGGTATCGCGCAACATCATCTCGGTGAAACCGTCCATGCGGGTGGCGGTGGTTGGTCCAGCTGGGCCCACGGCTTCGTCCTTGACCGGATCGACTGGGCCCACGTAGTAAATGACGCGGTTGGTGAAATCCACCGGCAGCTTGTCGCCACGGGCCAGCATGTCCTGGATGCGCTTATGCGCGGCGTCGCGCCCGGTCAGCATCTTGCCGTTGAGCAGCAGGGTGTCGCCCGGCTTCCAGCTGGCCACTTCCTGCTGTGTGAGGGTGTCGAGGTTGACCTTGCGGCTCTTGACATAGTCGGGTGTCCAAGCCACGTCCGGCCACAGGTCGAGCGAGGGTGGATCCAAGTACACCGGACCACTGCCGTCCAGCACAAAATGGGCATGGCGGGTTGCAGCGCAGTTAGGGATCATGGCCACCGGTTTGCTGGCCGCGTGGGTGGGGTACATCTTGATTTTCACGTCCAGCACCGTGGTCAGGCCACCCAGACCCTGAGCGCCAATACCCAGGGCATTGACCTTCTCGAAAAGTTCCAGACGAAGGGCTTCGGTCTTGCTCAGCGCCGCGCCAGAGGCGGCTTTGGCCTGCAACTGGTACATGTCAAGGTCCTCCATCAGGCTCTCCTTGGCCATCAAGACGGCTTTTTCGGCGGTTCCACCAATGCCGATGCCCAGCATGCCCGGTGGACACCAGCCGGCACCCATGGTGGGGACGGTCTTGAGGACCCAGTCCACCACCGAGTCGCCGGGGTTTAGCATCACCAGTTTGCTCTTGTTCTCACTGCCGCCGCCTTTGGCCGCCACCGTCACCTCCAGCGTGTCCCCCGGCACGATTTCGGTGAAGATCACCGCCGGCGTGTTGTCCTTTGTGTTTTTGCGATCAAACTCGGGGTCGGCCACGATGCTGGCGCGCAAGGTGTTGTCCGGGTGGTTGTAGGCACGGCGTACGCCCTCATTGATGGCGTCGTCCAGCCCCCCGGTGAAGCCTTCGAGCCGCACGCCCATACCGAGCTTCAGGAACACATTGACGATGCCGGTGTCCTGGCAGATTGGCCGGTGACCGGTGGCGCTCATCTTGCTGTTGGTCAGGATCTGTGCAATCGCATCTTTGGCTGCGGCGCTTTGCTCCCGCTCATAGGCACGCGCCAGATGCGCGATGTAGTCGGCCGGGTGGTAGTAGCTGATGTACTGCAGGGCGGCGGCGACGGACTCGATCAGATCAGCCTGGCGGATGGTGCTCATAGGGGGCAATGCCTCGGTGTTCGGGTAAGGGAAGTCGGGTGAAAACGCGTTTGAGTTTAACCAACCGACCCCACACGGAACTGGCGCGAGATGATCCACGGTGAGTTGGCCTCAAAGCCGAAGGTGCTGTTACCCGTAGGTTTTGCCGGCCTTGCAGACCGCCCAAATCCGAGGTCTTAATGCCCCGCTTCGGGGCGTGACATCAGACGGTCGGTGTAGGCGATGGCCATGGCAGACAATAAAAAAGTGACGTGGATCGCGGTTTGCGCGATCAGCACTTTTTCGTCGTAGTTGGCAGCATTGATGAAAGTTTTAAGCAGGTGGATGGAGCTGATGCCAATGATTGCTGTTGCCAGTTTGACCTTTAGCACAGACGCGTTGACATGGCTCAGCCATTCGGGCTGGTCGGGGTGGTCCTGGAGGTCCATGCGGCTGACAAAGGTCTCATAACCACCCACAATCACCATGATGAGCAGGTTGGAGATCATCACCACGTCGATCAGCGCCAGCACCACCAACATGATGATGGTCTCATTGAGGCCTGTGGTGACAGAGGTTTCCTTGTAGCCGATGCTGGAGATCAGGGCCTGCAACGCAGTTTGATTGCCAAAAGCAGCCTCCAGCAGGTGCACCAGCTCCACCCAGAAATGGAACACATAGACCCCTTGTGCGGCAATCAGTCCGATGTAAAGTGGCAACTGCAGCCAGCGGCTGGCAAATATGAAGGCTGGCAGCGGGCGCATGCGGCGGGGTTTGGTCGGGGGCGTGGGCGAGGGGGTCATTGTCGGTCTTTCAGGCTCATTTTTCCGGATTGTAGGGGTCTGCCAAGGGCTGTGAAGTCGGAAGCCGAGTTCCCGACGTTGTAAGCTTGACGCCAGTCAGTGGCATGTAAGTGCCAGCATAGACATTACCGCCCAGTTGCGAATCATTAGAGGAGACAGTTCATGAGTGAATCCAAATCTGCCATGCAGTCGATGCTGGTCGAAAACCGCGTGTTCCCACCCAGCGAGGCGATAGCCAAGGCCGCTCGAATTTCCGGCATGTCCGGCTACAACGCCTTGTGTGCCGAAGCCGAACAGGATTTTGAGGGCTTCTGGGCTCGCCTGGCCCGCGAGAACGTGAGCTGGAGCAAGCCGTTCACCCGCACTCTGGACGAGTCTGATGCCCCCTTCTACAGGTGGTTTGACGACGGTGAGCTCAACGCATCGGCCAACTGCCTGGACAAGCACATGGGGACCCCCAACGAGCACAAGACCGCCGTGATCTTCGAGGCAGACGACGGCACCGTCACCAAGACCAGCTACCGTGAGCTGTTGGCGCGCGTTAGCCAGTTTGCCAATGCGCTCCAGGCAAATGGCGTGAACAAGGGTGACCGGGTGCTGGTGTACATGCCGATGACGCTCGAAGGTGTGATTGCGATGCAGGCTTGCGCCCGTATTGGCGCCACCCACAGTGTGGTGTTTGGTGGCTTCTCAGCCAAGGCGCTTCAGGAACGCATCATCGACGCTGGCGCTGTGGCCGTGATCACCTCCAACTACCAGATGCGCGGTGGCAAGGAGTTGCCGCTCAAAGCGATTGTGGATGAGGGCCTGGGCCTAGGCGGCTGCGAGTCGATCAAAAACGTTTTTGTCTTCGAGCGCACAGCCACCGCCTGCAACATGGTCGTCGGGCGTGACCAGACATTTGCCCAAGCGCTGGCCGGCCAAAGCACAGATTGCGCGCCGGTGCCGGTTGGCGCTGAGCACCCCTTGTTCATTTTGTACACCTCGGGGTCCACCGGCAAGCCCAAGGGTGTGCAGCATGCCACTGGCGGCTTTGTGCTGTGGAGCAAGCTGACCATGGACTGGACCTTTGACCTGCGCAGCGACGATGTCTTCTGGTGTACCGCTGACATTGGCTGGATCACTGGACACGCGTATGTGGCCTACGGTCCTCTGGCGGCCGGGGCGACCCAGATCATTTTTGAGGGCGTGCCAACCTACCCCAACGCCGGGCGCCTCTGGCAGATGATTGAGCGCCACAAGTGCAGCATCTTCTACACCGCGCCCACCGCCATCCGCTCCCTGATCAAGGCTGCCGAGGCGGACGAGAAAGTGCACCCAGCCCGGTCCGACCTGAGTTCGCTGCGGATTCTGGGCTCGGTGGGCGAACCCATCAACCCCGAAGCCTGGATGTGGTACTACAAACATGTGGGCGGCGAGCGTTGCCCGATTGTGGATACCTTCTGGCAGACCGAAACCGGTGGCCACATGATCACGCCGCTGCCAGGCGCCACCCCGCTGGTGCCGGGCAGTTGTACCTTGCCCCTGCCGGGCATCATGGCGGCCATCGTCGACGAGGCCGGCCGGGATGTGCCCCATGGTTCAGGCGGCTTGCTGGTCATCAAGCGCCCCTGGCCCTCGATGATCCGCACCATCTGGAATGACCCCGAACGATTTAAGAAGAGCTATTTTCCGGAAGAAATGGGCGGCCGCATATACCTTGCCGGCGATGGCGCGGTTCGCAGTGTCGACCGGGGCTACTTCCGCATCACCGGGCGAATTGATGATGTGTTGAATGTGTCGGGCCACCGCATGGGCACGATGGAAATTGAATCGGCGCTGGTGGCTAAAACTGACCTGGTGGCCGAGGCTGCTGTTGTCGGCCGCCCCGATGACCTGACGGGCGAGGCGATCTGTGCTTTTGTGGTGCTGAAACGCCCCATGCCTACGGGTGACGAGGCCAAACTCATCGCCAAGCAGTTGCGCGATTGGGTCGCCAAAGAAATTGGCCCGATTGCCAAGCCGAAGGACATCCGTTTTGGCGAGAACCTGCCTAAGACTCGCTCGGGCAAGATCATGCGCCGGTTGCTTCGCTCACTCGCCAAGGGTGAGACCATCACACAGGACACGTCAACGTTGGAAAACCCGGCAATTTTGAGCCAGCTCGGTCAGGCGTACTGAACTGCTGATCTGCCGCCCGCACTGCGCGGCATGGTCGGCTTTAAAGGCTAAGCACCCAGCCCGCCAGTTTTTTGGCGTCGGCCTCATTCACCTGGGGGTTGGCAGGCATTGGGATGACGCCCCATACCCCCGAGCCACCCTTCGTGATTTTGGTGGCCAGCTGGTCCACAGCGTCCTTCTGACCGGCGTACTTTTTAGCGATCTCCTTGTAGGCGGGGCCCACCAGTTTTTTGTCAATGGCGTGGCAGGCCATGCAGTTCTTGGTTGTCGCCAGAGCCTGGTCAGCCAGTGCCGAGCCAGACATAAAGACAACGGTAACCAAAAGAAACAGCTCGCGACGAAACATGGATTTTCCTTTCACTGTCGATTACATTGAGGTGGCCGAATTGTAGGAATCGTTGTCTTAGGCGGCGGCCACAAGGGATTTATTGTCGGAGGAGTCTGTATGTATTTTCTAGGTCTGGGCTTGACGCTGTTGGCGATGAAGGCACTCGCATGGGGTGCGGTTGCGACATGGCCGTGGTGGTCGGTGCTGGTTCCGTTCGGCATGGCCGTGTTGTGGTGGGCTTGGGCGGATGGTTCTGGCTACACCCGGCGTTGTATTGCTCGTCGGGAGCGTCGGCGCCAGCAGGCTCGTATCGAGCGTCATCTGGCCCAGCAGGGCCGCCCGGGTACGCGTCATCGCGCCCAGGTCCTGCCAAGTTTCGGCGTCACGGTTCAGTAGTTGTCCAGCACGGCACCTTTGCTGGCTGTGGAAGCATTGAAGGCAAACTTGGCCTGCACGCCGCGCGTATAACGCGGCGCCGGTGCTGTCCAAGCAGCACGGCGGCTGGCAATCACATCGTCGCTGACATTGAGCTGCAACAGCAACTGGTGCGAGTCAATGGTGATGGAATCCCCTTCCTCAATGAAGGCAATCGTGCCGCCTACCGCCGCTTCAGGGGCCACGTGACCTACCACCATGCCCCAGGTTCCACCGGAAAAACGGCCGTCGGTGATCAGCCCCACTGACTCGCCCAGGCCCTGACCCACCAGCGCACCCGTCGGCGCCAGCATCTCCGGCATGCCCGGGCCACCCTTGGGGCCCAGGTAGCGCAAGACCATCACATCACCCGGTACGATTTTGTTGGCCAGGATGGCGGCCAGAGCCGACTGCTCGTCCTCGAACACGCGGGCCGGTCCGGTCATGACTGGTTTTTTGAGGCCGGTGATCTTGGCGACGCTGCCCTCTGGCGACAGATTGCCCTTGAGGATCGCCAGGTGACCCTGGGCGTACATCGGGTTGCTGATGGGGCGGATCACGTCCTGGTCAGCGCGAGGGGCATCCGGAATGTCTTTGAGCACGTCGGCAATGGTCTGGCCAGTGATGGTCAGGCAGTCGCCGTGCAGCAGGCCTGCCGCCAGCAGGGTCTTCATCACCTGCGGGATGCCGCCGGCGCGGTGCAGGTCGACCGCCAGGTACTTGCCGCTGGGTTTGAGGTCGCACAGCACGGGGGTTTTCACGCGCACACGCTCAAAGTCGTCAATCGTCCATTCGACCTCGGCAGCGTGGGCGATCGCCAGGAAATGCAGTACGGCGTTGGTGGAACCACCCGTGGCCATGATCACAGCGACTGCGTTCTCGATCGACTTGCAGGTCACGATATCACGCGGCTTGATGTCTTTCTTGATGGCTTCCACCAGCACCTTGGCCGACTCCCGGGCCGAGTTGAGCTTTTCGTCGTGCGGGTTGGCCATGGTGCTGGAGTAGGGCAGTGAGATGCCCAGCGCCTCAAAAGACGAGGACATGGTGTTGGCTGTGTACATGCCGCCGCAGGACCCGGTGCCCGGGATCGCCCGGCGTTCGATCTCTAGCAGGTCCACATCACTCAGGCGGCCGGCGGCGTTTTCGCCCACCGCCTCAAACACGCTGACGATGTTCAAGTCCCGGCCCTGGTAGTGCCCCGGCAGGATGGTGCCGCCGTAGACGTAAATGGCCGGCACATTGGCCCGCAGCATGCCCATCAGGCCGCCCGGCATGTTCTTGTCGCAGCCGCCCACAACCACCACGCCGTCCATCCACTGGCCCTGGACGCAGGTTTCGATGCAGTCGGAGATGACTTCGCGGCTGACCAGCGAGTACTTCATGCCCTCGGTGCCCATGGCCATGCCGTCCGAGATGGTGGGTGTGCCAAACACCTGAGCGTTGCCTCCGGCCTCTTCGATGCCGGCAATCGCTGCGTCTGCGAGCTTTTGCAGGCCCGAGTTGCAGGGCGTGATGGTGCTGTGGCCGTTGGCCACGCCAACCATAGGTTTCTTGAAGTCGTCGGCCTCGTAGCCCATGGCGTAGTACATGGAGCGATTCGGCGCGCGCGACTTGCCCTCGGTGATGTTTTTGCTGCGGGAATTGATGGCATGCACCGGGATAACTTTTGTATCGCTCATGGCTGTAGGGGATCGGACGGTTGAGGTGGATGGATTTTAGCCCTCGACCTTGGGTACGTCACGCGTCGGACATAAGCCTTGGGCCAACGCGAACGCAGGCACAATGGCGTCATGTTGATGCATCCCTCGATCGATCCGGTAGCGCTCCAGCTGGGCCCTCTGGCCGTGCACTGGTATGGCCTGACCTATCTGGCCGCCTTTGGTCTGTTCATGCTCCTTGGCTTGCGCCGGCTGCGGCACGAGCCGTTTGCCTCGCTCACCGGGAAGCTGGCCTGGTCGCGGCAAGACGTGGAGGACATCCTGTTTCTGGGCGTGATGGGCGTGGTGGCGGGCGGGCGGCTCGGTTACTGCCTGTTCTACAAACCGGCCTACTACCTGGCGCATCCGCTGGAGGTGCTGGCGGTCTGGCAGGGCGGCATGAGTTTTCATGGGGGCATGCTGGGCGTGATCGCGGCCATGGTCTGGTTCGCGCGTTCGCGCGGCAAACCCTGGCTGCAAGTGGCCGATTTCGTCGCACCCTGTGTGCCGACTGGGCTTGCGGCCGGGCGGGTTGGCAACTTCATCAACGGTGAGCTCTGGGGCCGCTTATGCAGCCCGGACCTGCCCTGGGGCATGGTGTTCCGTGGGGCTGGTGAGCTGCCCCGCCACCCCTCGCAGGTCTACCAGTTCTTGCTAGAAGGCCTGCTGCTGTTTGTGATCTTGTGGCTCTACGCGCGCAAGCCGCGACCGCGGGGTTCCGTCGCAGCCGTGTTTTTATTGGGCTATGGCCTGTTCCGTTTTGTGGCCGAGTTTTTTCGCGAGCCGGATGCCCACTTGGGCGTATTGTCGCTAGGCATGAGCATGGGGCAGTGGCTGTGTCTGCCCATGATCGTGGGTGGGGTGGGGCTCTGGTGGTGGGCCGGGCGGCGTCGGTTATTGGGCATAAAATAGGCCGCCAGGCCCCGTCTGTATTGGGTTTATTGCTATGCTAAATATAGCAATTTTTTATAACAACAGGAGACAAGCATGTTTGATCAAACACAATTAATCGCCAATCGACGTCAAGTTCTGCGCCTGGCCGCAGCGGCTGGTGCATTGACATTACCCCTAGCAGGGCGCACTCAGTCGGCCTGGCCCACCAAACCCGTCAATCTGGTCGTGCCGTTCCCGGCCGGCGGCGGCACTGATACCTTTGCCCGTCCATTTTCGGCACAGTTTGCCAAGCAGACAGGCAAGACCATGGTGATCGACAACCGGGGTGGCGCCGGTGGCACGCTCGGTGCCGGTGTGGCCGCCAAGGCCGCGCCCGATGGTTACACCCTGTTCATGGGCGCGGTGCACCACACCATTGCGCCGTCGATGTATCCCAAGCTTGATTACGATATTGAAAAAGACTTCGTGCCCCTGGTCTTGATGGCCAATGTGCCGCATGTGGTCGTGGTCAATCCCAAGAGCATTAACGGTGATTTCAAGGCCTTTTTGGCTCAGCTCAAGGCCAGCCCAGGACGGCTGAACTACGGCTCGGCCGGCACAGGTACCTCGCACCACCTGGCGGGTGAACTGTTCAAGCAGCAGACCGGCACCTTCATCACCCATATTCCCTACACCGGCGCCGGGCCAGCTTTGCGGGACCTGATCAGTGGCCAGGTGGACATGATGTTTGACGGCCTGGCCTCTTCTGCCGGCCACATCAAGGGAGGCCGGATCAAGGCACTGATGGTGTCAGGGGTCAAGCGAAACCCGGCTATTCCTGACGTACCCTGCGCGGCTGAACTGGGCCTGCCCGACTACACCGTCACCACCTGGTATGGTCTGTGGGCACCCAAAGGCACGCCAGCCGATGTGCAGGCGCGCATTGTTGAAGAGAGTCGCCGCGCCTTTGCGACCGATGAACTCAAAGCCATTTGGGCCAGCAATGGCGCTGATTTTGGCAGTTTGTCTCCGGCGCAATTTGGTAGCTTTGTGGGTGCCGAGATCAAGCGCTGGGCGGAGGTTGTCAAGGCATCGGGCGCCAAGCTCGACTAGAGGCCGCTCCGGGCATGCAAGCCGGTATTGGTCTTTCGCTGCAGGGCGGCGTGGCGCGGGTAACGCTGTGTCATACGACCCGACTGAATGCCATGATGCGCCAGATGTGGCGCGACTTGCGCCGCGTTTTTTCCGAATTGGCGGGGCAGCCTGCGTTGCGCTGTGTGCTGGTGAGCGGGGAGGGCGCACACTTCTGTGCCGGTGGCGATATTTCCGAGTACCCGGCTTTCCGGTTCGAGGCTGCGAGCCTGCGGCAGTTTCATGAGGGTGAGGTCTGGCCGGCGCTCCAGGCCATGCTCGATTGCGACGTGCCGCTGGTAGCGCAAATTGCCGGCAACTGCATGGGCGCCGGGCTGGAGATTGCCAGCTGCTGCGACCTGCGGCTGGCAGCCGCAAGCGCCCGCTTTGGTGCGCCGATTGCCCGCCTTGGGTTCCCGATGGCACCGCGTGAGGCGGCGCTGGTGGTGCGCGAAGCCGGGTTGTTGACGGCGCGGGAGATGCTGCTCGAGGCCGCCGTGCTGGATGCACCGCAGATGCTGGCCCGTGGATTCTTGAGCCGAGTTCTACCTGACGATGAACTGTGCACCGAAGCCCAAGCCACCGTGCAACGGGTGCTTGCACTGGCGCCACAGGCGGCTCGGCTGAACAAGCAGACCTTGAGGACTTTGATGTCAAATAAGGCTCTAGCCCCCGTCCTCATTGAGGATATTGCTATAAATATTGAAGCAATTTCGGCAGCCGACCCCTATGCCTACGCGGTCAGTCACGAACACCGAGAGGGCGTCCACGCCTTTCTAGACAAACGAAAACCAGCCTTTTGAAGCAGCACCGGCGCCGGATGGTGCTGGCCAGACCGAGAGCCGCCCAGTTGTTCCCCACGACATTCCTATGACCACAGCCCAACCCTCTCCCAGCCCAGCCGCAGGCAATCTGTATGCCGCTCTGCGTGCGGCGTTTCCAGCCGATCTTGACAGCATCGCCGTCGAAACCGACCACGGCCTGCACTACAGCTGGCGCGACCTGGACCGTGCCAGCGCCATGCTGGCCAACCTGCTGGTGTCCTTGCAGCTGCCCGAGGGGGCTCGGGTGGCGGTGCAGGTCGAAAAGTCGGTCGAAGCGATGCTGCTCTACCTCTCCACTTTGCGCGCCGGTCTGGTATTTTTGCCCTTGAACACGGCTTATCAGAGTGCGGAAATCCAGTATTTCATTGACAACGCCGAGCCCGCGGTGGTGGTCTGCACTGGCAAAAACTTCGGATGGGTCAGCAAAATCGCCTTTCAGGCTGGCACCCGACATGTGTTTACCCTCAACGACGACCGCACCGGCTCGCTGCTGGTCCGCGCCGCCCACTGCGCCGACCACCAGGTCCTCATGCCGCGCCGCCCCGACGACTTGGCGGCCATTCTGTACACCAGCGGCACCACCGGCCGCAGCAAGGGCGCCATGCTGACGCACGGCAATCTGCTCAGCAACGCCCAGGTGCTCAAGACCAGCTGGGGCTGGCGCAGCGCGGCCGAAGGCGGCGACGTGCTGATCCACGCCCTGCCGATTTTTCACGTGCATGGCCTGTTTGTGGCCATCCATGCGGCACTGATCAACGGCAGCAAGATGATCTGGCTGGCTAAATTTGACTCGCGCCAGGTGCTGGCAGCGATGCCGCGCGCTACGGTGTTCATGGGCGTGCCGACCCTGTACGTGCGGCTTTTGGCCGAGCCTGGCCTGACGGCTGAGGTGGCGCGCGGCATGCGCCTGTTCATTGCTGGCTCGGCGCCGCTGCTGATCGAGACATTCACCGAATGGCAACGCCGCACCGGCCACACCATCCTTGAGCGCTATGGCATGAGCGAGACCGTCATGCTCACCTCCAACCCCTACCTCGCCAGCGAGGGCGAACGACGCGGCGGCACGGTGGGTCGACCGTTGCCCGGCGTACGCCTGCGTGTGATGAGCGACCAGGGCCAGCCTATGCCCATGGGTGAGACGGGTGGCATAGAGGTTGCTGGCCCCAACGTGTTCAAGGCTTACTGGCGCATGCCGGAGAAAACAGCAGAAGAATTCAGTGCCGGCGGCTTTTTCAAGACTGGCGACGTCGGCCGCATCGATGCCGATGGCTATGTCACGATTGTCGGGCGCAGCAAGGACCTGATCATCAGTGGCGGCTACAACGTCTACCCGGCCGAGATCGAGGGCTACATCAACGAATTGGCGGGCGTGGCCGAAAGTGCCGTGATCGGCGTGCCGCACGCCGATTTTGGTGAGGTCGGGCTGGCACTTGTGATCGCCAAGCCGGGCGCAGCGCCAGATCCTGCGGCCATCTTGGCAAGCCTGAAAGCCCGGCTGGCCAATTTCAAGGTGCCCAAGCAATGCCTGCTGGTGCCAGAGTTGCCGCGAAATGCCATGGGCAAGGTACAAAAAAACCTTTTGCGGCAACGCTACGGCGCCCCCGGCTAAACTGCGTTTGATGAATCCACTGCTTGCCGATCAATTGCAGGCCGCGTTTGGTGCGGCCCAGCCGGCGTTGACCACCATGCTTGAGGCGGTGGAGACCCAGGCGCAGTCTGGTGCGCTCGGGCCGGCTGCGGCCCAGGTGTTGGGCGGGCTGAGCGGTTTTCTGTCCCAGGTGGATGCGACATACACCGCCAGCGAGCAGGCGGCCCAGCATCACCGTGCGCTGGCCCATGACCGCGAGGCCGGGCTGCGGCAGGAGTTGCGCCAGCTCAGCGAAATCGCGGAATCGGCCCTGAGGGCGAAAGCGGATTTTCTGGCCAACATGAGCCATGAGCTCCGCACCCCGATGAATGGCGTGATTGGCATGACCGAACTGGCACTGGCCACCGCGCTGGACGATGAGCAGCGCGAGTACCTGACCATGGTCAAGTCGTCCTCCGAGTCCTTGCTCAAAGTGATCAATGATATTTTGGAGTTTTCAAGGATCGAGTCAAGCCGCATCCTGCCGGAAAAAGTCCCGTTCAATCTGAGTGTTGCCGTGGGCGATACGGTTAAGCGGCTGGCTGTTTCCGCCCGTGCCAAGGGCTTGGCGCTGGTGTGTGAGCTTGACACCACCATGCCTCATGCCGTGCTGGGCGACCCGGGCCGGTTGACGCAGGTGCTGAACAATCTGATCGGCAATGCCATCAAGTTCACGCACGAGGGCGAAGTTGTGCTGCGGCTGGCCTCGGTCTCGGGCAACGATCGGCGGCACGAGGTGCAATTCACGGTGCAGGATACAGGCATTGGCATTCCATCCGCCAAGCTGAATTCAATTTTTGAGCCTTTCGCGCAAGAGGACGGCTCCATCACCCGCCGCTATGGGGGTGTCGGGCTGGGCCTGACCATTTCTGCTCGCCTGGTGGAAGCCATGGGTGGGCAAATCATGGTCGCCAGTGAAGTCGGGAAAGGCAGTCAATTTAATTTTTCTGTGCTGCTGGAGCGTGACCGACGGGGCGCTGCGTCACCGGCGGATCCCGCCGCGCTGCGGGGCTTGCGCGTGTTGGTCGTAGCCGCCCATACCGCTAGCCGGCGGGCGATTTTGCGGGTGCTGATGGGTCTGGGTGTCTTGGTGCAGGAGGCGGCTTCGGCCGATGAGGCGTTGACTCTGCTGAGGACGGATCCCCAGGAGTCGCCCGCGCTTGACCTGATCTTGATGGATGCTGTTGGCATCGCGCAGACCATGCACGGCTTGCCTCAGAGTGCCGGTGTGCCTATGGTGTTGCTGACATCCGGCGTGGCGGTCGGTCGTGCGGGGGAAGCCGCGCAAGATGGCTTTGCCGCCCACCTGAGTCAGCCGTTTATTCCCGACGACCTGGTGCAAGTCATGCTACGGGTGGTTTCTCCGGCTGCCCCGGGCGTCAGTCCGGGTGCCGTGGGCGCCGGCCCCGTCGATCTCAGTCCTGCCCCGCAGCTTGGGCTGGATGTGCTGCTGGTCGAGGACCAAGTGGTCAATCAGAAGCTGACCATCACCCTGTTGCGACGTTGGGGCCACAAGGTAACGCTGGCTATCGACGGCCAGCAGGCCTTGACACTTTTGTCGCGGCGTCGTTATGACCTGGTGCTGATGGATGTAATGGTGCCGGTGGTGGACGGCCTGGAGGTAACCCGCCGGTTTCGCGCGGCCGAGCAGGGCGCACGTACACCGATCGTCGCCATGACTGCTGGCGCGGCGCGTGGCGACCGGGCCACTTGCCTGGCCGCGGGCATGGATGATTACATTGCCATGCCGATCGACACTGCTCAATTGCAGGCGATGCTGCGGCGCCATTTACCGCAGGTGCCCTTGCAGGTGCAGCAGGCGGCCGCAGTGCCCGAGCCTGAGCCAGCAAACCGACCGTCAGAGCTGAGTGACTTTGACTATGCGGCGGCGCTCGATCAGGTCGACCAGGACGTGGTGGAAATCATTGCCGAGACCTTTGTGGCCCAGTGGCCGATTGATCTTGTGAAGATGCAGCAGGCGATCGCCAAGCGGGACCTGCAACCCTTGTTGCACACCGCCCATGCGCTCAAAGGCATACTCGCCATGTTTGGCGCCACCCCGCCGATCGAATGGGCCCGTCAGATCGAGTTGCTGGCGGCCAAAAACGAGCACAGCGGCGTCGACGACCTGATGCTCGCTTTCACGCGTGACGTGAACAGCCTGCTGGCCGCGCTGGCCCGCACCGGGCGTTGCGCCGCAACCGAGGACCAACCATGATCCCGAAGGTGCTGATTGTTGATGACTCCGAGATCAACCTGGTTCTTTTTGACACCCTGATCAAGAAGCTCGGCGGTTGTGAGCCGGTGACCTTTCTGGATTCACTGGCAGGTTTGGCTTGGGCGCAAGCCCATGATGTCGACTTGGTCATTGTGGATTACATGATGCCTGCGCTGGATGGCATCGAGTTCATCCAGCGCTTGCGCCAGACGCCCAGCAAACAGGCCGTGCCGATCTTGATGATCACCACCAACGAGCAAAAGCAGGTGCTTTACGAGGCGCTGGACGCCGGCGCGACTGATTTCCTGACTAAGCCGATTGACCGCATCGAGTTCCTGGCACGGGTTAAAAACATGCTCGCGCTGAGCGAGAGCCGCCGACAGCTGGCGGACCGGGCAGCCTGGCTGGCCGATGAGGTTCGAAAGGCGACGGCCGATATCCTTGAGCGAGAACGCGAGACCGTGGTGCGCCTCTCAAAGGCTGCAGAATACCGCGACCCCGAAACCGGCGCGCACATTCTTCGCATGGCGCACTACTCGGCCTTGATCGGGCGCGGCATGGGCCTGTCCGTTGCTGACCAAGAGTTGCTGTTGCTCGCAGCGCCACTGCACGATGTGGGCAAGGTGGGTATTCCAGACGCGATCTTATTAAAGGCCGGTCGTCTTGGACCTGATGAGCTGCTCATCATGAAAAAACATTCTGAATACGGCCATCGGATCTTGGACGGCAGCCTGTCCCGGGTGTTGCAGGCTGGCGCGATCATTGCCTGGACCCACCATGAAAAATATGACGGCACTGGCTACCCCAGGGGCCTTGCAGGGCAGGATATTCCTGTGTTCAGCCGGATTGTCTCGGTAGCCGATGTGTTTGACGCACTCACATCACGGCGGCCCTACAAGAGCGCCTGGGCGCTGGAAAGCGCGGTGCAGCACATCCAAGCCGGCGCTGGAACCAGCTTTGACCCCGACTGCGTTGCCGCCTTGCTCAGCCAATGGGATGACGTCCTGGCCATACGCCAGCGCTTTGCGGACTAAGCCTGATTGCTGCGCTGGCACTAGCGCAGCACCAGCACCGGCACTTGGGAGTGTGTCAAAACCTGCTGCGTCTCGCTGCCTAACAGCAGACGTTTGACGCCACGGCGGCCATGTGAGGCCATCACGATCAGGTCGCACTTTTGTTTTTTAGCTGCAGCAATGATCGCGTCAGACACCAGATCTGACTTCACGGTGATTGCGCGGGTTTTGACCCCCTTGGTTTCTGCCGATTTCTTCACGGCATCAACCACCCCTTGAGCCGCCTCAGTCCACTGCTTTTCAATCCGGCTCACCTCGGCCGCCTGCAGGGCCAGGCCACCTTCGAAATAGCTTTGGGGATACCGCGCGACGACCTTGATGACCACCAACTCGGCATTGGCGAGCGCGGCAAGAGCGATGGCGTGGTTGACTGCCTTCTTGGACAGGGTTGAGCCATCAGTGGCAACAAGAATTTTTTGGTACATGGGTCGGTCTTTGGTGCTTTTGAAAGTTGTAGCTTAGGCCGACCAACCGGCGCAGACCTTGATCTTCATCAATTAAACCGAAGTGCCGGCCCGGTAGGCTCGTCCACCATGTCTTCCATCAATCCCTTCATGTCTGCCATCGACCGATTGCCACCGAGTCGCACAGCCGCACAGGGACCTGATGCCGACCTCCGCATCTTGGACAGCGCTCAGGAATGGTCGGCTTTCAGTCGGCCGATGCCCGGGCTGGCGTCTGGCTGGGAGTCAAGCGTGGTGATTGAAGGCATGCATTGCGCGGCCTGCGCTTTGACGGTGGAGGACGCGCTGCGTGCCGTGCCGGGTGTGCTGCGGGCTGAGGTCAGCGCCGGCAGCCAGCGTGCCCGGGTGCTGTGGTCGGCAGACCAGGTGCAGCCCTCGGGCTGGATGCAGGCGTTGCAGGCTGCGGGTTACCGGGCCGTGCCGGCCAACGACGCGCAGGCCCGGGCCCGGCGACTTGCTGAATCGCGGACAGCCTTGTGGCGGCTGTTGGTCGCAGCCCTTTGCATGATGCAAGTCATGATGTATGCCTACCCGGCCTATGTGGCCGCCCCCGGCGATTTATCCACGGAGATGGCGCAACTTTTGCGTTGGGCCTCGTGGGTGCTGACGCTACCGGTGATGTTGTTCTCTTGTGGACCATTTTTCAGCAATGCCTTGCGTGATCTGGCCCAGCGCCGCATCAGCATGGACCTGCCGGTTGCGCTGGGCATGCTGATCACCTTTGGTGTCAGCAGTGCGGGCACCTTCGAGCCTGAGGGCATCTTTGGCGCTGAAGTCTATTTTGATTCGCTGACCATGTTTGTGACCTTTTTGCTGTTCGGGCGCTGGCTGGAAACGCGCCTGCGCGACCAGACCGCCGGCGCGCTTGAAGCATTGATGAATCGTTTGCCTGACAGCGTGGCGCGCCTTACACCTCAGGGCGACTTCGAACGGGTGCCGGTACGCCGCTTACAGCCCGGTGAAGTGATTCAGGTGCGGCCCGGTGAGGCCTTTGCCGCCGATGGCGAGTTGCTGTTGGGCGAGACCCGGGTGGACGAATCGCTGCTGACGGGCGAGTCCTACCCCGTGCAGCGGGGGCCAGGCGCTGCGGTGATCGCCGGCAGCCACAACCTGTCGTCGGTCGTGCAGGTGCGGGTGACCCAGGTTGGTCCGGACACGCGCTACGCCCGCATCGTCGCCCTGATGGAGAGCGTCTCGGCCAGCCGGCCCAGGTTGGCCCGACTGGCCGACCGCATGGCTCGGCCCTTTTTACTGTCGGTACTTGCCGCTGCCGCATTGGCCTGCGTTTATTGGTGGCGGCAGGACCCTGGCCACGCGCTGATGGTCGCTGTGGCGGTGCTGGTGGTCACCTGTCCCTGTGCGCTGTCGCTCGCTACACCAGCGGCCATGCTGGCTGCCGCTGGCGCATTGGCGCGGCGTGGTGTGCTGGTGCGCAGGCTCGACGCCTTTGAGGCGCTTGCCAAGGTGGACACGGTGATATTCGACAAGACAGGCACGCTCACCCGCGATGGTCTGGTGCATTCGGGGACTCAGGCCCGTGCCGGGGTCACGGCGATGCAGGTGCTGGCCCAGGCGGCAGCGCTGGCCCGGCATTCGCTGCACCCGGTGTCGCGCGCGCTGATGGCAGCATTCACCAGCCAGCAGACTTCGGCGAGCCATACCGACTGGCTGGCACTGGCCGTCACCGAAACCGCAGGCGGCGGTGTCTCAGGCCGGGTGGGGTATTCGCCCGATGGGCGAGACGCCATTGAGATGCGGCTGGGTTCAGCCGCATTCTGTCGATTGGTGCAGCCAGACAGCAGCCTGATGCAGGTGTTTTTGGCTGATGCCCAGGGCTGGCTGGCGACGTTCGACTTGCAGGAGGACCTGCGACCCGATGCGCGCGCCACTGTGCAGGCCCTGCAGGCCGCTGGCGTCTCGGTCCATCTGCTGTCGGGCGACCAACCCAAGGCGGTGGCCCGGGTGGCCCGGGCACTGGAGATCAAGGCCCATGCTGGCGCCTGCACGCCGCAGGAAAAACTTGGTATTTTGCAGCGACTCCAGCAAGGGGGTCGCCGGGTGGCGATGGTCGGTGACGGCCTCAACGACGGCCCGGTGCTGGCGGGCGCCCAGGTCTCCTTCGCCTTTGGTCAGGCGGTCCCATTGGCGCAAGCCAAGGCCGACTTTGTGGTGCCCGGTAGCCAACTGCTCGCCGTAGCGCAGGCCATGCTGCTGGCGCGGCGCACCGTTCGCATCGTCCGCCAGAACCTGGCCTGGGCGGCCCTGTACAACGCGGTTTGCGTGCCACTGGCAGTGGCAGGTCTGATGAGTGCCTGGGCCGCTGGGCTGGGCATGGCCTTCAGTTCTCTTTTGGTGGTGCTCAATGCGCTGCGCCTTGCCAGAAAAACTCAGGCGCAGGCGCTCCGCTGATGGACATCCTGTACCTGCTCATCCCGCTGTCAGTGATGCTGGTTTTTTTCATCCTGGGGGGGCTGTGGTGGGCCATTCACCGCGGTCAATTTGAGGATATCGAAGGCGAGGGCGAACGAATTTTGAAGGACCCGTGATCGTATTTTGCCGACGGTTGACATGCGTCAAATCAGGAGAGTGCGTTCCGCAACACACTCCGCTTCAGCGAATTAAGAAGGGGTGAATATGGTTTTTGGAAACGCGCAGGCAAGCACTTACAACGACCAGGTGGTGCGGCAATTTGCCATCATGACGGTGGTCTGGGGCGTGGTGGGCATGCTGGTCGGCGTGATCATCGCAGCGCAACTGGCCTGGCCAGAGCTCAATTTCGGCATCCCCTGGCTCAGCTATGGGCGCTTGCGTCCACTGCATACCAATGCGGTGATCTTTGCTTTTGGCGGTTGCGGTCTGTTTGCGTCGGCCTACTATGTGGTGCAGCGCACCTGCCATGTGCGCCTGTTCAGCGACCGGCTGGCGGCCTTTACTTTCTGGGGATGGCAACTGGTGATTCTCGCGGCCGCTGTTTCATTGCCTCTGGGCTACACCCAAGGTAAGGAATACGCAGAATTGGAGTGGCCGATCGACATTTTGATCACGCTGGTCTGGGTCTCGTTCGCGGTGGTGTTTTTCGGTACGGTGGGCACGCGCAAGGTGCGCCATATCTACGTGGCCAATTGGTTTTTTGGCGCCTTCATCATCGCCGTGGCCTTGCTGCACCTGGTCAATAGCGCGGCCATGCCGGCCGGGTTCATGAAGTCCTACTCGGCCTATGCCGGGGTGCAGGACGCGATGGTGCAGTGGTGGTACGGCCACAACGCGGTGGGCTTCTTTCTGACTGCCGGCTTCCTAGGCATGATGTATTACTTCATCCCCAAGCAGGCCGAGCGCCCGGTCTACAGTTACCGCCTGTCCATCGTGCACTTCTGGGCGCTGATCTTCACCTACATGTGGGCGGGACCTCACCACCTGCACTACACCGTCTTGCCCGACTGGACGCAGTCGGTGGGCATGGTGTTTTCCCTGATTCTGCTGGCGCCGAGCTGGGGCGGGATGATCAATGGCGTCATGACCCTTTCGGGCGCCTGGCACAAGCTGCGTGACGACCCGATCCTGCGCTTTTTGATCGTGTCGTTGTCCTTCTATGGCATGAGCACCTTTGAAGGTCCGATGATGTCAATCAAGACCGTCAACGCCCTGAGCCATTACACCGACTGGACAGTGGGCCATGTGCACTCCGGCGCTCTGGGCTGGGTCGGCCTGGTGACCATGGGCAGCATGTACTACCTGATCCCGCGCCTGTTTGGCCAGAAGCAGATGTACAGCGTCAAAGCCATTGAGGTGCATTTTTGGACTGCCACCATTGGCATCGTGATTTACATCGCGGCCATGTGGATTGCCGGGGTGATGCAGGGCCTGATGTGGCGCGCCATTAACGCCGACGGGACCCTGACCTACACCTTTGTGGAGTCGGTCAAGGCGAGCTACCCCTTCTACGTACTGCGCCTGTTGGGTGGCCTGTTGTACCTTGGCGGCATGGTGATCATGCTGTGGAACGTACTCAAAACTGCGACCAACGGCCGTTCGGTCAATGTGACTATTCCGGCGGTTGCTGCCGCCCACGCCTGAAGGAGACAACACCATGGCCAACAACACAGGCGGCGGTTTGTCGCATGAAAAAATCGAGACCAGCAACTTTCTGATGATTGTGCTGATCCTGCTGGTCTTGCTGGTCGGTGGACTGGTGGAGATCGTGCCGCTGTTCTTCCAGAAGTCCACCACCGAACCGGTCAAGGGCCTGCAGCCTTACACCGCGCTACAGCTGGCGGGGCGTGACATCTATACCCGCGAGGGTTGCTACAACTGCCACTCGCAGATGATTCGGCCCTTCCGTGCTGAGACCCTGCGCTACGGCCATTACTCGGTCGCGGGTGAATTTGTCTACGACCACCCGTTCCAGTGGGGTAGCAAACGCACAGGGCCTGACCTGCACCGTGTCGGCGGCAAGTACAGCGACCAGTGGCAGCGCGATCACCTCAATAATCCGCGCGACTTGGTGCCCGAATCCAACATGCCTGCTTATCCGTGGCTGTTAAAGAATGCCGTGGACGCCGATACCATGCCGGCCCACATGCGGGCGCTTCGAACGGTGGGCGTGCCCTATACCGACGATCAGATCAGCAAATCAGTTGCCGAACTGCAGGGCAAAACCGAAGTTGATGCGGTGATTGCCTATTTGCAGGTGCTTGGCACCTTGGTCAAGTAAGCCCGAGGTGCCAAAAATGGACTTTGATGTCAATACCCTGCGTGCCATGGCCACCGTGCTCAGTTTCATGACCTTTATTGGTATCGTGGTCTGGGCCTATTCACGCCGCAATGCGGCTGATTTCGAAGAGGCCGCCCGGCTGCCCTTCGAGCAGGACTGAGCGCGCTAGCCAAAGGAAAACACCCATGAGCGATTTCACAAGCAATTTCTGGTCGGTCTTCGTGACCGTGGTCACCTTGGTCAGCATTGTGGCCTGCCTGCTGCTGCTTTGGTTCACTGGCAAGGCCCGGGCCATGACTGCCAGCGACAACACCACCGGCCATGTCTGGGACGGCGACCTGCGCGAGATGAACAACCCCTTGCCCCGCTGGTGGGCTTGGTTGTTTGTTCTGACCGTCATCTTTGCCTTGGTTTATCTGGCGCTTTACCCGGGGCTGGGCAACTATGCCGGCACGCTGGGCTGGACGTCGACCGGGCAGCACCAGGCAGAACTCGACAAGGGCAATGCCGAAGTGGCGCCCCTGTACGCCAAATTCACAGCCATGGCGCCGGAGGCGGTGGCCGCTGACCCCCAGGCCATGGCGATCGGCGAGCGCCTGTTCATGAACAACTGCGCCCAGTGCCATGGTTCTGATGCTCGAGGCAGCAAGGGCATCCCCAACCTAACCGACCCCGACTGGCTGCATGGTGGTGCACCAGCGACCATCAAGGAGACTCTGACCAAGGGCCGCTTGGGCAATATGCCGCCCATGGCTGCAGCACTGGGTGGCGCTGACGACGTCAAAAATGTGGCGCAGTATGTGCTAAGCCTGTCGGGCAGTCCCCATGACTCCTTGAAGGCCGCCTTGGGCAAGCCCAAATTTGCGGTTTGTGCCGCCTGCCACGGCGCTGATGGCAAGGGCAACCCGGCCCTCGGTGCACCCAACCTGACCGATGATGTCTGGCTGCATGGCTATGGCGAGGCTGCCATTCTGGCCATGATCAACAACGGCAAGACGAACCAAATGCCGGCTCAGGCCGACAAGCTGACCGAGGCCCAGATTCACGTGCTGGCCTCCTATGTCTGGGGTTTCTCCAACAAAGGCTTGGCCGCGACGAAATGATGCCGCCTGAGCGGAAGGTGATCCCGATCCGGCCAGAGCCCCTGGCGGCGGCAGGGACGGGCGAGGGTGCCCGTGGCGTGGACGGCGAGATGATTTCGCTCTACGCCTCGCACGAAAAAATTTATCCGCGCAGCGTCTCTGGCCTGTTTTCGCGCTGGCGATGGGCCATGGTGGTGCTCACCCAGCTGGTGTTTTATGGCTTGCCCTGGCTGGAATGGGGCCAGCGCCAGGCCGTGCTGTTTGACCTGGGCGCGCGGCGGTTTTACATCTTCGGGCTGGTGCTGTACCCGCAGGATTTCATCTACCTCACCGGCCTTCTGGTGATCTCTGCCCTGTCCCTGTTTCTGTTCACGGCGGTGGCCGGGCGTTTGTGGTGTGGCTATGCCTGCCCACAAACGGTGTACACCGAGATTTTTCTCTGGATCGAGAAGTGGGTGGAAGGAGACCGCTCGGCACGCATGCGCCGGGATGGACAGGCTTGGTCTGTGGCTTGGTTGTGGCGCAAGGGGGCCAAGCACGGCCTGTGGTTGGCAGTGGCGCTCTGGACTGGCTTTACCTTTGTCGGCTATTTCACCCCTGTGCGCGAGCTGGGACGCGAAGTAATGCAAGCCAGCCTGAGCGCCTGGGAGCTGTTCTGGACCCTGTTCTACGGCTTTGCCACCTACGGCAATGCCGGCTTCATGCGTGAGCAGGTGTGCAAGCACATGTGTCCGTATGCCCGCTTCCAAAGCGCCATGTTTGACCGGGACACGCTGATCGTCACCTACGACCAAGGCCGCGGTGAGCCGCGCGGCGGGCGCTCGCGCAAGGCTGACCTGGCGGCCCTGAACCTGGGGGCTTGTGTTGACTGCAGTCTGTGCGTACAGGTCTGCCCCACCGGCATTGACATCCGGCGTGGCCTGCAGTACGAGTGCATTGGTTGTGGCGCCTGTGCCGACGTCTGCGACACGGTGATGGACAAGATGGGCTATGCGCGCGGCCTGGTCAAATACACCACCGAGAACGCCATGAGCCGCGGCTGGACGCGGGCTCAGACCTTGCGGCACGTGCTACGGCCGCGTATTTTGATTTACACCAGCGTGCTGGGTGCGATTGTGGTCGCCATGCTGGTCAGCCTGTCGCTGCGCACGCCATTCAAGGTGGACGTGGTGCGTGACCGTGGCATCACGGCACGCATCATGGGTGCCGGCTGGATCGAGAACGTCTACCGGCTGCAGCTGATGAATGCGACCGAGTCGGCGCAGCAGTACAAGTTATCGGTTACCGGTCTGCCAGGGCTGGCGATCAGCTCGGAGCCCCTGGTGGCGGTGGATGCCACCCAGTCGCGGTGGGTCGCCGTGCGGGTGCAATTGCCGCCTAAGGGCGCAATGCCTGGCTCGCACCCGATCCGCTTTGAAATTGATTCACTTGACGCCGGTGGGCACCTGAGCGAACGCTCTGTGTTCCTGGTGCCGCAACCCTAAGGCTGTGAAGACCATGACGACACTTGAAAACGCCGCTACTGATGCCCCTGCACCCTGGTGGAAGTTTGGCCACGTCTGGCTGGTGGTATCGGGCCCGCTGGTGGTGGTGGTGGCCAGTTTCATCACCCTTTACCTGGCCGTGACCCGGCCTGATCCGGTGGTCAGCGAGAACTATTACCAGCAGGGCATTAACATCAATCAAAAGCGCCAGGCGGGTCAGGACGCCAGCTTGGCTCCGGCGATGAAGGCCCGTAACCACGCGGCCACCGGGGTGGTTCCCGAGCCCCGCCTGGCAACCAAACCCTGATGGCCACAGCGATGGACGCAACAGAACAACCCCCGCCGTGGTCACAGCGCCTGATGGCGATTGCCTGGCCTGGCTTTTTGGTCGCCTGCCTGCTGGAGGTGCTGGTGTTTGCCTTGGTCGACCCGCAGGACGTGCGCTGGCTGGGTCACCAGCTGCTATCGTCAAGGGAGGCTGTTTACACGCTGACCTTCTTTGTGTTTTGGCTGATGGCGATGCTGTCGAGCGCGCTCACCTACCTGCTGTCAGCCCGGCTCAGTGGCAGGCCTTGGGATTGACGATGTCCTTGAGGGCTTCGGCATCGAGGATGTGCACATGCCGTTGGTGGACTTCGATGATGCCTTCTTCGGCAAATTTGGAGAAAGTGCGGCTCACGGTTTCCAGTTTGAGCCCCAGGTAGCTGCCAATTTCTTCGCGGGTCATACGCAGCACGAGCTCTGAGCGCGAGAAGCCACGGGCATGCAGGCGCTGCACCAGGTTGAGCAGAAAAGCCGCCAGCCGTTCCTCAGCCCGCATGCTGCCCAGCAGCAGCATCACACCGTGTTCACGCACGATTTCTCGGCTCATGATTTTGTGTACATGGTGTTGCAGTGCATTGATATCGCGTGACAGCTCCTCGATCCGGTCAAACGGCATGACACAAACCTCGGCATCCTCCAGCGCCACCGCGTCACAGGCGTGCCGGTCGTTGACGATGCCATCCAGCCCGATGACCTCCCCGGCCATCTGAAAGCCTGTGACTTGGTCCCGCCCGTCCTCGGCGATCAGGCAGGTTTTGAAGAAGCCGGTGCGAATGGCGTACAGACTGGTGAACTTTTCCCCGTTTCTGAACAGGGTGGCGCCGCGCTTGACCTTGCGCCTGACACCGACCACGGCGTCGATCCGGTCGAGCTCCTCGGCGGTCAGGTCCATGGGCATGCACAGCTCGCGCAAATTGCAGTTGGAACAGGCAACTTTGATGGTGTGGGGGTTCATGTTGATGATTTTGGCACCAATCGGGTGCACTGTGTGACTCAGATCAATGCCGTCCGTCCACGAAATCACTCACATTTGACCTGCGTCAATCTTGCCGCTCGGCAACATGGGCATATTGGGTCTACACCTTGGATATTCATGAAGACCGCTGCGACCCAAACCCTGCCTGTGACCCCTGAACTCCTGACCCGCCATGACGTGTCGGGCCCGCGTTACACCTCGTATCCCACCGCGGACCGCTTTGTCGAGGCATTTTCTGCTTCGGACTACGCCCAGGCCTTGCAACTGCGCCGTGCCGGCGCCGCAGGCATGACGTTGCCACTGTCTGTTTACGTGCATATCCCGTTTTGTGAGTCTCTGTGTTACTACTGCGCCTGCAACAAGATCATCACCCGGCACCATGAGCGGGCCGCGCCCTATTTGCGCTACCTCGGTCGCGAGATTGACCTGCACGTGGCCGAGCTCGGTGCTGGTCAGGCCGTCTCGCAATTGCATTTGGGGGGCGGCTCCCCCACTTTTTTGAATGACGTCGAGTTGCGTGAACTGATGGGCATGTTGCACCGCAGTTTTTCGCTCACGTCTGGGGCTGAACAGTCCATAGAAATCGACCCACGAACGATGGGTCCAGGCCGACTTGACACCCTGGCTGAGCTGGGTTTCAACCGGCTCAGCTTTGGGGTGCAGGACTTCGATCCGGCGGTGCAGAAGGCGGTGCACCGAATCCAGCCAACGGAACAGGTGTTCTCGCTGGTTAAAGCGGCGCGCCAGCGCAACTTCGAATCGGTCAATGTTGATTTGATTTACGGGCTACCGCAACAGACACCCGAGTCCTTTGATCGGACGCTGGCCCAGGTCGTTGCGCTGCGACCGGACCGCATCGCCTTGTACGCCTACGCCCATCTGCCGGAGCGTTTCAAACCGCAGCGACGCATCGTCACCGCCGAGTTACCCAACGCTGCTGCCAAGGTGGCCATGCTGTCGCGCTCACTGGCGGCGTTACAGGCCGCCGGCTACGTGTATGTAGGTATGGACCACTTTGCTTTGCCCGATGATGCACTCGCGTTTGCCAAACGGCAGGGGCGTTTGCATCGCAACTTTCAGGGCTATAGCACCCAGCCCGATTGCGACTTGATTGGGCTTGGCGTCTCGTCGATCGGGCGGATCGGCGCCACCTACAGCCAAAACGCCAAGACCATGTCAGAGTATTGCGACCTGCTGGACCAGGGCCGCTTTCCGGTGGTGCGGGGTCTGGCCATGTCTCGAGATGATTTGCTGCGCCGTGCGGTCATCATGGCGCTGATGTGCCAAGGGCAAGTTCAGTTCGAGTCGATTGAGCTGGCCTGGCTGGTTGATTTTGCTGGCTACTTTGCCGCCGAACTGGTCGCATTGCAGATGCTCGCCGAACAGGGTTTGGTGACGCTGGACGGCAGCGGCATTCAGGTGACGGCCACCGGCTGGTATGTTGTCCGTGCCGTGGCCATGGTGTTTGACCGTTACCTGCAGTCTGATCGCAACCGGACGCGCTTTTCGCGCATTATTTGACGCTTCTTCATGCAGAGTTCGCTGGCTTTCACGGCCTTGCTCATGGGTCTGGCCGGTGGGCCACACTGCGTTGCGATGTGCGGTGCCGCCTGTGCCGGCATCACACAGGCGGCGGGCCCGCACCGGGCCTCGGCGCTGTGGGGGTTCCAGGCCGGTCGTGTGCTGGGCTATTCCGCGTTGGGCGGGCTTTCAGCCGCATCGATGCAGGGCTTGGGCTGGTTGACAGTGCAATCGGCGGCGTTGCGGCCGGTTTGGAGTCTTTTACACGTCGGCGCCTTGGTGCTTGGGCTTCTCTTGCTATTAAAAGAGAAGCAACCGGTCTGGCTGGAGCGAACGGGACGCACCCTATGGGCGCACGCTCGCCAGTTGGCCACGGGTCGAGGTCGGTCTATGCCGGTGATCGTGGGGGCCTTGTGGACATTTCTACCCTGCGGCCTGCTGTATTCGGCCCTTTTGGTGGCAGCGCTGACCGGGCAGGTCTGGCAGGGGGCTGCTGTGATGGCGCTCTTTGCCCTGGGCAGCGGCGTTTCGATGTTGCTTGGCCCCTGGCTCTGGCTGCGCCTGCGCGGCGTTGGCGGAGCGGCTCAAGGTGGTCCAGGCCGTGCGAGTGGGGACTGGGGTGTGCGATTGGCGGGTTTGGCGCTGGCCAGCAGTGCGGCGTGGGCCCTGTGGATGGGACTGGCTCATAACGCCGCGCCCTGGTGCGTGGTGGGGTAAGTGGTCACCGGCTGCGCCAAGGCTTACAGCAACTGCAGGCTTTGCGAACCCATCCAACTTTGGCCCGGGTCAAGGTGCACTGGCTGGCTGAGTTGTGCCGCTTCAATGCACAACATATTCCGGTAGCCCAGCGGCGCCACATCAGGTAGTGTGCCGCACATGGTCTCACCAGGGTTCCAGGCCACGATGTCTGAGAAACCCTGCTGGCGGATCGCAATTTGGCGTATTGCCTTGCCCTGTTGTTCGTGCAACAGCAGGTCCGGTTGACACTGACGATAGACGTGGTTGAGTTGGGTTTTGGTCGCCATAAGGGCTTCAGACTGTTTCTTTTCCTGCTGGTCGATCGCATCGATGTAGGGCAGGCCCTCGAGGCCAAAGACCTTGGCTTGGTCGATGTCGGTTAAGGCCAGGTAGGTATGCAGGGCACTGGTGAAGTCGAAGGCGGTCGTCCCGGTATTCAGGCAACTGAGTTCCATAAGCAACTCGCGCTCCATGATCTTGATGCGCAGGCTTAAGGTGAACTTGTGCGGCCACAGATCGCGGGTGGTGGCATCGTCGCGCAGGCGGAGCACCGCGGTCGCGGCGTCGCTGTTGTCATGGTCCAGTTGCCAGGGCAGGGTGCGCGCAAAGCCGTGTTGGGCCAGAGGGCCGAGTTTGGCAAATTGGGGGAACACCACGGGGACGCCACCGCGCACCGGGCTGCCAGCTGCCAGTGCGGAGGCGGGTGATAGGTAGAGCTGCTCGCTGGCGCCGGCCGGTATCCAGGACAGCAGGTGAGCGCCCTGCAGCAGAACGCGCGCTTGTGCGCCATCTGGTCCACGCAGTGCAACGCTTGGCAAGTCCAGCGCCCTTGACTGCGCACTCATGCGGTGCTCAGCTCAAGCAACTGCAGCAGACCACCCAGCAGGAGAGGTACCGCGGCGCCCTCTTGCTCCAGTTGATGGCTGCTGCTTTGGGCCTCCAGCCGAGGTAGGGGTAAATCCACCAGCAAGCCGCGCTTTGTAAACGCCTCGGTAAAGCCCGCCCACGCGCCTGGGTTTTCAATAAAAGGGCCTGTGATCACCAGGTGGCTTGGAAAAAATACGCGGCAAAGGTTGCTGGCGGCCAAGACCACCTCTTGCAGCGCCAAGCAAAAAGCGGGGTGCTCGGTCAGCGGCATGGCGCGGAGCAATTCAGCGGCTTGCGTCTCGCCCATCGCATCATCAAAGCTGTCGCCTAACAATTTGGGGCCGATTGCCCACAATGCAGCCACCGTTTCGAGGCAACCGCTGTGGCCGCATCGGCACCTCAGGCTTTGGTTAGACAACTGCCAATGACCGACCTCTCCAAAGCCGGTGGTGTTGTCGACACTGGCCCCATGGTTTACGCTAAAAGCGGCTCCGATGCCATAGCCCCAATGCAACATCAGGGTACGCTCCGTGATGCCGTCAGTTCCTCGCCGGATACAACGGGCTCGCAGTTGTGCGTCCATGTTGCGGACAACCTGCAGCGCGCCGCCGGCAGGCTCTGGGAGGGCTGCTAATTTCAAGTTTCTGATGCCGGGCCAACGCGCGGCAAATACCCAACTGGCCTCTTCAACGTTCATCAGCCCTGCCAAGGCGTAGCTTATGCCCACCATGTGCGTGCCCTGCGGAAGTCCCGACAGGGCACGTTGCTGAAGCCCCTTCAATATGGCGTCCATGGCTGCGTTGTCACCCTTGGGGTCAACAACGGCGCTGTCGTGCCAGATTTCCTGTCCCAGCAAGTTGACGGTAACCAGGTGCAGTGCCTGGCTGTGCACCATCAAGACGGCCACTGCCAGGCGGTTGGGATTGGCGATCAACTGCCCCAGCGGGCGACCACGACCACTGGGCTTGTTGGGCAATTCGGTGACTAGTTGGGCTTTGATCATGGCCCCAACCCAAGCGGACACCGTGGTTGATCGCACTCGCAAATGTTTAGAAATGGCTATTCTTGACGTGGCGACACCCATCAAAATTGATGCAAATGCCAGGACCGCACCACCTTGGCCCGTCATTCCCAGCCATTCAAACCATGCAGGCGCCTCAAACGTCGCGCTCGCTGAACCCATCCGATGTGGGGTCTGCAGCGGCGGCTGTGGGGTCAGTTTAGACATGCTTAAATTTTAAGACGACCGTGTTTGTTAAGGTGTGAGTTTCACGAATAATTCGCTGACATAAGGACAAACCCCATGTTGACCGATTAACGATTGATTTAAAAACATACTAGTTCTAAAATCCCGGTCGATGCGTCAATTTGGATGCAGAGCATGGTGGCGTTTATCCTTTTCAGGAGATGGTTAATGACTGATTTTTCCAGTGAATTCGATCGTCGTAATTTCTTGCGCGGTCTGTCGGGCGGCGCCTTGGCCGGCGTTGTTGGCATGCCCATAGCGGCCCACGCGGCCACTCCGGACCTGCCTAAGCAGCCGGTGGCCATCAACGTGATGGACGTAGGCGGTGCCCTGGCCTTGATTCAGCCAGCGTTTGAAGACTACAAAAACACCCGGGGCCAGTATGTGTCGCGGATCGGCTTCATCAAAGCACCGGCCCCTGAACTGGCGAGCAAACTCAAAGTGCAGCAGGCGGCTGGGCGGCTGGACATTGATCTGGTGCTCACTGGCAGTGACGGCCTGGCATCGGGGTTGGAGCAAGACCTTTGGCTCAAGATCCTTCCCGAGCACGACGTCAAGTTTCCCAACCTGGAGGCGAATTACGAGCCGGCTGCCTTGAGGCTGCACAAAGTTCAGGGCCGTGGCTTTGGTGTGGTGTGCAACTATTACCCCTCGGGTCCCCTGATTGAGTACGCTCCTGAACGCGTCAAAAATGTACCGACCACCGCCGAGGAACTGCTGGCATGGGCCAAGGCCAACCCCAACCGCTTCATGTATGCCCGCCCGGCCAACTCCGGCCCCGGTCGCACTTTCATGATGGGCCTGCCCTACCTGCTCAAAGATAAAGATCCGTCAGACCCCGTGGCCGGATGGGAAAAAACCTGGGCCTACCTGCAAGAGCTGGGCAAATATGTGGAGTACTACCCCGGTGGTACGGGTGCCACCATGAAGGAGTTTGGTGAGGGTTCCCGCGACATCATCATCACAACCACCGGCTGGGACATCAATCCACGCGCCCTGGGTATCGTGCCCAAATCAGCTGCCATCGGCACGCTCAAGGGTTTCCATTGGGTCTCGGACGCGTTCTTCATGTGCATTCCCAAAGGCATCACGAACGACCGGCTGGCCGTCACGCTGGATGTCATGGCGCATATCCTCAAGCCCGAAATGCAGGCCATTTCTTACGACGAGGGTTACCTGTACCCTGGGCCAGCGGTCAAGAACGTGCCCTTGAGCCTGGCGCCCAAGCGCAGTCAGGATGTGATCCGAGAGTTTGGTCGTCCTGAATACGCCAGCTTGATTGCCAACAACCCGATTGAATTGCCACTCGACACCACCAAAATGGTGGTGGCTTTCCGGATGTGGGATCAAATGGTGGGGGCTAAACGCGCCAAATGATGTTGCAGACCGGACAAAACTTTCGCACGCTGCATATTGAGGGCATGGCGCGGACCTTTGGCGACTTCAAGGCGCTCAACGGGATCACGCTCGATATCCAGCGGGGGGAATTTGTTGCGCTTTTGGGGCCGTCGGGTTGTGGCAAGTCGACGGCACTGAATTGCATTGCGGGCTTGTTGCCCATGACCGGTGGCACCATTCGGCTTGACGACCAGCGCATTGACCTGCTGAAAACCGAGGACCGGGGTTTTGGCATGGTCTTTCAGAACTATGCGCTGTTTCCGCACATGACGGTGCGCGACAACATCGGCTTTGGCTTGCGCATGCGTGGCGTGCCCGGGGTCGAGCTGAGCCGCCGGGTAGAAGCCGCCGTGGCCCTGGTGCGCATGCAGGAGCAGGCCCACAAGCTGCCCGGCCAGTTGTCGGGCGGCCAGCAGCAACGGGTCGCGATTGCCCGCGCCATTGCCATAGAGCCGTCGCTGGTATTGATGGATGAGCCCCTGTCCAACCTGGACGCCAAACTGCGCCTGGAGATGCGCCAGGAGATACGGCGCATTCACATGCAGCAACATGCGACCACGGTTTATGTGACCCACGACCAAGAGGAGGCCCTGTCTCTGGCCGACCGCATCGTGGTGATGCGTGACGGCCAGGTGCAGCAGGTTGGCAGCCCCTCCGAGCTGTATGACTTGCCGGTTGACTTGGCGGTTGCTGAATTCATGGGTTTTCGTAACCGATTGACTGGCAGGGTGCAAATGCAGCAGGGCCAGCGGGTTAGCGTGGCGGTCAGCGGGGCTGGCGGTGCCGCAGAGACGCTGACTGGCCGGGCGCGCCACGGCAGTTTGGGGGACAGGGTGGTCTTGGCCGTCCGCCCGGACGATCTCACCGTTCAGCCGCAGGGACTACCCGGAATCTCGGCCGTCGTCGAAATGACCGAGTACCGGGGTCGGGGTTTCCAGGCAACCGGCAAGACCGCAGATGGGCAAACGGTGTATTTTTCGGTCGATCACGCGGTTCGCATCGGCGACGCCGTCACCTTGGCCAGCAACCCGGACCGCGCCTTGGTTTATCCGGCATGACAACGCCATCGTCCAGTTGGCAGCAGAAGCTGGCCCGCCAGGGCATTGACGGCAGCACCTTGCTGGTGTTGCCTGCTGTGCTGTTGCTGCTGGGTCTGTTTGTCTACCCGTTTGCCTATGGGCTGGTTCTTTCTTTTCAACCCAAAGTGGGGGGCTGGCTGGCCAACTACCAGCGCTTTTTCGGCGACCCCTTCTTGTTCGACACCTTGGGCAAGACGCTGGCGCTGGCGTTTCCGGTGACGATTTTGAGTCTTTTACTGGCTGTGCCTGTTGCCATGCGAGTCCGACTGATGCAGCGGCAACGGCTGCTGACGACCTTGTTGGTCCTGCCTATGACACTGGGGACTGTGCTGGTCGCGGAAGGCATGCTGAGCTATTTTGGTCCGCAAGGCTGGTTCAATCGGACCCTGATGCAGTTTGGCCTGATCAGCAGCCAGGTCAAGCTGACCCACAATTATTGGGGCGTCCTGCTGTCGCTGTTGATCACGGGGTTTCCCTTCACCTTTTTGCTGACACTCTCCCACGTGACGGGTATTGACCCGGCTCTGGAGCACGCTGCGGCCACACTGGGCGCCCGGCCGGCAGCGCGCTTCCGGCATATTTTTTTACCCCTGCTGTTGCCGGGCCTGAGCATGACCTTTTGCCTGTCTTTCGTTCAGGCTTTTTCCGTCTTCCCGTCGGCAGTGTTGGTGGGCGAGCCGGCCGATGCCACCCGGGTTATTTCGTTGGCCGCCTATCACGCGGCATTTGAAGAGTATGACGAGTCCATGGCCTCAGCGATCGCGATGCTGATGGGCGTCGTGCAACTTACTGTGGTGGTCGCTGTGCTGTCGCTGCGCTCATTGGTTTACCGTGGGCCGGTGGTTGGAGGCAAGGGCTGATGCGCGCGTTCTTGGGCCAATTCAGGGCCTTCCAAGGCCTGCGAAGTACCGGCGCGACCTTGTGGGTGTATGCGGTATGGGCCCTCACTGGGTGGTTTGTGCTGAACCTGTTGGCCCTGATAAGCAGCGTGGTGGTCAGCTCCTTTGCCACCCGTTGGTTGCGCTCCTGGTTGCCCGAAGGATGGACCCTACGCTGGTACTCGTCCGCCTGGGCTGAATTTCAGCTGGGCGACATCTTAATCACCACCTTTGCGGTCGTGGCGGCGGTCGCCCTGCTGGCGGGATTACTGGGGGTGCCGGCGGCCTACGCTTTGGCACGACGGGAGTTCCCCGGCAAGCGTTGGGTCATGCTGCTGTTTCTGGTGCCCCTGATGGTGCCGCCCGTGTCTTACGGTATCCCACTGGCCACGGTGCTCTATCAATTAGGCCCTGGCGGCACGATCTGGGGCGTTATCCTGGCCAATCTTGTACCCACCGTTCCCTTCGTGATTTTGGTGATGATTCCCTTCATCGAGCAGATCGACCCCAAGATCGAATCAGCTGCCAGGGTGTTTGGCGCCAGCACCTTTCAGCTGTTTATCCGGGTGCTTGTCCCGATGCTGGCGCCGGGGGTGCTGGCCGCACTGTTATTGGTCATGGTTCGCACAATAGCGATGTTTGAGCTCACCTTTTTGACCGCCGGCCCAACCAGTCAGACGCTGGTCGTGGCGCTTTACTACGCGGTTTTCGCATCGGGTGTGCGCGCCGTCCAATCAATTGACGCCATGGCCGTCATTTACATGATCATCACGCTGCTGTGGTTGCTGGTTGCCCTGCGGTTTGTGAACCCGACGCAGTTGGTCAGCCGGGTTAAGCAGACGACCCCAACCCAATAAAGAGAGACACGCAACGTGCAAATACAACTGATCGACAAGGCCGCTGACCTGGGCCGCGAAGCAGCCAAATTTGGAGCGTCGGTGATCCGTGACGCCTTGAGGCAACGGGGAGAGGCCACGATCGTCGTGGCCACCGGGGTCAGCCAGTTCGCCTTGCTGGAGGCACTGGTGCGGGAGCCCGACATCGATTGGTCGCGAGTGACGGCCTTTCACCTGGATGAATACATCAATTTGCCAGAAACACATCCAGCCAGTTTCAGGCTTTATTTGCGACAACGCTTCCTGGCGCCCCTGGCCGTGCAGCCCACGTTTATTCCCGTGAATGGCGATGCGCCGGACCTGACGGCCGAGTTGGCTCGACTTAACCATTTGTTGGCGGGCCGGGCCGTGGACTTGTGTTTTGCCGGCATTGGCGAAAACGGGCACCTGGCATTCAATGACCCACCGGCGGATTTTGACGTTCAGGACCCCTATATCGTGGTCAATCTGGATGAGGGCTGCCGCCGCCAGCAGTGGGGCGAGGGCTGGTTTCCAAGCTTGGAAGAGGTTCCTACGCAGGCGATCTCTATGTCGATCAAGCAGATCATGCGCAGCAACACCCTGTTGCTGACCATTGCTGACCAACGCAAGGCTGCGGCCGTCAAGCGGGCGGTCGAAGGCCCAGTCGACCCGGCTTGTCCCGCCTCCATCGTCCAGTTACACCCCAACTGCACGATCTTGCTCGATGATGCGGCAGCCAGTGGCCTGTTGCAACGTCCGGCGTCGAGACTCTGAGGCGTGGCGCTGGAATCCATAACGACGATCCATGGCCTGGAGCCGGGAACGGGCCAGGCACTGACGGTCGAGGTCAAGGGCGGACTGATTCAAGCGGTGCACAGGGCGCAAGCGGCTGTGCCAGCAGCCGGACAAGGCTGGCTGGCGGCCGGCCTGATTGACTTGCAAGTCAACGGTTACGCTGGGCATGACCTCAATGATGACCAGGTCACCCCTGAGACGGTGCAGGCGCTTGCACGGGCCATGCTGGCCAGCGGCGTCACCACTTTTTTACCCACCCTGATCACGGCGTCCGAATCTCAATTGACCCGTGCGCTGGTCGCCATACAGGCAGCGAGGCGCCTGGACCCTGTTGTGGCAAATATGGTGCCTTATGTGCACGTGGAAGGCCCTGCCATAGCGCCTGAGGACGGTCCGCGTGGCGCCCATCCGGCCGCACATGTTCGCCCGCCCAGCGTGGCTGAATTTGAGCGATGGCAGCAGGCCAGTGGCTCGGTGGTGGGTATGGTTACCCTGTCGCCGCATTGGCCTGAGTCTGCGGCCTATATTTCACATCTGGTCGCCTTGGGCGTGCATGTGGCGCTTGGGCATACCGACGCCAGCCCAGCCCAGATTGCTGGGGCCGTTCATGCCGGGGCTCGAATCTCCACGCATTTGGGCAACGGCATGTATGCCATGATCAACCGCCGGCGAAACCCATTCTGGGCCCAGTTGGTTGATGACCGGCTCTGCGCTTCCTTCATTGCAGACGGCCACCATTTGGCGCCCGACCTGCTCAAGGTCATGTTGCGCAGCAAGGGCTTGGGACAATCCATGATCGTGTCTGATGCGACGGCGATCGGCGGAATGGCAGCCGGGCACTACCAAGCCTCCATTGGCGGTGCCGTCACATTGAGTGCCAGTGGTCGCTTGAGCATGAACGATGGCAGTGACCAGTACCTGGCTGGCGCAGCGCTGCCCTTGCTGGCTGGTGTGGCGACGCTGGTTCGCGATGCCAAGCTCGACCTGCGTGACGCCCTGGCTCTGGCGACCGAGCACCCCGGCCGTTGGGTTGGCGGTCGTGGGCGGTTGGCCGTCGGGCAGCCCGCTGATTTAATACGGTTCAATTGGGACGTGACGATGGTGGCACCCCAACTCACGGGCGTTTGGCTCGGCGGCCAATCTAAGATCTGAGGTGAGTGCCGTGTGTTCGACAACATCGCAAGAAAGTTCAAACCATGAAAATTACCAACGCCCGTGTGATTGTCTGCAGCCCAGGCCGCAACTTTGTCACCCTCAAGATCGAGACCGATGAGGGCCTTACCGGCATCGGCGACGCCACCCTGAACGGGCGCGAGCTGTCGGTGGTGAGCTACCTCACCGACCACGTAATTCCCTGCCTGATCGGGCGCGATGCCCACCAGATTGAGGACATTTGGCAGTTTTTGTACCGTGGCGCCTATTGGCGCCGGGGCCCGGTCACCATGAGTGCTATTGCCGCAGTGGACACCGCACTGTGGGACATCAAGGCCAAGGCCGCCAATATGCCTTTGTACCAATTGCTCGGTGGGCGCAGTCGCACCGGCGTGATGGTCTACGGCCATGCCAATGGCGCCGACATAGAACACACGGTGGATGAGGTCCTGCGCTACAAGGCCATGGGTTATCTGGCGATTCGCGCTCAAAGCGGTGTGCCAGGCCTGGACAAGGTGTATGGCGTGGGCAAGGGCAATATGTTTTATGAGCCCGCCGATGCCGACCTGCCCAGCGAACACGACTGGTCATCTGAGAAGTACCTGCTGCACACCCCCAAGCTGTTTGAAGCGGTGCGTGCAGCCGTGGGGACAGACACCCATTTGCTGCACGACGTTCACCACCGCCTCACACCCATCGAAGCCGCCCGCTTGGGCAAGGCACTCGAGCCCCATCACTTGTTCTGGATCGAGGACGCGACCCCAGCCGAAAACCAGGAAGCCTTCAAGCTGATCCGGCAACACACCACCACACCGCTGGCGGTGGGCGAGGTGTTCAACACCCTGTGGGACTGCAAGGACCTGATTCAGAACCAATTGATTGACTACATTCGCGCCACCGTGGTCCATGCTGGCGGCATCACGCACTTGCGCCGCATTGCAGACTTTGCGGCCCTTCACCAAGTGCGTACCGGCTGCCACGGTGCGACCGACCTGTCGCCGGTGTGCATGGGGGCGGCGCTTCACTTTGACACTTGGGTCCCTAATTTTGGCATCCAGGAGTACATGCGCCACACCGAGTTGACCGACGAGGTGTTCCCGCACGCCTACAGCTTTGCAGCAGGCCTGATGCATTGTGGCGAAGCGATCGGCCATGGCGTTGACATCGATGAGGCCTTGGCAGCCAAGTACCCTTACCAGCGCGCCTATCTGCCGGTCAACCGATTGGCGCATGACGGCACGCTGTGGAATTGGTGATGCAGCTGCCGCGGGTGTAGCAGGCGGCAGGGCAGTGTCCTGGCCGCCTGGCTGTTTAGCGTTCGATTAGTCGGTTCCAGCGGGCGTGCCAAAAAATATCGCTGTGCCGGCAGAAGTGGTGAAATAGCATCATCATGAACTACTACAACGAAATCTTCTTCATTCTTTTTGGCTTCATGTTTTTGATGCTGGCCATCAGCACCTGGCCTTATTACAAAAAAGACGCCATTGAAAAGCCTCTTCTGCTGATCGCAGGCATCCCCTTGATGGGCGCGGCTTCCTATTTATTGTTTTTGCTTGCGCCGATAACGTACAAAGGGCTGATCGTCCCAGCCAATCTTTTTCTGATCACCTCTACATACTGTATCGGCCTGCTGCAAATGCAGTGGCGAGGCGTGGATACAAAGCGCCTTGGCTGGGTGTTATTGATACTTTTGCTGATCACAGGTTTAGGCCTGCAGTATCTGCTCGAATCCGGCAGTTATAAGCAACGCGTGTCCTTAGTCATGACATGGATCATTGGCTCAGGCATTTGGAATGCCATCGAAGCCTATCGACTCTACAGAGTCAGACCATCTTTTAGTGTGCTGGGTCTGATCATCATTCCAGTCAGTTGGGTGGTGATCAACCTGGCGCGCTGGCTGGATATTTTGTTCAGTTTTCAATCCTACGCCAGCATCTTTGAAGAGCCTGTATACCTGCTGATTTTTCGGTTCGCTATGGGTGCACTTCACATCGTCGGGCAAATTGTTTTACTCACGCATGCCAGTGAAAGGCTGACCTGGCGGAGTTTGGAAATCCAAGAGGAAAAAATTAAAACCAGCCTCAACAACGACGAACTGAAACGTACCATAGCGGAGCGTGATCAGATGCTGATGATCAACTCGCGTTTTTCGACGATAGGCAGCCTGGCCATGTTCAATTCGGCCATCGTGCACGAACTCAGTCAGCCCCTGTCTGCGCTGACACTGACGCTGCAAGGGGCGCAGTTGAGCTCGAAAAACTCCGACTCAAGCTTGGATGCCTCTATTGAGGAGAGCTTGGCCTTGGTGCAAAAAATCAACCGAATGAACCATAGCTTGCGCAACCTCTTGATGGCGCAAAAATCTGACCATGAGCACCTGGCGATCGGTGCGTGCATTGACGATATGCTGCCCATCTTGCAAAACGAAACGCGCCGAAGGTCTGTTCAGCTCAACGCGCCTACCAACTCGCTGGATCTGCATGTTGTGGCCAACAAGGTGCTATTCGAGCGCATCATTTTCAACTTGATAGCCAATGCGATGGACGCACTGACGGGCTCTAAGGGTACTGCAAAGAACTCCCCACACGACACGCTGCAAGTCACCTTGATGCTGACACAACAAACCCTCCACGACCGCCCCCATGCGATGCTGACGGTCGAGGACAATGGGCCAGGTTTCAGTGCCCACATGCTTGAGCACGAGTGGATGCACTTTCAGTCCAACAAGCCCTCGGGCATGGGCATGGGCGTGGGGCTGATCTTGTGCAATTACATTTTGAGCAGCTGGAACGGCAAAATGGTGTTGCAAAATTTGCCCGATGGTGGAGCCAGCGTTCAGCTTTGGATACCGCTGCAGGTGTCTTAAAGCGTCAAGTCATCTGCCGCTTCATACCAAGCCTAATCGCGTCAGACTGATGGCCAATTGTTGCATCGACGTCACTTGCAACTTTTCAAGGATGCGTGCCTTGTGTAACTTGACCGTTGCATTGGTGATACCCAGGTCAACGGCAATTTTTTTGCTGAGGCAGCCTTGTGCCAGCAAGCCGCAAACCTCTTTTTCGCGAGGGGTCAGGCTAGCGTAGCGCGCTTGCAGCGAAAGCTGCTGCGATGCCAGGGCCGACAGATCTCCGTCTTTTTTGAGCCCCGTCTCAATGGCTTTCAACAGATCTATCAGATTGAATGGCTTGAGCAAAAAGTCCAATGCGCCTTGTTTCCAAGCCAAAATGATTTCGCTGGTCTGAAACTCCCCGCTGATAAAGACGATGGGAGTTTTGCGACCAATAGCGTTGAGTCGCTTCTGCAACTCAACCCCTGATAGTGCCGGCATCCTCATGTCCAGCAAGATGACGGCGGGCGAAACAGGCATTGAGTTTTGCAAAAATACCAGTGGATCTTGGTAGACCTCGGTCGTGTATCCAAATCGGCTCAGTGTTTTGGCCAAGGTGGTGGCAACAACTTCGTCGTCGTCTATAACATAAACATGCTTCATTTGGGTGACACGTAAGACTCAAGTTGCAATGCTAAAGCTGCAACTTTGAGAGCTATTAGCTCTTAGGCTAGTCCCTGTTTTTTGTACTTTAGCGCCGCAAACAATCATCGTCTATTAGCTCTAAGGCTAGTAGATCGCAATTGATAAATTTGATATCTTGGTACCCACAAACAATTTGCGTTGAACGTGCAGTCTCAGTGATTTGAGACAGAAGCGGGTCAATGCAGTTAAATTTTCCCCCCGTTATAGAACTGACCCTCGCAATCTGCGACTTTAAGACTGAGATATTGACATGTCCGCTGCAACAAAAGCCATCGCAAAAAAGCTGCAACTCCTGACCAAGACTGGCCGCAGTGGCCAGGCCGAGAAAAGTTTCAATGTCACTGCGGGTGACGGCGATGCAGGCACACCGCTGCGCGTCAAAGCCGAGACGGCCACCCTCTATGAGTTGCGGGACCCCAAAACCGAGCGTGCCCCAGAAAAAGTGCGTGCCAAGCGCGTTGGACGCGACCTCGAAATCTTTTTTGAAGGATCGGAAAAGGCGGATATCGTCATTGAGCAGTACTACGACGAAGCCATCGTTGAGTCGCCTAAAGACAGCCTGACCGGTCGTTTGCCCAAGGGCGATTTGTCGGCCTATGTGATCGACGAAGGTGCGCGCCCTGCGCTCACCACCTTGGTTGCTGATGTCACCCCCATCACCTTGGTCGAAAATTTTGCCGTTTTGAACCCGTGGTGGGGCTTCGCAGGCATAGGTGCTGCCACTCTAGTGAATGCAGATGCCGCACCGCCCACCCCTGCCCCCCCTAAAGCTAATTTGGCAGCCAGCAGCGACAATGGTGAGAGCAGCACCGACCGCATCACCAGCATCAACACCCCCACAATCGAGGGTACAGGCAAAGCCGGTGACACCATCACCATCAAAAACGCAGCGGGCCTCACGTTGGCGTCCACCGTGGTTGCGGCTGATGGCAATTGGAGTGTCGCCACGACAGCTCTGGCGCTCGGCACCCAAACCCTGAGCATCACTGAAACCAGCCCCGCTGGAAAGACCAGCACGCCGGTCACGGTCGAGCTGACCATCGTGGGCGACCTCACCATTTCGGGCAGTATCACTGCAGGGCCTGTGAACGCCGGGGTCACGCTGTACGCTTACGACACGCAAGGCGCTCTGTTGGGCACGGCCACCATCCAAAGCGACGGCACCTTCACCATACTGGTGCCCGCACGCGGCGGCTACCGTGGCGCTGTGTTGCTCAAGGCCATCGACAGCAACGACGGCGGCGCCAACTACCTCGATGAAGTCACCGCCGCGAACAAAAGCATGGGTACCTCCCTGCGCGCTATGGGCGTGGCCGACGTGGGACAAACGCAATTCACCGTCAACGGCTTGGACTCGGCTCTCGTCATCCACATCACCCCGGTGACTGAACTGGCTGTCCTTAAGGCCGGCATAACCACCGACAGCGCGCCTGCCAACACAACGCTCGTGTTGCAAACCAACCAAGCCGTGGCCAATGTGCTGGGCTTGAGTGGCGTAGACATTACCGCCCGCCCTGTAGCTACCAACAGCAGTGGGTTTGACGCCAGCAACGGGCTTTCCAGCAACGAAAAATACGGTATTTTGCTCGCCAAGCTCTCTGGCCTTGACAGCTTGAACGGCGGTAGCCTCGCCACCAGCCTCACGCAGTTGGCGCAAAACATCAACACCAGCGGCGCCGGCAGCATGACCGCAGCAGGCTCGGCCATGGTCGACCAAGGCCGACAACAAGCCCTAAACGCCCTTATCAAAGCGCCCAACGGCGCAGAAAAAACCTTCACCACTGACAGCCCGCTCAACCGCCAGCTGCTTGGCGACGTGATCGTCACGGCGCAAGCCCTTGACGCCGACGGCAAGCTCGTTATCAGTGGCACTGCCCTGCCGGGCAGCACCGTGCAAGTCACCCTGCCTGATGGCACCACCCAAAGCGCCATCGCCAATAACGCGGGCGTTTACACCCTAACCAGCGCGGCGGTGCAACCCACGCTGGAGACCCCACTTAAACTGGTGGGCTCCGACGGCCTCAGCCAACCCGCCTTACAAACCGCTCCTTCTGCACCCCGCGTCGACACTGGCAACGGCAAGGTCGTCAGCGGCACTGGCACGCCTGGCAGCATCGTTACGGTCACAGACAGTGCAGGCCAAATCGTTGGCACCGCCACCGTTGACGCCTTAGGCCAATGGAGTTTCGTGCCCGACACCGCGACACCGCTGGCAGACAACGCCGTGCTCAAAGCCTCCGCCGCAGACCTCTCTGGCAACGTCTCCGGCCCTGGTGCTGGTACCGTTGACGTAGACCAAGTCAGCGTGCGTCAGGCTGAGGCTGCCGACGGCTACATCAACGCTGCAGAAAAAGCCAGCGGCGGCATCAATTTCGACATCGGCATGCCTGCCACCGCCCAAGTTGGCGACACCATCAGCACGGTCGTTACCCTGCCCAATGGCAACACGCTCACACTGGTCGACGTACTCACTGCCAACCAAAAGGAGGCCGGTGCCATCACCCGCACCCTGACCCCCGAACAACTCGCCACTGACGGCCTTTACAGTGCCGCCTTTTCGCTGGTCACCCAAGTGGGCCAGAGTGCGCCCGTGCGCACCGCGTTCATTGTGGACACCAACGCGCCTGACGCACCCAACGTCAGCCCTTCCAACGGCCAAATCATCAACGGCACTGCCGAAGTCGGCACCATCGTCACGGTGCGAGACGGTCAAGGCAACATCATTGGTACCGTTGGGCCCGTAGGCGCTGACGGCAACTGGACCCTGCTCCCCGAGCAACCCCTGCCCAACGGTACCGTGCTCAGCGCCACCGCCACCGACGCAGCGGGCAACACCAGTGGTCCCGGTGCCAACAACGTTTACACCGGCGCTTTGCTCATCACTGGCGCCATCGACAACGTGGGGCCGCAGTTGGGCCTGCTGGCCGACGGCTCCGCCACCAACGACAACAGCCCCCAACTTGCTGGCACTTTGGGCACCGTCCTCCAGCCCGGTCAAACCTTGGCCGTGTACCGCCAGTTGAACAATGGCACCTTGGCCAAAGTCGGCGTGGCCGACACCAACGGCACCGCCTGGACCTTCCAAGACGGCAACGGCGCCGGCCTCAATGCGCCCCTTGCCGACGGCAACTACACCTACCAAGTGGTAGTTGAAACTGCTGCTGGCCCCGTCAATGGTCTCACCCCCTCGGGCTTCTTTGACTTGGTAATCAACACCGTCCGTCCCGCCGCACCCGCCACCACCGTGCCCGAAGCCACGGGTGCCGACACCTTCGTCAACGCCGCAGAAAAAACCTCCGACGCCGGCGTGCCCATCGTCACCCAGCTGGCTGCCAGCGCACGCGCTGGCGACGTGGTCACCACCATCGTCACCTTGCCCGACGGGAGCACCCGCGAACTCAGCACCACCCTCAAAACCTCTGACATCCAGGCCGGCAAAATCAGTCAGCTATTGACCCAAAGCAACTTGGCCACCGATGGTGCATACAGCGCCAGCACCACCATCGCCTCTGCCGTCAATGGCCTGGTAAGCGCGCCCACCGTCAACACTTTCAAGCTTGACACTGCTGCGCCAACGGCGCCCGCTGTTACCCTGCCCGAAGCGGCCAACGGCGTCAGCGCGGCTGAGGCCGCCAGCGCAGGTGGGACACCCATCGTCACCACGCTGCCCGCCGATGCCAAAGTGGGCGACACCGTCACCACCGTGGTCACCAACCCCAATGGCACCACCAGCACGCTGAGCACGGTGCTGACCGCCGCCGACATCACGGCCGGCAACATCAGCCAGCTCATCC
>JBBAPO010000023.1:0-9608 GCA_040400795.1 Rhodoferax sp.
TTGCTCTCTAAACTAACAGGGGTAGGTGTAGCAGGTCATTCTGGCACGGGGGGCAGACCGGGTCTTTCAACTCAGCATTCTCACCGGCCTTGCTGTCTGGGGGAGGTGCAGCAGGATGGGCGTCGCCATGGTCATGGGAATGTGTATGGTCAGGGGCGTGTTCTGAGTGTGTATTGGCGTTCATGGCAAGGTATTCCGATGGCGTTCATGTCAAGACGACGGGGGTATCCGGCAACTCGTTGATGCGTTTACCTTGCGCGGGAAAGTGTTGGCCAATCACTTTGGCAATGGAGGCAATGCCGGTCACAGCGCCCGGCAAAAACTCGGACTTCGAGAAGGCAAGCTCCATGGCGCGGCAAATGGACACCCAGGGTGCGCTGCCGGTGCGCGTATGGATGCCCCGGTCCGCTATGACTTCCACCGACCGGTCGGCCAGCAGCAGGTAAATCAACACACCGTTGTTGCCCTCGGTGTCCCATATCCGCAATTGCGAGAACACGTCAATGGCCCGCTCGCGGGTGGTCTGCCCCTTCCAGAGCGGTTCGCCTTCCAAGCTGGCTTCGACCACAAAGCGGATTTCGCCGCCATGCGTCTGCTCGCTGGCGTTGATCGCTTGCGCGATGGCATCCAGGCTCGCCTTCGGAAAAGCCCGCTGCACCTGCCAATCCAGGAAAAACAGATGTTTGATGGTGCGAAAGATATCCATAACTACCACCTCCCCGATGCACCACCGCCGCCAAAACCGCCGCCACCTCCTCTGAACCCGCCTCCGCCACCTCGACCGCCGCCGCCCATTCCGCCGATGCCATAAAGCATGCGTGTGCTGCCCACCAAGGTAAAAACCAGGGCACCCAGGCCCGCCACGACGGAGAGGAACAGCGTGCCGATCACAAACCAGGCCAAGACAGACACCACAGCGCCCGTGACCAGTGCGCCAGGGACTTTACCCAAAGCGCTGCGCAGTAGGCCGCCGACGGCCAGCGCCACGATAAAAAGCACGGGCAGCATTTGACGGACATCGTCATAACTTCCTGTTGGCCTGCCGCTGGGGGCAGGCAGTGGCTCACCCTCTACCACCTTGATGATCTGCGCAACGCCAGCCTCAATACCGCCGAAGTAGTCGCCTTGTTTGAACCGGGGCGTGATGGTCTCGCTGATGATGCGTTTGCTGGTGATGTCAGAGAGCACACCTTCCAGGCCATAGCCTACCTCGATGCGCAAGGCACGGTCGTTCTTGGCGACCACCACAATGGCCCCGTCGTCCACTTTTTTGCGGCCCAACTTCCATTGCTCGGCGACGCGCAACGCAAATTGTTCGATTTCTTCGGGTGCGGTGCTGGGAACAATCAGCACCGCCAGTTGGCTGCCCTTGCGCGCCTCAAAGGCCGACAGCGTTTGCTCCAGCACGGCAATCTGCTCCGGTGCCAGGGTTTTGGTGTGGTCCGTCACGTGCCCAAGAAGCGCAGGCACCGCGACCTGCGCCGTGGTGGCGCAGGGAGCCAGCATCGCCAGTGACAGCGCCAAGGCTGTGCCGAGTCGGCGTGCCAGCCCCTGAAGACTCACTTGGCTGCTCCCGATGCGCCGCCCTGCGGTGCGGCGGCTGGGCTGTCAAAACTGACGGTGGGTGGGCGGGAAATCTCCTTCTCGTTTTCCACCGTGAAGTTGGCTTTTTCTTTGTAACCAAACACCATCGCCGTCAGGTTCGAGGGAAACGACCGCACGGTCACGTTGTAGTCTTGCACCGATTTGATATAGCGGTTGCGTGCCACGGTGATGCGGTTTTCAGTGCCTTCCAGTTGGGCTTGCAGATCGCGAAATGCTTGGTTGGCTTTGAGGTTGGGGTAGTTCTCGGACACCACCAGCAGGCGCGACAAAGCGCCGGTCAGCTGCCCTTGTGCCTGTTGAAATTTCAGAAATGCCGCAGGGTCATTGACCAGCTCGGGCGTAGCCTGAATGGCCGTGGCTTTGGAGCGCGCCTCGACCACCTTGGTCAAAGTGTCTTGTTCGAACTTGGTTTCGCCTTTGACGGTGCTAATCAAGTTGGGAATCAGGTCGGCCCGGCGCTGGTATTGGTTCAGCACCTCCGCCCAGCTGGCCTTGATTTGCTCGTCCGTACTTTGGAAAGTGTTGTAACCACAGCCCGACAGGCTCAAAGTAGCAGCAGCCAGAAAAATAGAAAGAATTTTGCGCATACGGGTGCCTCTGATGTAAATGGAAATAAAGCGGGCTATTTGCAGCAACAGCCGCCCTTGTTGCCTTGGGCTACTTTGCCACCTTCACCAGTTTGGCTGCCTTGGCTGTTGTGGCAACCAGCGGCTTTAGGCGCTGATGTGGCCCCCGCGCCAGATGCCAACTGGGCCGGATAGTCTTCGCTAGCCAATGCCGCAATCAGAAGTGCCGCCCCCGACGCTAACTCTCCCTCGACCGTCGCACGCCCGTTGGCCAAATCGACCTCGACCCGGTTCACGCCGGGGACAGATTGCAAGGCCTTGGTGACGTGCTTCACGCAGGAGCCACAGGTCATGCCTTGAACTGCAAGTTCTACTGTTGTCATGGATTACCCCTTTAAGGTTAGTAAAATCATTTGACCAAACTGGCCGCAACCCAATCAAGTCAGCGAACGCGCTTTGCCAAAATGCGGAAAGAATCGCGGTGTTCTCATGGCATAACCATCAAACGCTGCTCCGAACTGCGCCCGCATTTCAGCCTCTTCGGTCACTGCCAGACGCCCGTACATCACCAGCAAGATTGGAAACATCAACAGCGTCAGCAAGGTGGGCCATTGCAGCAAGAAACCCAGCAGGATCAATACAAAAGCGACGTATTGCGGATGGCGAATTCGCGCGTAGGGTCCGGCCGTGGCCAACGCGTGTCGGCGTTGCGCGTGGTACAGCACATTCCAGGCGTTGGACAGCAGGTAGAAACCGAAGCCCAGAAACACGTAGCTGGCGATATGCAGAACGCCGAAATGCGGATCGCCCTTTTCACCCAGCACCGTGGACCACAAATGCCCCGAGTTGTGGGACAAAATGTCCAGTCTTGGGAATTGTGTTTGCAGCCAACCAGACAACAGATAGATGGTGAGCGGAAAGCCGTACATCTCCACAAAAAGTGCCACGATGAACGCCGAGAACGCGCTGAATGTTCGCCAGTCTCGCGCGGTGGCGGGCTTGAAGAAGCTGTAGGCGAACATGATGAAAATTGCTGAATTGAAAATAACCAGCGTCCAAAGCCCGTAGGCCGGTTGGTCGTGACTCATGATGGATCTCCAGGCTTGGGTTCAACAGACTTGCCCCCGTCGGCATTAGGCTTTTGATCCGCATGAGGGGAGTGGCCATGCCCACCATGCCCGTGGTGCATGAAAACATGCATCAAGGGACAAGCCAACAGGATGAGCAGTGGCAGCGCACCCAAGACGTGAGCCCGATGTTCTGTCAATAGAAAGTAGGCTGCGATGGCCCCCAACACCATAAGTCCCATGCCATATCTGGAGCGCCAGAAAGGCGGTGGATCTGGGTGGTCAGACGGATGTTCAAGACCGTGGGTGTGATTGTGGTTCATTTGATACTCCAAAGGAAAAATACTCTCGTTGAAGAGCAACAGTCACTCACCCCGTGACCCGGTAATTGACCATCATCCCGGCGTCCTCATGCTCCAGGTTGTGGCAATGCACCATGTAGGTCTGATCGCCCGGGAACTCGTGGGTGAAGTCAATCGCGACGCGTACGGTCTCGCCCGGCCAGACCAACACGGTGTCCTTCCAGCCCAAATCACTCACGGTGCGCCCCTTCCCGAATTTCGCTAAGCCAGCGATTTGCTTCGGGCTGTTGATTCGCTCAACCACCTGAAAGGAAAAGCCATGCAAATGAATCGGATGGGGCATACCCAGCTTGGGGTTGCTAATGCTCCATACCTCTCGTGATCCACGTTTCACGTCAAAGGCGATTTCATCCATATTGAACGTGCGACCATTGATCAAGAAGTTCATTCCCTTGAGCGACAACTTGATATTGCGCTTGACTGCGCCAGCCAATGGAATGGGGGTAATTTGCGACAGCGTGGTTGGCAATGTCGTTGCCACGCGCTCGCCTTCAGCCACTACCAGCTTCAGGATATTGAACTCCGCGCCCATGTTTAAACGAGACGTGCTTTCGCCCATGCCGGGCATGCTTCCAGCTTCGCCTTCGTTCTCCATGGCATCAAACGGCAGGCTTTTGAGGAACACCGCCTCACCCGCCTTCGCCTGACCCGCATCAAACAGAATGTCCAGGCGCTCACCCGGCGCAAAAAATGCTTCCGTTACGGTTTGCGGACGTTCTATTAACCCACCATCGGTTCCGATAACTGTGTAGTTCAGCCGCTCTTTACCTTTCAGAAATGCAAGCCGGTAGATACGCGCATTGGAACCATTGAGAATGCGCAGCCGGTAGGTGCGCGGTGCGACCGTTTGGTAGGCATTGGGCGTCAAGTTGGCTAAAACAATGTCGCCCAGCCATCCCATCATGGCTTCCTGCCCGTTGGGTTGGTAGTGCAGTTTGCCTTGGCCATCGAACTGCTTGTCCTGGATGACCAGCGGCAGGTCCGTTTCGCCCAGCTTGAGATTCATAGATTGGGCCAGCCTGCGCTGGTCTTCGTCCTCTACGAGAAAGAAGCTGGCCAAGCCGTTATAGGCTTGTTTGGCCGTGAGCTTGTGCGCATGGGTGTGGTACCAGTAGGTGCCTCCACGATTGCGCACTTTGAAGTCGTACTCAAAAGACTGGCCTGGGGCTATTGTGCTGGCAGGGTGTCCATCCATCTTGGCCGGTGTATGCAAACCATGCCAGTGAATGATGGTCGGCTCTGCCAGTTCATTGCGCAGCGTGACTTTGAGGTTGGCACCACTTTCCAGGCGCAATATGGGGTTTTGGTACGCCTTGCTGGACTGCTCTGTTTGGTAAAGCAGGAAGGGCGATGGTTTGCCTGGCAGGATGGGAAAACTGGCCGCAGTCGTCCGGATGGTCAGTGGCCCGGCAACATCCAGCACACCAAATGGACCGCTGCCTACTGGAACAAACAGTTTCTGCAAAAAGTTTTCTGCAGCCACCGGGTCAAACGGGTAGTGGCGAAATGGCTTGACTGCTACCGTCTTGGCGTGGCCTACACCGGTAGCCATCAGGGCGGTGGCACCCAAAAAATGGAATAGCGCTCGTCTTTTCAACATAAAAATCTTTCTTTTATTGTGTGAAATGGATTGGGAAATTCGGCACCTGTCCGGTAGCGGCCAAAGCAATCTAAGGAGTGGTGGGAGCGGGTAGGCGATCCATCATCATTTGCATCATGGCCGTCATCATTTCCATGCGCTTTTCCATCATGTCGTGATGGCCCATCATGTCCATCGACATGCCGCCTTTCTTGGCGTCAGCGCCCATGCCGCCCATGCCTTTCATATCGCCCATTCCGGACATTGCACCCATAGAACCCATTTTTCCCATCACGGACATTCCGTCTTGCATGGCTTTCATGTGGTCGCCCATGAGTGCTTTACGTTCTTCAGGAGTTTTGGCCGCCATCACTTTTTCGTGCATCTCACGCATGGTTTTCATCTGGCTGTCCATGGCGGCCATTGCCTCTGTGGACTTCGTTGGCGCTTTGGGCGCAACTGCTTTGGTGATCTTTTTCGCGGGCTCCGCGGGGTGGTGCTGTGTGTGCTCTGCAGCAGTCTGGCCAAACGCTCCTAGAGAAGCTGTTGCAATGGCAATCGACAAAACGGTATAGCGAAGATTAGTCATAGAAACTCCATTGGGGAAAAAGGGAAAAAGGGAAAGGGGCAAATGGCGAGAAGTGATTAGCATCCGGTCAAACCGTTGACAGGAACAGCGCCATGAAAGCAGGCGGGCTACCCAGCGTCTGTGCGCTGGGTAACAACCGCTGCAAAAAGATATTTAAATTGTCAGCCGCAGAAAGCGGATCGACACAGGTGGCTCACGCCAGTCGGGGACTACTGACGGAACAGAACGATCATTGAGATCGAGCACCGTAACAGTGAGAGCGGGAAAATGTGCAACAGGAGCTGCTTGCAAATCCGAAGGAACGTCTGCCTGCTTGAACTTGACAACCGCAGTTTGCTCCACTTCACAAACCGTTAGACATACTGCTTTGTCGGACTCTAGTGCCTGCTCATCAACATCTTCATGATGCGTTGCCTGAACTTGCGCTGTAGACGCATGGTGCCCGAGTGCCTCCTCAAGCAAACATGCATTGGCAAAACCGATCCCCAATGTCATCAGCCAAACAAACAGCATCACGACAGCGGTGTATCGTGTGTGACGGCTGTTGAAGAAAGACTTCATGGAGTTAAAAGCTCTGCTGGAAATTTTCTATTGCTAACGATCTAATGTAGCCACTGCAAGAGGTCACATATTGATCTATATCAACTTAGGCGCTTCCATGTTTGACCAATCACAGCTGCTCCACATTTCGCTCACGCGAAGCAAATTGATTCTTCAATTCCTCGCGCTCACTTCAGCCCTGAACTTGGGTTGGGAAATACTGCAGTTGCCTCTGTATACCTTGTGGGGCGAAAGCACGTTGTCGGCCATTGGATTTGCGGTGGTGCACTGCACGGTTGGTGACGTATTGATTGCTGCATTGAGTCTGACCGTCGCGCTGATTTTGGTTGGGTCAAGAAACTGGCCCCAAGTGGGATACCTGACGGTGGCACTAGTTGCAGGCACCCTGGGAATTGCCTACACGGTGTTCAGTGAATGGAACAACACCGTTGTGACGCGCGCTTGGTCTTACTCAAGCCTGATGCCTACAGTGTGGGGCATTGGACTTTCACCGTTAGCGCAATGGTTCATCGTTCCAAGCTTCATCTTTTGGTGCTTTAAGCCAAATTCAACATGTACCCCAGTTCGGTCAGCGCGCAACGCTTAGATCAATGCCGTATCAAATTGGTCAATCGCGCTCAGCGTTGTCTCCTTGCGGACATTGCTGCAAAACGCGCGCATTTAACGCATTCTCTGTTCTCTGTCGCTACCGCCCACCAATTTCCGCTTACAAACCACCCCCGCGTAAGTGGTTGATTTTATTGCAGGTGGCCTTGTGAAAAGTCACGAGGCTCACTGAGAACAGAGAGAGAAAAAAGGGTAATTTCCGACTAAAACGGCAAAAAATACCCGATTTTGATAGCGGAAAAGTCACGAGGCAAACGCCATAAGTGCGCGTAAACATTGAGGATTTCCCAAAAGAAAAGCCCAACTGAAAACAGTTGGGCTTTCTATGTATGGTGGAGCTGGCGGGATTTGAACCCGCGTCCGCAAGTCTTCTTCGAACAGTTCTACATGTGTAGCCATCTGGTTTGGATCTCACTTTTCACATCGCGCAGTGGCACGCTATGCAAATCGCCAGCAACCTATTGTCTTGACCCACCCTAAGTTACCCAAGGTGGATCCAGCCAAATGAAATTACCCCGCAGCCTGGACTGTCAAACCTTGCGGCCTGATCGCCCTTGCCCAGCCTATTGGCTTGCTGTTGCGAGGCTCACGCGCGATTAAGCGGCGAGTGCGAAACGTTCGTCGTTTGCAGTTAGTTTTTTTGAATCTGTTTTACGAGCCCATTCAGCTCGACATGCCCTGCTGCGCGTCCGTACCCACGTCGAAACCAGTACAGCCCCAAGTTGCATATTTTAGGCCTTGCCAAGCAATTGCAACAGGGCCACCGGAGAATTAACCAGGGCGTGGGCGCCCCAAGCGGATGGGTGATCAGCCTGACCCAGGTAGCCGTAGCCGGCAGCTACGGTGTACATGCCTGCCGCCAGCCCAGCCACGATATCGCGCTCGTCGTCCCCAACGTACAGGCACTTGGCGGGTGAGATATCAAGTTGGCGCGCAGCCTCCAGCAGTGGCGCCGGATGCGGCTTGCTGTACGGGGTGGTGTCGCCGCACACCAAGGCCCGCGCTGAATCGAACAATGGCATGGCACGCGTCAAGGGCACCGCAAATCGAGTCGACTTGTTGGTGACAACACCCCAGGGCAGATTGATGGCCACCAGCCGTGCGATCAGTTCACCAACCCCGTCAAAGGCGAAGGTGCGCTCAGTCATGCACTGCTCATAATTACTAAAAAACTCGTCGCGCAAGGCCGGAAAATCAGGGTGATCTGGCGCAATGCCAAACGCCACGCCGATCATTCCACGGGCGCCAGTTCCCGACATATGCCGGTAATGTGAGAGCGGCAGCGAGGGCAGTCCCCGGTCCACCCGCATCTTGTCGGCGGCTGCGCCCAAGTCTGGCGCGCTGTCGATCAGTGTGCCGTCCAGATCAAAGAGTACCGCCTCAATATGTTCAAAGCCCATCGCAGCTTGCATCACGTCACCTGCGATAGCGGTTTGCGGGTGGCAAACAGGTAGTTGACGCTGGTGTCGTCATTGAGCCGGGTGCGTCGCGTCAAAGGGTTGTAAGCCATGCCACGGGTGTGTTCCAGTTGCAGGCTGGCTGCACGGCAGTAAGTGGCCAGTTCACTGGGCCGAATCAGCTTGGCATAGTCATGGGTGCCCCGAGGCAGCAGATTAAGAAGGTATTCCGCCCCGACAATGGCAAAAAGGAAGGACTTGGGGCTGCGGTTCAGGGTAGAGAAATACACCCAACCACCGGGCTTGACCAAGCTGGCGCAGGCGCGGACGACGGAGGCAGGGTCGGGCACGTGCTCCAGCATTTCCATGCAAGTGACAACATCAAAGCTGCCGGCTTGTTCAGCCGCGAGCCCTTCGGCACTGATCTCGCGGTAATGTACACCAGTGGTCTGTGCTTCAAGGGCGTGCAACTGCGCTACCCGAAGGGCCTTGGCGGCCAGGTCAATGCCAGTCACGGCGGCGCCGGCGCGGGCCATGGCGTCGGCCAGAATGCCACCGCCACAACCAACATCCAGAACACTGGCACCTGCCAGCGGCGACAGCCCGTTGATCCAAGCCAGTCGCGAGGGGTTGATGTCATGCAGGGGCCGAAATTCACCATCTTTGTCCCACCAACGGTGGGCCAAGTCTGAAAATTTGGCAAGTTCGGCTGGGTCGGCGTTGACAGTGGCGTTCATAAATGAATTATCGGTAGTTTGAAAACACCTTGTCCAAAACAGGGCGGCCCTTCGCGGCATGCAGGCCCAAAGCCACCATTAAAAAACCCCGCTGATGCGGGGTTTTTATTGGCAGGCCGGGGCCTACCTAGACGCTGTGAGGCGCTTATTTGTTGGTGCGCGTGCCAACCACTTCAATCTCAACGCGGCGGTTCTTGGCCTGACCTTCTTTGGTCTTGTTGTCGGCTACAGGCTGCTTCTCGCCCTTGCCTTCGGTGTAGACACGGTTTTTCTCAATGCCTTTGGACACCAGGTAGGCCTTCACGGTCTCAGCACGTTTGACCGACAACTTTTGGTTGTAAGCATCAGCGCCAACAGAGTCAGTGTGACCCACAGCAATCACCACTTCCAGGTTGATGCCCTTGACTTTCCCAACCAGGTCATCCAACTTGGCTTTACCTTCTGGCTTCAAAACGGACTTATCGAAATCAAAGAAGGCATCGGCAGCGTAAGTCACCTTGGTGGCTACCGCCGGCTGGGGGGCAGCGGCAGGTGCGGGT